>CAYXXU010000040.1:0-42284 GCA_964469155.1 uncultured Bacteroidales bacterium
TCCTATTATTTCTGACAAAGATAACATATTTCATACTTATCTTAGAATAGAGCCTCAGTTTTTAATTGCACTTATGCAATCATTACTATACTGCCTTTCATTGTATTACCTTTTATATAATCTTTTTAAGAAAGGATATTTGAATTTTGCCCAGTGTGTTGTAAGTTATTTTTTAGTGCTTTTTTCACCGGAAATATTTCAATCAAATTCATGGACATTGACAGAATCTTTTTGTGGCAGCTTGATATTAATTATTTCTGGAAATTTAATAAACGGTCTTAAAAGAAACAGTGTCAAAATTCTTTTCATTGTTTCATTCTGTTTTTTGGTATTATCTAGATTCGAATATTTATTAGTATTGCCAGTTGTAATCACACCATTTATATATAATAGAAAATACCGATTTGCTTTGATTACAATATTATCATTAACTCTTGTCCTTACAGTTAATGGGGCGAAAAACTATATGACTTTTAAGCGTTTTAACCCTTTTAGTTTTGGGTCAGGAACTGTAATATATGGAGGGAACAATCGCAATGGAGATGGTTCTTGGCATGTTACTGAGAAAAATTTAAATTATTTACCGGCAAAAAAAAAAGAGCCATATCTTTCTATTTCTAAATTTGATTCCAGATGTGGATGTATAAAACGAGATTCTCTCTATAAGAAATTAGCTGTTAATGTATGGAAAGATAATTGGGTTTTTCAATTAAAAGTTATTCCCATAAAATTTCTAAAATTATGGGCTATTCCTGCAAATATGGACTTTTATACGGCTCACACAGATTTCAAGAAAGGACTGCTGATTAAATCATTATTTGATTCTGTAATTTGGCCATGGTATGGAAAATATAAGCATGGTTTTTACTTATTTGTTTACTGGTTATATCTCATTATAATAATCATGGGTTTTTACTTAAAAATTAGAGAAGGTCGATTTACTTATAATGAAATATTTGTAACTAGTTTATTTCTCATTGTTTCTTTTCTATATAGTGTGCCTTTTTATGGATTAGGCAGATTTCATGTTCCAATTTTTGGACTTATAGTTATTTATGCTGCGTATACAATAAAATATTTTGACACAAAATTCTTCAAATCAAAGTTTTTTAAGAAATTAGAAATTAAGTATTCAAATTGACGAATAGGATATATCCATGTTTGAAAAGGCTTCCAACCTCAGTGATCCGATTCTTTCGGATTATGCCCGTCGTACACCCTGTGAAAGGCATCAAAATCGTCTATGCCTTTCGCTTTCAGGACAAGCAGTTCATAGATCTCGCGTATGGTACTTTCCGAATTGGTCTCAAAATCCCATATCGTTTTATCCAGATCGAACAGCAAGTGTTTGTACTTTTTTATCATGGGTGCCAGAGTAGGAACATTTCGCAGGGGTTATTGCATAGCCCAAATAACTATACCATCTGCCCCTCTGACAAGGAACTATTTATTCATCTTGCGGTAAATATTATAAATAAACTCCAATTTCTTATGTTCATTAGGGTAATCTTTATAGGTTTTTGGTGACAATTTCATTATTTCTTCAAACTCAGAAATAGAAAGACCAAGCTTTTTACATACATATTCTTTTTCTTCTATAGCCTTGATTGGGTCATAGGGTTTGTTCATGAGTTCTTTCAAGGCTTCTTCACGGGTTATTTCACCGGCACATATTTGTGTTGAAAAAGTTGCCTTTCGGTAATCGATTGAAAATTTTTCCGGAAGTATATAGGATTGTAAAAAACCGGTATAT
Source organism: uncultured Bacteroidales bacterium (assembly GCA_964469155.1). GTDB lineage: Bacteria > Bacteroidota > Bacteroidia > Bacteroidales > CAIWKO01 > CAIWKO01. Next base: position 1,754 of record CAYXXU010000040.1, read on the forward strand.
ATTGATTCGTAATGTTTGCCCCCATAATATTTCCATCCCAATTCATTTTCAAGTATTTTCATGGCTTCCTTCTTGGTATAGGGGACATAATTAAGCAAGTAAATCATCCTCATTCCTTTCACATACTTATAATACATTTCTTTCATGTATCCGAATGTAGGAAATGTCTTAAGTTTTTTTAAACCAAAGCTATTGTGGATGGCTCTTAAATATTTCACATCTTTTGCATTATAATGCCAACTTTTCGGCAGAATACCTTCTGTTGCAAAATTCCCTCCACTTATAATAAATTTTATGTTATATTTTGATGCAATATTATGAAGTGCTGCCGGAATTGCAATGTCTGTTGGAGTTTCTGCTTCGGGGACAGATGCTTTCAAAAAAGCTACCTGTAGATCCCGAAATTCATCCCAATCAAGCACATAACTCTGATAGTCAAATCCAAGTTTAGCAGCCACATTTTTAATATTAGTTACGGAGATTTCTGAATTCCACCCATTGTCCAAATGGACAATTAAAGCTCTAAGTCCTAAATTTTTGACAACATAAGCTGCATAACAGCTATCAATACCTCCGCTTATTCCAATCAGGCAGTCATATTCTTTATTTTTACCCTTGCTTTTTATTTTTTCAACAAGTTGCGAAAGTTTTTTATCACTTACCTCTCCCTGATAGACAAGCTTGGAAGTCTTTTCAAAAAACTCAGTGCAATGATTGCAAAATCCATTTTCATCGAATGTAATTTCAGGATCCGTTGTATCCATTACACATCGTAAACACTGGCGATAATTATTTTCATTCATAACAATATATTCAATAAACTCAAGACTAATTGCGTTTTAATAACATCATTACATGTCTTTATTATTAATTTCATCTTCAAAATATAATCTCTGACTTTGATGGATAATTTATCAGAACACCTTTTTGTGCGCCATGAAATACGAATATGCTCCCTCCCGCTAATCCATTTGCATGACCATCTTGGTATACCTGCTTTAAATGATTTAAATTTCCTGCACCACCAAGGGCGATTACAGGAATACTTAAGGATTCCGTTATTTTTTGTACTAATCCAACATCATATCCATTCATCATCCCGTCTCGTTCAATAGATTGTATAATTATTTCGCCTGCGCCCATTTCTTCCATCAATTTTGCAAATTCAACGGGATTTTGGCCAGTTGGTTTATTTCCATTATTGGTCCATGAATGGACTTGCCCAAATATTTTCTTTTTCACATCAATACAAACAACGATAGATGATGACCCAAATGTTTCTGAGGCAATATGAATAAACTCAGGATTTTCAGCAGCATAACTACCTATTATTACTTTTTCTGCTCCCGAATTAAGAATTTCCCTAATGCTAGCGATCGACCTTATTCCACCCCCGACTGCAAATGGCATATTGGCCTCTTCTCCAACGTCATTAACGAGATTGATTGAAATAACCCTTTTTTCTTTTGTAGCTAATATATCCAGTAATACCAATTCATCAGCTTTAAAATCATTAAAAAGCCTGACAGCGTTTATAGGATCACCAATATACCTGAAATCTTTAAACCTCTTTGATTTAACTAAGGCTTGATTTTTTAAAAGCAATACCGGTATAATTCTGGGTCTAAACATTTTAAAGGCTGATAAAGTTTTTTAACAACATTTCACCAGCATCATGGCTTTTCTCCGGATGATACTGTACGCCAAAAATATTATTTTTCTCGATAGCTGAAGGAAATCTATATTCGTATTCGGTTTCATTCAATACATCTGTACTGTCATTTGAATCAAGATGATAGGAATGAGCAAAATACATTTCTGCTAAATCCGGAACATTTTTCATGAGTAAGCTATTCTTCATTTTAATGATTTGATTCCAACCCATATGGGGAATCTTATATTTCAAATGATCAATCACTGAAAACCTAACAACATTGGCGTCTATCCACCCCAATCCCTTTGCATCACCTTCTTCACTCCAATTTGCCATCAATTGCATTCCTAAGCAAATTCCAAGAATAGGTCTAAACTTCACCATTACAGCTTCATTTAACACTGACAACAAATCTAAATTTCGAATGTTCTCCATTGCCTTTTTAAAATGTCCGACTCCAGGTAAAATTATTTTATCAGCAAATTCAATATCCTTAGCATCGGAAGTAATTAAGACATTCGCATTAATTCGCGATAACCTTTTCTTAATCGAATTAAGGTTTCCCATTCCATAATCAACTACTATAATTGGGCTACTCATAATAAATCACGATTTTTCTTTTGAATCAATAATTTTGTGGACAATCTCGGCTAATTTCTGAACCTGGATCTTACGCGAAAACTGTTCTGTATTAATCGAATTGCACTCAATAAATCCTTTTAATTTGAATTCGGCGTACAAATCTTTCAGTACAACTTTTAAATGTGCCGCATCTTTTACAACAATTCCTGAATTAGTTTCATTAATTAAATTCTCTTGTAATCTTGGATTTAAAGATTCAGATTTATTGACATTATAATGCTTTCTCTTAAGTTCATTTGCCTCACTATCATCCGAATAACACAAAATTATTTTTCTTTTAATGCCAATGTAATCATAAATTTTGGTCCCCATGTGGTAAAATGAATTAAATAACAGCATAACATTATTCCTACACAATTCTTCTATTAATAGTTCATGCGGAATTCTTGGAAAAATGTTAATTCGACATTTTATATGAGGAAAATCCTTTGAGATCATATCATTTAGCACCACAGGAATATTTACTCCATAGAAATTGACAATAAGGTCAACAGTATCGTTGCTTAATAAAAAGTCAGATATAACTGAGAAAAAACTTCTAATAGGATACCATAAATATATGGTTCCAACAAAAGCAATACTTAATGCTGAACCTTGCTGTTCATTGTTCATTTTTTGTTTAATAATCTCAGGGCTGTAACCATTAGGTAATATATAATATTTCTTATCTCTAATAATAGTTGAAATGTTAAATTTCAAAAATTCAGAAACTGTCGTAATACATTGTACGTTCTTTAGAATTCTCTTTTCCAAATAAGAATTCCATGTTCTCAATAAAAAGTTTTTCTGGTTTACGAAATTAAGTGTCCAAGGGTCACGGTAGTCTGCAATCCAGGGAATTTCAAATTTTCTACTTAATTTAGAGGCATAATCAAATAAAATAAAAGGATCCGCACACGCAATAATATAATCAACATTGTTTTTTTCTAAATATTTTTTTGCAGCTAAATATAACTCCGACTTGGGGCCAATTTTAAACAAAAATTGTGCAAATTCGAAATAAGCAGAAATAAATTTTCTAAAGAATTTGTATCGAGAATCCCCATGTTTAAGCATCAATCTATTCGAAAAATTTGGTTTGTAAGGAGTTCTGATAATCATTCCTTTTTCATTTTCTTCAATAATTACTTTATCTGAATTACTTGCTTCAATGTAATCCAGATGACTCCCATGTTTGTTGCTCCATTGACGCGTAACCACAATAGGGTATATATCAAACTCGTGCAAATATCTATACCAATTATAAGGACGTAAACCTCCAACGGAGACATAGGGGGGGAAATCGTATGCAATGATGAGTACCTTTTTCATATAATCATATCTATTAATGCATCTTCCTGATTCTCCCAATTATATTCCAGAACCGCCTTCTTACAATTATCTTTAAATACACTCGAATCTATTGTTGCTAAAGTATTTATAGCACGTGCAATTTTTTGAGAATCTAACTCGACTAAAATCCCTAATTTGTATTTATTAAAAATTTTTTTTATCTCCACCATATTTGATGCAATCACAGGAATATTAGCATGAATGTACTCGAAAATTTTATTAGGGAGTGCTAGTTTAGTATTTAAATTAATGGGTTCTAACAAATTAATGCCAAAATCTGCCCCCCGAGTGTATGACAAAAGAACATTCATATCAACGTAATCTTTAAAAAATATTCTTTTTTCTAAGTTATTTATTAATGTTAATTTCTCCAATTCCCTTTTAAGATTACCTGAACCAAGAATAAGTAAAACAATATTGCTATTAACAAACTTAAAAGTGTCTACCAGCAACTTTAAACCTCTGCCATTCTGGAGACCACCCTGATAAATTAATATCTTCTCATTGTTAATCAATCCTAGTTCTTTATGTAAATCAATAGTATCATTTCTCCTTGAAATGCACGGGTAGTTATATAAAACCCGAACATTTTTTACATTATACTTATTCTCAAAAAAATCTTTTATAGAATTGTTAACTGTGATAAATTCATCTATTTCATTTACATAATGTTTCTCGGCATGCAGACCCAAATAATACATTAATTTTCTAATAGACCAAAAAATATATTTTTTCACACCAACTGCATTAAAAGGAAAAAACTGATTTAGCGTTTCCAGGTATATTTCATGTGAATCGTATACTAGTTTTGCTCCCATTTTTCTTTTCAGGATTACAGCTGGTTTTAAACATGGTAGATCATTTGCCCAAATAAAATCATAGGTAATACCTAATTTCACAACTTCTTTAATATAAAAAAGGTACTCATTATAAAAGCATGAGTGTCGTATGATTTTTAACTTTAAACTTTCTGGCTTTTCACAAGGAAACAATCTAACATTTTTATTAAATTTTCTGTAATCATATTCCTCACCATTGATGTAAAACAAATCAACGTTAGCAATTGAAGATAGGGTTCGCACTGTTTTTATTACTCTTGAATCATTTGCTATTGCACCATTTAGTAAAACACAAATACTAAGACTCCTATTTTCCATTTTATAGATAAAGGTTAAATAAGGTTACTTACAGAACATCTAATTCTACCGAAATACTATTAAAATTCTTCAGACTTTTTGCTAAAATAAACATAATCGAAATTAAATCTTGAGATTAATCATTTTTCATTCAAATATTTTAAGTATTACCTTTTCCTGATTTTCCCAATTATATTCTAAAGCAGCTTTTTGGCAATTTTTTTTATATTCAGACAAGTCCATATCAGAAATTTTGTCAATCGATTTTACGATATCCTTAGGTTCGTTTTTTGCAAATATTCCAATATTATATTTTTGAAAAATAAGTTCTGTTTCTTTGGTTTTGGTAGTTATTGCCGGAATACCTGCATGCATATATTCAAACAACTTATTGGGGACAGCATATTTTTTACTTAAATTAATAGATTCAAGTAAATTTATTCCACAATTTGCTCCTCTGGTATATTTGGGTAATGATTTTAAAGGTACTTTATCAATAAAAAATACTTTGCCGGCTAAATTATACAATTTTGAATACTCTATTAAATTTGGTCTCAGAGGTCCATCGCCAAGTATCACTAATATTGATCTTTCATTTGTATGTTTGAACGCTTCTAACAATAATATAAGCCCTCTGCCATAATTTAAAACACCCTGATAAAGTACAATAAATTTATTCTTATCGATATTTAACATTTTATGGAAATCAATTGATTCCCCATGGAAATCTCGTTCGGGGCAATTCATCATTATGTGAATCTTTGTCAGATTATATTTTTCCTGAAAATATCTTTGCAATGACTTGCCCACAGTAATAAAATGATCAACATCTTTTATTAATTTCCACTCACAACGTGTTCCGGTAAATTGCATGAAAGCCAGAAGCATTTTAAAAATGATATTTTTAAACCAAGGGGCACTGACAGGAAAAAATTGATTTAAGGTTTCAATATAAATCTCGTGAGAATCGTAAATAAGTTTGGCACCTGTTTTTTTTTTCAGATAAACAGCAGGTTTCAGACACGGTAAATCGTTAGCCCAAATATAATCATAAGTTATGGTACCTTCAAGTACTTTTTTAACGAAAAACAGGTACTCATCATAAAAAACAGTATGTCTTATGATTTTTTGTTTCAATGAAGAATAGGGGCAGACCACACTATGTAATTCTACATTACTGCTGAAAATTTGCGTATCTTTTTCATTACCATCAGTATAATAAAGATCAACGTGATGATAACGACTTATCGTCACTATTGTTTTTATAACTCTGGCATCATTTTCAATTTTACCGTTCAATAATACGCAAACTCTTTTCATATTATCTTTTTGCCATTTTTAAAAATAACCCAATTATTAACCCATTCCAGCAAATATTTGCTTTGGTAGAAATATATCCGGCCTCAACTGCAATCTTTTGCATTTCACCTGCATAATCACGAAATACACTGCTATTTTCCCATTCGTCTTGGGGAGGTTGAAACCCCAGTTTATTCTTTCGCCAGGTAATTTCCTTCGGTAATGAATCCTGAAGTCCATATCTTATCAATGCTTTAGTCCAACCATTATGTATTTTATAACTGGAAGGTAAAGAAAATACAAAATCAACTAAGTCGTGTGATAAAAAAGGCAATCTCACTTCTCTTGAATGTGCCATTGAACTTCTGTCAGCAAACCTTAATAGTTTATCAAGTCCTGAAATTGTCGTGTAAAATGCTAACGTTTCATTTAGATTCATTGATTCTAAAAACGGGGATGGAACTCTTTTAAATGCATTGTGCAATGAAATATTGATTTCAGACACAGCTCCTGACCCCAATAATTTGTATTTAATAGTTCTAAAAAATCTAAGTAATTCAGGGTGCATTGATTCTATGTAAAACATTTTATCGAACTTAACTTTTTGTACATTGACATTATTTTTTTCATAATCTGCAACGGTTTTATTTAAGGACTTTTTTCCTTGTATATGAAATATTTCTCTGAATAATGGCATAAAAAAATGTGTGTACCCCGCAAAAACCTCATCTGCTCCTTGCCCATCTAAAAGAACGGTCACACCAAATTTATTGGCCAGTTTAAACACCTCCCATTGTGCAAAAATACTGGCAGATCCAAATGGTTCTTCCTGATGAAACATAATTTTCTCCAGATTTTCAATTAATCCGAATTCATCAGGAATTGTAATAAATTGCTCAATACCTGTTTGTTCGACTATTTTCTGCATATAGCAACCTTCATCCAATCGTGGGTCATTAAACCTTGCCGAAAAACATTTTTGTGTTTGATTCTTTTGTATTAAATTATGCATTACAACAGCAACAGCAGAGGAATCCAACCCTCCGCTAAGACTGGTTCCCACTTCAACATCCGATCTTAATCTCCGAAAGACAGACTGAGTGAATAGTTCCCTAAACCTATTACAGGCATTATCAAAACTAATATCACAATTCACCTCAGTATTTAGCTTCCAATAACATTTCTGTACAACCTCTTGACCTTTCTTTGTGATAAAAAAATGACCTGGTTTCAATCTTTTAATTTTAGAAAAGAAAGTGCGCGTTTTATCTAAGGGGTCTTCGTGTAATCCCATGTTAATAAACAAGTAAATGCTATAATCATCAATATTTCTATTTGCCCCTGATATCAATAATGATTTCATTTCTGAACCAAACAAAAGTTTCTGGGAATCCAGATAATAATGGAATGGTTTTTCTCCGAAACGATCTCTTGCACAGAATAATTCCTGGTTGTGAATATCATAAAGCGCAAATGAGAACATTCCGTCAAATCTGGTCAAACAATCTACACCCCAAAAATCATATGCTGCCATAACAACTTCCGTATCAGTCGAAGTGCGAAAAACATAACCTTCTGTTCGTAACTGTTCTATTAACTCTATATAGTTATAAATCTCCCCATTAAAAGTAATAACATAATTATCAGCATACAACATGGGCTGACTCCCTTTTTCTGTTAGATCGATTATTGAAAGACGCCGATGACCTAATTGCAAGCAATTATCTTCTGATGTCCAAAAACCATAACCATCAGGGCCTCTATGCTGTATAACATCAGTCATTTCCTTAATGATTATATTATCAACATCAGAACCTCTGTTATACCAAACACCTGCTATTCCGCACATCTCGCTAAAAACTTCAAATAATAACTCTTATTCGCCTCAAAAGTATAACCTGCATTTATGGTTTTACGAGCGGCTATTCCTATTCTTTCGAATTCACTTTGCAAAGATGCTGCTTTTTGTAAAACTTCCAACCAATTTGAATTATCAGATTTTACTAAAAAACCATTTTCTCCATCAGTAATTATCTCTCCATTTATTGTAACATTTGTTGCAATACTAACAACTCCCATCCCCATATATTGGATCAACTTAAACCCACACTTACCTTTATCCAACAATTCATTTTCTATGGGCATTAACCCGATATCAAATTTTTTGATTTGCTCCTTTTCAGTATCTAAACTCCACTGCTGATTTTCAATTTCGAATTTTGCCCTTGGATTGTTATAGGATGCCCCTGCAACAACGATAAGTTTAATTTTTTGTGTTTTATACAATTCATTTAGCGGCTCTATTATCATATCCAAATAACGCAAATTCCTATTACCTCCAACCCATCCAAATATGATACCGTTCTTTTCCCTTTCATATTGTTTTGGAGGATAATAATCATAATCCACACAGGTAGGAATTACCAAAACATTTTCCTCCTCTATCTTATTATTCTCCAACAGCAGCAATTCCTTTAAATATTTTGAACCGACAATAAACCTCTTGTAAATTCGCAAGGAATTATTGAACTTATTTCCATCTTCCAGCATTATCTTGCCGAAATTATTTGTTATCTGTTTGGGCTGCCCTTTGGATGCAGCTATATCATCATCAAAATCCAGAATTACATTCGGATGGATTTTTAATAAAAATTTTTCCATGAAAAGATTGCCATAATCATTATAAAGCAATAATTCTCTTCGAACAATTACAGTATTATACTTACGGGCATAAATGCATTGTTTAAATCTTTTCCACATCCAAAATCTCAACATCCTTCTGGAGCACTCAGGATGTAATGCGTTATCAAATTCCTCTTTGTTTTTAACAATAGTCTTCACATCACATTGCAGCCCACTTTCGTTAAATATCTCAGCCCATTTAGATGATCTGTATTGATATCCGGAATTTTCTTTTGGGAAATTTTCCAGATAGAGCAGAAATTTCGGTTTTTTGCCTGTGTTTGATTTGAAAAGTTTACTCTTCAGAAAAAAAACCATTCGTATAATCCCGAAAACAATCCAGGAAGCATAAAATACGATGATGAAAAAAGCGAGAATTACTTTATTTTTCAATGATTCAAATCTAATTTTCTATGACTTTTACAAAACCACAAAGGACTGATAATAGAAACAATAACAGACATTATAGTTTTTAAATTAAAAAATTTTGTCCCAGGAACAAGCCTCAGCAATTTAAAAGAAATCCTCCTGATCTGTTTTTTATCAGCCTCCTCAATAAAATAAAAACGCTGTCTATTGTATTCGATAAAGATAATATTATTGAACAACCTTTTTCGTTTTCTGCTCGTGGCATACATTTTCTTCGCCTGTTTATAGGCAGAAATTTGGACGACAGAATTGTAAATTTTCTTACTCATGGGCCAGTTTTTCCTTTGCGAAAAATTGCCGTCACCATGAACTCTGTAGCAGGCCCAAATGCCTTCAAGCCTTTTTATCCTTCCATAAAATGCATTATGCATATTTAAAAAATAATCTGCTGTAATGGCATTAATTGAAGGATAATTTTCCAGCCTTCGAAAAACAACGGAGGGAGTATGCATCAGGTTTCCTTCGTCAATCAGGTCGTCGAAAATATATTCGTCGCGGTCTCTTTTATATTTTATCTGAGAGTTTTCACGAACAGCGGGGTTTTCGGTAAGAATTTCCACATCGTGATAACAAACGGTAAAGTCTTTATGATTTTCCAGAAAATCGATTTGTTTTTGAAGCTTCAGAGGGTCGGTCCAATAGTCATCACCTTCACACATGGCAATGTATTTTCCGGTGCAGGCCTTCATCACCTCTGTCTGATTGGCCATAGCTCCCACATTTTGGTCGTGCAGCAATAGTTTAAACTTCGAAGGATCTTTTTTAACGTATTCGAGAATGATTTCGCGGGTCTTATCCTTCGAACAATCTTCGCCTATTACAATATCATATGCGAAATTCACCTTTTGCATCAATATGCCTTCCAGCGCCTGTGCAATAAATTTTTCATGATTATAGGTAATCATAAAAACAGAAACTTTAATATCGCCCGTGTTATTCATGATCGATAACCATAATTATTTGATCCTCCTTGATTCCCCGTTGAATGAAACCGCATTTTGAATATGATGAAATCGCAGAGGCATTGTTTTTGTTTACGCAAAGGTAAATCCTTTTGAGATGCAAAATTTCGAATCCGTACCTGATGATTAATCGCGTTGCCTCCGTACCTACTCCCTTGTTCCAAAAATCTTTTTCACCGATAAAGATATGAAATTGTGCCTCTCCGTCTTTGATGTCGGTCAACTGCACATTGCCTATATACTGTTGGTCTTCATTCACGCAAATCGCAAACCGCTTTTGATTTTGAAAGGCTAAAACTTCGGCCAGCCATTGTTTTTCCATCTCCGGCGTAACGAATCTATCGGGTTTTGATCCTGTATACTTCCACACATCGGCATCATTTCTCCATCGATATGATGTCGCGGCATCTTCAAGACGTATTTCCCGGATTATGATTTTCATGATTCCTGTATCAACCGAATTATCTGGTCAAGATGTGAGTTGTCAATTCGCTGATCGATGGGCAAACAAACCAGGTTGCTGACCAGGTATCTTTCATTATCTTTAATTTCTTTGTTTGCCAGAACGTCCTCCCAATAAGTAGGGATAAATATTTTTTTCTTAATGAGTTTCTTTTTTAAAAGGGAGTCTTTTGCAAGAAATGGATATACCATTGGCACAGAATCAAACAAAAGAACAATATCCAATTGATTAAGTTTTTGCAAACGCTCATGCAAATAGCTGAAGTTCGATCTTCTGATTTTTTTCACTTGGCAATAGTCAATATTTTGCAGGAGTTTCTGTGTCAAAACCGACATTTGCCTGATAGGCATACCCTCAAAATTTTCTTCATTGGTTTTAAAATCAGCATAAGCATTTTCAGCCCCTTTTTCAATTCTCCCTGTCAGATGTTTCATACGGTTTCCCGAAATATCAACATCAATTTTTTTAGAAAGAATATTATTTGTATAAAGATAAGCACCGTCGGGCACACCAAAAAACTTACGTGCCGAATAGAAAGTGTCTGTTTCTATAAAAGGTTGCGAATAAAAAGCCTGTGAATTATCGATGATTATATTTTTTGTTCTTTCTACGAGTTTCAAGATATAATCATCTTTCAAACCAAAATAATTGATGTAAAGAAAATAATCGTTTTTCTGCAAAGCACCTAAATTGAATATCGGTTCAAGGTCATCATTTATATGATAAAACTCATGCTCAATATTCAATTTCACTAGAGGTGCGAACATCAGATTGCAAATGTAATATGGAAGATAAATTTTCCGGATTTTTTTTGATTCCAGTATATACTCAAAAGCTGTCCGTCCCAGATTTAACCTGATAGCGTCCGCATGATATTCTATACCGTGGGTTAGTTCTAATTCGAAATATCCTCCTATGGCCTCTTTCATATTAAATCGTATTGATTCAACAGATCGCTTATTTTTTCCACCGGATTGAACATCATGATATCAATAATGGACAACCATGGAACAAATTCATTATCAAACTGCGTGTAGCTGACTGGTCTTGACTGAATAAACCGGAGTTTGATATTTTCCTCCGCAAATCTTTCTTTCGAGTAAATATCCTTTCCTCCAATAGCATTTATATAAACGTTTGCATTTAGAAGTTTGCAAATATGCAGCACCTTATCCTGTCCTTTCAAATCATTGTTCTTAACTAAAAATGATGAAATAATAATTTCTGTTTCAATCTTGAGATATTCTGAAAGTCGTTTAATAGAATGGGAAACAAACCGAGCCAGATTTTTTTCGTTGTAAAGCACTATTTCTTCCAGGATGGGGGATACTACATCGAAGTATGGGGCTTTTTTATAGTAATAGGTAAAAGTTTTTAAGAGTTTTTCATTTTGATTTCCTAAATGCACCTCATTTATCTTCTTAAAAGATCCGGCATCTTTAAGCTGCATCGTAAACACAAATCTCTCACCATTTAACAAAATGGCATTTCTGTTAATCCAACCTTGCTTAATGTAATTTACATCATCAAAGATCACAAATTTATCCACCGATTTTATCAGCTGAAAATAGCCGATATAAGGTAGAAAATAAGGTTGCATTATTGCAATTTTCATGTTTGTCTGAATCCATGGATTACACGGCAGATTTTGTTTACCTGTTCTATTTCCAGATCAGGATATATGGGCAAACAAATTACTTGTTCCGCTGTTATTTCAGCAATTTTTAATTTCCCTTCCCTTGCCGATTCCAACCCCCTGTAAGTTGAAAATTTACTGATCAGAGGATAAAAATAGCGTCTGCCGTAAATGTTATGCTTCTTTAATTCTTCATAAAGTGAATCCCTGCTTTTTCCGTATGCTTCATTATCAACAAATATCGGGAAATAAGAATAATTGTATTGTGTATTTGGAATAAGTTCCTGCAATCTGATTCCATTAATATCTATTAGTTGTCTACGGTAAAGCTTGTCAATTTTTTGTCTTTTAGTTATTGCTGCCTCCACATATTTAAGCTGCAACAAGCCCATTGCCGCTTGTACCTCATTCATTTTTGCATTGATTCCTGCAGCTACCACGGTAACCTCATCCCTGAATCCAAAGTTTTTCAAATCATCGATGTGTTGCTTCATCTCTTGGCTGTGGCAAATAATAGCGCCACCTTCAAAAGTAGAATAAACTTTGGTAGCATGAAAACTTAGGATCGATAAATCACCATAATTCAGAATGCTGTTTCCGTTATGCTTGACTGCAAAACCATGTGCTGCATCGTAAATGACTTTCAGATTATAGGCATCGGCAATTCTCTGAATTTTTTCAATTTTACAGGGGTTTCCATAAACATGGACCGGCAAAATTGCAGTGGTTTTCGGTGATATTGCATCTTCAATTTTATCGGGATCAAGATTGCAGGTTTCCCGCTCAATATCAACAAAAACAGGCTTAATGTTGTTCCAAAACAGTGAATGTGAACTAGCCACAAAACTATAAGGCGTGGTTATGACTTCTCCTGAGATCCGCAGTGCCTGAAGAGCAGTAATTAATGCCAGGGTACCATTTGCAAAAAGTGAAATATACTCTACACCCAGAAAACTGCAAAGTTCTTTTTCCAATTGCTGATGATAGGGTCCATTATTCGTAAGTTGTTTGCTTTTCCATATTTGTTTCAAATATTGAATATATTCTTCCAATGGAGGCAACAATGGAGAGGTCACAGGAATATAGGGGTTCATTTTTTTCATGGCAATTCAATCTCCCAACTTAGAACTGGTCTGACAATTCCCTCTTTGGCACCATACCATCCAAAAAATCCGTTTGTTTTTTCAATCACTTCAAAACACAAAGTATCTTTAAACTCAAATACAATTTGGCCTCTGTTCCTAATATAAAGCAATCTACCAATATTATACATGCCAGTGTTTAATAAATTGCCGGGAATGATACATTTTGACTTATATATACCCTTTCTGCAAACTTTTCTTTCCCCATCAACAAATCCTGTACTTCCAACAAACACTATATTATTCATTTCATCAAATAGGTGAAAGGTAATATCATAATCAGCAATTTCATCGGACAAGTGGTAAAAATCAAAATATAATTGAACTTCATCCCCTGCTTCAATTGGTTCTTTTTTTGTTTTTATTTCTGCCTGTAATAATTTTACTTCATAATTGCCCGGTGCGTTTTCAAATGAATATTCAATTCTTTTGCGTTCATTGATAAAAGTATTCAAATATGAATTTATCACCTCACCAATAAATCCATTTTTTGAAATTTTGCCTTTATTTAACATAACACCTCTGATACATAGATTCTTTATCGCACCCATATTATGACTCACAAACAAAACCGTTCTTCCATCCCCTTTGCTTACATCCTGCATTTTCCCAATAGCTTTTTTTTGAAATTCGGCGTCTCCCACTGCTAAAACTTCATCAACCACGAGTATATCAGGCTCCAAATGAGCTGCTATTGAAAAGCCCAAGCGAACGGTCATGCCGCTTGAATAGCGCTTTACCGGGGTATCAATATATCGTTCAACGCCTGCAAAATCAACTATCTCATCAAGTTTTCGAGTGATTTCGCTTTTTGTCATCCCCATGATAGAACCATTCATATAAATGTTTTCACGTCCGGTCATTTCTGAATGGAAACCTGTTCCCACTTCTAATAGAGAAGCTATTCGACCTCTATACTTAATGATTCCGGTAGTGGGTTTAGTTACCCGTGAAAGAATTTTTAGCAGTGTTGATTTTCCCGCACCGTTTTTGCCAATAATTCCTACTACATCGCCTTTTTCAATGGTTAGGTTGATATCTTTTAAGGCCCACACATAATCGGAATCTCCCTTTTTGCTTCTATCGTTTGTTTCACCAATTCTCAGATACGGATCTTCCTTCCGTTGTATGTTCAATGTCCACCAACGTTTCAAATCGTGTGAAAGCGTTCCTGTGCCAATAACGCCTAAACGATATTGTTTGCTCAGATTTTCTATTTTGATTATTGGCTCACTCATATCCTGACATCTTGTTCACTTATACAGTGTCCATGAATCCTTTCTCCACTTTGTTAAAAATTACAATTCCCAGAAGCAAAAGAACTACCATAAAACCAAAACTATACAAAAGCCATATCCCAGAAAAAACTCCATTTCCCATAGCACCATACTTAAAAGCCTCTATAATCGATGTCATCGGATTGATTTGGATAAGCCATTGTTTAGCTGGGGCTATATTTTTCAAAGGATAAATCACAGGGGTTATAAACATCCATAGTTGCACCCCAAATTGCAGTAGAAAAGTAAGATCACGGTATTTTGTGGTAAGAGACGAAAATATGATTCCAAATCCCAGACTCAAACCGGCAGTCATGATAATCAGTAAAGGAAAAAGCAAAAGGGAAACGTTTGGGACAATATCAGTCCCGGTATAGAAATAATAGAAATAAATTATTAGAAGAATAACGAACTGAATAAAAAACCTCACCAGGTTAGAAATGGTTATGGAAATAGGTACCACCAAACGCGGAAAATACACCTTGCCAAATACATTTTGGTTGTCCAAAAATATTCTTGAATTTCGCATAAGACAATCAGAAAAATAATTCCAGAAAATTATGCCAGAAAAATAGAATAAGGGCTGGGGAATTCCATCGGTTGATATACCTGCCAAATTTCCAAATACAAACATGAACATAATAGTTGTAAGTACAGGCTGAAATACAAACCAGAGTGGTCCCAGTATAGTTTGCTTATAAAATGTGACAATATCGCGCCTCACATACATGGATATCAGATCACGATACAGCCATAGTTCGGTCAAATTCAAGTCTAAGAGACTCGATTGAGGTTTGATTAGGGTAAATTGAGGCTCTGACATAAGTGCCTTTGTAAAATTAATGAGCAAAGATAATTAAAATTTAAAAAGAGTAGGAGTGGGTAAATTGAGGCTTCATTAACCGATTTGCTAACAATATTTAAGTGCGATACAAAAAATACATTCAATTCCGTTGTTATAGTATGCATTTTTTCAATTACCCAGGTTGATTACTGCATTAAATGAGCCGATTCTCGCAACATGCAACTCTTCTAAATAAACACACGAACATTTGTAATAAATATATATGCTAAAGAAATGATTACGTGATGCAATTTTTACAGTATACATATCAAACACTTGATGACATTGTTCGAAATATGCCATGTAAGGTGCAAACATAGTCAATACACAAACCTTAAAAGTCTATGCAAGCTATGAACCGGCTGAAGCATAATGAGGTTTTTTAATATTAAGACCTGATGGCTGAATCAGAATGATTAATGATAAGTACACCGTCGGGAAGGATTATTACACAAAACGGAATCATAAAAAATGCACCAAAAAACTTGTGTCAAAAATTGAATTGCTTTATACATGAAAATAAATGCCTGTAAACCATTTGATATGTTTATATGGCTAAAAACGATTTCTTTTCGCAGAATATAATACCAATTTCTTTAAGGTAGGTACCCTATACTTTATTTAAACGGTTCCATCCTTTATGTCGGTCTTTACAACATTGAGGAAAGCTGTTGATTCTTCTCCATTAAAGGCATCAGGGATTAATGATGCAGGGTTTGCCATAATAATATTGTTATTGGATTTTTGTTTTTACAGCAAACCAAAAAATTCTTATATTTGTTAAGAATTTTAATAAGTACATGAAATCAAGACTTTTCTTTTTTTTACTTCTTTTGATTTTTATCCCGTGGACAACCGCCTTGGCACAATTTAAGCCCAATCATATTTCGGGAATAAAGCTTTGGCTCAGAGCAGATACAGGTGTGGTATTGAATGGAAGTCAACTTTCTCAATGGAAAGATTGCAGTGGTGATTCGAATAATGTAATTCAATCAACCACAAATTTTCAACCAACCTTTGTTTCCGGAATTGCTCAATTGAATAATCGTGCTACCATAAGGTTTGATGGAAATGATGATTATATGGATGGAGGTAATATCCTAAATCTTAATTCAAATAGTAATACGATTTACCTTATTGGAAAAAGCAATTCGTCCAATGGGTCTTTTATTGCTAAATCTATTGCCTCAGGCACTAATGGTAGGTATGCATTAATATATATTGGATCCAGCTTGTACTATCTATACCAGGACAACGGGGATCGAAACATTATTGTTTCTAAACCAATTGCAATTTATGAATTAATTAATGCCATAAATGACAGATCATTATCGACAAACACCTTAATTTCTAACAATACGACACTTGGTTTCTCTTCTATTAACCCTTTATATGATTTCAATTCTTCATTTAATTTTCTAATAGGAGCATATAATAATTCTTCTGGAGGGGTACCTCCTCTTCCCGGATATTTTCTCAATGGGGACATCTCTGAAGTAATCATTTACAATAAAATTCTTTCTTTGAATGAGAAAAAATCCGTAGAAAATTATTTATGCAATAAATATGCGGGTCCATCTGTTAATCTTGGACCTGATATTACAATTCCTTATGGATTTTGCGACACTACCCTTAATGCAGGCAGCGAATATAAATCTTATCTGTGGAGCACAGGAGCTACGACACAAAATATTTCAGTAATTAATTCAGGTAGTTATTTTGTTACGGTTACGGATATGTTTGGTTTTACTTCTTCAGATTCAATACATGTCAGCTATCCTGTAACATCTTTGCACGATACTATTGTTTGTGGCGGGAATTCTGTTGTGCTATCTGCGGGTTTGACCGGAAACTATACCTATAGTTGGAACGATGGGAGTAATTTGGCGACCAATAACGTGAGTACTCCAGGGAGTTACACAGTTACAGTAACTGATATACATTCCTGCTCTATTGTTTCACCGACAATCACGGTTTCTCTCGATTCATTACCATTAACGGCAAGTCTTGGCCCCGATACTAGTTTTTGTTCAGGAAATTCTATAGGACTTGTTTCACCTATTCCATTACCGTCAGGATTAATATATAATTGGTCCACAAATGAAAACACACAGCAAATAAATATTTTTAGTAATGGCAATTATTTTTTACATGTAACTGACACTAATGGATGCTTAGCATCTGATTCCATCATTGTCAATATAGTTGGAACTGCTCCTTTAGTTAATTTCAGCTACAACTTAGGTTGTTCCGGTGTTAATTCCACATTTTCAAACATTTCTTCACCCTCTGGTACATCATGGTTATGGAATTTCGGTGACGGGGCAATTTCAACTGATCAAAATCCGCTACATACCTATACATCAGGAGGTAATTTTACAGTTTCTTTAACTGTAAATGACGGATTATGCAGTAATACTTTTTCAAAGACTCTGCATATTTCTTCATCTCCAACTGCCAATTTTATAGCATCTACTGCTTGTATTAATAATCCCTATAACTTCACAGATCAAAGCTTATCCCAGGAAGGAAATATAATTTTTAGGGACTGGGATTTTGGAGATTCAACAGCGCATTCATCAAATCCAAATCCGGCTCATTTATACAATTCTCCAGGTAACTACATGGTTACTTTAACAGTTGCGACAGATAGCGGATGTTCAGCAACTGTACAGCGTCCCTTAATTGTTGTAAATTCAGCTCAATTTCCCGGTTATTTCTCACTTTATTATCCAAATAATAATTCTGTAACAAATACAAGCACTATTAATTTTGCATGGAATATTTCTCAACATGCAGCTTATTATCATTTAGAATACTCTACAGATTCAAATTTTATAAATAATGTCTTTACTATTTTAAATATTTCAAATACCAACTACCAACTAGTCTTGCCCTATGCTAATAAATATTATTGGCGTGTTATTGCTTTTAACATTTGTGGTGACCATGTTTCGTCAGACTCATTTTCGTTCAATATATTTTCATCCTCAACCATTTCAGGATTAAGCGCCTGGTATCATGCAGATTCTGTCCACAAAAACGGAAGCACAGTAGATACTTTGTATGATTGTAGCGGCAATAACAATATTATTATTCAACAAAACATTAATTATCAACCATTATTTATTCAAACATCAAATCAAATTAACAACCAGTCAACGATACGGTTTGATGGTTCTAACGATTTTTTGGATGGCGGCAACGTTCTCAATTTTGGCATGAATAGTAATACAATATACCTTATTGGAAAAAGTATTGCTTCTAACGGCACTTATTTTGCAAAGTCAATGGCAAACGATGTCTCAAATAGATATGCTCTTTTTTATTATTATCCAAACTTATTGTTTTTATATCAGGATAATATACAAAGATTAATCAGTGCGCCAAGGACATCTCCTGGTTACGAGTTGCTAAATGTAACAATAGATAGAAATCTTTCAACAAATAAATTGATTGCTAATAATCAAAGCCTGGGAGTCACTTCTATAAATACATCTTCTGATATTACATCTTCATTTAATTTCTTGGTTGGCGCATATAATAGCAATACTGGAGGTGTTCCTCCATCGGGAGTCTATTTAAATGGAGATATTTCCGAAATCTTGATTTTCAATAAATTATTGACAACGAATGAAAAAATGATTGTCGAAAATTATTTGTCTTATAAATACGCCCCCCCAGTTAATCTTGGTCCCGATATCAATATTGAATATGGACTTTGTGACACAACCTTAGATGCCGGCAGCCGGTTTACGCATTTTTTATGGTCGACAGGAGATACAACTCAAACAGTCTCTGTGCTGAATAGCGGAGCCTATAGTGTTACCGCAACCAATATCTTTGGACAGCTTTCTACTGATACCGTATTGGTTTCTGTGCCGGATATTTCTGTTTCTGACACCTTATTCTGTCTGGGTGATACAATAGCATTTTCAGCTAATTTGGGATCAGCGTATTCATATCTTTGGCTACCCGATTCAGTAACCTCAAATTCTCTTCATATTATTTCTCCGGGAACTTATTCTCTAACTATTTTTGATACAAATAATTGTCAACGCACAAAATCATTTTCTGTTGTTGCTGATTCTTTTGCCATTTCGGCAACATTAGGTCCCGATAAGAAAATCTGTAAAGGAGATTATATCGGGCTATTAAATGGAGCGCAACAAGCATCAGGTTATTTATGGTCTAATGGTTCAGGAAACAGCCTGTTGACTATTAACGACACATTAGGTAGTGTGAGCATGTATTCTGTAACGGTCAGTAATAACAATGGATGTAAGGCTGAAGATACTATTCAGTTGATGATAAATGGGATTAAACCAATTGCAGCATTTATGACCGATTCGGTTTGTTTCGGGAATTCATCTCATTTTACAAATTTGTCATTTGTAGATCCTCCTTTCCAGATTGTAAATAATAACTGGAATTTTGGAGACACTTCATTTTCAAGCATTACAAATCCTGACCACCTATTTGCCGAGGATGGTTATCATCAGGTTGAACTTACTGTTACTACTGATTCTGGTTGTATTAATTCTGTCGTGCACAACATTCTTGTCTTTTCAAGACCTTTAGTCAGTTTTATGCCTTACATGGGATGCAGTGAAGAACCGATCACATTTGTTGATAAAACCTTATGTCCCTTCGGCAATATAACCCATTGGAACTGGAAATTCAATGATTTAGCTAATGCCGGACAGGACACATCAACCTCTAAAAACCCTGAATATATTTTTGATACTGCGGGAGTTTATGCAGTGAAGCTGGTTTCAATTTCGAGTGCAGGATGTATAGATTCTATTACAAAGAATGTATTGATAAAAGAATCGCCTAACCTCAATTTTTCCTTTACCGATGCCTGTGCTGAACATGCCATTTATTTTAACGACATCATTGGTTTGCAACCATGGGAAACCATATTATCGTACGATTGGCAATTTGGTGATGGCAATTCATCGGCCATTGCTAACCCAACTCATATTTTCGATACTGCCGGTATGTATAATACTGCTTTTACAGTACTAACATCCAGTGGATGTAAGGTTTCAATAGTAAAACCTATCGATGTTGGAGGGGTTCCAATGGTTGATTTTGTTTACGGGAATAATTGTATCTTTAATTTAACCCAATTTACTGACAATAGCTTTGTTACTAACGATAGTATTACTTACTGGCATTGGAATTTCAACGGTTTGGGGACTGCTGCAATTCCAAATCCTTCGTTTCTATTCCCTGATACGGGCAATTTTATTATTAGCCTTAGAATCAATACCAGTCATAATTGTAGCGACAGTATTAGCCTCCCGGTAAAAATCGTTGCAGCGCCCGATGCCCGTTTCTCATTTTCTCCCGAATATGGGGTGCCACCGCTTCCGGTTACCTTAAATAATAATAGTATAGGTGGAAATACTTATCTGTGGTCGTTTGGCGATACTGAATCAAGTACCTTAATTAATCCGGTTCATACTTATCAAAATCAGGGTATTTTCAAGGTTATGCTAAATGCATATAACACGATAGGTTGTTCTGATACGATTTCGGCCAGAGTATACGTGCTGCCAACCTCGGTGGATATTGCAGTTAATAGTATTACAGTGGACGAAGTCAATGGTCAGTTATTTGTTGCTGCTGATCTGACAAACAAAGGAACCCGCAAAATTGAGCATATTGATATGGCCGTTGATTTCGGAAACGGGAATATTCTCCACGAACAATGGTTGGGGACTTTATTGGAAGGCGAAACGCTGTATTTCTTGTTTACTGTTTCCGCCGAAATACCTAAGGATGTTGATGTAAATTTTGTGTGTGTAAAGGCATTGCTGCCCGAACTTATCGATGACGATCCAAATAATAATTTCTATTGCTCTGCTTTGAAAGACGATTTCCTAATTATGGATCCTTATCCTAACCCTGTTATCGATTTAATATCCTTTGCATTTATTTTGCCTTTCAGCGACCTGGTCACTATTGATATAGCTGACGGCACAGGGCGTTTTATAAAAAATATTTACAGCCAGATGAGTAGCGAAGGATATAATTTAATTCAAACCGACCTTTCGACCTTACAAAGTGGTGTTTATTGTGTTAGGATAGCTTTCAGAGATAAGATTTTAAGGAAGAAATTTGTTAAGATGTAATCAGGAAGTAGTTATATTCGTCATAGACAGGTGCCTACACTACATGATCACCTTTACTTCTTCTTTCGGAGCCATACCACTAATTCCATTCCGGTATCGGTCTTCTTCATATACCAGGGCAATATGGGATTTAAAATCTTTGGAAGAAAGGTCTCACAGACATAATACCTGTGATCAGCAATTTCGTAATTATTGGTTATCGAATGTAATTCGAAGGCCTTTTTGGAAAACTCATACAGATGGAAAGGAGTATGCATGGGGCTGAGGTTTGCTACATAATCGCTTCCAAACAAACGGTAATACCTGTTGACAATTTTGTTTACCAGCCAATCGGAACTGGGAACCTCAATAAATATCAATCCGCCGGGTTTAAGCCATTTCAGCACTTTTGTAAGCACTTTTGCCGGTTCGTACAAATGTTCCAAAACCGCTGTGAAAAAAATCACATCAAACATATTGTCGTCAAATTCGCAATCTTCGACTGAGGCCAGATTCAGCTTTCCGGGATCGACACCCATTTTTTCTACAGCCCTTTCGTAAAAAGGCAGCGAAGGTTCCACACCATAGGTATCCATACCATAACGTTTAAACGCAAGCATGAACTTTCCCAAACCGGCTCCAATATCCAAAACCTTTGAGCCGGGCTCCATTTTCTTAATCTGGTTCATCCAATCGAACAAAGATCTCAAGTAATTTTCGGGTATGCTGAAATATTCGGGTTGCCAATAGTCTTCAGGAGGAATTCCATAGTGATCCTGAATATCGTCGGGTATGGGCAGAGGATTTGGGAAAACCAGTCCACAACACCGACATTTTACGATGGTGGTGGTTATTCCTAATTTATTTGGGGGATTGCGACCCTGTGAAGTATTGAGGCGCTTTCCCAGTATCTTAAATTCCTTAGCGTTGCAGAAAGGACAGGCTTCAATATTCTTGAAGAGATATTTCATCAGATAATAATATTTTCTGACATGCGAATATCGGCATTATAATCGGAACTTTAATAAATTAATTTATCACTCTGCCCAGTTTCGCACTTATTTTTGCCTTAATGGCTTGTTTTCTCTGAAATTTATCGAGTAGTATCATCATATCTTCATTGTTGCCGCTGTCTTTCTGATATTCCTTTATCTCTTCTTCCAGTGCGAACAATTCTCTCGATATGCGCTTCAGTTGTATAGCATTAATGGTGTTTGCTATGTCTGAAACCAGCACATTGCGGTCTTCGTCTTCGTGGCGGGGGGTGAATATCTTATATTTATCTTGCCAGTGATCGCTAAGTTCATATTTCTGACTCAGTATCTCAATAGCCGTTTTCGAAATATCAGGATCGGGATGATTGATTATATTTATTGTTTCAGGAGTTTCGGGATCATCCTGTTGCTGAAAATATTCATTGTATATTTTCTGAAGCTTATCGTCGGAAAAAGAAAATTCTTCGTCACTCAATATCTGGCGGATATAGTTTGACACTAAAACCATTATGGTTTCGAACTTGTCGGGATAATCGGGTATAGGCACATCGAGGTTGAGTTCTTCCTGGCCGAAATTGATGAGCAGCCAAATGAGATATCTTTCCTGCAGAATACTTTCGAAAGGATCTTGAACTATCTGCTTCTCCGCGGTGTATTCAGTAACCTCAGGTATTTCGTCCCAGTTGTGGTCGGAATCGGTTCCGGACTTTTCTGCAACGTCTTTTTTATACCTTTTACGAATGATGCGGTTGAGTTCGTTCCAAAGCGATTGCTCCTGTATCTGCATCACCTCGCTACATTCTCTTATATACGTGCTTCGATGAATAGCATCAGGAACCAGCGATATGGTGCGTACTATTTCTTTGATGAGTTCGGCTTTTTTGATGGGGTCGTGTGCTGCTTCATCGAGCAGGAGTCGGGTTTTGAACAGTATGAAGTTGACGGAATGGTCAGTGATGAATTGTTTAATCTCGGCCGAATCGTGCTTGCGGGCATAAGAGTCGGGGTCTTCGCCCTGCGGAAACAAAACGATCTTTACGTTCATCCCCTCTTCGAGCACCATGTCGATACCACGCAGGGAGGCTTTGATGCCGGCTTCGTCGCCATCGTAGAGTATGGTTATGTTGGGTGTGAATTTTTTGATGAGGCGTATCTGATCGGTGGTGAGGGCTGTTCCGGAAGAGGCCACTACATTTTCAACCCCGGCCTGATATAAGGAAATGACATCGGTGTTGCCTTCTACGAGGAAACAATTGTTGGCCGAAACAATGGCTGATTTGGCGAGGAATATCCCATAAAGGGTTTTGCCTTTGTTGTAAATTTCCGATTCGGGAGAGTTTACGTATTTGGGTTTGTTCTTGTCGGAGGTGAGTATGCGGCCGGTGAAACCAACCACACGTCCGCTGAGGTTATGTATGGGAAATATCACACGATCGCGGAAACGATCGTAGTGGCCACTGCCATCATCTTTATTGATGGTGAGCCCGGTCTTGACCAGGTATTCCAATTTGTAGCCGTTATCAAGGGCGGTTTTTGAGAAATCGTCCCAGGCCGGGGGGCAGAAACCCAATTGGAATTTGCGTATGATATCCTTATTGAATCCGCGTTCGGTGAAATAAGTGAGGCCTATGGCTATGCCTTCGTCGGTTTGAAAAAGGTTCTCTGAAAAGTGTTTCCGGGCGAAATCGACCACGCTATAGAGCGACTCAAGCTCCGACTGCATCAGCTTTTCTTCCGGCGTTTGAATCTGGTCGATGATCTCGATATTGTATTTTTCGGCGAGGTATTTCAATGCCTCGGGATAGCTGAGGTGTTCGTGCTGCATGACGAAATCGATACTGCTGCCGCCCTTGCCGCATCCGAAGCAATGGAAAAAACCCTTGGCGGGAGATACCGTGAAGGAAGCCGTTTTCTCGTTATGGAAGGGACAGAGGCCTATATAGTTGACACCCCGTTTTTTCAGGCTCACAAAATCGCCCACCACCTCCTCGATGCGGGCAGCATCCATAATGTTCTGTACGGTTTCCTTGCGTATCATGCCTTATTTAAAAACCTTGCTAAATTACGAATATTTACTAATTTTATTCCCCTGATAAAAAATTGTCCAATGAATAGCCGGTTTCAGAAAATCATTCTGCTTTCAATTATCGTTCTACTGGTTTATTCGTGCGCGGTGTTTGATGTTTCTTATTCGAAAAATCCTCGCAAGGTGGCCGAAAAGTTTTTGCACCAGATGTATTCGGGCGATTATAAAAAGGCAAAAAAACTGGGAACCCATAAAACACAGCAGATACTGGATATGATGGACCAACTGATGGTAATTAGCGGGCAGACCGGCATTACACAAAACCAGAAAGTTGAAATGCTCGACTGCAAAGTGGCAGGCGACAGCGCCCAATGCAATTATTTGCTAAACGGCAAAAATAATGTGATAGACCTGGTGCGGCAGGACAATAAATGGCTGGTCGACCTGAAGAAGGAAACCAAAAACAAAACTGAAAAGAACAAATTCCTCGAAGAACGTAAAAACAATGGCCAAGATAATAAAAAGTAGCTTCTTAGTGTTGTTAATGCTGTTGTGTTCCCAATGCAAAACCCAGCAAGGGCAGAAAGATCTGTCGGTGGAAGCCACCTGTACCCAATTTCTTTACAACCTGAACAATCACGAATACGAAAAAGCCAAACATCTGGCCACAGAAGCTACTGTCAAAAAAATTGAGTTTATCGAAAACCTCAACAAAATGGCAGGGGGCGGAAAAGTGATAGTGAAAGACAGTAAAACCACACTTACAAGCTGCACCGAAAATAAAAAAGAAGCAGTTTGTACCTACAAGACCTTTACAGGCGGTGAACAAAAGGTGTATCTGCTGAAGCAAAGAGGCAGGTGGTTGGTGGATCTGAGGACAGATGCCATGAAAAAGGAATAAGGGGGAAGTTAAGCCCCAAGATCCAAGCCCCAAATTTCATGCCCCAAGGGAAGATAGCCACCAGCCATGAGCCACGAGCAATCTCAGTCGGTAGTCTCCAATCCTCAGTCGGCAATCGGAAATCGACATTCGATTAACAATAGGAGCCATTCGGTGCATAAAGGCTAGGCTCCATTGACCAAAGGCAATGCTCCATTAACCAAAGGCAATGCTCCATTGACTAAGGGAAATGCTCCATTGACCAAGGGAAAAATCATTTTTTCTGAAGTTTTTGCAGAAGAATTTGTGGTTTTTATGGCACAACATAAGCTTTCCACATTGCAATAATAAAAAGTTTAGCAACATTTCGCCTGTTTTGTTCGCCAAATAGACGCCCTCCAGAAGCATCTTTGATTTACAGTTATTTATGATTTTTAATTTTGCATTTTGGGTGTCCCGTTGTATTTTTGAAGCATGTTTGTGCGAAAAAAGAGGAATAAAAGTGGTACAATCCAGTCCAGGCTTCTGAATATGATTATATGAAACTGGGTGTCCCATTGCACAAAACAGGAGATTTTTGTTTTTGCAAGCATGTTTTTTCTGCCAGTTTTACGAAGCAAAGTCATTATTTTTGGTAGAAAAAACAAACGAACTATTAATTTAATTATTAACAATCAATTGTTTATATTTGTTTTGGGACGACTAAATACTTAATACTAGATACTAAATACCAGATACCGTTTTCTTCTTCCTTTTCCGATCTCCGGACTTCCTCCACTAAGGATACGCAATGGTTCCCAGCTTCATGAACTCCGGCACGGGGATGATCTTGCGTTGTTTATCAGCGTAATACACCAGGCAGGCTTTGCCTTTATAATGCGGAGGATGAATGGCGGGATCAAGTTCGACGATCTCCTCGCCTTTATTTAAAGCGCTGTTCCAAATGCTGGCAGCGGTTATATGGTAGGTTGTTTTTCCTTTTCTTACGTTTTTGAAGTTGGTCAGGCTGTTTTTTTCGCCTTCCACAAAAAGCCTGTCGCCGATCCAAACAGAGTCGATGTGTATGAAATGAATGGTATCGGTGCTTTCGAAATAAAAATGATAGTTAATGCCGTAGCTGCAGCAAACGCCACCCACCCAATGCTGTTCCTGGGCCTTGAGGAAATTTATTTTTTGTGCCTGTGCTGCCCACAGGGATAAAAAGATAAGGCAGAAGAACAGGGATTTTTTCATTGATGGATTGCTTTGCGTACTGCTAAATTACGCAAATTTTATTCCATTTTACTATTATGGAGTAGTAGTTTGCTCAGATTGTGGTATGATGCCGTCGGTTTTGTAGTTGATGGCGCTGCCGAAACCTTTATAAGGGAACATCTTAAAGTAATAAACCGTGGCGGGTGTGAGGTTGGTGAACCAGACTTCCTGAATGCCGTAAGCAACATTAATATCGGCAGGGCCATCGGCCACCGGAACGCCATCCACCGGAGCGGGTATGGCGCTATAACCTGCTGTGCTCATACGGATTAGGTAGCCGTCGGGCAGATCGGTTCCTGCAGCATCTATCCATTCCAGGTGCACATTGTGAGCTGAGAAGTTAGCCGCGTGATTGGTGGGTTCGGGCAGAACTGCTGTCAAAGGCGTCCAGATAGAATCGACATAACCGGGATGGTCGATAAAAGGATTGCGGTTGTGTTGTAATGTATTGTAATAAATGGCATTGTTGCGGTTTATTTCTTTCGTACTTACCGGATCGTTATGGTGCCATTGCAGCAATATATCGATGAACCATTGTTTATAATTGTTGGTGGTAACATCATAAATATATTTGGCTTCAGTGGTCGGATAAGTGGTAACCCAACTGCTCATAACATCCATGTAACGGGTGGCGGCATACAAATAGGCACGGGCGAAATCGCCTTTATATTCGTTGATGGGCTCAAACACAATACCTGTATAGCCGGTAAACGAACAGGGACCCACTTTGGTTCCGTTGGTCGACGTAAAGGTTGCTGTGCCTACCTGCCCGATGGGATGGGCACTTTTGATGTTATTTACATACTGATCGGCCGGAAACAGCTGATGCAGATCGGAATACTGAGGATGAGTTTCATCATCGAAACCTCCCCACCACGAATTCGGCAGGGTATGTTCGCGCGAATAGCAATCGCCTTCCGAATTGGCTGTGCCGCACTGATCGCTGTAAATGGTAAAGGTATAGGCAGGTGTCCCGCCGGGCACATCCGAATACATATCCCAAATGGTAGTGTTGTTGGGCGCCGGCCTGACATCGGTGAATGAATAAGCCGTCCAAACACCGGGCGTATAAGTTAGTTTGACATGACCTGTACTGATGATGGTTTTCAGGGCCGACCTGAGATTGTTGCCGGTTAATCCGGCAGCGGCTGTATAATAGCCGGCAGGAATTTGTCCGAAAACAAATTGAGTAAAAAGGAGGAAGGTTAGCAGGAACAGGGATAATCTTTTCATGGAAAGGAGATAGAAATCAGTAAGCGTTTGCAATAGTTTTTATGCTGCAAAATTACAGAATAATTTACGAAAGTGACAGGTGATTATTGTCAACAGTTAGAGACAGTAGCCATTTAATTATTTTCGATGATCTTTAGCAGTTCATCGAGTTTGGGGCTGAGAATGATCTCGGTGCGGCGGTTCTTGCTGCGTGCTTCGGGTGTATTGGCCTTATCGACGGGGACATATTCGCTGCGGCCAGCCGCGGTGATGCGTTCGGGGTTGATACCCGAACCGCCCAGCAGTATGCGGATGACAGTGGTAGCTCGTTTGGCGCTCAGGTCCCAGTTGTCGAGCAATTGGTCGGTGCCTTTATAGGGAACATTGTCGGTATGTCCTTCCACCATGATGTTGATGTCTGTGTTTGCCTCCAGCACTTTCGCGAGTTTCTTCAGAGCGTCGGTTCCTTTGGCGGTAACCTCATATTTGCCCGAAGCGAACAGCAGTGATTCGTCCATGGATACATAGACTTTTCCGTTCTTTTGTTTCACGGTCAGCCCTTTATTCTCATATCCCAGCAGGGCTTCCGAAACTTTGTTCTTGAGCGCTTTCACCACCGAATCCTTTTTGTTGAGTATGGATTGTAGTTCGTCCAAGCGCAATTGTTTTTCGTCGAGGGAGGTCTGCAGGTCGTCAAGTTTCAGGCGTTTACTGTCAAGTTCGCTTTCGAGTTTTTTCAGGGCATCTTCTTTCTTCTGGAGGTTTTCTTTTGTCTTTTCCAGTTCGGAGATCAGCTTCTGGGTTTCGAACTTATTGCCTTTCATCAGGGACATGTTTTTATTCAAGAGGGTGTCGTACGATTGGTTCAGATCCTGATATTTATGCAAAAGGTCGCGGTACTTTGCCCCGTTTGAAACCGAATCGGCTGTCAGCTGTTCGTTATGCTTTTTCAGATTGCTGATATTGGCCGTTTGTTCGGTAATGAGGGTAAAAAACTCGAGATTCTTGCTTTTCAGACCGGTGTTCTCATCGGTGCAGTTCTTATGCAGGGCCTGTAATTCGTTGTATTTCTTCAGCGAAACACAGGAATTCAAAAGTAGTATGGCACAACCAAAAAGGATAAGAAATTTTACAGTTTTCATGATACAAAGATTTGTATTCAAAATTACTTGATAAAACTGCAAAGTCAAAAATAGTAGCGCTAAGATACTAACAGCACTTTGTTAAAAATCAATCTCGAGAACCGCCGGGCAATGATCGGAATGTTTTGCCTCGGGAAGAATGAGAGCACGATACATTTTATCTTTCAGCGATTCCGTCACCATCAGGTAATCGATACGCCAGCCGAGGTTCTTTTCGCGGGCATTCGAACGGAAACTCCACCAGGTATATTGATGGGGTTCTTGGTTGAAGTGCCTGAACGAATCGACAAAACCCGAATCGATGAACTTCGACATCCAGGCTCTTTCCTCAGGCAGAAATCCCGAACTGGTGGCATTCCTTATTGGGTCATGAATATCGATGGGTTTGTGACAGATATTGTAATCGCCGGCAATGATGAGGTTGGGCCTAGTTTTTTTCAGTTCGTTCACATAATCCAGAAAATCATCCAGCCATTCATACTTAAATCCCTGGCGCACATCGCCTGTGGTTCCGGAAGGATGGTAGACGCTGATGACCGAAATGTCGCCATAATCGGCCCTGATGACGCGTCCTTCGTCGTCGTATTTTTTATTGTTCATTCCATACACTACCTGGTCGGGAACTTGCTTGGTGATGATGCCCACTCCGCTGTATCCTTTTTTTTGAGCCGAATACCAATAAGTATGGTATCCTGCCATTTCGAAATCCAACTGTGGTATCTGGTCGGGTTGCGCTTTCGATTCCTGTATGCAGATGATGTCGGGATCCACAATTTTGATCCAGTCGAGCAGGTTCTTGCCCATAGCGGCACGAATGCCGTTCACGTTATAGCTGATAATTTTTTTCATCCATTATTAATTTATAGCTAAACTACTCATTTTATTCATACCGGAAAAATTAAAAACCATAAATTTGCAATGAAATATCCTGCATCCGCGATGGCATTTATATTTAAGAAAAAACAAAATTCTTCCGATGACCTTGCCGATCAGGATCTGATTCAACTTTACCGCGACACCCTCGACCCAAAGCATATCGGTGTGCTTTTCGATCGTTATGCGCATCTGGTGTATGGTATTGCCCTGAAATATTTCGACCGGGAAGACGACAGGAAAGAGGCGGTTATGCAGGTTTTCGAAAAACTGTACGAGGCTCTTTTGCAGTTTGATATATCCAACTTTAAGAGCTGGTTATACAGTGTGGCCAAGAACCAATGCCTGATGATCATCAAAAAAGAGATCACGGTTTCGTATAACGACCAAGTGCAGTTGAAAAATTTTCAGCAGGAATTTATGGAATTTGAGCAGTCGTTTTCTCTTAATCACGGTTCCGAAATTAATATGGAGGATAAACTGCATGAATTTATTAAAGAACTGAACGAAGAACAGCGAATATGTATAGATCTGTTTTATCTGCAGGAGAAGTCATACAAAGAGATCGCCGATGCTACCCATTATTCGTTTAACCAGGTAAAAAGTTTTATTCAGAACGGAAAAAGAAATTTAAAGATCATGCTCGAAAGCATAAAATGAAAAGTACGGATAAACATATTCATTTATTTGACCCCTCCGGTTGTATCAACGAAGGTGCATTTTTCAGTTACCTGAATCAGGCCCTGAACCCCTCGGATATGCATGCCATAGAAAACCATCTCTCGGAATGTATTTTCTGTAGCGATGCTTTGGAGGGATACGAAATGCAAGCGGATAAAACCAAAGTTCAGGTCGATCTTCTGACCATAAAAAAGGAATTCTTTCTGAAACTGAACGGGCAACAGGCATTTATAAAAAAGGACAATAAAAGGTACCTGGTGCTTGCTGTTAGCATAGCAGCAAGCTTTTTCCTCATTATCTCGGGCTATTATATATTTCAACTGCTTCCAACCAATTTGAAGCAATCTGATCTGGCGCTGCAGATGCCGGTTCAGAAAAATGACATTCCTGAAGTTCAAAATCATTTAGTTCCGAAATCAGAAAACAATCAGGAAGAAAAATCCGGAAGTAAAGATAAGGGAGATATAAATACGGTTTCGCAATCGGAATTCAAGCCGGAATTTGAAAAAAACACCAAATCTGCCCAGGATAACAAATATTTTCAGAACAGGGAAGGATGGTTGCAAACAGATGGTGATGGTATTACGACAACCAAGGCAAGCGGTAAAAGTGCTGAATATATAACCCCGGTGAGTGGAGAAACCATAAAAACAATGGAACAAACGGGAGGGAAAGCTGTGGTTGTGACAGAAGATGCCGAATATTTAGGAAAAATTGACGATATTACCATGGCTTTGGATCAGAGAAATGAACTGAAAAAGGAAACGGGTCCTGTTGAAGCCAAAGCCAAAATGGATGAAGTGGTTTCAGTGAATAATGTATTGGCCGAAGAAAAAATCGTTTCGGGCAAAAAGGAAAAACAGGCCGACAGGAATAAAAATGAAAAACCAGGTGTAACTGTCACCGGAGGGGTAATGAGATCAGCACTCACACCCACATTGAATTCTGCCATGGCTGATTACAATTCAGGTAATTATAGTCAGGCAATGCCCCAGTTCGAATATTTGCTTACTCAGGATAAAAACAATTATGCTGCTTCGTATTATTTAGCCATTTGCCTGTATAATAAAGGGGCGAAAGACAGCGCGCTGATTCAATTGGAAAAGCTGATCCGAAAGAAAAACAATCCTTTTTACGAGATGGCTCTGTGGCAGAAAGCCCAGATAATTGAGGAGTCGAATGATAAAAAACAAGCCGCTGAAATTTATCGAGAAATCATTAAAAATAATGGTTCTATGAAGACCCGGGCCATAAAAAAAGTTGATGAACTCGAAAAGTAGATGTGCAATATTTAAATGAATTGCCATCAAAGTAAATCTCCTATTTTTGTATTTTAAAAGAATATAATCCGTATTTTTGCTCCGCCATACAACCATTTTCGAAGGTTGTTTGTCTTACTGTTTTATAAGAAAATTTTTCTGCTTACCCAATTTTATTTATAGAAATGAGTTTATAATAGTACGGAATAAATATTCATCAGAATGAAAAAGATATTTTTTATACTCTCCCTATTTACGTTCTTTTTTTCAACCACCCTGAAATCACAGAATAATTTGTGTAATTCGGCAAACCCCTTCTGTACCGGGACTACTTATAATTTCCCTGCCGGTGTCAATGCCGGTACCGCACAGACAGGGCCTAATTACGGTTGTTTGTATTCAGAACCCAACCCTGCCTGGTATTATATGCAGGTAGGAACAAGTGGTACTATTGAAATTGAAATGCACAGTACACCTCAGGTTGATATCGACTTCTGTTGCTGGGGCCCTTTTCCTAATCAATCGACTCCCTGTGTTTCATTACTTACTGCTGGTTCCGGACTTTCGTCACATGCTGCGCCAGGGCCATCTACCATGTATCCTTCCTTAAATATGATTGATTGCAGTTATAGTACTTCCTGGCAGGAATGGTGTTATATTCCCAATGCCGTTACCGGAACTTTTTACATTTTGTTAATTACCAATTATTCAAATCAGCCCACTAATATTATTTTTAGCCAAACCGGAGGGACAGGTAATACCAATTGCGGAATTCTGGCACCTCCCATTACCGGAGATACCGTTTGTGCAGGCGAGACCATTAATTTGCATGTAAATAGCCCTACCTCCGGAGCTTCATATCACTGGACGGGTCCAAACGGATTTAATTCAACTCTGATGAACCCTACCATTCCAAATGCCACAACAGCCATGTCGGGAACTTATTCTTTAATAATTCAGATCGGAACCCAGATTAGTCCAGCCGTTACCTGCAATGTAATTGTAAATCCAAATCCTACCATTACCATTGGACCGACAAATCCTACTACCTGTTCTGGCTCACCCATTACTCTAAACCCTACCAGTTCTATTCCCCTTACCTGGTTCAACTGGAGCAATGGAACTCAGGGGACAGGAGGCATCACCGTTTCGCCTACAACACCCACTTCCTATTCTGTAACTGGGACCGATCAGAACGGATGTTCAGGCACGGCTTCCATTACTGTAAATATTAATCCTGACCTTATTCTTTCAGTCTCTCCTTCAAACCCATCGGTTTGTATTGGAAATTCAGTAGACCTTTCCGGAGTCGGTGCAGATACTTATGCATGGTCGCCTTCGACCTCACTTTCATCAGCCACCGGCACCACCGTAACCGCATCACCCATTGCTGTTACTACTTATTCTGTCGCCGGGACTGCTGCCAACGGATGTACAGGCACGACTTCTGTCACCGTTGGTATTAATCCTGACCTGATCCTTGCGGTAAGTCCATCCAATCCGTCTATTTGTATAGGTACTGCTATTGACCTTACCGGATTGGGGGCAGATACCTTTGACTGGTCGCCATCCTCATCACTTTCTTCCAGCTCTGGTACAACAGTTACTGCAACTCCAGTTGTAACCACTACCTATTCGGTAAATGGGACCAGTGCGACAACAGGCTGTACCGGAAGCACAACTGTAAATGTAACTGTTAATCCACCACCACCTATATCCATTACTGCAACACCCGACCATGTCTGTCCCGGGGATAGCAGTCTGCTGGGCGTTCCATTATTGGCCCTGAATTATACCTGGTCGCCGGCAATGTCGTTATCAAGTCCTAACGGACAATTTACTACTGCCCGTCCAATTTCAACCACCACATACTCTGTTGTTGCAAATAACAATGGATGTATCAGTACCGCTACCTATACATTGGTAGTGAGTCCTTTGCCTGATGTTAATTTTTCTTCCGATGTTCGTGAAGGATGCCAGGGTCTGAAAGTACATTTTCAAGACCTTACTTCACCGGCTGTAAGTTCGTGGAGTTGGTTCTTTGGAGACCATATTTCAGGAGGGAATACTTCGGTTATGCAAAATCCTATGCATTATTATGCCGATGCAGGAGGATACGATGTAACTTTTTCTGTAGTTACTGTGGATGGTTGTAAAATGGGTATGACCTATCCCGACTATATTATCGTTCATCCTATGCCTCAGGCTGAATTTGATTTAACTCCACAGGTGGTTAACGAACTGGATCCTTTGGTGTTTTTTAGTGATCAATCTGTAGGTGCTTCGATTTGGAACTGGTATTTTGGAGAAAGAGATCCGGCTCATAATACCTCCTTTTCGCAAAACCCCACCCATGTTTATTCCGATACAGGAACCTACACTCCAACACTTATAGTATTTACTGATTTTGGGTGTTCAGATACTACCCAACGCCAGGTAGTTGTGGAACAAAACATTGCATTCTACATTCCCAATGCATTTACGCCAGGTGCTGACGGGAAGAATCCTGTATTCAAACCTGAGGGCGAGGGAATTGACCTAAATACTTTTGAAATGAGAGTTTACGATAGGTGGGGAGCACAGGTTTGTTTTACACGTGATATGGAAAAAGGATGGGATGGTAAAATTAACGGAAATAAAATGGCAGAACCCGGAATATATTCTTGGTACCTGTCATTTGATGATGTTAAATTCAAACACCATGTTCTTAAGGGATTTGTTATGCTTCTCAAATAGTTGCTACAGCCACCTTATTATTTGATTATGTGCGGCAGGTTTTCATTTTCAATTCTGGAAAATATTTTTGAAGATAATTTCGGGATTGAATTAAGCGACCTTTCACCCCATTATAATTGTGCCCCTGGTCAGCAGCTTCCGGTTGTTTTATTTGAGCAAAACCATTATTCTCTTAAATATTTCAAATGGGGTTTAATTCCTTTTTGGGCAAAAGACCCTTCTATTGGTAATAAAATGATAAATGCCAAAGCGGAAACCATTACAGAAAAGCCCTCATTTAAGCAAGCCATCAAAAATCGACGTTGTTTGGTTCCGGCAGACTCTTTTTATGAATGGTCGCAGGATACGGAAAAAATTCCCTACAGAATATTGGTTAAAGGGAAAGAAATGTTTTCGATGGCAGGGATATGGGATACCTGGAATAACCCATCGGGAGAAATGATACATTCATTTTCAGTGATCACTACTGAAGCAAATGACCTTATGAGACCTATTCATCACAGAATGCCTGTAATTTTTACCACAAAGGAAAAGGAACGAATATGGCTGAATAGCGATTCTGATAAAGGATATCTGGGCCTGTTGCAAACGGGTGACCCCATTGAACTGGAATCGTATACGATCTCGAAAAAGGTGAATTTACCCAGAAATGATGATACAAGCCTCCACGAACCGTATAATTATCTGCTTATCGATGACAAACTCCAACTGAATTGAAACTCATTTTATTTTATAACGATAATAATATTAAATTTAACAAATCATACCTTATGAAAAAAGCAATCTTATTCTTTATCTCCGTTTTGTTTGTCTGGAACGGGTTTTCACAAAATGTCAATAATAGTGGTTCAGTAAATTACAGTATCCAGACACAGGTAGTTGATTCGGCCAGGACATTCTCTGTTAAATATCCCAACGGGGAAGAATTCAGAAAACTGCTGATGCTATCATGGGGGCGCCCTGTGGTTATTACTGCCGGTAGTATTGAATGGACGCCGATTACACTTCAAAATATTGGTGAAAACCTGAAGATCACCTTGAGCGACGGGGTGGAAACCACTGAAGGAGAAACAGTAGTCTATAAGACCTTTGTGGACGATAATGCTAAATTTAACATGTTAAATGACCTGCAAAGCAATCAGAAGCGTAAAATTACCCTTATTTTTGCCAACCAGCAGGGAGTTAATGTGGTTATCAGTAAGAGCATTGAAAATGCTGTGGTCAAAGCTATTGATCATATAGTAACTTCGGCCAGGTAGAGGCGGAGTTTCTCAAATCACTTCGATTATTCTGGCAGCAAAATAAACCAGGAAGATCAAGCCTGCCATAAAGCAGGCTGATTGTATCATTACCAGAACAGGAATAATCTTTTTGTAACGGTTTTCGGAATATAATCCGCTTAGCAATAAGGTTATTATTGAAAACAAAATGGTAACCGAGAGCAATATCCATGCATACGCCAGTTTGTTGGGGATGCAGATACAGATATCATGGAATTTCTGATACACAAATAAAACAGCAATAACTGTTGAAACAATTATTGCTGTGGAAACTATAAATAATAGTTTCGAAAGACTATTGAGCATTTCCTTACGAAAGCAAACTATTAATCGGTGGTACAGGTGGAGGTAACTCCGTGACGATTTGCATCTGACTCAACAGTTGCCTTAAAATCTTTGATTTGTTTGCTGGTTCCACATTCCTGCGGGTAAGAAACAGATTGTTTTGCACCTAAATAATCGTACTCATAACTACAGGTAACACATTTTTTACAGGACACAAACGCAAAGGTGGCCGCAAGCGCAACAGCAACTAATAATACTTTTTTCATAGAAAATTGTTTTCAAAATTTGAGTTACAAATATATAAACATTCCGCGAAAAATAAACTTTTACAAGAAATTATAATTCCGATGCCAACAAATTACAGCCCCTGATATCGCTAAAATCGAAACGGCCCAGCACTTCAAAGGCATTGTCGGTGTTCATTATGCCGAGGTCGCGGGTGGATATAAAAGAGCAGGTATGGAAGTTTGCCAGGTCAATAATATTTATGCCGCCTGTTTTTCCGGTGGCTGCCATCGATAAAGGATCGTTGGCTTCGCGAATCAGTATTTTCACCCAGGGGGGGGACGAAAAAGTGTTACCGTTGGTTAAATAAGCCTGCGACATCAATTCGGCCATGCTGTATTCGGAATGAATGGGGCAGGAAAAACTATCCGATAATTTCGTATGAACTTCTGCACGGGTGATCTCTTTCATTTTTCCTTTCATGCCACCCGTTTCAATTATAATGGTGTTTTGAAGCCTGGTAGGAAAGTTTTCAGCGAAATTCAGAAGGGCCCAGGTTATTCCGAAAACTATCTTTTTAACATCCGGGTTTGCTTTGAGGACTTTCAGCAGTGGTTCTTCTTTCCCTAAATAGAATCCGCTTTCGGGGCGGGCTGACATTTGGCTCAGAAAATCGAGCATATAGGCCAGGGAAGAATCGTTATGGGTTTTCCAGTCGGGGGTGAGGGCGCAAATAATGTAGTTGGAGGGGTTGCCATAGAATTGCGAAAAGCTTTTCAGAATACTTTTGCGGTATAATTCTTCCGAAAAAACCTTATGGGTGCTCCTGACCTGCCCTGTGGTCCCACTGCTATGGAAAACCATCTGGGGCATAGCATCCACGGAAGCGATATTATGTGTCTTGAAAAATTCAACCGGAAGGCAGGGGATCTTTGAATAATGATCTATCGAACCGATTTCGGGGCATACTCCGTCGACAAAGGTTTGATAGGTGAGGTTGTTTTTATACTGGAAGTGAAATATTTCCAAGGCAAGTAGGTTGAAATCAGCCGGAGATCCAATACTAAAGACCTTTATTTTAAATTGTTCAGGATTCATCCGCTAATTTTTTGTAATTTTATCTTCAAATTTATAAAAAATATCTGATGAAAAGGTTTTATGGGTTTTTAGCTGCGGTGGTTTTGTTCATTATTTTACTGAACGGATGTACGAAAGAAGAAGTTTTTCCGCCTGAACCTGCCATTACGTTTTTAAGTTTTACGAAACTGGCCAATACTACCTCCATTGACGATAAGGGTGTGCTGAAGATATTTTTTACCGATGGAGATGGCGATTTGGGCCTTGCTGATTATGATACCGCTGCCCCTTTTGATAAGAACAGCATCTATTATTATAATTTCTTCATTAAATATTACGAGAAGCAGCACGGAACTTTTGTGGAAGTTAATCTGCCGGTGACTTTTAACTCAAGGATTCCCCGTTTGCAGTCGAGCGGCAACAGCCCCTCTATAAAAGGCGAAATTGAACTGGAAGTGTACATCAATAATCCTTTTTCGGCTTTCGATACCATTCAGTTTGAAGCATCAATTTGCGACCGTGCGCTGCATATGAGCAATGTGATCTCCACCCCGGAAATCATCGTGAAAAAGCATTAACCTCAGGGCATTTTATGGAGGGAGCGGGAAATTCTAAATCAGGTTGGATGACCTTTTGATCATGCCTCTGTAATGCTGTATCAGATCAGATTTGGAGATGATACCCGCATATTTTTTCCCGAAAAGGACCACCAGGTTCCAGGTTTCGGGATTGTCGAATTTTTCCATCACCAAGATCATGTGGTCGTCGATCTGAACGGTTTCTACATTATGATCTGTGAGTTCGCTGACCATGACCTCGTTGTGCAGTTCGGGCCGGAAAATATAAGATTTCAGACTTTCGAGGTGCACCAGTCCCTTGAAATTATTGTGCGAATCAACTACCGGAAAAATACTGCGGTTGCTTTCCTTAAATATCTCGACAAGCACAGACAGTTTGTCGGTTATATTCACTTTTGTAAAACCGTTATCCACCAAATCTTTCAGTTGTAGCAGGTTCAGAATATTCAGATCTTTATCCTCGGTCATGAGTTTGCCTCTCTGTGCCAGTTTTTTGGTATAAATGGAATGAGGTTCGAAGTAGCGGGCGATGAAGTATGAAAGCGCTGAGACCAGCATGAGAGGGACAAAAAGCATATAGCCCCCGGTGACTTCGGCAATAAGGAATATGGCCGTCAGCGGAGCCCTCACTACTCCGCTCAGCACCCCTGCCATTCCTACGGCAATAAAATTGACGGTGCTCAGGTGCATCAGCCCGGTTCCATTGATGAAAAATGCCAGCGAAAATCCTATCAAAGCCCCTGTGAACAATGAGGGAGCAAAGATACCTCCGTTGCCGCCGCTTCCGATGGTTAGTGCGGTGGCGAACGATTTGATGAGAATGATGGCTGCCACAAACAATAGTATTACCCGCCCGTTGCGTGCGTATTCTTCGAAAAAGCTGTTGGCTACCAGTGGCGCCTGGGTGTTGTTGAGCAACACCTCAATGGTTTTGTAGCCTTCGCCCCAAAGCGGCGGGAATATAAAGATCAGTAAACCCAGCGTCAGTCCTCCCAGTATGGGTTTGAGCAAATGATTTTGTTTGTTAAGTTTGCCCTCGACAAACAAGGTGGTGCGCGTCATATACACAGAGTATAAGCCCGTGATGATACCCAGCAATATGTACATGGGTATGGCCTCGACATGCCATTTGTCGGTTACCAGGTAGAATAATTGCCCGCGGTAGATGAGGTTGGTGACGATGGACGAAGTGGCTGCCGCAATAAGCAAAGGAATAAATATGGGAATGGAAAAATTGGTGAGCAACACCTCCAATGCAAACAACACCCCGGCGATAGGGCTGTTGAAAACCGCTGCAATACCACCGGCTGCGCCGCAAGCCAGCAAAATGATCCTTTCGTTCTGGCCCATTTTGAACCAGCGCGCTACGTTCGAACCTATGGCCGAGCCCGTGACGGCAATGGGAGCTTCCAAACCGGCCGAACCACCTAACCCTACGGTGATACCGCTGGTGAGTACGTGCGACCAGGTTTTGCTTGGCTGCACCTTGCCCGAGTTCCACGAAATATCGTAAATGATGCTGCCCAGACCTTTGTCGAAGCGGCCCTTGATGAAATATTTAATAATCAGAAAAGTTAAGGTAATGCCCGATAAGGGCAACACAATGTAAACAAACCTGACCGAGCGATAGTGTGCCACCAGCGTGGTGAGGTATTGCAAATAGTGAACCCCAAGTTTGAGCACTATGGCTGCCAGTGCCGAAATGATGCCGACGATGATGCTGGCAATAATCAGAAAGTTGCGGTTGCTGATGTATCTCGATCGCCAATAAAGGAACTTATTGATGAGCGCCTGCACAGTGGCCCTGAAACTTTTGTTGGTACTAAGCGTTTGCATCTTATAAATAAACGGGGGCTAAGGTATTGATTTTTTTTGAGAAAAGTGGAGGAAGTCAGAAGTTAGAAGTCAGGAGACCGGAGACGGAAGACCGAAGACCGGAGACGGAAATCGTTAATTGATTTTATTGAGTTGAATAAGGAAGATTCAAGACCCAAGGGAAGATAGCCACGAGCCATGAGCCACAAATTCCACCAGTCAAGAGGAAGTTCCGATAAAAAGTACGGGACAGGTTGGAGTGCGGAGCAGACATAAAAAACCAAGAACCAAGGACCAAAACATCAGTCGCAGAGCATTTGTAAATGTACATTCATCCTTCGTCGGTTTGCATAAGCCAATCCGGTTTAGGTAAAAACTATTCCGTGATATGTATTAATCCATTCAACCTGTGTATTCATCCTTACATCCCTTGCATAGACCCTTAAGGCTTGTGCATCGATGATTACAGGGTTTGCATTGACCATTACGGCATTTGCATGAACCATTATAAAACTTACATCGACCATTAACAACCTTGCATTGACCATGTCGGCTTGTGTAATGACCGCGTCGGCACCTTACAAGTCATTTTT
>CAYXXU010000041.1:0-41264 GCA_964469155.1 uncultured Bacteroidales bacterium
ATAA
This sequence comes from uncultured Bacteroidales bacterium, assembly GCA_964469155.1. Classification (GTDB taxonomy): domain Bacteria; phylum Bacteroidota; class Bacteroidia; order Bacteroidales; family CAIWKO01; genus CAIWKO01. The sequence continues at coordinate 5 of CAYXXU010000041.1, forward strand.
AACTCCGTAGCACGGCTCCTGTTTTTAAAAGTGATAATCTCACTCAAAGTGGTTAATGGCTATCTTCTCCCGGGGCTTGGGTCTTGGAATTTGAGGCTTGGAGCTTCTGTCCCGGTCTTCGAATCAATTGTTCATATTATTTCAGGGGATAAGAATTAAAAAATATCCAAATGATTACTTTTGTAAAAAATACCCATTGAACCCCCTCAGGAAATTAGCCGGACAAACAGCCATCTATGGTACCACCACCATAGTCTATCGCCTGATCAACTATTTTCTGGTTCCTATTCATACCTACATTTTTCATCCTGACGAATACGGTGTGGTGTCCGAAATGTATGCCTATGTGGCTTTGCTTATTGTAATGCTCACCTATGGCATGGAAACGGCATTTTTCAGATACTATGATAAAAAAGCCGAAGATAAAGAACGGGTTTACAGCACCACATTGATATCATTATTGATCAGTTCAGTGGTCTTTGTCTTTTTTATGGTTCTCTACGCCCAACCGATTGCGACACTGATCAAACATAAGGATAACAGTGAATATATTATTTGGTTTGCATTGATGATTGTTTTCGATGCCATTTCCACCATACCTTTTGCAAAACTGAGGGTGCTGAACCGTCCCAAAATGTTTGCCTTTATTAAGATATTCGGAATAGCCGTTTGTTTTGTGCTCAACATTTTCTTTTTATACGCATTACCCTACTTATACAAAAACAATATTCTAACCGGACTCATCTCATTGATCTACCGGCCCGAGATCGGTGTCGGGTATATCTTCATCGCCAATTTAATCTCCTCTGGGAGCACGCTTCTGTTGCTGTTTATTGTGATCCCCTTGCGCAAACTGTATTTTGATTCTGTTATCTGGAAACGCATGATGAAATATGCTTTGCCTTTGCTGATCTTCGGTCTGGCAGGCAACATCAACGAAACTTTCGACCGTATTTTGCTCAAATATTTGTCGCCCGCAGGCATTGCCATGGCCCAGGTGGGCATCTACGGCGCCTGTTATAAAATATCATTACTGATGACCATAGTGATACAGGGATTTAAGTATGCTGCCGAACCATTTTTCTTTTCTTATGCCAAGGAAACAAACGCCCGCGATGTGTATGCCGATATCATGAAGTACTTTGTGATCGTTTGCTCCTTGATCTTTTTGGGAGTAATGCTTTATATTGATGTGGTGAAATATTTCGTCGGACAGAAATTCTGGGAAGGTCTCACCATTGTTCCTATTCTGCTATTGGCGAATATGTTTCTGGGCATATTTTACAATCTTTCTATCTGGTATAAGCTCACCGATAAGACACGTTTCGGGGCCTATCTTTCCATTTTCGGAGCCGTGGTCACCTTATCGCTTAACTTTTTGCTGATACCAATAATTGGCTATATGGGTTCGGCCTGGGCCACCTTTGCCTGTTATGGTTCAATGATGATACTTTCGTTCTTTATCGGTCAAAAGCATTATTATGTGAAATATAACTTGAAAAAGATAGGACTTTATTTCGGACTTGCCCTGGGGTTGTATTTTATAAGCATCCTTATCAGGAATGATATATTCTGGTATCGTATCGTTCTAAATACCTTACTCTTACTGTTTTATATTTTCGTAATCATTTACATTGAACGGCCCACACTTCTAAAAATCAAAAGATAAGCAAATGAAAATAAAGATCGTAAACCATTCAAAACACCCCCTTCCCAGATACGAAACGGATGCCTCCGCAGGCATGGACCTGAGAGCGAACCTCGATACTCCTGTTTTGTTGAAACCCCTGCAACGCTCTTTAATTTCAACCGGTTTATTCGTCGAGATACCTGTCGGATATGAAGCGCAGGTGCGCCCCCGCAGCGGCCTGGCATTTAAGCACGGTATAACCGTATTGAATACCCCGGGCACCATTGATGCCGATTACAGGGGAGAAGTCAGGGTAATACTCATCAACCTTTCCTCCGAAGATTTTATGGTAAACGATGGGGAGCGTATTGCCCAGATGATCATCTCCAAACACGAAAAAGCGGAATTAATTGAAGTCGAAACCCTTGAAGAAACCATAAGGGGCAAAGGTGGTTTTGGTCACACGGGGAATAAATAAGCCGGAAAAGTGCTGTTTTTCACAAAAATCACTCGGTGGTTTCTTAAATATTGTTAAAAATCATAACACGACTATGGGTTTAAAGGAAAGAAAAACAGTAGTTTATGTAAAACGGATGAAAATAAGCCTTAAAAAGTTTTTGCCATGTCCGAACTAATAATTTCCTTTGCACCCTTATTAAACAAAAAAAACACAAATTATGTCAGATATTTCTGCAAGAGTAAAAGCCATCATAGTTGATAAACTAGGTGTAGACGAAAATGAAGTAACCCCCGAAGCAAGTTTCACAAATGATTTGGGTGCAGATTCTCTTGATACTGTTGAATTAATTATGGAATTCGAAAAAGAATTCAACATTGCAATCCCCGACGAAGAAGCTGAAAAGATCGGCACAGTAGGCGATGCGATCAATTACATTCAAAACAATACAAAGTAAAAAAAGCTTAAATGGATTTAAGACGAGTTGTTGTCACTGGTCTTGGCGCAATAACTCCTATAGGCAATAATCTCAATGAATATTGGGATTCATTGCTTAGGGGCGTTAGTGGTGCCGCCACCGTTACGCGATTTGACGCTTCAAAGTTAAAGACCCATTTCGCCTGCGAGGTTAAAAACTACGATCCCAATAACTATTTCGACAGAAAAGAAGCCCGCAAAATGGACTTGTATGCCCATTATGCACTCATTGCTTCTGATGAAGCGGTTAAGGATTCGGGTATTGATCTGACACAGATCGATCTCAACCGGGCAGGTGTTATCTGGGGCTCAGGTATTGGAGGGTTGGATACCTTTATGGAAGAGATGCTGGCCTATGCCAAAGGTGACGGAACTCCGCGTTTCAATCCTTTCTTTATTCCGAAAATGATCGCCGACATTGCCGGCGGACACATTTCTATCAAATTCGGTTTCAAAGGACCTAATTTCACAACCGTTTCTGCCTGTGCTTCTTCATCAAACGCCCTGATTGATGCCTTCAATTATTTAAGATTAGGCAAGGCCGATATCTTTATTTCGGGAGGTTCGGAAGCGGCAGTAGGTATTTGCGGAATGGGCGGTTTCAACGCCATGCATGCATTATCAACCCGCAACGATGATCCGGCAACGGCTTCACGTCCGTTCGACAAGGATCGCGATGGTTTCGTGCTGGGTGAAGGCGGCGGCGCATTGATCTTCGAAGAGTTGAATCATGCCTTACAAAGAGGAGCCAAAATATATTGCGAAGTAGCCGGCGGCGGTTTATCAGCCGATGCATATCATATTACCCAGCCCCAGCCGGAAGGCGATGGCGCTAAAAGAGTAATGAGAAGTGCACTGGAAGATGCCGAAATGAAGCCAGAAGATATTGATTATGTCAATACGCATGGAACTTCAACCCCATTGGGCGATATTGCAGAATGCAATGCCATTATCGCTACCTTTGGTGAACACGCCTATAAACTTAATATTGGTTCAACCAAATCGATGACCGGACATTTGCTGGGTGCCGCAGGCGCTATCGAATCCATTGCATCGGTTATGGCTGTGAAAAACGATATCATTCCCCCGACAATTAACCATTTTACAGACGACCCTGAACTGGACAACAAGCTAAACTTTACCTTTCATAAAAGTCAGCAACGTATCGTAAGAGCTGCCCTTTGTAATACGTTTGGTTTTGGCGGTCACAATGCATCGGTAATTTTCAAAAAATATAACGGTTAATCTGTTTTTTTACGTCAAGTAATAAAGATCTGATACGATTTATTAAGAATGTTCTAGGGTTTAAACCTAAAAACATTCATTTATATCAATTGGCTCTTTTGCATCGTTCCGCTGCCCAGGAAGGAGTGAAGGGATACAAGAACTCCAACGAACGAATGGAATACCTGGGCGATGCCGTGTTAGGTTCTGTCATCGCCGATTTCCTTTTTCACAAATATCCTTTAAAAGACGAAGGCTTTCTGACCGAAATGCGTTCGAAGATTGTTAACCGGGCTAATCTTAACCAGCTTTCGAAAAAGATGGGTCTGGACAAAATGATCCAATCCGAACAGGAGAACGGAAGCGTTTACAGGTCGATCAACGGTGATGCTTTTGAAGCCATCATCGGAGCCATTTATGTGGATCGGGGGTATAAATTTGTGAAGAAAGTTATCATAAACCGCATCATTTCGTGTTATTTAGATATTGAAGCGCTCGAAAAAAAGGAATCCAATTATAAAAGTGTTCTGATAGAATTTGCCCAGAAAGAAAAGAAACAACTGGATTTTAAAGTCATTGAAAAAACGGGGCAGGGATATCATAAACAATATGTAGTCGGTGTTTATTTTGATAATGAACAGATAGCCAAAGGGTATGGATACTCAATTAAGGAAGCCGAACAAAATGGTGCAGCCCATGCCTGTATTGAAGTGATTGGCGCTTTACAAACAAATTTCTGATTTCTGCAAGGGATTGTTTATATTTGACACTACAATTTCAAACACAAAACCCATGAAATCATTCAGGATTGTCTTTTTGCAAATGGTTTTTCTATTAATGAGTTTGGGTGCCTGCTTTCAGCTCAAGGCCCAGAATTTTGCCCCTACCGAAACCGAAGCCCTCTTAAATGTCGTGGTCACCAGCATGAAAGATGTTCCCCGCCAGGGCGAACAAATTATCTTTGTGGGACAGAAAAGTAAGAAAACCTTCAGCGGAATTACCGATAAGGCGGGGAAATTTTCTATTCTTATTCCGGAAGGGGATACCTACTCCATCGAATACAAGAATTTTTCGGAAACCGTCGAATACAACACGTTTGAAGCTCCTTCCGAAAGCGGCAAGTTTACATACGACCTGGAAATCAAATACGATCCGCCCAAAACCTTTACCCTCGAAAACGTGTTTTTTGAAACCGGGAAATCCATTCTAAGGGCCGAATCGAATAATGCATTGAACGACCTGGTGGAGGTTATGAAATTAAAGCCGGGCCTGGTGATAGAAATTTCAGGTCACACCGACAATGTGGGCTCACCGGAATCGAATCTGAAATTATCATTGGATAGGGCAAATGCTGTGAAAAACTACCTGGTTCAGCATGGAATTGCTGCATCCAGGATAACCACCCAGGGTTATGGTGACACCAAACCTGCCGCTTCGAACGATACCGACGAAGGAAAGCAGAAGAACCGCCGCACGGAAGTAAAGATCATTAAAGAATAAACCGGAAGGCCCCATTATTTTTAATTCTGACTTCTCACTTCTGCATTCTGACTTTAAAAATATGCCCTGATCTGCAGATTGCCGACATGGACTATTTTGTTAGTCCCGGTTTTGCGGCCGTCGTAAACCAGATCCAACTGCAGGTTGTTCCCTATATTTCGTTGAAAGGTAAAGTTCCAGGTAATGTTTTGCCCGGGCTTAAAACCATTCAACATTTCGTAAGCTAAGGAGGTGTTCTCGGAGCTGTTATAAGCAATATTAATGTAGTTTACTTTCGCCAGCAGGGTTCCTTTTCCTGGGAAATTGTATTTGATATCCACCCCTATATTGTGATTCTGCGCCTTTTCGTTTGGCTCCACGCTGGTGTTGAACTTATCGCTATAGTTATATACCAGGCTGATACGGAATTTGGTGCCGGGTTGAAAAATGAGCTTGGGTTCGATCTCCCAAAACGAAATATCGAAATTCTTCGAATTGAAGTACTCAGAGAAATAGGATTTCACGCCTTTGTTGAATAACAGGTTTATATAAAACTTCCGGGTGATATTCCATCGGATCTTGGTGCCATACACTTCCTGCGAACGCGATTCGAAACCATTGATGAGAAGTTGCTTTGAATTGTTGTTCTGATACGATATTTCCAGACCTATTTTTGGATTGCTGCGGTTGAAGAACAAAACGGATTTGAATTGTGTGGTGGAGGTCATCAGCGAGGTGTCGTTCAGGTTAAAATAGAAGGGATTGTATGCCTGAAGCAGGTTTTTGTTGGTGCTTTTGTGTTCAACGCTGTAGGATGTTTGCAAATAGAAACGGGATATAAACTTTCTGAACCCTTTCCTCTGCGACCAGACAATGCCCGGGTCGATGGTGAGGGCCTCGCTGAAGTGGTTCGAATAGGTTTTTATATAATTATGGGTGGGGGTGAAAACTCGGATATAATTTGCCTGATCTTTGAAAACCGCGATGTCGAATTCGTTGAGTTGCTTGATTCCATCGGCATTGTAGTCGGTCCAGACAAATATTCCCTGTCCGGAGGCTACTTCCACATAAGAGTATTCCTTTTTCTCTTCCATGCCTGAACCCACTTCATAATAGGTGGTCGACTGGAACACTCTTTTGGCAAACTGGGTGTAATATTCGGCACGACCGATCAGCATATTGTCGGGCTTGATGTTGCTGACCAGGGTGTCTTCCACTTTCAACATCCTATAGGTGATGCCGATCTTCAGGATGTTTTTGGGGTGTTTGGTGAGTTCCACATTCAGGTTGAAATCGTCGGCATTGGTGGCTCGAACGAGTTTGCTGATAAAAGGGAAATAATCAAAGCGTTTTTTGTACGATAGCTTGAACTTGTTCTGAGTGGAGTCGGGACTGGAAAGGAAAGCTTCATAAATATTGAAGGCAAAACTGTTTCCCAACAGGGAATCTTTGGCCGCCGGCCTGAAAAGGTTGTGCTCCTGTTCTTCGGCTGCGCCCAGTGAAAACCATTTCAGTTTTTTGATGAGGGAGGCTTTTTGTTTGAAGTAGGAGGTATTATAGAAAGGCGAATGGGTCTGCAGGTAGGAACCGGAAAATGTCAGAAAAAAGTTCCTGTAATCGCCGGCCAGGCCCAGTTGATTCTGCAAGCCATTGAACTGGTCGTCGTGAAACAGGTATTTGAACTGATACATGACAAACTGGTTCTTTCGGTTCTGAATTCCCAGTTTCAGTTCGCTGATGTTTTCGTTCGATTTTGTTACGCCGGTTAAGTTCCAGTCGCGCGAAAATTCGATGGGGCGATATTGCTCTATAGGATTGAAGTTCTTATTCACCCATTCGTTGCTGGCATTGGCTACCAACTTCCATTCAGACTTGCTTTTTTTGGCAAAGGGGATGAGGTTGGCAATGGTGACTTTGATGGCATATCCGTAATCGTCTGCTTTGTCCATATCCGAAAAGGTATTGCGGTTGAAATCACTTAGGGCCGTTTCTATGTTTAGCTTGGTGGTCTTGCCAATACCATAATCAAATCCCAAGGTATAGAACTGTTTCTTTTGCGGGGCGATCAGCAATACCACCGGTTCGAAATCGCCGGAAGGCTTCCCGCTAACAGGCGCCACCCATCTAAATACCCTTCCGTTGGCCGAGCTTTGCACCAGCACATAATTGCCCTTGCCTGCACCGGTGTATGAAAACCCTAAACGATAAAAAGCGCTGTCGGGACTGGTCGAAAATACATACACCGAATCGTACAATACCGAATTTACGGTAGTATCCACCATTTTATACATGATGTAGGAATTGGAAAAGGCAATGCTATCCACATTGGGAACCAGCGCATTTTGAATACTGTCGCCCACATTATGCAGCAGCAGTTTGTCGGCTTCGGTAAGATCCTGTTGCAGGGGCTGGTTTTTCAGGTCCTGCTCGGAATAGAAATGGAAACGAAGATTCGCCTTTTTGTAGCTAAGTTCGGTCCCGGCGTAGAACAAGGTGCGGGCATAATTGCGGTCGGTGTATTCGAACTCCACCACAATGCGCTTGTCTTTTGTGACGATGTTGCCGGGCATGAATGATATTTCGCCAAGGTTATAATCGATTACATAATCGGCATCCTGTCCGCGGGTGAGCAAACGTCCGTCCACATATACGCGCTCGGTTCCGGCCAGCACAACGATATAGTTCTCGTTGTTGGTTCCGGTAAGTTTATAGGGCCCCTGGTTGCCCTCAATGGGAGCTATTACGTTTTTGGCATAGCGGCCTTTGGACACCGCCCCGCAGCCTTCGAGATAGATCTTAAAATCATTGTCCTTCGACTTTTTCGAAGGGATCAGGATGTTCGATTGCAGAAAGGCCCCCTGTGCCTTTTTATAAAAATTCATGAAATAGCTTTTCGGGCGGTTCACCTCAAAATCGCCGGCTATGAGCTTGTTGTTCTTGTTGAATAACTGAATGAACACCTTGTCGAACTCCTGCAATTGCTGTGTGTTGCCATCGGGCTGAATGGGAATATTGTTGTCGGTGATGGCAGCCAGCACCTGAATATCGTTCGACAGATAACCTGACAACTGCAGGTTGAGGCTGGAATTCACCACCAGGTCCTGGTTGTTGCCGAAAGAAACGCCCCGCGAAATGTTGCCACTTTTGTTGAGGGTGCCCCATTTAAACACATCTTCCGTGGTCATTTCGTATTTGTACAGGAAGGGATTTTCGCTTGCCTGCTGAAAGGTATTGATGAGGTTATTATCCTTGTGGCGACGCAGCTGTGTGAACAATAAGGGAAATACATTATAAGATATCGTAAGGGTTTTTCCCTTAAGCTGGTTGAGAAATAACTCATGGTTCTTAACAATGAGCATTGCGTTGGCATAATCCATTATGTAAGCGGAAGTGTCGAGCGAACTACTGTCGGGCCTGGTGATTAGCAGCGAATGGGGAATGATGCTGTGCGAATCTAAGCGCAATGTATCGGTATCCAGCGAAAGCGTTTTTATCCTGAAATTAGAGAAGTCCTGTGCCTTCAAGCAAAGCGAAACGGTAAGCAGGATACATATAACTAAGGCTTTTTTCAAGCGAAGAGGCGTGGGTTTAAAATGGTATCAGAACTCAAATTTAAGACAAATATTGTTACGGGCATTAATATATTCACTTCTTAATATTACCTTTGTTTAAAATCAAGAGAATTTTAACCCATGAAATCAATGACCGGCTATGGAAAAGCCATTTGCAATTTGCCCGATAAAAAGATTACTATAGAAATCAAATCGGTGAACAGCAAACAATTCGATCTGAGCCTGAAACTTCCTGCGGCCTATCGCGATAAGGATGCCGATATCCGCAGCCAGGCCTCCAAAATTCTGGAACGCGGCAAGGTTGAAATCTATATTACCCTCGAAACACAGGGCGTAAGCAACCTTTTTACGCTGAACAAAGATCTGGCAAAAAAATATTATGACGACCTGAAACAACTTGCCGATGAACTGAGCGTGCCTATGACCGACGACGTTTTGGCGGTACTGATGCGTATGCCCGATATTGTGAAAACTCAGGGAGAGGAATTAAATGATGCAGAATGGTGGCAAATTGCCGTGGCCATAGAAAAAGCCATCATGGATGTGGATGCTTTTCGCAAGATTGAAGGCGCCGTTTTGCGCGACGATATGACAGACCGTATTGAGGTCATTCAAAACAATATTCCCAAAATTGAAGCTTTCGAAAAAGAACGTCTGGCACAGATACGTCAGCGCATTATGAACAATATTGCGGTTTTTGTGGAGCAGGAAAAGATAGATACCAACCGTTTCGAGCAGGAACTGATATATTATATGGAGAAGATAGATTTTACGGAAGAGAAAGTACGACTGCAAAAACACTGCGACTATTTTATCGAAACCCTTAACGAACAGGCAGCCAATGGCCGCAAACTGGGTTTTATATGCCAGGAAATAGGCCGCGAAATAAACACCCTCGGCTCGAAAGCCAACGATGCCGGCATACAGAAAATGGTAATCGAAATGAAGGACGAACTGGAAAAGATAAAGGAACAGTTGCTGAATGTGTTGTAGGAGGGTCTTTTTTTAACCACATAGGCACATAGAAACATAGGGCTTTAAGGAAACATAAGCTCACATAAAAGAATATTTGAGCCTTGTTTGTCGAATATTGAACATTTTCTTTGCCATTTTTGGTAATTTATAGTCTTGAAGAAGTGCTTTGAATGCCTTAAGTGAGCTAAAAGGCCTAAACTACTTGAATATTGATAGTTGAGTCTGCTTTATCGGCAGGCAGGTACTGAACATTTTCTTAGTGATATTTATTGGTCTTAGTGCCTATGTGGTATCGGTCTAACTCCGCACCCCCAAATCAAGGCACACCCAACTTCCTCCTAATATCTCAACTGAAACACCATCTGCTTCAACTGTATTTCGGCGCTTTTGGCGGCATACTGGAAATTGATCAGTTGGTAGGCGGCGCTTTCGTAGCTGGCTTGGGCGGCTTTCACTTCAAGAATGGTAGCCTGTCCGAGTCGAAAATTCTGAAGCACCAGTTCCATCAGTTGCTTAGCCAGCGCGAAATTCTGTTGTTGCGAAGCTATCTGTTTCAGGGTGGTGGTGTAGGCATTGTACTGGTTGCCGACGGCTGTTTCCAGCAATAAGCTAAGGTTTTCCTTTTGCAGTTTGGCATTACTCACATTCAGTCCGGCCACTATCTTTTGGGTACGATATATGTTGCTGTTGAAAATGGGTACCTGTAAAGTCAGTCCTGCCGTGGGTCCGTAATTCTGATTGAGCAGGGTGTAGCCCGAATTGTATTCCGCCCGCCCGAAATTGTAGGCCGTATTCAGTTTTAGGGAAGGGTAGCGTTGTGAATTGGTTTCCCTGAGCAGTTGTTCGTTGATCTTCACCTGTGCTTCGGCCGATTGCAGATAGGGATTGCGGTTCAGGCTTGCCTGAATGGAATCAAGCATCAGGCTTCCATCCATGGTTATGCTGTCGCTGATAATGAAATCGGCTTTCTGCCGCGAATGGATGAGTTGCAGCAGTTCGTTCTTTTCCTGCTCTATGATGAGTTGCTGAATGGTCAGGTTTTGCCGGGCGGTATTCACATCGCTCTGCGCCTGCATCGTCACCACCCCGCTGGCCATGCCGACGCTTTTCTTTTCGTTCACAATGTCGAGTTTCTTCTGCGACATATCCAGCGCACTCTGCATGATGCGCAAATTACTTTGTTGCCTGATGATATCGTAATATTTCAGCATCACCGATGCCATAATGTCCTGTACCTGTGCGTTCAGTTCTATCTCGCTTTGTTGTTGCAACAAGCCTAGTCGTTTTTTGGCAGCCATCACTTTGAAGCCATTAAATAGAACGATATTGGCTGACACGGAGGCATTGAATCCGTTGCCCACAATGTTGGAGGCATTGGTTTCGCTTCCGTCGTTATATTTCTGATGAATGCTGTTCACCGAAAGATTATCGCCTGCTGTACCGTTTATATAGGGCAATCCGCCGGCATATCCGTAATGGTTGCTCACTTTGGCAATTTGCACATAGTTTTTGGCAATCTGAATATCCAGGTTGTTCTTGAGCGCTGTATCGATGGCACTTTGCAGGGTTAGTTGCGTTTGCGCATGCAACAGTATCGGTAAAAATAAAGCAAGGATTATGATGATTCGTTTCATTTTGTTTCCGGATTTTACGATAAACTTTCAAACTCTGTTTCTTCTGGTTTCTTATCATGAACATGCTTGCCCGCAATAAAAGTATACACTGCGGGTATCACAAACAGGGTAAGGATCAGCGAGAACAGAATGCCACCCACTACCACTATCCCCAGCGGGATACGACTGGTAGCAGCAGCCCCAATACTTAATGCAATGGGCAGCGCCCCCAGGGAAGTAGCCAGGCTGGTCATTAGAATGGGTCGCAAACGTTGTGTAGCGGCCTCCACCACAGCCTGGTGCTTCGGCATGCCGGCTTCGCGCTTCTTATTGGCGAATTCCACAATCAATATCCCGTTTTTGGTAACCAACCCTATCAGCATGATCATACCAATTTCAGAAAAAATATTCAGCGTCTGGCCAAATATCCAAAGGCTGAGAAAGGCCCCGGCAATAGCCAGCGGAACTGTAACCATAATAGTGACCGGGTCTCTAAAACTCTCGAATTGGGCCGCCAGCACCAGGTAAATCAGCACCAGCGCCAGAAGGAAAGCAAAAGCGGTGTTTGACGAACTTTCGGCGTAGTCGCGCGATGGGCCGCTTAACGAAGACTGAAAACTTTCGTCGAGCAATTTGTCGGCTATGGCCTGCATGGCTTTCACCCCGTCGCCTATGGTCTTGCCATCGGCCAGCGAAGCCGATATAGTGGCTGCTTTATAGCGGTTATAATGATATAACGAGGGTGGGTTGGCATTCGAAACCAGTTGGGTTACTGTGGCCATCGAAATATTATCGCCTTTATTGTTGCGCACATAAAGGTTCGTAATATCAACAGGTTCCTGGCGGTCCTGCAGCGCCACCTGGCTGATCACCTGGTATTGTTTACCGTTCATAATAAAATAGGCCAGCCGTCGTCCGCCGAAGGCACTTTGTATTACATCGGCAATGTCCGATACGGTAAGTCCGAACTCGCGGGCTTTGAGACGGTCGATCAGCACATCTACTTCGGGTTTGTTGAATTTCAGGTTGACATCTACATTCTGGAAAGTCTTATCGTTTTTGGCTTCTTCGAGGAATTTAGGGATCACTTCCTTCAGTTTATCAAAATCAATATTCTGTATCACAAACTGCACCGGCATCGATCCTCTTGATCCAAGCCCCACCGATATGGTTTGTTCCTCCACAGGGAAAATTCTGACATTATTGAAGCGTGCCAGCTTTTTGGTCAGATCTTTCACCACATCGCTCTGGCTTCTTTCCCTTTCGGAAACAGGTAGAAGGCCGATTCTTCCAAATCCGCTGTTCACCCCTGTACTGCTGAATCCCGGTATAGAAATGAATGAAAAATCATGCTCCGGAACCGAATCGATTAAAAAATTGCCGATCTTTTCGCCTTCAGCGATCATATAGCCATAGCTGGCGCCTTCAGGTCCTGATATTTGAAGCCTGATATTGCTTTTGTCTTCAATAGGTGCAATTTCGCTTTGAATATTGGTTCCTATTAGTATCATGACTCCCACACAAACGCCCAAAATAACCCAACCCAACCATCTCCGACCGACAAAGCGTTGCAATAACTTTCTATAATTGTTTTCCATGCCGCTGAAAAAAGGTTCGGTCTTATTATAGAATTTCCCATGCTGAGCACTTTTCTTATTAAGGTACACATTCAATACTGGAGTTATGGTCAGTGATACAAATGCCGAAACCAATACCGCCCCGGCCAGCACCACCCCAAACTCGCGGAATAAACTGCCAACGAAACCCTGCAGAAACAATACAGGCAAAAATACTATGGCGAGGGTTGCTGAGGTTGCAATGATCACAAAGAATATTTCCTTGCTGCCTTCCATGGCTGCCAGTCGTACCGGCATGCCTCTTTCTATTTTCCGGAAGATGTTCTCCGTAACCACAATCCCATCGTCAACCACCAATCCGGTTGCAAGAATAATGGCCAGTAAGGTTAAAATATTTATAGAAAACCCTGCGAAATACATGATAAAAAAGGTCGACATAAGCGATATGGGGATGTCGATCAAGGGCCTGACAGCGATCAGCCAGTTCCTGAAAAAGAAAAAGATCACCAGAATTACAAGCAAAATCGAAATCAGTAAAGTTTCTTTCACTTCCGTTAGCGAGCGGCGCACGGTTCGGGTATTATCTATCAATGTGGTGAAACTGATATCACCTTTCTGCGTTTTTTTAATTTCTTCCAAACGTTTGGTGAATTCATCCGAAATATTGATGTAGTTTGCCCCCGGTTGGGGAATAATCGTTAAACCCACCCCGCTTAAACCGTTCAGTCGCCAACTGTGTTCCAGTTGTTCGGGGCCTAATTCAACCTTTGCTACATCGCCCAGCCTAACGATTCCGTTTGCATCTTCCCGCAGGATCAGATCCCTGAAATCGGCCTCGGTTGTAAGTTTGCCCAGTGCCCTTATCGTCATTTCGGTTTTGGTTCCGTATAATTTTCCGGAAGGTATTTCGACGTTTTCCTGATTTAAGACCCGGGTAATATCATTAAAAGCCAGATTATAGGCATTCAGCTTGTCCGGATCTATCCACAGCCGCATGGCGGGGCGTTTCTGCCCGACAATATTCACCGCACTCACTTCGGGAATGGTCTGAAATTTATTCAGCAACACATTTTCAGCATAATCGCTCAGCTCCAGCAAACCCTTGGTGGGGCTTTGCACTGCAAGCAGAATGATAAAATCGCTGTTGGCATCCGATTTAATAACCACCGGGGGAGCATCTATATCCTGAGGCAGGTTGCGCAGTGCCTGGCTCACTTTGTCGCGCACATCATTGGCGGCTGACTCCAGGTCGGCATCTATATTAAACTCAACATTGATACGGCTGCTTCCCACCGAACTTGTCGACGAAATAGTGCGTATGTCGGGGATACCATTAATAGATTTTTCGAGGGGTTCGGTAATCTGGCTTTCGATGATATCGGCATTGGCCCCGGAATAATTGGTGCTCACAGTAATCATGGGCGGGTCGATGGCCGGATATTCCCTGACACCCAGAAAACTATATCCTATAATTCCGAACAGAATGATAAACAAATTCATCACTGTCGCCAGCACTGGTTTCCTGATAGATAATTCAGAAATATTCATTAGTTCTTTTAATTAGTCGGGTGAATGGGTAAAAACTTATTTCTCAGGATTGACAAGTTTATCAATGGTCTTAACGGCTTTTATTTTGATTTTCGAATTGGGCCTCACAAATAACACTCCGCTCACAATCACGCTGTCGCCAACTTCTATCCCTTTGGTAATTTCAACAATATTGGCGGTTCGTATGCCTGTTTCCACATTTTTGAAGACCACTTTTCCTTTTTTGATAAGCACCACCTGGTTCGAAAAAGCATCGGGTATGATTACGTTGGTGGGAACCACAATGCCGGTCACTTTATTATCGAGCATCACTTTTACAAAGGCACCAGGTATCAGGCTTCCGCTTTCCAGTTTTGCCCTTACTTTTATGTTTCGGGTGGCAGTATTTATCTGTGGTTCCATCGCACTGATGATAGCTGTTAAACTTTCCTTGGATCCGGCCGTCTGAACAGAAATGGTTTTACCAATGCCAATAAGGTTTTCATAAGATTCAGGAACCGAAAAGTCTATTTTGATCTTATCGGTCTGTTGTAAAGTTCCAATGATGGTGGAAGGGGTTACGTAGGCCCCTTCACTCACCAACCTGAGCCCCAGCCTGCCTGAAAACGCAGCTTTAATAACAGTTTTATCTATTTGCGCATTAATTACTTTTATATTGGCATCCACCAGGTTCATTTGGCTCAGGGCAGCATCGTATGTGGCCTGATCGATGCCATTCACGGCAAGAAGTTTTTTCATGCGTTGCTCAGTTTTCTGAGCCAGATCGAACTGCACTTTTTGTTGTTGCAATTGTGCCTGAAGGTCTGCATCGTTGATTTTGGCAAGCATGGTCCCGGCTTTTACTGTGGCTCCATCGGGCATATTCAGGTAGGTGATTCTGCCGCTTACCTCAGGATGGAGTTCCACCATTTCTTCCGACAATACGCTCCCATTCACTTCAATACTGGAGGGAAATTCTTCATTTGCTGCAATGATGATGTCAACCGCCACGGGTTGGTTCTTTTTATTCGCATTCTGATCTTTGTTCCCGCTGTTGCAGGAGGCAAGAATAATTAATATAAGTAAAATCAAAAACTTTAAATGGTTCATAAGGGTTGACAATGAAGGTGCAGATTAGTTAAGAGAATTCACACAAGCGTAGGTTAAAAAACGATATAAAGGTAGTCAATTGGCAGATATATCTGAAAGGGAATGGTTTTTTTTAATTAAAACTTTGGGATAATTTCGTCTACAATACCTGCATACGGTTAGAATCCTGCTTGATAAATACGAAGAGCAAAACCGTAAATGATAATAGAGACGAACCCCCGTAGCTCACAAAAGGCAATGGGATGCCCACAACAGGCGCAAGACCGATGGTCATGCCAATATTGATCAGTACATGGAAAAAGATCAATGAGGCCAGTCCATAGCCGTAGATACGGCTGAACGAAGATCGTTGCCGCTCGGCCACAAACAATATTCTCATCAGAAGCAAGACAAACATTATTACTACGATGCTGCTTCCCACAAAGCCCCATTCTTCGCCGATGGTACAAAAAATGAAATCGGTGTTTTGTTCGGGTACAAATTTATATTTGGTTTGTGTTCCGTTCAGAAATCCTTTGCCGAAGAACCCTCCCGAACCTATGGCAATTTTTGATTGGTTCACATTGTACCCCTTATCTTTTACATCGCTGATTTTACCCAAAAAAACATCAATGCGTTTTTTCTGATGAGGCTGTAATGCATGTTCATAAATACCGTTCACACTGAAAATGAATCCAACAATGATTCCGTAGATCAATAAAAACTGGAAGATATTTTTTCTGCTGCGGCGGATCAGGAAGAAAAAGGCAATGGCGGCAAGGGTGATAAAAGCAACTATTATCAATTTATCGATCAACAATGTGAATATAAATAACACGATCACAGCAAACCCGATAATTAGAATGTTGCCCGACAATCCCTCGCGGTACAACACAAAAATAAACGAAGCAAAAACCAGCATCGACCCCGTTTCATTCTGAAACAGAATAAGTATTGCCGGTATGGCAATAAAAACAATTGCTTTCAGGCGGGTGCTGATATCCTGCATTCTGACACCTACATCGCCCAGCATTTTTGCAAGAACCAGGTTGGTCGAGAACTTCGCCAGCTCAAGGGGCTGAAACCGAATGGTGTCTGAAAAATAGATCCACGATCTCGATCCGTGTACCTCTGTCCCGATGAACAATGTAACGATAAGGAAAAGGATGGAAAAAGCATAGATAAAGTAGGCGAAGGTGGAAAAGAACTTCGCATCCAGCATCAGAATGAATAATATCAAAACAATAGAAATACATATCCACATGAATTGTTTTCCATATTCCTGCGAAAAATCAAAGATGTTTTTATGTTCTTCATTATAGGCAGCGGCATAAATATTCATCCAGCCAACTATCACAAAAAACAGATACATACCCACCAATGGCCAATCCAATTTCGAAAATATATTCTTCGGTTCCCGCATCAGTCGTTGATAATTAATTTCGATTCCATGATCTGTTTTTCCAGGTCAAGTCTTTTCACCTTATGCGTCAGATATTTTTCTATCATCAAACTGGCCACCGGGGCGGCCCAGGTTGATCCGTAGCCCGAATTTTCAACCACAGCAGCTATTGCAATCTGTGGATTGTCTTTCGGGGCAAAAGCAATAAAGACCGAGTGGTTTTTACCGGCATTTTGAACTGTTCCGGTCTTTCCGCAGACCTGAATGCTGTCCATTCTTACATTATGCGCTGTCCCGCCTTCCACAACACCATACATTCCCTGCACCACATAATTGAAATATTCAGTATTTACCTTGGTGTATTTCTTTATCAGGTACTTTTTATTCAGATTGTCAAGGGTCCCAATTGCTTTTACAATGTGCGGAGTATAAAAATATCCCCGGTTTGCAATTATGGCAGCCACATTGGCCAGTTGCAGGGGTGTCAGCATGATCTCTCCCTGGCCTATTGCAATAGAAATAACCGTTAAAGCCCTCCAGTGTCCTCTTCCGAAATACTTATCGTAATAGGCACTGCTGGGTATGTTTCCGGCCGACTCGCTGGGTAGATCAACCCCCAAGGGTTTTCCCAATCCAAAACTCATAACATAATCGCGCCAGCCGTTAAAAGCCAGTTCCGTGGACCCATAGCGTTTGTTATCAAGACAGGTTTTAAGTACTTTACAGAAATAGGCATTGCATGATGTTTGAATTGCCCCTAAAAGCGGCAAAGGAGATCCGTGGGGATGACATTTCACCATTTTCCCGTTTCCTAAAGGAAACCCCCCATAACAGGGATAGGCTATGGTGGTGTTCAATACGCCTTCCTGCAATCCGACCAAACCCACTACCAGTTTAAACGTTGAGCCCGGAGGATACCTGCCCGATAAAGCCCTGTTGAATAAAGGCAGATTTTTGTCGGATAAGAGTTTAAAATAGTTTTTTGTTCTGTCGCGACCTACCAATAAGTTAGGATCATAAGCAGGGCTTGAGGCAATTGTCAGAATGCCTCCGGTTTTCGGATCCAGGGCAACGACACTTCCGCGTTTGCCTGCCAGCAGTTTTTCGGCGTATTCCTGTAATTCTATGTCGAGATAGGTATGCAGATCCTGTCCGGCCTTGGCCTGAACATCAAATTTGCCGTTCATATAGCTGCCCATATCGCGGTTGTGTACATCAACCATAATAATTCTGACGCCTTTTTTACCCCTGAGCTCCTTTTCATACGATTTTTCCAGGCCGCTGATCCCTATGTAATCTCCGGGTTTATAGTATTCATCGGCCTCAAGCATCTCCGGGGTGGTTTCACCTATATAACCCAGTATTTGTGCACAATAGGGTTGGGGATAGTTTCTGATAGTCCTGGCCTGTATATAAAATCCAGGATATTCCGAAAGCCTTTCCTGCAACATACCATATTGTTCTTTTGGGATCTTTTCGTCATAAATGGTGGGCAAAAAATTGGAATAGTTGGTGGCCGCTTTAATTTTTTTCCTGAAAATCAAAATATCATGGTTAATGAGTTTGCAAAAACCTGCCGTATCGAAGTTCTTTCCCATTTGATGCGGAATGACCATCAGGTCGTATGTGGCCTCATTATATAAAAGCGGTTTCCCATTGCGGTCAAAAACCAGACCGCGTGCCGGGAATTCGGTCAAATACCTGAAAACATTGTTATCAGCCCGCGATTTATTGGTTTTATCGATGATCTGTAAAAAAAAGATCCTGATAATAAAAACCAAAGCAATGACCAGAAATATGGTATTGATCACATAGCGGCGGGAAGTAAAAGTTTTATTCGTGGGCATAATCTGCGAGGATGGGCAAAATTACTTATTTCTGCCAAACCACGGGGGGATAATTAGGGGCGAAAATGTTAAAAAAGATTAATGGCTGAGAATTGGGGAATATCAGATTACATCAGAACTCTTCTAAGGACGGGGAATATAATTTACTGCGAGAAGGGGGTTTCAGTTGGGTAGTGGCACTAACCAACTCACTGTTTTCTTTCTTCAATTTAGGCCCTCATCTGTTTGTTTTAACACGGGGAACACAGTTTTCCGAGCAGGGGTTCCTCTTTGAGATTTTATCCTATACCCCAATGAGATAATTACATCCAGGTTGTAGTGGTCAATATCTCTTTCTACTTCTCTTCGAACTTGTCGGAATTTCTGACAGGTTGGGCAGGCTTCAAGTTCTTTTTCAAAATACACATTAGCTACATGCTCTGCAATCGTACTTCTTCCCTTTCCGAATAGACTAGCCATTTGTTCTTGCGAGGCCAAACAGTTTCATCTCTAAATGGATAAAACTAAAAACTATTCGCTATTCATTATTCACTATTCATTGCTCTCATTATCTCTGATGGAAATTCTCTTCACAGAAACTAATATTTTCTTAGCTTTGCTTTCGAAATCACAGCGCATTATCATGAAAAAGAGCCTCATCTTATTAGTCTTCATCACCCTCGTACTGTTTTCCTGCAAAGAAAAGGTAACAGGCTATTCTCCTGCCTTTCTGGGCTATTGGTATGGAACCAATGGCAACGCTAAATACATTTTGAATATAGATCTCGAAAGCCATGCCGTTTATAAGATCGACTGGCCCGAATCCAATTCGGTTACCATTGAAGGCACGGCCCGTGCCAACACCCGGCGCCTGAACATTGATGGGAAAAAATATTTCGATATTGTGGAATATCCTCATGCTATCGACACCATCGCCGATCCTTATTTTATTCCCACTGCCGACAGTGCCCTTTTCAGGGCCCACTACCGAATGATTTTGAATGGACTCCACAAAACCTCCGAGGACATCCCAACAGGCGACTTTAAGTTTTATAAATAAGAGTTTTTGTTTGAAATACAACAATCATAATATGGTGGATTGAATAAGTTTTTAAGGATCCATCTCTCCATTTATCCCTCTATCCTTCCTTATCCCTTAATGAACTTCTTCACAAAAGGCTTACCGTCAAAGGTGAGTTCTATGAAATAGTTCCCTGAGGCAAGTTTTGACAGGTCAATCATTTTGTTGTGCTCTGTATCCGGCGAAAGGGTTACTTCCATCACAATCTGCCCGGCTGAGTTATAAACCTTTGCCCGGGTAACATCCAGACGGGTGCGCACAAACATCATTTCGACCACAGGATTGGGGAAGATCTCTATATCCATTGTTGCATTGTCCTCACTTATTCCGCTTGGATTGGTGGTGAGCACATTGGTATGCGTCCATGTGTGGCTGCTGCCGTCGTCCACCAGCCAACTATAGGTAGCAATATGCAGTCCTTCGCCAAACCAGGGATTCATATAGAAAATATCATTTCCATTGATGCCGTGTCCCACCAGGAAATGTCCACCCCCGCCGTACCAGCCCCAACGAATGATAAAGGGCCTGCCATCCGAAATTTCTGTTGTGATCTCGGGTTGAGTCAGCGGGCTTCCTGAACCATAATTCTGAATAGCACCAAAATGTACCAGGATATCCTGAATACTTCCGTCATAACCATAGTTATAATTCCAGTAATTGCATCCCAGAGTGGGATCGACACAGCAATTGGTCGAGCCAAAGTTGTACCATGTGATCACCTGGCGCGCGTATTCCGCAATGTCGCACTGCGCCTGGTTTACCCCGTAATAATTCAGGGTGGCTTTTGAAACCCCCGCCCAGCACCATTGATCCTGTTCCTGGATAACTTCCGGCACGTTCAGTACCTGGGCCTGCGAATGAACCGCAATGAACAATAAAAAAGTTCCGAGTAATGATTTCATGGCTATTCGGCGTTTACTTTATTCAAATGTTTTACTTCGCTAATACTATAGAACGATCTGTCTTTTAATCCCCCTTTGGGGTTGTTTTTTATGTATTGACGGGCCGATTCCAGCGGAAGGAACCCGGCTTGCTCTTTCAGGGCTTTATCGGAACAGTTGGCTACAAAATCTATATGCAGTTCGAAAAGCCTGAGCATATAATGATAGGCAAGGTTGTTGTTGACAACGGTCTGCAATTCAGCAGCCAGTTTCACTCCTCCCAGGTCCACGATCTCAATCAAATCGTTCACAATTCTCACCGTGAACAGTATACGGTATTTGCCATCCTTAATGATGGGAACCCTCCATTCGTTCAGTTCCACCAGCGAATCGCCCGCAGTAAGGGTCATCACCCTGATAGGGGCTCCGGCTATACATTTAGTGAAATCGTCCCTTACATCAAACCCGTATGATTTTTCGCTTCCCACGGGTATTTTCGAAAGCTGGACCACAATGTTCTGGTTAACTTTTTTCACAATGGAGTCTTCTATATTCTGCGACTGAAGACCACCCGCAAAAAAAAGCATGATGATGATTAGTCGGTTCATGAACATGGCTGTTTTCATATAATTTCTTTTTAGAATAACAAATTTACGAAACAAAATAATCACTCGGCGGAATTTAACATTTTTAAGGTCATTTGCCTGCCTTGTCAGCAGACAGGCTTCGCGTCATTATTAGTCATTCTTTGTCATTGAGTTTTGTTTGTTGATCCGCCGCGGCGGATTGAACATTTTTTTTGCCACAAATACACCAATAAGCACCAAAAAACAAATTACAAATAATAACCAAATCCGAAAGATCAATTTCCAAACCGGGCTTAACAAAGGTTTGGGTTTTTTGAATTTCTTTTTTTTTGGAATTTTGTTGTGTTTTGCATTTTGTTATTTGTGTTTTCCTTTAGCTATAGAACCATTTAACCATTCCCTTCCTCCATTTCTCCTCACCGATTTTTCATATTTTTATATTGCTGATTATTCCGCAAGGGATAATAATCAGTAACTTATTCAGTATTAACTAAAAAAATGAAAACGTATGAAAAAAATTAAAAATGATGTGTTTGCAATTAACTCTCAGGGTTCCGTCGATTTTTTTGACGGAAAAGAGGTGCTGTATTTGGTGTCGAATAACAACAACACCGGCATTTTTTTCCCTGACAACCGCGTGCTGATCGCCAACCTGCCCCTGAAATGCAGTTGCGGTATTCTAAACGACTATGTCGACTGCATAGGCGACAGGCTGGCTGTCGATCTGGCAAAGATCAGGAGTTTTGATAAAGAAAAAAGCCTCATGCTTTTTAACAGCGGCGACACATTGACGCTGAAGCCCGAACAGGCAAAAAGGTTGTGCAAAATGTTGAAAGGCACAGCCGGAGAATAGACGTTGCCTGCTGTGCTTTTGTGTAAAACCTAAGTGCTGTTTTATGTCTTGACTAAAGTAAGCGCTTAGGGTATCATCAGCCTCCGGCATGAAAGCCTGGGCTGATAACCCTTGTGGATTCTTTATAATTAGTGCCGGCCTTATGGCTGAGGTGGGAATAGTATGCCACAAAATAATAACAAATTTCCGGTTGCCATGCTGTGAGGCAATCCGTTTGCAGTAAAACCCTGCCTTTTCCAGTAAAAACCTTGTGGTTTGCAGGGAAAACCCTCATATGCAACGATCTGTATTTTTCAGATTGTTTCACCTGTTATAATTTTGCAGCTACATAAACGTATTTACAAACTTAAAACTTTCCAGCCATGAAAAATTTGCCAATAATTGTTGTTTCTTTAGAAGTGAAGGATATGGATGTTCCTACCCTTATCACTACCGCCAAAGGAGTTAAAACCACGGGCGATCCCGATGTGGTGAACCCTCCGGTAACCGATGTCGAAATTACTGCGCAAGCCGAGGATCTGTCGAAATGCCATGCCAAGCGCCAGACCGATCAATCGGAAAGCCTTACCCGTGAGGAGAACGAGCTCGCTTCAAAGGTCCGACGATCCTATTCCAGGGTGGGCCGCTATGTGGAGGATATAGCCAACGAAGTGGCCATTGAGGCCGGCGACGTAAATGTCGGCGAAGCCGTGGTGCTGCGATGCGGGTTCAAGCTGAAAAAGAAACCCGACCTGCATCCCCGCGGTTTTGAGGTGGTGAAACAAGGAAAAGGCTTCACCCACCTGCGTGTGAAAGCCGTGGGCAAAAAGGCCGGTTATGCCTGGCGCTATGGCATAACCAACGAGGCCGGCCAGGTGCCCGAACAAATGCTGCCCATACTGTTCACCCTCGAATGTGAGGTGATCGTCAATGGCCAGAAAAGCGGCGCTATGTATGCCTTCCAGTTTGCCAGCATTTTGCCGGTGTCGCACACCAACAAAACCAAGGCAGCGCTCACGGCCAACACCAAAGATTCCACTCTGACCACGGCCACCAAAACCAAAAAAGCCACCTTCACTGCCGGCGCCGACCCTTTGAGCTGGAGCGATTTTATTTACGTGGGAAGCATTTAGCCTTCACTTTCAAAAATATTTACCCTGAAAAAAATGGCCGCAATATAAAAAGTTGCGGCCATTTTTTTGGGCAGGGTGGAAACTCCTGAAGGGATGGCGACCACTCCTGTTAGGAAAGAGGAAACCCCTCTAAGGAAAGTGACATTCCCTGTAAGTAAGGTGGAAATCCTTTTAAGGAAAATGACATTCCCTTTAGGGAAAGTAATAATCCCTGTAAGGAAGGTGACATCCCCCTTAAGGAAAGCAACATTTCCTTTAGGGAAGGTGACATTCCCTGTAAGGAAAGTGACATTCCCTTTATGAAAAGTAATAATCCCTGTAAGGAAGGTGGAAACGCCTGTAGTTAGGGTGGAAACTTTGTATGTAGACATGAGAATTAAAAATTGAACTTACCGTGTAAGAGTTGAGTGGAAATGTTAATATTTAAAAGTTTTTTTTATTTAGAATTATTTTTTTTATTTTTGGAATCAGATTTACCGGAGACCAGAGACCGGGGGAAAAAACGGGAATAAAATAGAATTATGTCTGAATTTATATTAAACCATAATAATTATAATACTAATCAATTAGCTGATTTTCTTAGAAGAGAAATTCCTAATTCGGCAGTTACAAAAGTACATCCTGTTTATGTAGAAATTTTTAAAAATGGTGTCACAGTAAGATTATTAATTACTGATAATACAATAACCATAAAGCCAAAAAGGAATGCTTTTCTTTTTTGGTTATTTGTAATAATTATTATTTTGCCATTACAATTGATAATTACTGGGTTGCAACAAAGTGGAATACATTTGGGAGCGTTAACATTTTTGATTTATTTAATCGGATGGACAATTGCATTAACGGTCAGCTATCTTATCAGCAATGCAATAAACAGTAAAAAAGAAGAACGAGCAGAAGATTTAGTAAACGAAATCGAAAAAGCATTTGAAAATAATGCTGCTCCACCAACAACAATAACAAATGAGCCATCTACGTCTACATCTTCAAATACTGTTTCAACTCTAACAACAGATGAATTAACTATTCTATCAGTCATTTCGCCAAGTATTCTTGAGACTTTAAATGACGCGAAAAAACGAAAAATAATAGCCTTTATCAACATAATTGAACCAACTGACAGTATTGCATTATATGGATCAAATAAGGAAGTGAAAAGAATTGATAAGGAGAGGTGGGCAGCTATAGTCGAACAAGGTCTTGCTGATAAATTTCATGTGATTTATCAAAAAAACTAAGGAATTTTTCTAATTATCAAAATAATTTATCCTATGGTTAGGGTTTATGCATTATTATTGCTATTAATTAGCAAGAAAACATAAATTTCCTTGTAAAAATCGTCAAATAAAAAGATGAGAAAGAAAAATCAATCAACTATTAGAGCTTATAGGCAATTATCTCTTTCAGATGAGGAATCTAATAATTTGAAAGTAGGGGATAAATTACCATCAGAATTTAATGAAATAAATATTGAGGATTATAAACTAAAATGGTATGAAGCTGAGGAAAATTTATTTGGGATAAGAATTTTTGATTGTAGAAAATTTGCCATAGGTACTTTAACAAGCACAACTGATAAAAAAATATTAAAAAACTTTGAAAAATCAAGAATGAGCAGCGGTCTTGAGTATATTGAAGCTTTGCCTCATAATAGCATAAAAATTAATGTTGATTTAAAATTTGACTTAGAAGATATTGAGAGTAGAGAAATAGAATTACCAGATGGTGCACTTTTCAAAGCAGGAAGAATGGAAGAAAAATGGGATATTTATAAATACAAAAATAATATCTTCTTTGTCAGAAGTTGGACTAGTGAGCTAGTATATGTTAGTGATTATATACCTACCATGTCAGGCTTTGAAATCAGTTATGTATATTTAGGCTACAATGAAATTAATAAGGATAATCCATTTTTTGGATTGAAGGTGGTTGAATTTTTAGTTTATAGTCATATTTTACGTGTTCAATTTCCACATCCTATTCCAAAAGAAATAGAAAATGACTCGGAGATGATTACAAAATTTTCATTCTCATTATTTGGCGATCTGGGATATTACGCTGCTATAATTTAAAAATTGGATAGTATTTTTTGCACAGTATAATTCGAGCCTACAAGCATATTAAGTAAAAGGCTTTCCTCCCTTTCGTCGCCATCCTCCAGCCTGCGTCCGGGTATAAAATGAGGCTCTACCTCAAAACAATAAGTAAAAATGCAAAACCACCCAACTTCCCATTTTCCCTTCCTAATAGTCTAATAGTCTGAAAAGCTAATCACCTAATAAAATTTTTTTTGTAAATTGCACTGTTTTTTACTCAATAAACTTAATTCAGGAGGTCCATTATGAAAAAAATGATCTGCGCTTTTCTTATTTTCTGTGCATGGCTTTCGGCGGTCAACAGCCAGGCGCAAACAAGCACCACCTATATCATTCTTACCACCGTCGGCACTTCCGATCCCTATTACCAGGCCGTGCAGGCGTTGAGCACCTATCGCAGCGCACAGGTGATACATTTTAGCCCCGATTCCATCACCGATCTCATACCCACCCTGGTCAGCCTGGCGCCCCGCTATGTGGCCGTGGTGTTGAAGCCCATTCAGCTCGACATCAACTTCGTACGGAAGTTCCTCGTCATGAGCACCAACCTCGACGCCGATCCCTTCAGCGATTTCTCTTACGGATATATCACCGGGGCCACCGCCACGGATGCCCTTAACTTTGTGAACAAGATCATTTATGCCGAAACCCATGCCATTCAGAACTATCCTTTGAACATTGGCGGCTACGCGGCTTCGTCCATCAATTTTGTGTATCCCGGTTCAGGCGATTATCTGCAATATCTCAATCCACCGGTGTCAAACACCATTTACATGGAAACCAACGATTCAGGCGTCGGTCCGGCTTTTTTCCTTTCGAACACCAATTATATGCTCGATAACAAGCTTCTCGACATCGGCCACAACGGCGACCCCCACATGCTGTGGCTCTTCGACGACGGCAACATGACCACCAATCCCCCGCCCTGGCTCTACGACAGCACCAAAATAGAAAATCCTGCCTATGCGCGTGTCGGCCTTACCAGTTTCAACATAGGCGCGTTGAATCTCTATCCGGCGGTGGCTTTTAACGGGGCCTGCCATTCGGGCGAACCCAAAAAAGTGATGATCGAAAGCGATATCGAAGCCACTTTCGGCGATACCCAGGGGCTGATAAAGTTCTACACCATGAGCGATACCTTCAGCTTCTGCCTTTCCATTCTGAAGACGGGTATCACGGGCTATTTCGCTCCCTGCGGTGCCAACAATGCCAACGATCAGGGCGAGGATGAATACAATGCTTTTTTATATAATGAACCCTTGGGCGATGTGCATAAAAGAAGTGTCGACGGCGTGGTGATGGGATGTTTGGGAAACCGGCCCAACCTTAAAATATTCCACTCAGGAGGCTCAATTTATGATAATGATATTCTTCCTTCCGGAACCTTTGATCCTGCCGACTGGTCGGGCGCTGCCGGTATGCTGGGCGGAAAGGCCAACCGCATCTATTTCGGCGATCCTTTATACAATCCATATGCCACCAATCACTCCGACTCATTGAACATCACCAAAACTGTCATTGATTCCATCAAACCCAGCAGTTTCGATATTGTTCTTACCTACAAAAAACCCGATGCTGCGGTGGCTTATTTTCCCGTTTGGCACAAGTTCCATTTTGGCAAAACGCGCATCTACATTCCGGTGGAACTGCCGTCCTTTTGCGGAGGCATAACTAACTTTCAGGTGATCGATTCTTCAGCTCCTTACAACATGGTGATACATGCCGTGGAACAATTCGACGGGAAGAACATTCTGCACATTGAGGTGGATATCCCCAACGATATGTACGACCCCATCAACTACAACATCAGGTTCAGGATAGGCTACACCCCTTCCGGAATAGAAGAATCCGGCCTGCCTGTGATAGACAGCTATGAAGTGTATCCCAATCCTTCTCGTGGAAATGCCGTAATTAAGTTTGGATTGAACCAAAGCTCAGACATCAGTTTGTCTTTATATGACATCACCGGACGGCTTCTGAAGAATATATTCAGCGGCAGGCAGGAACAAGGCTCTCATGAGTTCACTCTGAGTAAGGAAGATGAGCTGGCCGACGGTATTTATTTTATTTGCCTGGAAACCGGCAACAATAAAGTCACGAAGAAACTGGTGATTGTTAGATAAGGCATTGTCTTTCCTGTTTCGGTGACAGGCTGAGTTCGCTTTGAAATATTGACAGAGAATTTATCCTTTTTGTTTATCCGATTGTAACAAAGAATTTTTTGTTACTTTTGTAACAACGAGTATGATAACTTCCGATCAAATATTAGACTATTTATCTTCCAACAAGGTTCGCTTTCAAAAAGACTACCACCTGGTTCGTATTGGGATTTTTGGGTCTGTGGCACGTGATGAAGCTACAGCCAAAAGTGACATTGATGTAATCCTTGAATTTGAAGAAAACACCTCTGATTTGCATGAAATAAAGCAAAAGCTTAAAACTGAAATTCAGGAAGTTTTCGATCGTCCGGTTGATATTTGCAGAGAGAAATATATTAAGCCGTTTCTAAGGGATATAATTCTGGCCGATGTCAAATATGCTTGATACGATTCAAAAGATTGTTTCAACCCTTTTTCTTTCATTAATTGTCTTGATCGATAATTAAACTGAATTATATAGAAAACTGAATGTATACCGTAGATTCAAAAATAATTTGTAATTTTACCTTATTAATAAGGAAAGCTTATGGACCGTATTACCTTTGAAACAGAAAATCGCAAAGAACTGAATCTTTTGATTTCAATAGCAGAAAAGCTTGGTATAAAAAGATTTATTTTTTCTGAGTCTTCAAAATCAAAACCGGCGGACTTACTGAAGTATTATCATATTATTGATGAAGGCGCCGATGTTTCCACCTTTGGTGACATAAATGAATGGCAGAGAACTACTAGGGCCGACCGAAACCTGAATTTTGAGGGTATATGATTTTATTAGACAGCAATATAATAATATACTCTGCAACCGAACAGCATAAATACCTTAGGGAAATCATCAAGAAATCAGATGTTGCGTGTTCAATAATTTCAAAACTTGAAATATTGGGTTATCATAAAATTACTGCCGAGCAAATCAAGTATTTCGAAGCAGTTTTTAAAGTACTTGATATTTTGCTAATATCGGATGAAATAATAAGCCAAGCTGTAAAATACCGGCAAAAAAAATCAATGTCTGTTGGTGATGCCATAATTGCAGCCACTGCAAAAACTTTTCACGGGGTTTTGTATACTAATAATGTGCAAGATTTTGCAAATATTAAGGACTTCAAAATTATCAATCCCATCAAGGGAATTTAGCTATTCGGATTTATCTGCTTCTTATTAATTATCCCGTTCAGAAATAGCCTCATCATTTCCCTATCAGGTCAAGTATTCCGTTGATGAAGGTCAACGGATGAGGAGGGTTGCCGGGAATATAAAGGTCTATCGCGTGATTGTCGAGGAAACTGCGGTTTAAGGCAGGACTGCCTGCAAAAATACCTCCACTGATGGCATCGGTACCGCAAAGAATGATGGCTTTGGGAGAAGGGGTGTCGCGCAAACAAATTTCCAGAGGTTCGGCCATGTTCTCCGTAATGGGTCCTGTGATTACCACGGCATCGGCATGGCGGGGTGAAGCAACGAACTCGATACCAAAGCGGCCCACATCGAACTGAACATTACCGGCAGCATTCAGTTCCAGTTCGGCGCTGTTGTCGCCGCCGGCAGATACCTGCCGCAGCTTGAAGGAATTCCTGAACAGGCTGTGAATCTCTGGTCTTACTTTTTCAGGATCTAATTGTAAGGGGACATTTTCTCCTTCTTTTATAATTAGTGATTCCCTGCTGTTTACCGACAAATGATAATCTTTGGTGAACCTGATTTTATGAGGCGAATGAAAGGCACAGGCCCCGCAAAAGATACATTTCCCAAGGTCGATACTGAAAGGGCTGGAAGTTATGGCGGCCGTAGGACAAAGTTCCGTCAATTCTTCCGCTTTGCAGGCTTCGTTGCTGATGACGGGCCTGCCTTTGAAAATACCCGGTACCTCCGTATGCCTGAGGTCGCGGATATACTGACTGCCCTGATGAACTTGTATCTTGATTTCTTTCAGCATAGTTTACAGATCGAATCCACAATAAGAGAGATTAAAACTTTTGTTGTTAATAGGAAAATCACTGATTTCGTTATTCCTCACTGCAAGGGCCAAAGCCAGCCAGTTGTGCATGGAGGGGTCCTTGATCTTATAAGCAACAAGATTGCCCTCTTTGTCTGTGAGGGCACAATGACATATCTCGCCCCTCCACCCCTCGGTCAGGCTTATGGTAAAAGAAGAAGGCTGAGGTTTCAGATTTCCCGGAGTGTAGTCAGTATGAACAGGCATGCTGTCCAGCCAACTTTTCAGATAAGCAATGGATTGGTGTATTTCTTCTTTCCTTAGCTGGGTCCTGGACAGCACATCCCCATGATGCTTGATCTCAGGATGATGCCGGGTTTGTTTGAACAGGCCATAAGGATGCGAACTGCGGATATCCCTGTTCAAACCGGCCATGCGCGCCGAAATACCTACCGTTCCTATTTCTTCCACCTGTGCTTTGGTCAGGGCACCGGTTTTCTCCAAACGCGAAAGCAGGCTGGGTAAGGTTTTAATTCTGTCCCACATCTCGTTGAAATCGGGCTCGTAAGCGGCAAAAACCTTATGCAATCTATCGTTCAACGGAGGCGTGAATTCATAAAAACTTCCAAACGGACGAACCAGGCTTTTGCCCAAACGGTTGCCACACCATTCCTGAAAGAAATTGACCATGGGGGTTCTCAGTCTGCCCAATACCGCATTGCCCAGCTGATAAGCAACATCAGTACAAATGGCGGCCAGGTCTCCCGTATGTATGGCTATCCTTTCCAGTTCCATGGCAACATTTCTTTGCCAAACAAGGGCTTGGGGTGTTTCATATTGGCAGAGGCTTTCCCATAGAAAAGCAAAGGCCGAGGCATGACCGCAGGCGGTATCTCCGGCTATGGATTCTGATAAGGCGATTCTCTCGTTAAGTTTGTTTTTGGTAAGGAACAGATGTTCGACCCCTCTATGCTGAAATCCTAATTGTATCTCCAGGTGCATGATCTTCTCCCCGTTGCAGATAAAACGGAAATGCCCCGGCTCAATGATACCGGCATGGATAGGACCCACACCCACTTCATGCAGTTCTTCGCTTTCGATGCGGAAGAAAGGATAGTTGGCGATAGTTTTTTCAATATCCTTGCGGTTCCAGGCATACCTTACCGGTTTTAGCCAGGGGTGCCCTTCGAAATGTATGCCGAAGTTCTCGTGAATCTCACGCTCGAACATGTAGAAGGTGAGGTTTTTTGCAGTAAGCGACTCAACGGCAAGTTCTTTTTGAGAAGTTTTCCAGGAGAGGATATGGATGCTGGCATCACTGTCGTCGGCCAGGCAGCAGATAAAATGCAAGCCATCCGCCGCCTTATAGCCGAAATAACTGACACAATGAACCGTTTCGGATGCAGCCATTTCCAACACATGGCTATAGAAATCCGCATAGGACAACACGGGAATATTTTCTGTGGGAACGGTTTGTTGGTTATTTATCTGAAGGCTTCTCATGGTCATAAAAGTGTGCATTGGGTGAGAAAATCAACAAAAACCTTTGGAGGGAAATACGCCAGCCAGATAACGGATACCAGAAGTATGAGTATGGGCAGAAGTTCTATCAACCTTATTTTACCGTAAGTTTCTGTTGCGGAGGTATCTTCCGCAAAAACAATATTCAGGGCGTTGCGTATGAAGGCAAAGATGATGATGGTAAGTAGGATCAGCAACAGGACCATTTCCCAAAAATGAGAGGCATTGAATAGTCCTTTAAAGATGAGGAACTCGCTCACGAAAAGTCCCGAAGGTGGAATGGCTCCCAGGAATAGGATCAGCATGAAAAAGACGAGGGCTGCCAGGGGCGCTTTGCCGAAATAGTCCTTTATCCCGGTGATCTTATAGGTTCTGAAATGATGAAACACCGATCCCAGGTGAAAGAAAAAACCAGATTTGATAAAGGTATGCAGTATGAGGTGGAGAAATACAGCGTAAAGCACGGGTCCGCCCAGCGAAAGTCCTATCGCTATCAGTCCTATATGTTCCAGGCCCGAATAGGCTCCCATACGTTTCAGGTTTCCTACAAAGAGCATGTAGATGGTGGCTATCAGTATGCTGAGCATTCCGGTCCACATCAGCAGATGATTCATCCATTCAGTTATGGAGCCGGGGGATAGAGCATGGTAAAATCTATACAGCGCCAGAAATCCCGCATTCATCAATATGGTGGAAATATAAGCCCCGACAGGCGAGGGAGCCACGTTCAAAGCATCCACCTTGATGGCTTGCAGAGGAAAGAGCCCCATCTTGGTGCTGAATCCTACCAGTACGAAAAGAAATACCATCTTCATCCAGAAAGGATTGGAGCTGGAGGCCTGTGCCAGTATAGCGGAGAAAGAAAGATCGTACACCCCGTTGGTCTGAACGGCCATGCCGAGGAAGATGATACCCACAAAGGCCAGGGCCACTCCAATGGAACAAATGAATACATATTTCCAGGTAGCTTCCAGGCTGAGGTTACTGCGCTCGTGATAGATCAACAGGGACACGCAGAGGGTGGTAGCTTCCACGAACACCCACATCAGTCCTGCATGTTCCGAAAGGTAAACCCCCGTCACCGAGACCAACAGCATGATGAGGGCCGAACAATAGATGGCAGTCCGGAATACATTGTCGCGGTTTCGTTTCAGATAGATGAAACTGTAGTAGGCGGTGAAATACGACAAAACGGTAAGCAGTGCCAGAAAGAGCAATCCGGTATTATCAAAACAGAAATAGGTCAGTTCCTTTTCGCCTCTATGCATAAATGCATAGGCAGTGAGCAGGGTTTGCGCTGCCAGGAAAAGTATGAGTGAAGCAGAGGCCACAGATCTCTTTCTCACCAGCATGGTCAGTGCCGCCAAGAAGATTCCAAATATAAAATATAGACCCAGCATCATGTTCTAATCCTTTAAATTTGATAAATTTTCTATGCTCATTTCTTCAAAAGTATTCCCTATCTTGTTCATAAACAGTCCCAACACCAGCACACTCATGAAGATATCGAGCAAGATTCCCAGGTTGACCATCATAGGCTGATGTGCTCCTATGGTAAGCGAAAGCAAAAACACCCCGTTCTCCAGTATCATATATCCCATCAGGTGGGTGATGATCTTTTTGCGGGTGATGATAATATAGATACCTGTCAGCAGGGAGGCAAAAGCCACCGTGAAATCTGCCTTGGTGCTTTTATCCAGACCGAGATAACCCGAAATGATATACGACAGAATGATGAAACCCGTAATGAGAATCAGCGACCAGAAATAAGAAACAAAAGGCTCGGTCTCTCTGACGATCTTGTTCTTTTTCAGCACATAATTCAGGAACCAGGGGATGAGCACCGTCTTGAAGATGATGGTTTCCAGCAAAATCATCACAAGGTTGAACCAGTTGATCTCCGTCAGCTTGAAAAAGGTGATGCCAAACAAAATTAGTCCCTGTATAGCCAGCATGCGAATGAAAGTGTTGAGCCGGTTGGCAATTCCGATGTAGAGGAGGGTGAAGGCGAATATGGTGAGGAGTATGGTTTCCATAGATTATTTTTCCAGGAATAATAATATGCCGACAAATATCAAAAAAGCCAGAGAGGTAAGCGTCAGTATGAACTGTGGGTTATGGTTCATGCGGAAGCGGGCCATAAAGGATTCAACAAAGGCCACGGCCATAGCCAATATCATTTGAATGCCTAAAAAGATCAGAATGCTGTTCCAGAATACCGTCTCGAAAAGGAAGAAATTGGCGATGATGGTTCCGAACACAGCGAACTTCAGGTAGTTTGTTAATTGCAGTAAGCCCAGATCGAAGCCGCTGTTGTCGAGTATCATCACTTCATGTATCATGGTCAGCTCGAGGTGAGTGCGGGGGTCGTCAACGGGCAGGCGGCAGGTTTCTATCAGTGAGAACAGAAAGATCACAAAGGACGACATAATGCCCAGTCCATAAGCAAATCCCGAGCCGTCGCGCAGGGTGATGAAGATGTCCGAAAACGAATAATGCCCTGTAAACAACACCAGCGACCCCAGCAATATCAGGAAAGCCGGTTCGGCCAGCATACCAAAATGTGCTTCGCGACTGGCTCCCATGCCTTCGAAACTGCTTCCCGTATCCATGGCAGCAATGATGGCCATGAAACGACCCAAACCCAGCATATAGATGAAGAACACAAAATCGCCGTTGAAAGATATCAATGCCTTCCACGGACCTATGGGCAATACCAGTGAAGCACAAATCACTGCCGCAATGGAAATGGTGGGCGCCATGCGGAAGATGATGCCGGTAGTACGACTGTAAACACTGCCCTTGCGGAACAAACGAACCAGGTCCTTCAGAGGTTGCAGCAAACCCGGTCCCTTTCTCCCGCTGAAAAGGCTTCGGGTGATGTTGATGACACCCGGGAAAAGCAATGCGACTATGAGGATCAGTATCAGGTTCATTTCTGTGTTTTACGATCGGATAAATTCAATAACCAACACAATGATGATAAACAAAAAGGCATACATCAGGTAACTCTGGGTTTGTCCGTTCTGGAAAATGCGGAATCTTGCGAGGAACTTCAGCATCTTTTCCAAAGGCACCGTGATCAGACGGTCTTCTATCCTGTCATGCGATTGACTTTCGTAACTATAGGCCTTTTGAGGAAAAACTTTGTCAATATTGATCTTGTCCTTTTTGATAAGCACCAAGGGTTCAAAAAGTTTACGAAAAGTTCGTGCAAACGAATTGGCTGTATATTGCATACGCGTATTGGGCGTCACATATCCGCATCCCCAGGTTTCGGACGATTCTATGCTCACCTTTCTTTGGGCAAGCTTTCTCAGCAGATACACCACGACTATGATGCCTATAAAGATGCCCGAAACCATGGAAATGCCTGTCATAGTTTCCGTCAGGCCCAGGGAAATGGTTTGCAGATCGTCTGTGGGCACCATCAGAGCCAAAGGTCTGCCCATCACTTTCATGATGAAAGCAGGGAAAATACCGATCAATACGATCAGCAGGCTGATGAGCATCATGGGAGCTTTTTTCACCCAGCCTCCTTCGGTGGGTTCTTTTTCCAATGGATAACGCGGGCTTCCCTGAAAGACTATTCCAAAAGCCTTGGTGAAACAGAGTATGGCCAGTCCGCCTATCAGGGCCAGAGATGCTATCACTATCACGAAAGAAAAGGATTCGGACAGGCCGAACAAATGAATGGCGCGGAACAGGCCCGAAAAGATGATGAATTCCGAAATGAAGCCATTCAGGGGTGGCAATCCGCATATGGCTATGGCGCCTATCAGGAAGAAGGCTGCCGTAAAAGGCATTTTCTTTCCCAGTCCGCCCAGATGTTCAATATTCACTGTGCCTGCCCCCTGGTAAACATTGCCTGCACTGAAGAATAGCAGGGATTTGAACAGACTATGATTCAGGGTATGCAGCAGCGCTCCTGCAAATCCCATATAGGTGAGCATGGTGTTTTCGTATCCTATTCCCAGCGCTCCCATGCCTATGCCTATTCCGATGATGCCGATGTTCTCAATGCTGTGATAGGCCAGCAGTTTCTTCAGGTTGTGCTGAATGATGGCCAGCATCACCCCGTACAGTCCCGAACAAATCGCAAATATCATGACAATCCATCCAATGGTCACCATATCGGCAGGACTTTGAATCACCACACGCAAAATACCGTAAATGCCCACTTTGATGATCACCCCCGACATAATACCCGACAGATGCGAAGGAGCTGCGGGATGGGCATGAGGCAGCCAGGTGTGAAAAGGTATAAAACCCGCCTTGATGCCAAAGCCAATAAAGAACAGTAAGAATATGATAAGGGCATGTTGTCCGCCAGCCTGTTCTGGCAGTGCTTCCAGATTGGTAAACGAGGTGCCTCCCGTAAGGAAGAACAGATAAAAGGTTGCGGTAAGCAAGAACACCACGCTCAGGTGCATCTGAATGAAATAGTTGATGGCGGCCTTCAGCGTGCCTTCTTTTTTTCTTTCGAACAGGATCAGCACAAAGGAACTCAGCGACATAATCTCCCAGGTAACGATGAAGAAAAAGAGGTCGTTGAGCAGGGTCACGTAAATCATGGAAGCATGAAAAACAGGTAGCAGCATAAAATGTATCTTCAGGTCCGATACGCGATCGGCATAATGTCCCAGGTATTCCTGCCCATAGAAACTTCCCGCAAGGGATACAATATTGATAATAATAATAAACCAGGCGCTTAAGGCGTCTAGCCTCAGTGTGTGATCGCCAAAATACGTAAGCAGGGGAGTTGTACCAACATCACCTCCGCTCAAAACTATCACGGCAGGGATCAGAGAAAATACGGCAATGATGACCGAGGATAAAAAAGAAACCCAGCCGGATGTTTTAGATTTAAAAAAAGGAACCGCAAACAACGCCACTGCAACACCAATCAACGGAAATAGTAGGGCATTCGTCATGAGTTTTTTTAATATTAAACAATAATAGAAAGGGCAAATGTAAATCTTAAACTACATGTAAAACCCTATGATAATAAAAACAAATCAACCGCTGACGGTTAATTAATATTTGTGCTGAACACAGGATAAATAATTTTTTTACGATTTTTTTGC
This sequence comes from uncultured Bacteroidales bacterium, assembly GCA_964469155.1. Taxonomy (GTDB): domain Bacteria; phylum Bacteroidota; class Bacteroidia; order Bacteroidales; family CAIWKO01; genus CAIWKO01. The sequence goes on from CAYXXU010000041.1 coordinate 36,163, forward strand.
TAAAACCCCAAAAATATCTATCTTTGCACTCCTAAAATATAGTGCGGGGTGGAGCAGTGGTAGCTCGTCGGGCTCATAACCCGAAGGTCCTAGGTTCGAGTCCTAGCCCCGCTACCTCAGATACAATAAAAGCCTTGATTTATCTGGGCTTTTATTTTTTTATGTAGCATATTAGTAGCACAAACTTCTAAATCAAAGTATAATCCGGTTGCTTTTTATTCTTTTACCAGTTATTTTGTGGAGATATTTTTTTCATTTAGCCAAATTAGTTTAATTATTTCTTTTGCCTCTTTTAGCTCATCAATTGTTAATTCATTATCATTAGCTCTTATTCTTTGAAAAATGATACAGAGTTTTTTTATTTCTGCAACATCAACTGTGGTTATAAATGATAAATTGTTGCAGTGCTTTTGGTAATAATCTAAAGCTTACCATTTCAATGAGTTCATTATAATAAACATCTGGCTCATCTAAAGTATTGTAAAGAGTTACATTATCAACAAAGGCAAATTTTAATGGTGTGCCATTTTGAATTGATTTTAATAATTCAATTTTCTCAGTTCTATTCATGGATTTTATTACTGAATGCATCTCAACAATTGACAAAGCAAAACCGTTGAAATAAAAAATGCAAACAAAAATGCATTCAAAGTTCAACGTATCTCCTTGATATAAAAACCCCGCACAAGGTTTTTTAGTGATTCACTAATGAATTTCTTAGTGATTCACTAATAAAATATTTTAGTGATTCACTAACGATTTCAAGTGAAACACTCAGTCTATTCAGATTTTATGATATTAATTTTGACCTGCAAATTAAGAGGTTTTGAATTGGCTAAAATCAAGCGCAATAATTGAGACAAAAACACTCCTGAGTTTTAACACAAAAAGGATTAAAAAATATTAATAAAACACTATTTGAATTTTTATGAAAACTGTAAAAATTATTCTTCTTGACGATCATCAGATTATTCTTGATGGTCTGAAAACAATGCTGTCCAACGACAAGCATATTGTTATTTGCGGCGCTTACCTTTCAGGAATAGATACTCTGAAAAATGCTCTAATCCATCAACCAGATGTTATTATAACAGACATGATGATGCCCGACATGAGCGGACTTGATTTTATTAGAAATTTGAAATCATATAATATAAAGTCTAAAATCCTGATTCTTTCAATGTGCATGTCAACAAACATCATTCATGACGCAATCAATGCAGGAGCTAATGGTTTTATTATGAAACAAAATGCGAGCCGCGACGAGATAATGAAAGCTATTGCCTCTTTAACAAGCGGCCATGATTATTTTCCGGCTGACGTATTAAACACATTAAACAATAAATCAAAACCTGAAATTACTCATCAGGAAGTTAGTTACGATAATTTAGATATTAGTGTGCTGTCAAAAAACGAGTTGCAGGTATTGCAATTATTTGCAGATGGATTTTCCAATAAAGAAATTTCTCAGAAGCTGTTAATGAGTGTTAAGACCATAGAAAAGCATAAATCAAATATCATGACCAAACTTAACTTAAAATCGAATATCGATCTCATAAAGTTTGCCATAAAAAATAATATTTGCTACTTATAATAATGTAACAAATCAATTAAGTTAATTAACTAAATCAAAAAATTATAATAATGGAAAATATGAAAAAGTCAGTAAGTCTTCAGAAATCATACATAAAAAGAGACGAAAGTTCAAAAAAAGTTCATCTTGTATACATTAGGTCTTTTTTTGTTACAATTATTTTTGTTTTAATTTGCAGCATTGGGTTTTCGCAAAATTTCAAAATAGTACAAAGTGGTCCTTCGGTTTCAAATCCCGGCGAAACCATTACCTATATTATTGCTGTTAATAATACGGGAGTGACTGTTTCTGATGCTGTTATAAAGGCACATTTGTCTTCTTCCGGTTTATACACTTATATTAGTTCTAAACCCACAGGAGAATATAATGCAGAAAAGAATACCATTAAATGGGACAAAACAAATAATCCGGAATTGACCTCATTTGCCAATGGAGAGATTTACCTTACAGTAACAATAAGAGTTGGCGCCAATGTTTCCGGAGAATATAAGGTTCCTGATGTACTTTCCAAATTAAAATTATTTACAACCTTGGAAAGCAATCAACTGAACTTATTAATAAATGGCAACGAAATAATTACAGATATTCCAAAAGCAGGTGGTGCTGTATTACCTGTTGAATAAATTTAAATACTAAGAAAGAAAAAATATAAGTCATGAAAACAAAAACCTATACTTCTATGAATCTATTAACAAGAACTACCGGAAAGGTTATAACTTTTCTTTTTTTGGTTTGCCTTGCATCGGGATTATTTGCCCAAATAAAAACTCCTTTTGCCGCCAGGTATCAGACCTCGGTAACCGGGGATATGACTCTCATAGCAAATAATGTTTTATCAGCCAATGCCACTGCCGATTATACTGGTACTGCCGGTAATCATAACGTTACAATGGTGTTTGTGGATGTTGATTCGGATCCCAATACCTTCAACTCCAGTAAGGCAACCCTAGCCCTGCCTTCAGGATTGACCTGTGTCACCATTAAGAAAGCTCTTTTATATTGGGCTGCAGCCAATTTTGAAGATCCAGGAAATGAGCCTGCATGGAATTTTAATGAAGTTAAATTTAAAATTCCCGGAGCCGCTTCATATTCTACTTTATCAGCCGATGCTGTAATTTATGATGGTCGTGCCGAACATTTTCAAAACGATCCTTATGTTTGTGTAAAAGATATCACATCTCTTTTGCCTGTCAATCCTAACGGAGAATATACTGTGGCCAATGTAAAAGCTAAGACAGGGGGGCTGACAGGGCATAATGGTGGCAACATCGGATGCTCGGGCGGTTGGATTATTGTTTTTGTTTATGAAAGTCCTACTCTCCCTCAAAAAAAGGTAAGTATTTTTGACGGATATACCCATGTTTATAATGGTATGAGCCCAAATCCCATGCCTTTTACATTTAGCGGATTTCAAACCATACCAAGTGGAAATGTAAGTGCGAAATTTTTAATGGGTTCTCTTGAAGGTGACTGGGATTTAACAGGTGATTATGCTGAAATTCAAAAAGTAGATGCTTCCTGGTACAACCTGGCAACAGGGTCAGCGATACGACAGACAAATAACTTTTATCACAGTATTATAGGTTTAAATGGCGCACAATTTTTAAGCAGAGTCCCTGCCAGTACAAATACCCTTGGTTTTGATGCAGATATTTTTTCGATAACCAATACCGGAAATTCTGTTATAGGAAATAACCAGACATCAGCTACAGTTAGAATGGGGACTAACCAGGAAACATATGGTATGTTTTTGACTGGTCTGTCAGTTGATGTTTGGGAACCCCTAATACCGCCAATTATTACCATAGATGGTATGCCGGGAGGCTCCGGTGGTAATGTTGCTCCCGGGACCAACCTCACCTTTACCATTAATGCACAAAACAAAGGAAATGATCCCGCAACAAATACCCAGATCGTCTGTAACTTACCCTTGTGCGTCGATTTTGTTTCAGTTGTTACTCCTCTTCCAACAGGAGTTACATACGTGTATACCGCTTCAACACACACATTAACCTTCAGTATTCCCAATGGAATGGTTGAAGTTGGAGATCCCAGCCTTACTTTACAGTATATTGTTAAGGTAACAGATGATTGCGTTAAATTACGAAATACCTGTGCAATTGGTGGAAATACGGTTTGTAATGCAATTTATAACGGAACCCAGGCTCCTGCACAAAAGACCACCCCCAGTTCGAATGGTTTAACAGCCTGCGGACTTGGGAACGGACAGACTACTACATTTGTAATTTCCCCTTTGCCAACAGCATGTTCATTTCCAACCACTGTAAATGTTAATACTTGTACCTTCCCTGTAACATTTTCCAGTGTCCCCGATTTGCAAAACCTGATCACAAATGGTTACTACATCTGTGCCACCGACAATTATTTGGCAACTCATTTAACTAATATTCCTGCTTCGGGCACGTACTATGCTTTCAAAGTATTCTCACCCGCTTTCCCTGGTTGTTATGACAGGGTAGTGATCACAGTTTCCGTTGGAGGTCCTTCGGTTACACTTGCATCTTCAACCAATGTCGCCTGCTTTGGTGGTTCAAACGGAACTATCGATATCACGGTAACCGGAGGCACTGCACCTTATACTTATGTATGGACAAAAGGTGGGTCACCATTCCCTCAAACTACTGAGGATCTTACAGGTTTATCTGCCGGAGTATATGTAGTAACAGTTACAGATGCAGGAGGTTGTACTGCCACTATGCCAGCGGTAACCATAACTCAGCCTAATGATATTAATATAAATCATACCACGACCCCAACGACTTGTGTGGATAGTACCAATGGTTCGATAACCATTACCTCAATAACCGGCGGAACTTCACCTTATCAATATAAGGTAAATTCTGGTTCTTATATGCTGGCTACGCTTCCAATAAATATTACTGGTTTGGGTGCAGCAACTTATACTATTACAATAAAAGATAGTAAAGGATGTGAAAAACCATTTACCATTATTGTAGGAACAGTTCCGGATGTAACACCTCCTACTATTATTTGTCCGTCAAACATAACAGTTGCTTGCGGTGCAAGTACGGCCCCTGAATTTACAGGAACGGCAACTGCTACTGATAATTGCGGCACCCCTTCAGTAACATACACTGATTTTGGAGGTTCAGGTTCAGGTTGCGGAGGAACCATTACCCGTACATGGACTGCAACAGATGGTATCAATTCAGCAAGTTGTACACAAACCATCACGGTAAGTCCTGCTGCTTTACCGACCATGACCGCTCCTGCAAACATAACAGTAGCTTGTGGTGCTATACCTGAAGCCAGTACAATTTCTTTCAGCAATGGTTTGACAGGCGGATGTGCTATCAACGGTACTTCAAACTTATCAACTTTCACGGCTACTCCAGATGCTTGCGGTGGTACAGTAACCGAAACATGGACTGCTACTGACGCTTGCGGAAGAGCTTTGGCTTCTGTTTCCAGAACCATCACGGTAAGTCCTGCTGCTTTACCGACCATGACCGCTCCTGCAAACATA
>CAYXXU010000042.1:0-40893 GCA_964469155.1 uncultured Bacteroidales bacterium
ATAAAATTTTTAAAATGAATTTCATCATTACTAAAGATTTAGAATGCATGCTAACAATTATATTGCTGCCAGTCCATTTACAAACGCTTACAAATGACAGTAAACGTTTAAAAATGGTTTCTTCCCCCAAAACTACATATTTATTGCCAATTAAAAAGATTTTTCACCGGTTTTTTTATTCCTGTTAGTCGTTGTATTGGTTTTCGCTATCAGGGGGGTGGGCATGGCAGTAAGGGCGATATATTTTCATTCACAAACCACATTCATTTCTTTCTTAATTTGCAGCATACTTTACCATATCCCAAGGCAACAGTTAAATAAAATATTGCCACCTGCTAAAATGTTGCAGATACCTGATTTTATTCAGAAATTTTTAGTTGCGTCGACACAGAATTTAGTTGCAGTATTATAATCTTACGAATCATCAGCATAATTATCAGCAGCATCAAAACGGCATATAGCAGCTATGAAACAATTTTTTAAATCATTACCATTTTTATAAGTTGCTTTGTCGCAAAATTGGGTCGCAGCAGCATATTTTATGGAATCAGCGAAACAAATATTAGAAACAACCTATAAAATCAATAAAATCGCCAGCCATTTTCGACATCATGGTCTAATGGACTGGTTTTCGGATGATGGAATGAAAAAAATATTAAATTAATTTCTAAAAAAAGTAGAAAAATATTTGCATTAACATAAAATCTTTATTATCTTTGTGAAAATTTAAACTTCAAACTTATGCGAAAAACCCTCGAAAAACCCGATTACCGCATGTCAATACCCGATCTGGTAGGGCTGAAGGATAAAACAACCCTGCTGATTGACCGCGACAGCACAATTCTGGCCGCTTATGGTATTGACCTTACGACGGTTACATTTCTAACCGACACCACCACCGAGTTGATGAACCTCCCTGCCGATATATATCTAAAAGGCCAGGTGAGTGTGCTTACCCAATTGCGCGACACCACAGCCGATAAGGTCCGCGTGGCCATTCGCGATATTGTGCTGCGTCCGCGGCTGAAATTCGGCGAAAATTCGGCCGAATACCGTTCGTTTGGCACTGCCGGCATGGATAATCTCGATCCTATGCACCTTTATTTTTGTGCCTCAACCGTGGTGCAGGTGGCCGGCCTCTACCTGAGCCAACTCACCGACCAGGGCCTCACCCAGGCCATGCTCGATAATTTGACGGCTCTGAACGCCACGTTTCATCAGGCCATCATCGACAAGGTGAAGGCTGTCGGACTGCGCGATTTGTACACCGAAAAACGCATCACCATTGCCAACCTGCTCTATAACCGCATAGTTCAGATTTGCGATGTGGGCAAAACCTACTGGTTCGACAAGAGCGAGGCCAGCTACAACGATTACGTAATATACAACACTCCCACCCTGAAAAAACCCGAACCGGGCCAGTATGGCTCCATTCATGGCAGTGTGTTGCGCGCCGACAACAACGAGGTTCCTGAAAGTTCGTTTGTATTTATTGATGGCGTGGAAGCCCCCATAGTTCCCGACGAAGATGGTGATTATGAAATGGATATGGTTCCGGTGGGCAACCGCCACATCAGCGCCACCGCCGAAGAATGTGAAGATTTTGCGGGTGATGTCGAAATCGTAGCCGACGAAGATATTGAATATAACATACTCATTCAGCCCGTCGAAAGCCCGCCTCCGGGATGATAGGATTGCGGAATTTAGATTTCAGAATTAAGATTTCAGATTTGAGATTTCAGAATTTTGGTGCCGGGTTCTGGCTTGCGGTTTATGGCTTATAGCTTGTGAAAAAATTTTCTCCGCGGCCTTTGCGAAAAACTTGGTGGTCTTTGCGGTAAAAAAAAGAAGTTAACCGCAAAGTTGCGCAAAGAAAAGAAACGCTAAGAACGCGAAGAAACCCCTCTGTTTAACTCTGTAAAGAAACCTCTGTGTCCACTGTGGTTATTCATCTGGGTGCCTTGTGCCATAGGCATCCATTTGGGAGTGGAGGAAAAAAATTAACCACGAAGGCCTCAAAGGTATTCACCAAGGGTAAAACATCAAATTCCTTAGTGTTCCTTAGTGAAAATACCTTGGTTTTTCCTTTGTGGTAAATCTTCCTGGTCCCTTTGTTGCATTCTCTTCCTCTTGAAAATTAAAAAAAACGATCTATGGCATCCACCGCATTTTGCACTCTTTGGGGGCCGGTTCCCGAAATAATTACAAAAGGCAGGCCGCGCCCGGTAAGTTCGTTATGATATTTATCAAAAAAATATTTCCGAAGGTGAGAATGTTCTCGCAGCGGATCCGGTTTCCACGGAAGGTCCACGTCGCATAGCAGGTAGAGGTCGTATTTTATTTCGCCGAGTTTCTTCAGCACCCACGGATGGCATTTACTAAAGCGGTGTTCCGACCAAATTTTTATCACGGTAAGTTCGGTATCGCAAAACAAATAATTAGAGGCAAACCTTTCCCTTTGCTGTTCGTTTTTTAACTGCATCTGTGCAATTACCCTCAAATCGAAATAATTGTATTTGCGACCCAGTTCTTCCAAATAATTGCGCGCCGTCTCGCGCACATATTTTCCTCCATAATGCTTTGCCAATTTCCACGTCAACTCCGATTTGCCGGTCGATTCCGGACCGGTAATGGCAATGCGGATCACCTGCCTGCCTATAGTTTCATTTCTTTTTTCCATGTTATATATCCATAAACCGCCAAAACCGTAAAGATAAAATATAAGGGCGAAAAGGCGTACAATTGTTTGCAAAAATACAGTGCACTGCAATTGAGATCGATGACGATCCACATGATCCAGTGTTCGATGATCTTCCGGGCCATGGCCCAGGTGGCTATAATGCCCCATACCATCAGCAGCGAATCCCAATAAGGAAAAGCCGCATCGGTATATCCGGCAAAAACAAAGCCGGTGATGGCCGAGGCTCCGATACCCACCAGCAACATTACCAGCAATTCGCGTTGAGTAATGCGCCTGACGGGTAGTTCAAATTTTCTTTTGCCTCCGTATATCCAGAAATACCAGCCATAGAGCGTCATCACCAGGTAAAACAATTGCAGCACCACGTCGGCATATAGCTTCGAAGTAAAAAAAACCAACAGCGAAAGCACCACATTGATCAACCCCACCGGCCAGCACCAAATGCTTTGCCTGACGGTAAGATACACCCCGGCTATTCCCAACAGGGCTGCAATGATTTCGATATAGTTTTGAAGAATCCAATTAGTCATTAGTTGTCATTTGCTTCGCGTCATTAATGGTCATTGTTTGTCATTTGCTTCGCGTCATTGGTGGTCATTCAAGGTTAGGAATTCTCAATTTTCAAGAAAAGAAAATCACAAAGTCCACCTACTCCCTTTTTTACTTAATCAACTTAATAAACATAATTAACTCAATATCTAACTCCAAACTTCCCTCCTACCATTTCTCCACCACCTGCAAATCGGCGTTAACAATTTTCATCACGAACACCGAATGCGGATTTTCGAAAGCTTTTTCAATTTCGATGGTAAGGGCGTTCATCACATATTTATAGTCGCCAAACACCTGGGTACTCATTCCGTTGGTTTGGGCAGTTAAATCTTTGAATAAATTCAAACCTTCTAAAAAAGCAATGATCTGGGGTTTAAATTCCTCCTTTAGCGGATAATAGCTAATGTCGACCGATATTTTCATGGAATATTTTTTAGGTATGCAAAGATAGGTGGAAAATAATAACTAAATTTGAAACCGAATCCTGAATGTTAAATTCCCTTCATAATTTATTAATAACAGGTTTGGTCAGCATTTCAGGTAAGGGAATTGATACCGGCCTTAAAAAAACCAATGTATGAGAAGATTTTTGTTATTGTGCGCTATCGGTGTTTTCGGATTGATATTAAGCAGTTGCTTAACGGTCGAAAAGAAACAGTACACTTTTGAATTTACCGGTAAAAATTCGGGTAAGTTAACCATTAAGTATATCAACATCATGTCGATCGTCGATTCGGCAGGCGTCACCGAAGTGGAAGATTTCGACGACCTGTTGAACAGTTACCTTAACGGCGATAAAATTGCCACTTCATATCCTGAAGCCACCAATATTACCAAACGTTTGTTCGAAGAAAATGGTGTGCTGTGCGGCGAGGTGATTATGGATTTCGCTGATCTGGCAGCGGCTCGTTTATATCAGTTGGATAAGAAAAGTCCTTACATGTTCTATGCCAGTTCGGTTGATGGCGAAACGTATATAGAATCGAACGGCACTTATGGCGGCGATATTATGCCGGTGGTGATATTCCCCGGAAAACTGAAAACACTTACCGTAACCACCAGCGTCAGCAAACCCAGCGACGAAACTTATGTGAGTTTGGTAAGCAATTACAGAAAATGGAAACGAAACTAATCCACAAAAAAAGCCCCGCGAATGCGGGGCTTTTTTTTATCTTTCAACAATATAACAATTCAGCCAATTAGCAATTCCTATTTCTCCTTGAGTTTTTGCAATAATATTTTATTGAAATCTTTCTCGGCCACATACATGGCAACCACTTTTTTGCTGCCTATCAGTTTTTTGAAGCGAGGCAGATATTCCTTTTTCAGATCAAACTGAGCTTGCTCCTGTGTAAGCTGTGCATTGATCAGTTCTTCGGCTTGTTCTTCGGTCATCAGTTCGGGGGTGATTTCTTTTGCGACCTTCACTTTCTGCCGGAAAGCTTTTTGCAGGGCATCTTTTTTATCCTGAAATTCGTTGTACACCGGCCAGAATTTTTCTGCATCGGCTGCACTCAGGTTCAGCTTATCGGTAAGGAAAGCCACTTTCATTGCCTGCACCTTTTCTTTTTTCTCTAGGCCTTTGCCGGCATTAACACCGGCATTCTGAGCCATCAGAAAATTTGAGGAAAGAAAAATCATTGCTAAGAATAACAGGCCTGGCATAACGAACTTTACTTTTAATGTTTTCATGATTTTGTTTTTTATGGATTTAATTTATAAGGTTTCGGGATCAATATTTTCGTTTAAAAGATACTCCAGTATTTCATCCTTTTTCAGGGTGGTGTCTATCTCAAATGAACTCTCCGGTCTTTGTTTTATAGTATCGTCAGCAGCAATGATCTCATTCAGCCTGCCGGCATCAAAAAAACTGATATTATCGTTACTGGCTTCCACCAGGGCATTTTCGTCGAGGTTTTCTTCCAGATATTCGGTTATCGCCTGGTCAGCATCCTGCAAAAAAGAAATATCATTGTTTTGCGGTATTTGCTTTTTCAGGAGAAACGAAAAAACCAGCAGCACTAAGACAATGGCAGCCGCCAGGCTTGTAATAGTAATCATTTTGCGGATAAGGGGCTGTTTTTTGGCGTGAGTGGCGCCCTGTGCCCCTATCTTTGTGGATATCTCATCAGGAAGTTTTTCAAAATAACCTTCAGGCACAGAAAAGTAATTCCTGTTGTTATAGCCCTGATGGTCTGCTTCCGTTTTCGGTTCTTTGTTCATGACACATGGAGGATTAGGTTCCGATGCTGATATTTGACTTTTTTTTTTGACAATAGTTTAACCGGACAGTAAATATTTTTCGATCTTTTTAAATGCGATATGATAATTGGCTTTCAATGCTCCGGTGCTGGTGCCTAATATCTCCGATATCTCCTCGAAAGGCAATGCATCATAATACCTCATATTAAATACCAGCCTTTGTTTTTCGGGCAGCTTTAAAATGGCCTGATGGAGTTTCAGCGATATTTTTTCGGCCGAAAAATAAGGGTCATCCTTCAGCGAATTAGCCAATTTGTGTTCCACACTAAACCAGGGAATAAAGTTCAGTGTCTTTTTACGGTTCAGAAACGTCAGCGATTCATTCACGGCAATTCGGTGCAACCACGTATGTATAGACGACTCGAAACGGAAACTGTCGATATGGTTCCATGCTTTAACAAATGTATTCTGAACAATATCGTTGGCATCGTCATGATCGATAACAATTTTCCTGACCATCCAGTAAATCTGCCTCTGGCTCGCAACTATAAGCTGGTTGAAACCCTGGTGGCGGGTTTTGGTGTCTTTTAAAAGGGTAAGGATTTGGTTATCCTTTTCGGAGGTCATAAATTAATTTGTGGTTAGATGTTTTATTTGAATAAAGGTTTAAAAGTAGTAAAACTTTTTTGCGAATTAAAAATGATGTTACTTTGCACAGTATTTCAAACGATTTTTATGAAAAAGATAATATTGTTAGCTTCCTTGTCCATTTTACTGATCGCCTGTACCTCCAAAAAAGAAAAAGCGATACAATACAACAAGTCGGGAATCAAAAACATGTTCAATTTGAAGTACACTGAGGCCCTTGAGGATTTCAATCTTGCCATCGAACTCGATCCCTTGTTCGATCAGCCTTACTACTATCGCGGGAACCTGAAATACAGCAAGGGCGATTACCAGGGGGCATTGGCCGATTATTCCAAAGCCGTTGAGGTCAATCCGGGGTTTGCAGATGCATACAGCAACCGCGGCAATGTTTATCAATCGATCAACCAGTTAAAAAATGCCTGTGCCGACTGGCAAAAGGCGCATGACCTGGGAAAACCCAACCTGCAGGATAAATTAAAGTTTTGCCGTTAACAGCAGGCTACACATTAAACCTGATGTGCATAATATCGCCTTCTTCCACTATGTAGCTTTTTCCTTCCACGTTAAACTTGCCGGCCTCTTTGCAGGCATGTTCCGAACCTAACTTTACAAAATCGTCATACTTCATCACTTCTGCCCGTATAAATCCCCTTTCGAGGTCGGAATGTATCACACCTGATGCCTGGGGGGCATTCATCCCGGCTTTGATAGTCCAGGCGCGGGCTTCTTTGGGACCGGCAGTATAAAAAGTACGAAGGTTCAATAAATGGAAAGCCGATTTGATCAGTTTGTTCACACTGGGCTCCTGCAACCCCACATCATTCAGGAAAACCAGACGGTCTTCTTCCGTATCCAGTTCGGCAATCTCAGCTTCCATTTTTCCGGCTATGACCAGCATTTCGGCTTCTTCTTTCCGGATCACCTCTCTTAACTGATCCACATATTTATTTCCATTAATGGCCCAATTATCATCCACGTTGCATACATACAGCACAGGCTTTTCGGTCAGTAAACACAGATCGCGCACCAGTTTGCGGTCATCAGCCGAAATGTCAAGCGTTCTTGCCGATTGAAATGATTCGAGATGGTTTTTATAGAGATGAAGCACGGAAAGAGTGTGTTTGGCATCTTTATCGCCTGCCTTCAGGAGCTTTTCGGTTTTGGATATCTTGCGGTCTATCAGGTCGAGGTCGCCTATCTGCAATTCAAGGTCAATGATCTCTTTATCGCGAACGGGATTAACATTTCCTTCGATGTGAGGCAGGTTCTCATCATCAAAACAACGAATCACATGTATGATGGCATCGGTCTGCCTGATATCCGAAAGAAAAGAATTGCCCACACCTTCGCCTTTACTGGAGCCCTTTGTCAAACCGGGAATATCGACGATTTCAACCGTAGCGTGAACTACTTTGGCTGCTTTCACTAATTTCTCCAACACATACAATCTTTCATCCGGAACATTGACTATGGCAATATTTGATTTATTCGAACTGAACGCAAAGTTGGTTATCTGTGCCTTGGTGCTCGACATACAATTGAAAATAGTGGTTTTTCCACAATTTGCCAGCCCTATGATACCGCAATTTAATCCCATAATCGTTTTTTTGCAAAAGTAGCTAAAAATATGCTACCCGGAAAGAGAAGGCCAACAATCAGGTGAGAAGATAGAAACGGCAAAAAACTTATCCATAACTTTTAAACATTGCACAGGCATAGAAATAAAAATAATACTTTTGAAAAAAAAACCTCCATGAATACTGTTGACGATCTAAAAAATATTGCCACCCAGGTGCGCCGCGATTTGTTGCGCATGATACATGCGGTTAATTCCGGGCATCCCGGAGGATCGCTCGGATGTGCCGATCTGCTTACCTGCCTGTATTTTTCCGTTTTGGAACACAAACCGCTTCCATTTAATATGGATGGAACGGATGAAGATCTTTTTTTCTTATCCAACGGTCATTTGTCGGCTGCCTGGTATAGTGTTCTGGCCCGTTCAGGATATTTTCCCATCAAAGAACTCGGCACTTTCCGCAGGTTGCATACCCGCCTTCAGGGACATCCCACCACCGCCGAACATATTCCGGGCGTAAGAATCGCATCCGGATCGCTTGGACAGGGAATGTCAGTTGCCATCGGTGCAGCACTTGCCAAGAAGTTAAATCACGATAAAAAAATAGTGTTTTCATTGCACGGCGACGGAGAACTTCAGGAAGGACAGATTTGGGAAGCGGCAATGTATGCTGCCGGTAAAAAGGTCGATAACCTGATCTCCATTGTCGATTATAACGGAAAGCAGATTGATGGTCCGGTTGATGAGGTTATGCCCTTAGGAAATCTGAAGGCCAAATTTGAAGCTTTCGGATGGAAAGTATTTGAAATGAATGGCAATGATATGGAAGAAGTGCTGCAAATGCTTACAATTTGTAAAGCCAATACCGGTCAGGGGCGGCCTATTGTTATTATTATGAAAACCGATATGGGACATGGCGTTGATTTTATGATGGGCACCCACAAATGGCACGGTGTGGCCCCCAACGACGAACAGCTTGAAAAAGCTTTGGCGCAATTACCTGAGACCTTAGGTGATTATTAAAATAAGTAAAATGAAAGTAAAACTTAAAAGTTACCCGCATTTTAAAATTTACTTGATTATCATTTTGAGTTTCTTTCTGACAGGAACTTTAACAGCACAAGATGTTAATAAAGAAAAGGAGAAGCCCAAACCTGTTACCCGTATATTGTTTGTTTACGACGCCTCCCAAAGCATGTTGGGTTTATGGCAAAGCGACAGGAAGATTTCCATTGCCAGTAAATTGATGGGAGAACTACTGGATAGTTTACGAAATGTCCCCAACCTGCAACTGGGGATGAGGGTGTACGGACATCAAAAAACATATCCACCGCAGGATTGCGATGATTCGAAACTTGAAATTCCTCTGGGTTTTGGCAATATAGATAAGATCAAAAACAAACTCAAAACCATCAATCCGAAGGGCACTACCCCTATTGCTGCCAGTCTGGAAGCTGCCGGGAATGACTTTCCGCCTATGGACAATGTCAGGAACATCATTGTGCTGATCACCGATGGCCTGGAAGAATGCAGCGGCGATCCCTGCGCGGTTTCTTTGGCGTTGCAGAAAAAGGGGGTAGTTCTTAAACCCTTTATCATTGGTATAGGCAGAAACTTTTCCGAAGCCTTCGATTGTGTGGGTACATATTACGATGCTACCACCGAAAAAGATTTCAGTACCGCATTGAAAGTAGTCATTTCCCAGGCATTGAATTCAACCACTGCCCAGGTAAATTTGCTCGATTCGTATGGCAAACCTACCGAAACCAATGTGGGCATGACTTTTTATGATAATTTTTCAGGAACCGTAAAATACAACTTTGTTCATACCATGAATGATATGGGCTTGCCCGATACCCTGGTGCTGGATCCTTTGATGGCCTACAATCTGGTGGTTCATACCATTCCTCCCGTACAAAAAGACAGCATTGCTATTACGCCCGGAAAACATACCGTAATAGCGCTGAATACTCCCCAGGGAATACTTAAACTGAAAGTGGGAGGAACTTTCCCCTCCATAAAAAACCTGAATTGCATTGTCAGACTGAAGGGAAAAATGGAAACGCTTAATGTGCAAACGTTCGAACAGGAGGTGAAATACCTTACCGGGACATACGACCTTGAGGTTTTAAGTCTCCCACGGCTTGAAATCAAAGACATTGAGATCAAACAAAGCTACACCACCACGGTTGAAATACCCATGCCCGGCATCGCCGTGATCGGCAATTCCATGCGCGGTTACGGAGCCTTGTATCAAGAGGAGAACAATACCCTGAAGTGGATCTATAAACTCAACGAGGAAGGTCAGCCGGAAACTTTGTACATGCTTCCGGGAAAATACCGTTTATTGTTCCGTTCGAAGTTCTCAACACATTCAATTTATACTATTGATAAATCATTTAAAATAGAATCAGGGGTTACCACCCGGGTTAATTATTATTAATAAGATTGTATGGAAAAATTTATAAAAACAGGTGAAAAAGATACCCGCTCGGGGTTTGGTGAAGGATTGCTGGAACTGGGACTGAGAAACCCCCATGTGGTGGCTTTATGTGCCGATTTGATCGGATCGCTCAAGATGGATGCCTTTGTGCATGAATTTCCTGACAGGTTTTTTCAGGTGGGCATAGCCGAAGCCAATATGATAGGCATAGCGGCAGGATTGACCATTGGTGGAAAAATACCCTTTACCGGAACCTTTGCCAATTTCTCTACCGGCAGGGTTTACGACCAGATCAGGCAGTCGGTTGCTTATTCGGATAAGAACGTGAAGATATGTGCCTCTCATGCCGGCATCACCCTGGGCGAAGACGGAGCCACCCACCAGATCATGGAAGATATCGGCCTGATGAAAATGCTGCCCAATATCGTGGTGATCAATACCTGCGATTTCAACCAGACCAAAGCCGCCACCATAGCCATCAGCGAACATATTGGACCGGTTTATCTGCGGTTCGGGCGGCCAAAAGTGCCGGTGTTCATTCCGCAGGATGAGCCATTTATCATAGGAAAGGCACTGAAGATAAAAGAAGGGAAAGATGTAAGCATTTTTGCCACAGGCCACCTGGTATGGAAAGCTTTGGAGGCCATCAGTATCTTAAAAGAAAAAGGAATTGATGCCGAACTGATAAATATTCATACCATTAAGCCATTGGATAACCAAGCCATTTTACAGTCTGTCGCCAAAACCCGTTGCGTGGTAACGGCTGAGGAACACATGATGAATGGCGGACTGGGTGACAGCATTGCCCAATTGCTCGGACGAAATTTGCCCACACCTCTGGAAATGGTTGCCGTTGACGACACCTTCGGCGAAAGCGGAACCCCTGACGAACTGATGACGAAATTCGGACTGGATACCATAAATGTGGTGGAAGCTGCATTAAAGGTAATTCAACGCAAAAATGGTTGATGAAACTGGTAACAGGCCAGGTCAATTAAAAAAATACAGGTTGAAATAAAATACTGAACTACGATTTGCCGGTTTTTTGAAATTTTATTTCAAATGTTCTTTCACCATTGCTGATTCCTGGAATCGAAACGCTTCATTGAATTTCGGGGAGCCTTCATAATAATTTTGCTCTTAACCTATGAAATCTTCCATGCCTCCCACGGAAGTTTCACGGACAGCCTCGAAAGTTTCAAGGACGGCCTCGAAAGAAATTTACAAGTCCCCCTATCCTAAACATACACCCTTCACCACTCCCGGTTCTTCAGTCGTTTCTTTGCTAATACTCCCCTATCCTGTCCGACTCTATGATAGAAAAACCCTGTTGTTTTTCATTTTTAGCCTCTGCCACCATTGCTCTGGCCACCTGCGAAGCCTGAACTCCCTTATACTTTTTTAAACTTCCGATCAGCAAAAACTGAAAAACAGACATGAACGCTTTTCCTACCTTTTCTCCAAAACGATATTCTTTACGGTCGCCTAAAAGCATGGATGGGCGCATTATGATAACCGACGGGATGTTAAGTTTGCCAAGACTTTCCTCTACCCGGCCTTTGGTGCGCAGGTAAAAGTTGCCTGAGTTTTTATTGGCGCCAATGGAGGAGATGTAAATGAACTTCTCAGCCTGCGATCTCCCTGCCACCTTTGCGCATGCCACCACATAATCATGATCTATCATAAAGAACCTATCCTGCGAGCCGGCTTTTTTAATAGTCGTTCCCAGGCAGCAAAATACATGATCGGCATCAATGCGATCAACTTCTGCAATCTTTTCAAAATCAAGTATCTTCTCGGTGAGTTTCGGATGTGTAATGCCGACAGTCCGGCGAACCCAAATTTCCACTTCAGAATAATATTCATCAGCCAACAATTGCTTCAGGCACTCATGCCCGGTTAGTCCGGTGGCGCCTGTTAAAAGAGCTTTTTTCATCATGTACTAAACAGATTTAATTTATCCGGAAATTAATTTTTCCTTGAGTTTGTGCAGCTCCTCCAGATCATCATAAAGCTTATTTCTAATGAACAGAACTCTGTAATATTGTATCCCTTTCAAAAGATTTTCTTTAAACTCAGCGAAATATGTGTTTTGCTTGTCAGAAGGATCTTCCGTCTCTTCAATCTTTTTGAAAAGGTAATCGATGTACACTTCCAACTCGCGGATGAAAACATGCGGGATGGTATCACTGCTGACAAGGGGCTTTTTGCCATAAATATGGTCGACCATGTGTTGCAGGCTGACGGTTTTATTGAAAAACGCAATATTCGGACCCGGACATATCGAAACCCCTTTGCCCTCTTCGCGGGTATTGAGATGATTTACCAGCAGGGCCGAAGTGCCCAGGCCAACACAAATACATGATTTAACCACAATCTTGTTGTATTCTTTTTCGTACACCTCAGGAGGCAATTGCTTTGCTTTAAGCTGATCAATCTTTTTTTCCATATAGGCCCTTGAAGCAACGCATACATCATAATCGAAAAACTCATGATTAAAAGAAAGAAATTTTTTCGGACACAGGCTACCCGGTGTTTCATTGCTTATCTTCATATCACGTTCCAGGTCCTTCGAGTTGTATTTTAAATTGGTGAAGGGTATATTCAGGGGAGAAATATCACTGGCATAAACATCGTTTTTATCAGCGTTGATAAGCAATTCGAGAGTGTACAAATCGACATTGGTAACCTCCGGAACCAGCAGAAAAGGTGTACCCCAACCTACCGAGGCCAGATTGTAATTTTTTAGCAAAAAGGCATGTTCCTCAGGTGTGGTAACCCCTCCCTGAGCCGTGATGCGGATGTTAACCGGACAATCGTGAGAAAGAATATTTTTTGAAATCAGCGCATTCAGGTATATAGGATACAGGGTCTCGAACATTTCAGAGCGCCTTGTTTTGAACTCATCGAGTATGGGTCCCAAAAGATTTCCCTGGGTGGGAAACAGATGTCCTCCGCAATAAAGCCCCGATTCGATGCGGTATTCCGATATCCAAAGGCCTTTTTTAGCTAAGAATAATCCGTGGACAATAGCCGAGCGGTAATCACTTACTTTTAAAATGATCTGCTTTTTCAGGCGGCCTTTGGCATCGGGATAAAAGTCGTGGAAGGTTTCCAGGTAGGTAAACAAACTGGCATTAAACCCTGCTGAAAAAACCACAGATGCCTGCAAGTCACTATTGGCAAAACCGCGTAAGGCCGCATGTGCATCATTAAATTCGCGCGAAAGTTTCTGATCATTCACGTAATTGGCCTTATCCAACTTTGTCATGATGTTCACATCAATGCTTCCACACGAAATATTACTCGCTATCCAAGCCGCTGTTTCTTCTTTTGAATGGAAGCCTTCTACAAAATCGTCAATAGCTTCCATATTTCCATCCGCCACAGGAAACAGTTGCAGGTATTCCTTCAGGGCAGCCTTATCGTCGGCAAGCGACTTTTGTAGTTTGCTGAATTTCTGCGCCACCAGTTGCTGCATCAGGTTGAGATACGCCGTAATGCGTTTTGCCCTGCTGTCGAATTCTGTTTCGGGAATTGAGGTGTAGGGCAATTTATTTTTTTTACAGTAGAAAGCGCGTAATTTCTCGAGAAGAATATCGTCGGCAAGGGATATAGTGGACGTAATTCCGTATTGAGCCACTTTTACCGGAGTATCGACAGTAAAACCGATTCCCATCACCGGAATGTGAAAAGTATGATGCGGTATTATCTCTAAGGGACTCATATTTTGCAAAAATAAAGAAAAATCATTGATAAGCATAATTCTTGCAGGAAAAAGAACGGAAGATTAACGTATTCGGTAACCGGTTTTCAGCATAAGGGAACATGCCCGGACTTTAATTTACACGACACTGACTCACAAAGTTTATCAACTGCGAACTCCTCCTTACAGCCATCGAACGCTTACTAACAGTCATAGATTTCAATTTTACTGCCATAGATTTCAATTTTACTGCCTGTTTTTTCACCTTACTCCACTAACTAACAATTGTATAACCATTTTTTAAATTATTAACCATCAACGACAATAAATCACCACTAAATGACTTCCCTCCTAATAGTCAAAAAGTCTACAGTCTAAATGCCTTTAGTACAAAAGCCTTTCTACCAATGACTATTAATCACAATGAATGACAACTAATGACAACTAATAACAATTAATGACCACCAATCACTATCAATGACAATGAATGATGAAGGCTCCATGAAAACTTAAAGCAATCAATGCCCATCAAACCCTTCCTCTCAACAGTTCTACTATCCTTTCCACCACTGCTTCATTGGTTTCGGTGGCAGCAATATCAATAATATGCGCAGCCATATTGTAGCAGCCTTCTCTTTTTGCAAGCATTTGAGCAATAGCGGTTCTCAGATCAGGCTGATTGGAAAGCAGCGGACGGTTTTTGTTGTCACGTTTCAAAATATCATGCAGATTATCAACCGTTCGTTTCAGAAAGATAGTAGTGCCAAAAAAATTCATCAGTTTCATGTTATCTTTAAAACAAGGCAAGCCGCCGCCGGTTGAGAATATTCCGCTACGTGGCTTTTTGATCAATTCGTGCAGTATATCGGTTTCAACCTTACGGAAGGCTTGTTCACCATCCGAATTAAAGATCGAAAGAATATCCTTACCAACATACTTTTCAACCAAACTGTCAGTTTCAATAAAATCGAGTTGCAGCCTTTCCGACAAAAGTTTCCCGATACAGCTTTTGCCGCTACCCATAAAACCTACCAGAAATATTTTCATTTTTGGCTTACTATTTACAAGCAAATGTAGACATTAATTTCTACATTTGTAATTAATCAATCATTGTCGATAATGGACAGGATATCTGCCCTGGAACGGAAATATGTTTTGGAAGCATTGGATAACGGATTCCGTGCTTCGAAAAAGAACTATTTTACACAAAAGCTCGAACACGAATTTGCCGAAACATTTCAGGTTCAATATGCCATAGCCCATGCAAACGGCACATGCACCATGCATTCGGCCCTGGTCGCCCTGGATGTGAAACCCGGTGACGAAGTGATAGTGCCCTCCCTCACCATGTCGGCCCCGGCCCTGGCGGTACTGCATAACCAATCGGTTCCGGTTTTTGCCGATGCAGATTTGGAAACCTTCAACATCAGCCCGCAATCAGTCAGTAAACTCATCACACCAAACACCAAAGCCATCATTTCGGTTTCGCTCTATGGATTGCCTCCCGATTATGATGAATTGTTGAAGATATGCCACCATCACGGACTCTATCTGATCGAAGACAACGCCTTATGTTTTTCGGGAAATTATCATGGCAAAAAGGTGGGCAGTTTCGGACATTTTGCCAGTTACAGTTTCCAGGGGAGCAAACACCTCAGCTCGGGCGAAGGCGGCATGCTCATCACCAGCAGAGAAACCCTTGCCGAAAAAGCCCGCAGGTTTTGCGGATTGGGATTCAATGGCATTACTGCTTCGGGAGGTAAACTAACCCGTGATGATATTCAGGACCCGGACTTCGATCGACATCTCACCCTTGGATTCAATTATAAAATGTCAGAGCTTTGTGCCGCTGTGGCATTGGCTCAGTTGCAGCGGGCCGATGAAATTGTGGATCAGCGGATAGCTGTAGCTAAATTATATCAACAGGCCATCGCAGGATTTGATATCGTTAAGCCGCAATTGCAGCCTGAATACACCGAGAACTGCTACTGGACCTATGCCATGATACTGCAAACCGGGCATCCCAAAACAGACTGGCATCGTTTCAGACAACTTTTCCGTAAAAACGGAGGCGATGGTTTTTATGCTGCCTGGAAACTATCATACAACGAACCTTTGTTCCAGCACCAGGTTCAATACGAGGATGCTGTATGGCAGCAATACACTCCGGAACTCTGCCCCACGGCCGAATATTTGCAACCGCGCTTAATTCAGCTGAAGACAAACTATAGCGACATTGCCGAAGCCGAAAAACAAGCAGGGATATTGTATAAGACACTGTTAGAATATCAGGAATAATTTCATCGGAATTGTTTCGGACCAGATATAAAAAGCTGCAAATGTTCGTATTTTTGTTGATGGATGGATTTTATAATTGAAGACAAGAGTATATTAAATATTATTTTTGCAGGAAATAACATGTAATACCTGCCGCCTGAAGCTAAACTTATTTTCTTGCCACAAATTCGTTAGATGTTAAAAAAAGCCGCCTCATTTTTAAAACAGAAAGATAAGAAACAGGTTTTCTCGAACTTTGTTTCACTTTCGTTCATGCAGGCTGCCAATTACCTGATCCCGCTGGTGGCTCTTCCTTACCTGGTAAGGGTATTGGGCGACGACAGGTTCGGGCTGGTTATGTTTGCCCAGGCCTTCATACAATATTTTATAATTCTGGTTGATTTCGGTTTCGAACTCACCGCTACCCGCGAAATATCTGTCAACCGTAATGACAAACAAAAAGTAACAGAAATTTTCAGTTCAGTGATGTATGTGAAGCTTATGCTATTGCTGCTAAGCTTTATCATAATGTCGGTGGTGGTTTTTTCGTTCGCCCAATTCAGCAAAGAGTGGATATTATATTATCTGTCGTTTGGAATGGTAGTAGGGCAGGTATTGTTTCCGGTATGGTATTTTCAGGGTATAGAACGCATGAAATACGTTATGTACTTCAATGTACTGGCAAAGGCAATTTTCACGGTGCTAATATTCTTTACCATATTCGGCCCTGAAGATTACAAACTGTATGCGGTGATCAATTCTTCAGGGTTTATGCTTGCCGGACTGATAGCATTTATTGTTGCCTTGTACATGAATAAATTCAGGTTTACGGTCCCCAGGCTTCAACCCATAAAAGATATACTGCGAAAAACCAAAGACGTGTTTATTTCAAATGTCGGCATCAGTTTCTATATGACATCCACATCATTTATTTTGGGAGTAGTTACCGGCCGAAATGACCTGGTGGGCTTTTATACCATTGCCGAAAAGGCGGTCAGGGGAATACGTTATATTATTTCTCCGGTAACACAGGCCTTGTTCCCCTATTTGAGCAAACGTTTTGCGGGTGAAGAAAAGAAAGATTCCATTATTATTCTCAGAAAACTGATCCTATATCTTACGCCGGTATTGATCGTTTGCATTTTGTGCATAATACTGTTCACGGAAAAAATCGTATTATTACTTACCGGTTCGGCTAACCTGAGTACCATTTTAGATATGCGCGTAATATCTCTGATCATTCTGGTCGGAACGTTTAATAATGTTTTGGGTGTGCTGGGCATGCTTAATCTCGGCATGGAGAAAAAGTTCAGAAACAGTGTACTGATAAGCGGAGTTTTTAATGTGGCAGTTTGTATTGTGGCTTCTTATTTCTTTTTAGACCTGGGAGCCTCTTTTTCAATAGTAGCCACCGAAACCTTGCTTATGATTTTGTTGATCTTAAAAATGCAAAAGGTATTCAGAAATGCTTAACCTCACGATATTTTTGGCACTGGCTGCAGGTTTGATGATATTCCTGAAATGGTATGTGAGGAAGGAAATATTTGATCCGTTGTTCCTTGCTCCGCTATATTGGATTGGATTTATAACTTTCAGTATTATAATTTCTATAGCACTCGACCTAAGATTCAATTGGACAGGAATATTACCCATTGTGCTTTTTTTGCTTGCATTTATAATTGGTTCCGCAATTATGAAGCATTTGGAAAGTAATGTAAGGATTGAGAAAATAGTAACAAGTGATGGTAATACTGCCCAAAAAGTCTTTTCCCCCGGGAGATTAAAGTGGATAATAATAGTTTTTTCTTTTCTGGGAATATTAGCTATCTATCTGCAACTGCAATTTTTGGATATTCAAATCAGAAGTTTTTCCGATGTCATAAAAGCAGCAACCAAAATTTCAACCATAAGATACAATGGTGGTGTTGATATTCCCAAGTATGTATTATTACTGATGTCATTTCTTTATACCTCAGCTTTTCTGGGTGGGATCTACTTTGTAATCAGTAAGGGTATTATCAGTAAATTAGTTTCATTGTTACCCTTTGCTGTAATTATTGTATTCACCTTAACCAATGGTGTGAAAGCAGGCTTCCTTTTTTTATTGATTATATGGATTTCTGGTTTTGTTTCCGCTTATATTTATCATTTGAATGGACAAATAAAGAATGTAAAAAGGCTTTTTTATACGGCCATGATTGCATTGGTATTCGTATTTGGTTTAATACCGGTAACACAGTTTTTCAGAGCAGGAAAACAAGACGATAAAATCAAGTTTATTTCTCCTGGTATTGTTTCCTATTTCGTTTCGTTTAACGCATTTACTATCTGGTATGATTCTTATAAGAATGATAGATTGACAGGTTTCAAATACACCTTATCAGGTGCACATAATTATTTTTACGGAGAGCGGGAACTTGGTCTGTATGGAACTGACAATGTTATTGTGGGTAATTATGAAAAATCACCTGTCGAAACTAATGTTTATACTATGGCTCGGGGTCTGATTGAAGATTTTACATTATTTGGCGCCACTTTTATTATGTTAATAATAGGAATGATGGTTCAGTTATTATACGTTTTGTCCAAACGAAAAAGAATGATCCCAATGTGCTTTCTTGCCTTATTCTATAGTATTTTATTCTGTAGTTTTGCACAGAATATTATTAATTACAATACCATTTTATTGTCATGGATAATATCAATAGGCATTATATTTCTTGTAAGAAAACGGGCCAAAACGAGTCCTCAAACCTCAGAGACTGATTAAGAATGCAAAGAAGCCTTTTCATAACTGTAAACTATTGTCAATCGGACCTCACCATTCAATTGTTGAGTAACCTTATAGCAATGGATGCCAATGAAAATTTCATCATTGCAGTTGCCGATAATACACCGGATGAAAGCGATTTTACTAAACTGGAAGAATTTAAAAGAAACACAGACTGGCCGGCCTTGCATCTGTTCAAAACACCTGGCAATATCGGATATTTCGGTGCCGTTGATTTTGTGATGAAAAAGATGGGTAACCGGGAAGAATTTCAATACCTGATAGTTTCCAACAACGATATTGAGATTAGGGACAGGAACTTTTTTGCAAAACTCCTGGCTATGGAAGACGATGCTTCAGTTATTGCCCCCGATATAATTTCAACCTCTACCGGTAAGCATCAAAATCCATACAGGTTGAACGCCTTAAGCAAATGGCAAAAACTTCAGTACCGGCTTTTGTTTTCAGGATATCTTTTTGGATGGGTGCTGTATCAATCCAGGTCATTGATGCAATCATTCTGCAAATCCGATCCATCATTGGTAAAACCTGAACGCAGAACCATATTCTCAGCTCACGGGGCTTTTATGATCTTCACCCGGAAGTTTTTTCAGCAGGGTGGAATCATTGATCATGGTTATTTTCTTTACGGAGAGGAAGAAAGCACGTCTGCCCAATGCAGAAAACTGAATATGGAAATTTTGTTTTGTCCGGAGTTGGTGGTATTCCATAACGAACATGCCACCACCAACAGCGAGGGGTTTAAAAGGAAAATTTATAAGATGCAGCAAAACGCTTACAAATACATAAAGAAAAATTATCCCGGATATTTTTAATGGCAGACAAAACCCTGATATCAATAATAATCCCATGCCGCAACGAAGAAAGATTTATTGCTGCCTGCCTCGATTGCGTGCTGGCTTTTAAAATGCCTGAAGATTGTTCAAGTGAGATACTAATAATAGATGGCATGTCGGAAGATGCTTCCCGTAGTATCATTAATGAATATTCCTTAAAACATACCTGCATAAGGCTTATCGAAAACAAGAAAAAAATTCAGGCTTGTGCCCTGAATATCGGCATCCGTGAGGCGAAAGGTGAATACATTCTCCGGCTCGATGCCCATTCGGAATATGGGGATGATTATTTACTGAAGCTTTATGCAACAGCCAAACGAACCGGCGCCGACAATACAGGAGGATTGGTTATTACCAAACCCTATAACGATTCTTACCATGCGGCGGTGGTGCAGGCATTAACCACACATGTTTTCGGGGTGGGAAATTCAGGCTTTAGAGTCGGAATGAAAGAGGGACCGGCAGATACTGTCCCATTTGGCTTTTTCAGGAAAGGTATTTTCGATAAAATCGGTTTTTTTGATGAACGCCTCATACGCGCCCAGGATTATGAGTTTAACCGCAGGATAGTTGAAAAAGGAGGAAAAGTTTGGCTGAATCCTGACATCCAACTGGATTATTTCAACCAACCTGATATCAGTAAATTTTTAAAGAAACAATTCTTTAAGGAAGCACCTTACAATGCTTACATGTGGTATCTGGCGCCTTATACCTTCGCTTTCCGTCATGCCATTACGGCGGTATTTTCTTTTGGGATTTTAGCAGGCATAGCTTTGTCGTTTTTCGTCCCTGTGATAAGCTACCTGTTTGCAGGTGCGATCAGTTTATATTTTTTATTGGCTGCTGTTTCTTCCATTCAGCAAGCCATTCGTTTTAAAAAGGCTGCTCATATCTTTGTACTTCCGTTGTGCTTCTTTTTATACCACTTTTTGCACGGGATAGGTGTTATGTGGGGCTTATTGCGATTATTAACAGGCACATCCCCTTTTAAAAGAATGAAAGAGCCCTGGCCGGGTGCAAACAAATTCAGGGCCATTGATTGATTTGATATAGTTTTATTTATCTTTTTATTATGAAGCGACTTTTCGATTTTACTTTTAGTTTTTTGTTGCTGTTGGCTATATTTCCTTTCATCATCATCATTGCAGCTTTTATTAAATTTCACGATTGGGGCCCGGTATTTTATAAAGCACCCCGTGTGGGTCTGAACGGGAAATTGTTCAAAATGTATAAATTCCGCAGCATGGTGGCCAATGCCGATAAAATAGGCGCTTCTTCAACCACTCTTTCTGATAATAGGATCACAGGTATCGGCCGCTTTTTGCGAAAAACCAAGCTCGATGAATTGCCCCAGTTCATCAATGTACTGAAAGGCGAAATGAGCTTTGTGGGGCCCAGGCCCGATGTAAAATCATTCACCGATCTGTTTACCGAAGAGGAAAAAGCCATTTTATCGGTGAAGCCCGGTATTACCGATTATGCTTCGGTATGGAATTCCGACGAAGGCAAGATACTGGAAGGTTCCGCCGATCCCGATGCGACTTATAAAGAACTGATATGGCCCGAGAAAAAGAGATTGCAACTTAAGTATGTACAAGAGCATTCCTTTTGGATCGACATTAAAATAATCTTCATGACCATTAAGGCAGTCGTGGGCAAGTAGGAAGAATGGAAGTGTCTTGAGTTGGGCATTGAACTTTTTTTTCTTAAACACATAGACGCATAGGAACATAGAAGACTGAAGAAAGCATAAGTTCACATTGAAGGAGAGTGCATTAAGTGTCTAAAGTGCCTTAAGTTTAGAAAATGCGAAATTTCATAGTGCTCATTGTGCCTTCTTTGTGTCCATGGTGGTTGAAACAAGAAAAACCACAAAGAGTACAATGAAAATCACACGAAGGTCACAATGATTTCTGTAAAAAGCATCGTTCTATTGTGTCCCATTGTGCCTATTGTGGTGAAAAAAATAATGGGAATCCTTCATTACCTTATCCCTTAACATTATTCCCTGTTCTCTATTCCTTTTCCTTCTCAGGAAGTTCCTCTGACCTTAATTTTATGTAGCAACCATTTAAGTTCTAACCTGAATCGTGCGAATGGGGATATTCTTTTTGCGTTTTGGTAGGTCCCAATATAGTCGAGTATCTCAGAAGCCGTGGCAAACCAGCCGTCTCTTTCTGCAAGTTCCTTCATATTTTGCTCAAACACCGGATCTAAAGAATTGTCCTTTACAAAGTTTTTTCCCAGGTGGGTGTATACAATGCAACAACCATTTTCGGCTTCCAGCCGTGCCATATTTTCCTTATGAACCAACGCATTAAAAGATGCTGCATCAGGCGCTTCAGCCGATGCAAACCATTTGTTCACGTATGGTTTAGACGGATCGTAGTAAGGCATTTCAGGACAAACTTTCAGGGTATTACTATTCGAAAAGATAAAATTGCGCACGTATCTGATCTTTTCCTTGCAGATATCGCCCCAGAAATAAGGCGAAGTCTCATCTGCGCCCTGGTATATATGGCTGTTTTTGGATTTGGGATTGATGAGGGTTAAAACATCAAATAAAAGGTTTGCCGGGAAAGTTAATCGTTGACGACCCCAGTATAAGCTTTCATTTTCCACCGTGTCATTATGCTGTATCAGCATTTTGGGGTAAGCGCCGAAATAATGTTTGAAAAGTTCCAACCCCTGTAAAACTCTTTCCCGTTTTGATTGGCTCCACGAAACATTGTGCAGGGCTATCTCGAATCCCATCTTTTGAAGGGATTGCACCCAGGCGAGGTATTCCGGATTTTCGCAGGTGTCGCCAATAATATCCCTGTTGTCGTCGCGAACTTCGCCATCGAATATCCAAACTGTTTTGGTCGATCTGATACCTATACTATTGAGAAAATCATACACCTTGGGTCCGTTCTCAAGGGTGGTACAATCGGTATCATCGACAATGGTAAAGGCAAACCTTTTTCCGTCGGACCAGGTTATTTTTTTCATGTTTTCTTACAAACCAATGGGCCCGTCTCCATCGCCGCGCATTAAAAAACTGTTTTCAAAATCGATCTTCCCGGGATAATATTCTTTAATCCTTTTCGATATGCCAAAAATAAAATTCGAAGGGCCTTTCAGAAATCCGTTCCTACGGAAATGTTTCCCCCACTTCAAATGGGTATGGTTTACTACTATCAGTCCGGCATTTTGCTTTTTCAAATGTTTCACGGCTTCGTAAATCAGCAGCTCGGCATTGCCTGGATCTGAAAAAGCATCAATAAGGGTTCCCAGTTTTAGATTCCCAAAATATTTGTCATTACTCATTTGTGTGCAAAGCATCACCACCCAGCCAATACAAACTCCCTTCCGGGAAACTTTCAGCCGGTGAAATTGGGGTGAGGTTTTGGGATAGAGCTGATTGAGCAGATGTTGGTCGCGTTTGGCCACAATAGAATAAAAATCCTTGTTTTGCTCCCAAAGCTCATCGGCAAAATCTGAAAAATCATCTACTATTTCAGTGTTGACGCCCTTGTATTTTCTGAACCTGATCAGCCTGTATGCCGCAGTATACAAACTAATAACACCTTTAACCATGTATAATAAACCAAAAATCTTAACGATGTTTATGGCGATCTTTTTGGGCAATGATCTCTTCAGGGTGTTGATGTATTCGAAGTCGTTCAGAAAGGCACGGGGCTTGGTGATATAAAAATAGAAAGGCACCAGGTACATTTCGTAACCCAGTTTTTTCAGCCTGTTGGGCAATGGATATTGAAATCCTCCCATTCCCAGCACAAAAACCAACTTGCGGCGCGCTTCCATATCTTCGAATATCATACGGCCAAGCTGCTTATAATTGCTGTCGATCACACCTTCGGAAATGGGAAGCTGCATAAAGACGATCTCTTCAGGCTGTTTGTCAATGCAGAATTCCTGGTTCTTAAAATAATATCCTCCCCTTACCTCGCCCTGCTGATCTTTTGCCACAAAAAATTCAAAATATAGCCGGGTGTGTTCGTTTTTTTGATACACCCTCGAAATATATTTCTCAAAGAACAACAGATCGCTGCCCGCATCTTCCAAGCGCTGATTGAAGCGGTTTACTGCAGGAATATCATCAGCAGTGAACTTAGAGAAATTGATTTCCATGAATTTTTACGATGGTGGCAATGGTTATAATACTGCTCAAAATTAATTTTTTTTAGGGAGTGTTTGCTGTTTAGCATTGATATTTTAAAAAAACAATATTAAAATTGTTTTTTTAACTTTGCAGGCTATTTTGAAAAATTTATCCCTGTTACAAGTTTATATAACCTAATGACCTATTCCAAAGAATTCTTAGAGAGCCTATACCAGATGATGCTTCGTATACGAGTGTGCGAAGAAAGTCTTGTCGAACCGATATCTAAAGGTGAAATAAATACCCCCTGCCATCTGTATTCAGGGCAGGAGGCTGTTGCAACCGGTATTGGCGCTGCCCTCAGGCCGCAGGATTATATTTTCGGCAATCACCGCTCACATGGTCACTATCTGGCCAAAGGAGGCGATATGGCTGAGATGATTGCAGAGATCTATGGTAAGGAAAGCGGATGCTCGCGCGGCAGAGGAGGTTCCATGCATCTGATCTCTCCTGAAAACGGAGTTTTGGGCATAGTTCCTATTGTTTCAGGTACCATATCACTTGCCCTGGGAGCTGCTTTATCTATTAAAATTAAAAAAGAAGACAAGGTAACCGTGAGTTTTTTTGGCGACGGAGCTACCGGAGAAGGAGTGCTGTACGAATCATTGAACTTTGCCGCACTTAAAAAACTACCCCTTATTTTTGCCTGTGAGAATAATCTTTATTCTACCCATCTCCCTATAAACGAAATACGCACCAACCGTAATATCTTCAATATTGCTAACCCTTTCGGGATAGAAACCTATCGTGTGGACGGTAACAATGTGCTGGAAGTGTTTGAAGTGGCGCAAAAAGCAGTGGAAAGCTGCAGAAGCGGCAAAGGCCCTGTCTTTATTGAATTCCTGACATACCGTTTCCGCGGACATGTGGGTCCCGATGATAACATTCAGGGATCGCATACCGATATTCGTCCCAAAGAAGAGATAGAAGCCTGGTTGAAAAAAGACCCGCATATATTTTTAAAGAACTATTTGATCGATAATAATGTCTCCTCTGAAGAAGAAATCGAATTGATACACCAACAGGTGAATGAAGAAGTAAAAGCCGCAATTGAATTTGCGATAAACAGTCCTAAACCCGCTAAAGAAGACCTTTGTAAATATGTATTCAAATAGCCGTAAACTAAACTTTGGCCTGGCCATCAACGAAGCACTGCGCCAGATGATGGAAAAGGATGAAACGGTCTTTCTGATCGGCCAAGGGGTGAAAAGCCCCTGGTATGTAGGCAGTACATGCAACGGTTTGGTGCAGCAGTTTGGCGAAAATCGTGTGATAGATACGCCTGTTTCGGAAAATGCCATTACCGGAGCTGCTGTTGGCGCTGCCATAGCAGGTATGAAAGCCATTGTAGTTCATCCTCGTGTTGATTTTGCGTTATATGCTTTCGATCCCATCATCAACCAGGCGGCCAACTGGCATTATATGAACGGCGGTAAGTCATCTGTTCCCGTTGTATTCTGGTTAATTGTCAACCGTGGTGGGGAACAGGCTGCACAGCACTCGCAGGCTCTGCATTCGATGTTTGCCCATGTGCCCGGTCTTAAGGTAGTGGCTCCTTCCACACCCTACGATGCCAAAGGTTTGCTGATCTCCTCCATTACAGATGAGAATCCTGTGGTCTTTATTGACGACAGATGGCTTTACAAAACACAGGAGGCAGTTCCCGAAGAAATTTATCAGGTTCCTATCGGAAAAGGCATCATCAGAAATGAAGGAAATGCCCTAACCCTAGTTTCTTTTTCTTATATGGCCTTCGAATCTCAGAAGGCTGCGGACGAACTGAAGTTGCAAGGTATTGATGTAGAGTTTATCGACCTCAGAACTATTAAACCCCTCGATCAGGAAATCATCTTCAATTCGGTGAAGAAAACAGGAAAACTGGTAATTGCCGATGGTTCCTGGAAGACAGGAAGTATTGCCGGAGAGATATCTGCTTTGGTGTCTGAAAATATTTTCGGATACCTGAAAGCTCCTATCCGAAGAGTTTGTTTACCCGACACCCCTGCCCCATCTTCGGCAAGCATCGAAAATGAGTATTATAAAACCAAAGACGATATTATTAAAGCTATTAAAGAAATTTTATTATCTTGAACCAATATGGAAAAAAGAAAAGTCCGTTTTGTCGATCCCGGAAAGCTATACCGCATGCTCAAACCTGAGCTGGATGCCGCCTATTTCGAAGTTATGGAAAAAGGCCAACTGATCAACCAGGGACAATTGAAATCTTTTGAAGAGAACCTGGCCAAATTTGTGGGCACCAAATATGCCGTTGGTATGAACAGCGGTTACGATTCATTGCAGGTTTCCATGCGTGCTGCGGGTATAAAACAGGGAGATGAAGTAATTGTTCCTGCCCATACTTTTGTGGCCAGTTGTTCGGCCATTGTCAATGTTGGTGCTACCCCGGTTCTGGTGGATGTTACCGAAGATTTCAATATTGATGTGGATAAGATAGAAAAGGGTATCACTGCCCGGACCAAAGGAATTATGCCCGTGCATTTGAGCGGATGGATGGCTGATATGCCCAGGATCATGAAGATAGCTGATAAATATAACCTGGTGGTGATAGAAGATGCCTGCCAGAGCCTGGGGTCTTCCATCAA
Organism: uncultured Bacteroidales bacterium; assembly: GCA_964469155.1. Classification (GTDB taxonomy): domain Bacteria; phylum Bacteroidota; class Bacteroidia; order Bacteroidales; family CAIWKO01; genus CAIWKO01. The sequence continues at coordinate 26,501 of CAYXXU010000042.1, forward strand.
TGGAGTGGGTGCCGGTGCCTGGGGTTTGACAGGATGTTTTAGTTTTTATCCTTTTAAGATACTCGGTGGTTATGGTGATGGCGGAGCCATTACTACCAACAGCGAAGAAGTGGCCACTTTTGCCCGCAGGATGAGATTCAATGGCGAAGACCGCGAAACCGGAGAATACCATGGACACGGATTCACCTGTTTGCTCGATAACATGCAGGCCGCATTTCTCGATGTAAAACTGCGTTATATGCGCGAGTGGATTGAAAAAAGAAAATACATTGCCAACAAATACCGCGAAGCTTTGTCGGATCTGCCTGATCTGGTGCTGCCTCATTACGATAAACCGGGTTTTGACCATGTATATCAGAACTATACCTTGTTATCAAAACAGGGAGACGAATTCTCAGATCACATGAAAGCCAACGGGGTGGAGGTGCTCACCCAATTCCGTAAGCCTTATTACAAACATAAAGGCCTGCATCTGGTCGATCGTGGTTTCCCGATGACAGAAACTCTGAGCCGCGAAGTCTGTTCCCTGCCTATGAATGTAGAGATAGATGAGGAGGAACTGGATTATGTTATATACGTGGTCAGAAAATTCTATGGGAAAAAGTAGAATTGAAGTATGTAATTATCAAATTGTATAATTGCATAATTGTATAATTGTCTTAATTAGCCTCCATGAAACACCTATCCTATATCACTGAAACCTTTACCGAATCTGTCATCCGCGAAATGACCCGCGTGAGCGATGCCATGGATGGATTGAATTTATCGCAGGGATTTCCCGATTTCGAAAGCCCCGTTGAAATAAAACAAGCAGCCATAAGAGCCATAAACGAAAACTGGAACCAATACCCGGTAACCTTCGGCGAACCAGAATTGCGCGATGCCATCAGTAAAAAAGTTTTAGCCTATAACCACATAAAATGCGATCCCAATACAGACATCACGGTAACATGTGGTGCCACCGAAGCCATGATAGCCACTTTAAAAGCTATTATAAATCCGGGCGATGAGATCATTATTTTTGAACCTTTCTACGAAAACTACGGCCCTGATGGTATTCTGTCGGGTGCAAAGCCAAAGTATGTTAAATTATACACCCCCGACTGGCATTTCGATAATGATGAACTGGCTGCCGCCTTCAACAAAAAAACCAAAGCCATAATTATCAACACGCCCAACAATCCTACCGGTAAAGTTTTTACGCGACTGGAATTTGAGTACATAGCTCAACTTTGTCAAGAATGGGATTGTTATGCCATTACCGATGAAATTTACGAACACATCATTTACGACGGATCAGAACATATTTCACTGGCTTCATTGCCGGGTATGGAAGACAGAACCATCACCATTAATTCGATCTCAAAAACCTATTCGGTTACAGGTTGGCGTGTAGGCTGGGCAATTGCTCCGGCAAAAATAACCGCAAGGATACGAAAAGTACATGATTTTCTTACTGTAGGCGCTCCTACTCCTTTCCAACATGCCGCAGCCGAGGCATTGAATTTTCCTGAAGAATATTACAGGCATCTTCAGGAAAAATATGATGCTTCAAGAAAACACCTGACCGAAACCCTGATCAATGCGGGATTTAAACCGTTCATTCCCAAAGGTGCCTATTATATTATTACCGACGTAAGCGATCTGTGGTCTGTTATGAAAGCTGAAAATGATATGGATTTCAGCAAAAAACTCATTGAAAGAACGCGTGTGGCAACTGTGCCGGGGTCATCATTTTACTATGGCAATAATGTTATTACCAAACAGGTACGGTTTGCATTTTGTAAACGACCCGAAACACTTGAAATGGTAAGAAGTTTACTCCGAAAACACTTGTAATTAATTTATCAATCACCCCCTTTTGGCAGCATTTATAAAATATGATGAGGTAATAAAAAAGGTAAATTTCTTTTTATTGCTTCTTCTTGCCTTCTCGGTTCCTTTCCATCGCTTATTTTCTACTTACGTATTCATTGTATGGGGAATTTCTTCACTGATGGAGGGTCATTTTATAAAAAGACTTAAAGGAAAAAGTGATTGGGTTTATTTATTGTTGTTCATTTTATTTTATTTGTTGCACATCATCGGCTCCTACTATAGCGAAAACTCAGTAGCCGCCAAAACTGACATTATCCTAAAGTTGCCTTTTATTATCATTCCTGTTTTTCTTTTCATGTCGCGCGATTATCTGGAAGAAAAAAGCAGTAAGATCATGCTATCATTTGTGGCAGGTAATTTTATTGCTTCGGTAATTTGCCTGGTGGAGGCATTTTACAGATCTGTTTTCTGGATAAATGGCAGTTGGTTTTTTAATGCCGAACTGATGGAGCATAATTACACCTTCTGGCAAATGCTTGCCAATGGCGGAAATAATTTCATGTACGAACCTTTATCTGTTTTTCTGCATCCGGGTTATTTTTCAGTGTTTATAGTTACTTCGGCTCTTTTTATTATCGATTTGCTGATTCGGAAAGAAATCGGAAAAAACAGGCTGGCAAAAGGGTTATACATAGCTTTGATTATCTTCTTCAGCATAATGGTTTACCTTTTGTTTGCCCGGACTGCGCTAATTGCATTGTTCCTCGTTTTTCTGATCTATTCGATCTATTATATTCTGAAATCCAACAAAAGTCTTTATAAGATAGTGATGTTGATTGCAATTGTTATTGGTGGATTGATGATACTGGGATTTAATGGCAGGATGAGAAATTCAATCAATGAGTTGAAAGGTTTCTTTTCAGAATCTGATCAGAATATTGATACCGAAAATCGTTTGATAATCTGGTATAATTCACTTGATATTATTAAAGACAATCTTATTGCCGGAGTTGGCACCGGCGATAATAAAGATGAGCTAATAGAATTATATAAGGCCAGAGGATTTAAGAAAGCTGAAGAAGCCAGATTAAACATTCATAATCAGTTTCTGGAAACAGCCATTCAGTTAGGTTTAATGGGATTGTTCGCATTGTTGGCAATATTCATAATGCCATTAATAAAGGCTTTCCGTAACAGGAATGTTTTATTGATCAGTTTCCTGGTAGTTAACGGATTATTTTTTCTGTTCGAATCCTGTTTGAACCGGCAGGCAGGAGTTTTTTACTTTGCTTTGATCCTTTCCATCCTTATTTTTGTAAGGCCGATGGAAAAGGAAACTATTTCTTCTGCTCCCTAAGGTATTTTCGTGTCAGACGAAGACTTTCGACAAACAACGAAAAGATGATCCCCAACAATCCGATTCCTATACCATATAATAGTAACGATTTGGTGAGTCCTATGCCAGCAAATACTCTTGTCATAGATTGATCGACCAATGAAATCTTACTTCCTAATTCAATATCTTTTTGAAGTCTGAATTTTTGATCCATCCACCTGATCTGTTCAGAAACCGAATACCCGCTAAAAATATTTTTGTCATCGCCCAAATTCTGTTGTCCAGGTCTCGATGCTTTAAGGATGGTATCAGTTGAAGGGTGTTTATAATTCAATATATTGAAAAGCTTCTGTCGTTCTTCCACAAAAAGCTGCATATTTTTCTTGAAGTATTCATTATTATTCAGAAAATACAGCAGGCCTGATGTAATGGTATCGGCATAAGCACTGTCGCGAACCGAAAAGTCTATCATAAAGCCAACATTATCTCTGTAGTGATAAGTGCTGGTATCAATCTTCATAACAGAAGCCGCAGCTTTTTCAGGTATATTGAGTTTTTGAGCCAGGGCTTTAATATTATTTTCAGCAACTAGTGTTTGTAATGAATTAATAATATCCGTACTTATATACTTTTCGACCACAATTGAACTTACCACAAGATGTTTTCGGAAAAAATATCCGGCAGTATGATTTTCATACCAGCCAAAGCCAATGCCAACAATAATAAACATCAGAAGAATAATAAAATATCTTTTGATAAAAAAATATATCTTCGAAAAAATTACGATCATATCCCGGTCATTTTTTATTTTTTCACTCATTGTTATAATGGTTTAATATGCAAATATACGGTTTCTGATGAGTTTTACCAAACAGGACAATAAATTGTGATGAATATTTGCATTTTTTATTTCAATATTTTTTATCTTGCAGGACAATGAAGGAACTACCTGTCATATATTTTGCAATTCCCGTAATGGACGAAGCAGAAACGCTTCCTTTATGCTTATCATGTATTGAGCAACAAACTTACCCCAATATTAAAACTGTTATATGTATTAATCAGCCGGAAAATTTTTGGTCAGACGAATCAAAAAAAACTATTTGCGAAAATAACAGAAAAACAATTGAATACCTTGCAAAATATAAGAATCCCAATATTACGGTTATCGACAAATCATCAAAAGGCAAAGGATGGACAGGTAAAAAACATGGGGTTGGCTGGGCGCGGAAAACTATTATGGATTATATAGTTTCCATTGCCAATAGCGATGATATAATAATATGCATGGATGCTGATACCACATTTAGCAGTGAATTTTGCACTTCTATATATCATGGATTCAATGATTATAAAAATGCTGTGGGCATGGCCCTCCCCTATTATCACCGTTTAACAGGCAATGAAGTTCTTGACAGGTCCGTATTACGATACGAAATCTATATGAGGTATTATACCTTAAATTTATTCCGTATCCACAACCCTTATTGCTTTACAGCAATAGGATCATCAATGGCAACGACCGTGCAGATTTACCGTTCAGTAAAAGGGATTAGTCCGAAACTAAGTGGTGAAGATTTCTATTTCCTTCAAAAATTAAGGAAACACGGCAGCCTGATTGTTTGGAATGAAGAAAATACTTATCCGGCAACAAGATATTCAGAAAGAGTATTTTTCGGAACAGGTCCTGCACTTATTAAAGGGAGTAAGAATCAGTGGGAAAGCTACCCTTTATATTCCTATTCACTGTTTGATGAAGTAAAACAGACCTATGATCTGTTCGATACCTTATTCGAACATGACATAGAAACCCCCATGACAGCATTCCTTGAAGATGCTTTTTGTACAAAAAATTTCTGGCAACCCATTCGTAATAATTTCAAAACATTGGCATTATTTAGAAAATCCTGTGCCGAAAAAGTGGATGGACTGCGGATATTACAATATCTGAAATCAAAACAGAAGATATCGCGTAACGAGGCAAAATATTTAATTGATTATTTGCAAGAAAATTTTCCTCAGAAGTTTGAAGAGAACAAAAATATATTACACTATTTTACTTTTGAATATTCACCATTACATGATCTGGATAACATTAGGAATCTGTTATACGAATTGGAAAATGAATATAGAAAACAATACAAAATAATAGACTGGTATTAATAACCATAAATATCCGATGATATTTCCGTTATGATATTACGCAAAAAAGCGACCTTAAGTCGCTTTTTTTTTAAAACTTTTTCCAGAAAAGAAATTTTAATTATCTGAACCGTAATTATTATTTCTTCTGTAGTTGTCTCTTCTTGGACCGTTGTTTCTGCGTTCTTCGCCTTCTTTTCTTTCGATAGATTGATTAACAGTCATGGCTCTGCCTTTAATTTCAAGGCCATTTAATGCTTCGATAGCTTGTTCGGCTTCTGAATCGCTGGTCATTTCAACGAAACCAAATCCTTTACTTCTTCCAGAGTATTTGTCAACAATAATTTTGGTTGAAATTACTTCACCATACTCTTCAAAAAGTTTTTGTAATTCATCTTCAGACATACCATATTGAAGATTTCCTGCGTAAATTTTCATAATCGATAATTTAATTTTAATTGGTTATAATTTCACAAAAGTAAGCACTTTTATTTTAACATACAGGAAATGAATGAAATTTATTTTTTATTACGAAAAAGAATTTATTCCTGAGTTGAGACAATCATTTGATGTAGTTTTTCAATTTGAATTTCCCAGTTATAATTTCTATGAACAAACTCATAGCCACATTCTGCAATCTTTTTATACGATTCACCATCTTGTAATAACCTGATGATTTTAGCTGCATAATCTTCTGGTGAATAACCAATTAAAATCTCTTTGTCTTCAACTGCATTAAGCGCATTATTCGCCAAACCCGAGGTAACGCAGGGAAGTTTCATCGCCATAGCTTCAAGCAGTTTATTTTGCAGGCCGGTTCCAATCTGCATGGGAGCCACGAATATTCTTGATTTAGCATAACAATCCCTAATATTCTCAACCCAACCAGTTACAATTATATTATCGGAAGCTAATTTCTGCACTTTTTTATCAGGAGAAGCACCGGCAATTAAAATCTTAATACCGGGTATTGTTTTTTGTAACTCTGGCAATATGTAATGAGCCAGATATTCAACACTGTTTATGTTTGGCGAATATGCCATATTTCCAGTAAATAAAATATCATATTCTTTTGGCAATGAATAAGGAAAGAAAAAATCAGCATCCACACCATTTGGAACTACTATGATCTTTTTATTTTCAGGATGATTTATTGCTTCCCTGTCAGGTTCAGAAATTATTATTTTATTGTTGAAATAGCTAAAAATATCACTTTCGTATTTTTCAACCCTTTTAGCTTCCATTTTCAACATCGGTTTCATCAAAAAAGAAGCTTTTGATGACATACGCTCTGCGCCTTTTGAAAACACATCCTGATAATCGAGTGTTTTTGGAATATTCAGGTCCTTTACGTACTCTGTTACCCTGATTAATTGACAGAATATATGATCAGGATTAATTTCAGCAATCTTCCCGAGAATTTTTCTTTTTATAAAAGGATGATAAAAAAAACCAATCTGAAAAGGTAAGCCATTGAACAAAGCTCTTATCAAGCCCACATAAATATTGATTTTACTCAGTCTGACAACAGTAACCGATTTGCAAAACTGAGATAATATCTCCTTAGCATTTGGATGCAGATCCGAATCATTAATACAAAAAAGGTGTATCTCGTGAAATTTCGACAAATACCTGATATGATTAAACGCACGCAGCTTATCACCTTTTTCCAAAGGATAAGGAACTCTCGATAGAAGTACGAAAAGTTTCATGCGCTTTTTTTTGTAAAATTATTCAATAATTCGAAAAATATAAAAATAATTAAAATTTTACATTGGCAAACCTGATACCTCTTTATAAAATTCAACTAATATCCGCGTGGTATTATTAATATTATGCCTCTCGTTGATTAAATTCGAAGCATTTATTGATAACATTTTACACTGATCAATATTTTCGACACAAAACCTGAATTTCTCAATAAATTGTTTAGTTGTATCAGCAATGAGGATATCTTTACCATCTGTATAATCAATCCCTTCGGCACCAATAGTTGTTGATATGATAACTTTACCCAGCGACATTCCTTCAATAATTTTTATTCGCACCCCGCTGCCCGAAAATAAAGGAACAAACATTATATCATGGGTACTAATAAATTCAGCCGCACTATGAACTTCGCCTATAATTTCAAGATTTGAAAACTTATATTTACTTAGCCATGCCGGCATATTACGACCTGCCAAGACAACTTTATTTTGTGGAAATTCCTTAGAGATAATCGGCATACAATGATCCAGAAACCATTTGATACCTTCCTGATTTGGCATCCAATCCATTGAACCAATATGAAAAAATGACAACTGATTTGAAAAATCAGGTTTTTTAGAGTTTTCCGGCATTTTCATTCCAAATGGAATCGTTTTTACAGGAGTGCTAACTCCTGATTTTTTAATAAATTCAGTATCTATTTCCGAAATACAGGCAATTCCATCCACCATATTAAAAATTTGATCTTCATATTTTCGGAGTTTCTTTGCCAGATAGGAAAGATAAAATCTTTTCAACGGATTTTTTACTTTGGCAGCAATACGTTCCCATATAAGATGTTCGATATTATGCGCACGCAAAACGATTCGGGCATCAGAATATTTACGTATTGTATTCACATAAGGTCCAATATAAATAGTCTCTAATTGAATGATGTCAAATTCCTTCCTCTGTAAAATTTCGATAAGCCTTTTGTGCATTTCCCGTGAATCAAACCGCTGCACATGGTAGGATTTTGAAGAAAATATATTAACAAAGGCGCTGAACAATCGAACTGAGGTGTCGATATAAACGACTGAAAAGGAAGTTTTTTGTCGATAATCAGAAGGGAGTTCTTCAATATCAACAAAATATTTATTGGTGTTTATTGCCAAGATATCCACATTATGTCCTGCTTTAAGCAATCCTTCTGCCAGGTTAAACATGGCAATAGGGCCTCCTTCCTTGGGCGGATAAGGTGACTTATTACATATCTGCAGGATATTCATTAGGGCTTACTTTTTTTTGAGAAAAACTTTCTTTTCAGCAGACTCCACAACCTCTCCCTCAAAACAAACCACCAATCGATGTTTAAGATTTTCGAATCAGTGGTTGCAGAATAAGTCAGAAGAATACCAATGGGAAGAAAGATCAAGGAGGAAATCCACATCCCTTCAAAAGGAGTTAAAAGACCTTCCCTGGCAAATTTTTCTCCTGTCATTGAAATCACGTGAAAGATAATAAAGAATAAAGTGGAAAATACAACAGGCAGGCCTAATCCACCTTTACGGATAATTGCTCCCAAGGGCGCTCCAATAAAAAACAATATCAGACAAGCAATTGATAAGGTAAATTTTCGTTGCCATTCGATGCCAAATTTCGCAATTACTTCATTTTTGACTGCCAGTTCTTTCCCAATGTATTCAATCTGCTGAGATACTCCTCTTGCATTATTGATTGCAATTTCCACAATCTCTTTCTGATCTTTTTTCGGGAAATTTGCTATAAAATCATTTTCCAGCCGTCGGGGATTTTTCTTAGGATCATACAAGTTGGTATCGGTGATACTATAATAGTAAAAATTTCTTATCAAATAATCCTGAGTTTCTTTCTCTCGCTTATGAAGATCCATCAGTAAAGTATCCTTCTGTAGTGAAAGTTGATTAAGATTCAACATTTGGTAATTATCTTTAAAGAGATCTTCTTTACTTCGTATCATGTTGAGTTCTGTAAGGTCGATCCTGCGCATTTCCTCGTCAAATTTGGTTCTTTGCATAGGCCTTGTGACAGCATCACTGTGATCAGAAGTGGGTTCATAATAATTCAGCCCATTATATAAAGTAAAGATTAGAAATCGTTTGTCAGGGGTCATTTCCATTTTGCCTCTTTCAGCAACGGTCATATTGGTATTGCCCATTCCTTCAGTATGATCGAAAATCATAACATCTTTTATATTTACACCGTCCTGTTCTTTTTTCCCAACACGGATAACATACCCTTCCAGTTCTTTGTAGAATACGCCTTCATTAATGTTAAGTGCCGGTTTTTTTTCACGCACATCGAATAGCAAGGTACCATATTTCAGGTTAACAATAGGCAACACATTATTCGAAAAATAAAAAGCACAAACACTTAATACAAAAATAAACACAATTAAAGGGAACATGGCGCGGCGAAAAGATATACCGGACGATTTTACAGCAACCAGTTCATAATTTTCCCCCAGATTGCCAAATGTCATCAACGAAGCCAACAACACTGCCAAAGGCAATGCCATTGGAATAAAGGTGAGAGAGGCGTAAAACAAAAGCTCCATGATAATATACCATTCGAAACCTTTTCCCACAAAATCATCGACATATTTCCAAACAAATTGTAGTACCAAAATAAACAATGCAATAAAGAAGGTAAGCACCATTGGTCCTATAAAGGATTTTAGTACAAAACCATCCAATTTTTTCAATGATATTTTTTCAGACAGTAGGAACAATTATTAAACAATTTAATTCATTTATAAAAAAAGTGAATCGTTATAGCTTTCATTACTTAGCAAAGGTCATTTCGTCAATTAAACGGCTCGCACCGGCATATTTATCAATAATAAACATACAATACCGTATGTCCAAAGATATATTCCTACACATTTCGGGATCGTAAACAATATCGCTCATAGTTCCTTCCCAAACCCGGTCGAAATTAATTCCAATCAGCTGCCCTTCGGCATTTAAGACCGGGCTGCCGGAATTTCCCCCGGTGGTATGATTTGTGGCAATGAACGCCACGTGCATTGAACCATCCTTGTCGGCATATCTGCCATAATCATTACTATAATAAAGTTTTTTTAACTTTTCGTCAACAGCGTAGTCATAAATAGTAGAATCTTCTTTTTCGATCACTCCTTTCAGGGTAGTAAAATATTCGTAATTGACTCCATCGCGGGGATCAAATCCGCTGACTTTACCGTAAGCTACCCTTAAAGTTAAATTTGCATCAGGATAGAATTTCTTATCAGGCATCATCTCCATCAATCCTTTAATGTATAATCTGTATAATTCAGAAAAGGAATACTGAAATTCTGTGTTTTTCGGGTTCAGTATGCGCTTGTTATAATCCACAATGCTCATGGAAAGTTTGTAGGCGGGATCGTTTATAAGCATCTTTGCTTTGCAAGGATTATAATCAGAAAGAAAATCAAACAGTTTTTGCTGGTTAACCAGAATGGATCTTTTGAAAAGATGGTTTGAGTAATCGCTAAAATTTCCCTGGTATTTCCTGCCGATCTGCAGAATTTCATCAGGGATATAATTACGGTCAAGGTTATTAAAATATATATCCAACAAGGCCGCCATGACTTCTTTGTCGATACGGCTATCATAGTTCTTAAAGAAACTTTTGGAGCCAGTTTTCAGTTGTTCAATATATTTCAGCAACTCTTCATCGTTCTTCTTTTTGCCTTTACTGAGGATCACCAGTTTTTCGTATCCCCTGGCAAACTTTACGATCTCAATGCCCAGACCTGCTTCATTCAAATATTCCATTGCCAGGCTATTTGCGGAATATTTTGCATACAGTGTTTCAAAATCCGGAATAATACTTCCGTAAATCTTTTTACGGTTTTCATTAGCCTGAGCCCATTCCATAAACTGTTTTTCCAGCATAAGTTTTTTGGCAATTATATCGGTTCGCTTCACTCCTTTGTTTTCTCCAATCATTTTTTTATAGTAGTTTTCGACACCGGCGTATTTTGAAGCATATTGCAGATGGGTCAACCTGCTTTGTTCCATGTATTTTCTGAAAATTTCCAGCCTTTTGCCACGGATATTGATGGTTGCAAGGTTTTCATAATGGGTGATTCGGTCGACAGCACAGGAGGGTAAATATTCCTGTGTACTGCCCGGGTAACCATAAACAAAGGTAAAATCATCAGGTTTTACTCCTTTGAGCGAAATAGTTAAATGATATGGTGGAATGTAAGGAACATTATCTTTTGAATAACCGGCAGGGTTATTATCCTTATCAGTATATATTCTGAAAACAGAAAAGTCGCCGGTTTGCCTTGGCCACATCCAGTTGTCGGTATCACCGCCGAATTTTCCGATTCGGGAGGGAGGAGCCCCTACCAGCCTTACATCGCTGAATATCTTATAGGCTACCATGACGTATTGATTTCCGGAATTAAATGCCAGAATGCTGACTTTATTTTTAAGGTCACGGGATGCTTCCTGTTCAAGAAAGGCAATCTTCAGCTCAATGTAGGCATGCCTTTTATCGGGCGAAATATCATCAGGTATTCCGTCCGATAATTTAGCTGTAACATCTTCCATATAGGTAAGGATGGAAACTTTCAGGCCGGGGTTAGGGAGTTCTTCGTCGAATGTATTTGCCCAGAAGCCATCAGTAAGATAATCCTGTTCCACTGTGCTGTGAGCCTGTATAGTGCTATAAGCACAATGGTGATTGGTTAGTATTAACCCTTTGCCGGAAATGATCTCAGCGGTGCAGCCTCCACCAAAAAGACAAATGGCATCCTTAATGCTGGGTTGGTTCAGGCTAAAAATATCTTCTGCGGATATTTTCATACCCAGGCGCTTCATTTCAGCCTCAGGTCCCTGAGATAAGAGTATGGGCAACCACATTCCTTCATCGGCTCGCAATGTTTTACACCATCCGGCAGTTAGGAATAAAAATATTGTTAAAAGTATTTTTTTCATTTTAAATCATCATCACCAATCAGGCAGGACTAAAAGAATTTGTAAACTGTCAAATATTATTCTATTGCGATGAGAGAGATCTCCACATCCACATTTTTTGGCAGACCGGCTACCTGAACTGTTTCACGGGCAGGGTAATCACCGGTAAAATAACTTCCGTATACTTGGTTCACCTCCGCAAAATTATTCATATCAGATAAAAAAATACTGACCTTAACCACATGATCAAATGTCATGGCGGCTTCGTGCAAAATGGCTTTCAGGTTTTCCATCACCTGTAAGGTCTGCAGCTTTATGTCACCTGTGATTAGTTGTCCGGTTTGGGGAACCAGGGGTATCTGGCCTGAAACGAACAAGGTGTTTCCTTTTTTTATGGCCTGATTATAGGGGCCAATAGGTTTGGGTGCATTGTTGATATTAATAATCGTCTTCATTATGCAGGATAAGGGTTAGTCGGTTATAAAGTCCAAAATTAACCATTTTCGGCAAATAAACCTTGCTTTATGATAACGAAATACTAGGCAGAAAGGTATATTTTGTTCAACAATTCTTCATATTCCTTGCCGGGAAGGCTGCGTGTGGTGATACCTCCACCGCTTTTATAAAAGAGTTTTCCCCCGATGCGTTCAATAAAACGTATCATTACGGCACTATTGAGGTTGAAGCCATCGAAATAGCCAAAAACTCCCGTGTAATATCCACGTTGATACTGTTCCGCCTGCTGAATGATTTCGAGGGTTTTCTGTTTTGGAGCACCGCTAACCGAACCCGCAGGTAAAATAGTGCGCAGTATTTCCCCGATGCGTGATGGGTAATCAGCAGGGAGCGTTCCCGATATCTTCGAACTGACCTGCAACAGGTCTTTATTATTAGTGGTAATATGGTCAATATTTCGGAAGCTTTCGACCCTAACATTTTGAGCGACCATACTCAGATCGTTTCGTATCAGGTCGACAATGGTATAGTGCTCAGCGGTTTCCTTTTCATCGTTCAGTATCATGTCTTCGGCACCCTGAATGGAAGCATCGATAGTGCCTTTCATCGGAAAAGAAAATATCTTACCCCCGGAGATCTTAATAAAGGTTTCGGGCGAGAAACATACAAAAGTATCGTTGTACCATACCTTATACTTCGAAGAACTCAGGAAAAAAATATCTTTCAAGCCGAGGTTGGTCTCAATTTCAGAAGGAAAAGTGAGGTTGAGCAAATAGGAATTGCCCAGGCTGAGTTGCCGGTAACAATATTCAAATGCTGTATTGTATCTTTCGGGCGATACCGGTTGTTTTAAACCGAAGCTGACCTGTCCGCGGAATGGCCCTGGCGAAGTATAGTTTCTGAACCCTTCCACATCGTAGAGCAGGCTGCCGGGATCCACCTTACGAACCGGAATGACCAGGGGATGCTTCATCTCAAAATCGATTAGGAACAAAAAGGAAGTGCCTTTGGTTCCGTAGTGATCCATTTGAGCGAACGCATCCATGTTTTTCATTTTATTATTTTAATCATTTTACCTCTCAATTATTAAGGTTCGAAATAAATTGCCAGAAAGGCACTAAGACCCAAAGATGCACAAAGAAAGAAAAACCAATATTTTTTTTATGTGTGCGACTTTGTGTTATAATTATTTCAAGCTCTTGGGCTGCATGATTATCTTTGCACAAAAATACAATAATGCGCTTGCTGATCGTTGATAATTATGATTCTTTTACGTACAACCTTTACCAACTGTTGAGTGAGGCCGGATGCAAAGATATTACCGTAGTAAAGAACGACAAACTTACGATAGACCAAGTGGCCGGCTTCGACAAGATCGTTTTTTCTCCCGGGCCGGGCCTGCCGGAAGAAGTTCCGGTTATGGGCGAAATCCTGGCAGAATTTCAGGAAAGCAAAAGCATTTTGGGTGTTTGCCTGGGGCATCAGGCCATAGGATGCTTTTACGGGGGCACCTTGATGAATCATGAGCAGCCCCAGCATGGAATTTCTTCGCAATTTATCATTACAGATGCCGGAGAAACCCTGTTCAGAGGTATCGACAGCAACCACCGGGTGGGACGGTATCATTCGTGGAGTTTAGAGGAAGTCACTTTGCCAGCCTGCCTTAAGGTGACTTCGAAAACAGATAATGGTTGCATTATGTCGATTGCTCACCGACAGTTTGATATCAAAGGAGTTCAGTTTCATCCCGAGTCATTTATCACTACTATCGGTGACAAATTAATGTGTAACTGGTTGAATATATAATAATCAATCAGGGTAATTCCGATTGCACATTCAATAACCTATTCGACTTTGTCTTATAGAACTGTTTTCAGGTAGCTTCGGTTTACTTACGATAATTCTGAAAATATATTTTTTAGGGTACTAAATAGTCTCCCCTTATAAATGATATAAACAATTAGATGTCAATAAAATAACAA
>CAYXXU010000043.1:0-39495 GCA_964469155.1 uncultured Bacteroidales bacterium
ATATCAAATTGTTATAAACATTCTTTGTTGATAACTCTTATCCCGAACTCAGGTTTATAATAATACCGTTTGCACATTCAATTTTGGCCAATTGCGTCAGCCAGCTGGCTGACTTATTGTATCCCGACATTTTGTCGGGATAGCAACAGCATTAACTCCCTAAAAAATAGGGGCAAGCTATTGTAATTTATTTTTTTATTGGACTAAAAAATAAATTCAATTGGTATAATCTTGTGGAGAATGAAAGACAAGCCTACTGAGTAATTTTTCAGCAAAAAGTCAATGATGGACCGTAAGGCAAACTCTTAACCTGCAGGAATTTCATTTTCGTCAAAAGAAAACATGGTCCGTTCTCTTATATGCCTCGTTCAACTGGTTATACCAAACCTCCTGCACCAGATTCCCTTTGTGATCATAAGTATAAACACACTTCCCGCTATAGATTCCTTTATAATTCCTCAATGTTTCGGTCTTATTTCCTTTGGCATCATACAGGTCCTTTTCATAACCATCCTGGCTAAAAATGGTATGTGAGGTTATTTTTCCCTTATCATCGTATGTAAACAACTCTTTTTTTTCTACCCCGCCGTTTACCAGTGTTTGCAAGGACTCGGTTACATTTCCCATGTTATCATACTTATATGAAATTTTATTACAATTCGTTCCATAACTACAGCAGCTTGTCTTTTCAGAAAGGTTGCTTACCTCATCGTAATAGAAAGTTTCTACATCCCTCACTGCAGTTTCCCGGTCAAGGTTCTTGTGTTCTGAAATTTTTCCCTTTTCATTGTATTTATAGTGATCTCTCCCAACAATAGAATCGTTTCCGAAAAAATGCACCTCCTCCAGAATATTTTTCCTGTTATCATAAGTATAGGTTGTTTTATTCATCAACTGATCACCTTGATACCATAACTCCAAAATCAGATTACCCTTTTCATCGTATTTAAATACGTTTTTACCACTCACCGAACCATTTCCGAAATACTGCATGTGTTCGGTCAGATTTCCCAGTTCATCATAAAAAAAGTTTTCTTTATCTGTTTCAGAGCCATCCGGATCATAATAAATATGTTCTGTTTTACTTCCCTCGTCGTTATATTTGTAAAGGGCAATTCTTAGTTTGGAATCGGATAGTAGCACCCCACACTTATATTCGAATTTATAGACATTGCAACCCTTAAAGCCACCTCTGGCTTTTTCCTGTGCGCTTATAATTGATATATTAATGGACAATATCAAAAATATAGTCAGAATTATCGTTTTTTTCATTTTAGAAACTTTCCCTATTAAACCAAACATTCTGTTGTAAATGAATGAATTTATCTGATTAGAGCTTTCCATACAGAAGGTTTCGGTTATGCTTATCAGGTATCAAAGTTAATTTTATTTACAATGGGGACCCTGATAATTATTTTCCAAAAAAGAAAAAACCATACAAGGGTCGGTTTATTAGCGATAAACTCAAATTTTTAAATATTTTTATATAATTTTGCAAAAGTTTTGTAACTTGCAAAAAAATCAGGTAATTATGACCGATAAAGAAAAAATTCTGGAATATTTACGCGGAGGCTCGGAAGGCCCAATTGATCTGCGATGGGGCGATCTGAAACAAATGAAACTCAGCAATGCTGACCTGAGCAATGCCGATCTAAGCAATGCCGACCTGAGCAATGCTGATCTGATGGGAGCTCATCTGTGCAATGCGAAGTTAATTTGCGCTAAACTTGTTGGCGTTGATATGAGCCTTGCCGATCTGAAAGGTGCAGACCTTAAAGGTGCAGATCTAAGTGATACAGACCTGAGTGGAGCTAATCTCTCCAATGCCATACTCAACAATGCGAAGCTATGTGGAGCTAATCTTAATGGTGCAAATCTTAGTGGAGCCGACCTTTACAATGCACGCCTGAGCAATTCGAATCTATGTGGAGCCGATCTTATCAATACCGACCTGAGCAGTGCCGACCTAAGCAGTGCCGACCTCAGTGGTTCGGACCTAAGAGGTGCGAATTTGAGCGGGGCAGACCTGCGTGGAGCTAACTTAGGCGGTGCAACTCTGATTGGCGCCGATATGATGGATGTGATCAACTAAAGTCACATTTCGACACTTCATGTTATTGTTCTTTTCCATCGTAGACTACTATAAGGCAAAAAACGGCGAACTGGTGGCCCGTAATGCTGTTTAGAGTATACCTCAAAAGAACTGAGGGGCGGTATTGCCCAGGATGTTCTCAAAGTATTAGAAAACTTAGGAATAAAGCCAAAATTTGTAACAAATTATTCTGAAACTGTAATCCGACATGAAAAAGAAATCATTGTCCCGGTTCACGATTCTATAATTTTTGATACGGTTCGCGCTGAATATTTCAATTACCAGGACAAATTCTACAACATTAATGGTTTGAAGATTGGGGATAAACAGCAATTAAGAACTGCTTCGGTTGATTCTTTGATACAGGTTATTTATAAAGGAAACCGTTACAATCGTAAAGGTTCAAAATTACCAGGTATTTGTTTTTGGGTGCCCCGAAGATTAGAACAGGCAATAAGTTCTAGTAACCCGAATTCGAAAATTACTTATTGCAAAACAATTTCCGTAGTTAAATAGCGTTCCATTTATCCATTTCCCGCGTTTTGACTGCACTTATGATCTTGGCGTATATTTGCGTCGTCTTAACGGAAGTATGCCCTAATATCGTTTGAATAACCTCCAATGGTATTCCAAGTTCGATGCTCACTGTTGCAAAAGTATGACGAGCACAATGGAACGATATTTTTTTGTCGATCTTAGCTTTACTCATAATATCAGTAAGGTAGGAATTAGTCTTTTGATTTGATATTACTTTAAAGATTTTATTTGAAGTATCCGTTTTAGGTAATAGATCTATCGCCCTTTTTGTTAAAGGAATGTATACTTCCCTTTCTGTTTTATGCATTCTAATGTTCAATACACCTTCATTGATATTGGCTTTTTTCAAGTTCATCACATCAGTATAACGCAAACCGGTGTAGCAGCAGAAAAGAAAATATTGCAAGACATTCTTTTCATGATTCAGCAAACTGTTATCATTGAATTTTGCTTCAAGTTTCTGCAATTCATTTAAGGTTAAAAATTCACGCTTGCCAACTCCTCTTGTGATTTTGATGTTTTTAAATCCATTATCCTTTAAATAATTCTCTTGGGCAGCATGATTTGTAAATGTACGTAGCATTGATAAACTCTTTGCTATCGTTACCTTGTTGTTTCCTCTTGCATACATCCATTTTTCATAATTGTTCACCATCGTTTCATTGACCTGGTTAAAGCCAATGGGATCTTTAAATTGGAGGATCTTTGTAACTTGTGTTTTATAGGTCTTGTAAGTTTCTTTCGATATTTTATATCTTATCGATTCAATATACTTCAAAATGTACTCAGTAAAACTATCACAAGATATACCGGCAGTAAATCTTTCGGCAAAATCAATGATGCTTATATTTTCATCATTATACAAACAGTCTTTATAAATCTTCTGAGCACGATTTTTATAAACAAGTAATTCTTTTTGTTTTTCCGGGAACGCCTTTCTTATTTCCTGTTTCTTGGGGTCCCAATATTTTTTATCTACACTGAGATTAATTGAAATGTCCTTTTTTTTCTGATTTTGGGTTAATCTCAGATAAATAGGGCATTCTCCATTTTTTTGTTTTTAATGATTCTCTAGTCATTCGTTTTCAAATTTAGGTTTTTTTTTTGTGAATTAATTGTGAATTATTTTAATAAAAAAACGGGATTTTTATTCAAAATCCCGTTTTTTTTCTCTTGGTAAGTGAAAGATTTACAATATTTTCTATAAATCTTCAACATTCTGGGCGGAGAAAGGGGGATTCGAACCCCCGGAGGTATTACCCTCAACGGTTTTCAAGACCGCCGCAATCGACCGCTCTGCCATCTCTCCGCTGCAAAAGTAATATTTTTTTTTATTTAACAACCATTTTTGTGAATTTCATTACCGTTAACTGGCTCAAACCTACCGTTAACTTATTTGTCAGTAAATTGTCGGTCTAAAACTTGACAATTGATCAAAATCCCAGTATCTTTGTATTTAAGTTATAAAAATCCTTTTTATGAAAAGATTAGTATTTTTTTCGTTCAGCGTTTTTTTCCTGCTGATCAGTTTTACGATCCAGGCAAAACGTATGCAGGCATTTATGTCTTATTCCACATTTATGTCACCCGCCGATGGACCCTATATCGAAACCTATATGATAGTGGTAGGTAATAGTGTACATTTTATTAAGAACCAGAATAATAAATTCCAAAGCACCATTGAGATCACCTTGATATTCAAAAAAGATTCGGTGATAAAAGATTTTAAAAAATACAATTTGTTGAGCCCGGAAGTAGACGATACTAGTTATATTAATTTTAATTTTATCGACCAGCAGCGTTTTCTTTTGCCCAACGGTATCTATGATGTTGAAATATCCATTGCCGATAAAAACTCAACCTCTGTACCCTTCAAAGGTAACGAAACCATTGAAGTGAATTATCTTGATAATAAGATCAATATATCGCAAATTGAGTTGGTAGATACTTATAAAAAGACCGAATCGCCCAATATTCTGACCAAGAACGATTTCGACCTGGTGCCCTACATCATTTATTATTACCCTGAGAAGATTAACAAACTCACTTATTACGCCGAAATATACAATTCAGAGAAGATATTGGGAAAAGATGAAAAATTCCTGCTTAGCACCTATATAGAATACAATGAGAATAACAAACTCTATGATCAGTTTATCAAGGTTAAAAAAGAAACAGCAAAAAATGTGGTAGTGGTTTTCAACGAGTTCGACCTTACCGAATTGCCTACCGGTAATTTCAATCTGGTGATTGAGGTGCGGGATAAGACCAACCAACAGGTAGCCGTGCAGAAATTGTATTTCGAACGCGATAATTCAAAGGTCCAGGCCGATATGAAAAACATTGAGACTGTGGTAACCGAACATTCCTTCGTTGAAATGTACACAAATAAAGATACACTAGCTGAATACATCCGTTGTCTGAGACCCATATCGAGCGAGAATGAGATTATTTTTGCAAAGAACCAGTTAAACCACAACGACCTGACTTCCATGCAGAAATATTTTCTGGCATTCTGGCAGACCCGTGATGCAGTGAATCCGGGAAAAGCTTGGGGAATGTACCTGATAGAGGTAAAAAAGGTAAATAATGAGTTTGGTACCAAGATCAAAAAAGGATATGAAACCGATCGCGGACGTGTTTATCTTGACTATGGCGAACCCAACACCATAAACAAAAGTTATTTTGAACCCAGTGCATATCCTTATGAGATATGGCATTATTACTCCTGCAAAAATCAGAAGAACAAGAGATTCGTCTTTTATAATCCCGACCTGGTTACCAACGATTTCATACTGATTCATTCCGATGCCATTGGCGAGGTAAATGATTATAAATGGCAGCAGAAATTATACAGCCGTAACAATGTCACCAACGATATTGATGCTGACGGTGTAAGAGATCATTTTGGCAGAAAAAGTCAGGAGCTATTTAACAATCCCTGATACCGTTTATTAATTTTGTTCCTGAAACGGGCGATCACTTTAAACGCGAAGGATTCCTGAAAAAGGTTTATCTTTGAAAAAAATCTGGCAGGTCATCTCTGGAATCCATTTAATACAATTAATTTTTGAAGGTAGCAGTAGTCATTTTAAACTGGAACGGGCGAAAATTTCTCGAACAGTTCCTTCCTTTTGTAATTCTTCATAGTAAGGAAGTTGCTGACATTGTGGTTGCTGATAATGCTTCTACCGATGATTCCGTAAGCTTAATCAGATCAAATTATCCTGAAATCAGGCTGATCGTTAACTCAACTAACGGAGGCTTTTCGAAAGGCTATAATGATGCCCTTAAACAAGTTGATGCTGAATACTATGTACTGCTGAATTCGGATATTGAAGTAACCGAAAACTGGATAGAACCAATAATACGCTTGATGGATTCTGATCCTATGGTCGCAGCCTGTCAGCCAAAATTATTAAATTATTACGACAAGAACCGTTTTGAATATGCCGGGGCAGCAGGGGGATTTATTGATAAATATGGTTATCCCTTTTGCCGGGGCAGAATGTTCCTCTCATTAGAAGAAGACAAGGGCCAATATGACGATACTAAGGATATTTTCTGGGCCACCGGAGCCTGTATGTTTGTGAGATCGTCATTTTATCATGAATATGGCGGGCTGGACGAAGATTTTTTCGCTCACATGGAAGAGATTGATTTCTGCTGGCGGATGCGTAATCTTGGATACCGTATCATGTATTGCCCCGATTCGAAGGTGTATCATATTGGCGGTGGAACCTTGCCTAAAAGTTCTGCCCGTAAAACCTACCTCAATTTCAGAAACAACTTTTCCTTATTGTATAAGAATCTTCCCAAAAATAGGGTGATTCCTGTGTTTGCTGTCCGTTTGATACTGGATGGCGTTGCAGCCTTCAAGTTTTTATTGGAAGGCGGATTTAGTGATTTTATAGCAGTTACCCGCGCTCATTTTTCGTTCTACAGAAACTTTAAAGCAATTCGAAGAAAAAGAAAACTGCAGCAACAAAAACCATTAAACCTGATCTATAAGGGAAGCATAGTTACCGGCTATTACTTAAGAAAAAGGAAAAAATTTACCGATCTGGATCAAAACAGGTTTTAATCCGGTCTGGCTGGTCTACAGTGATAATTTCTGCAATGGTCTTACCGGCAGATTGCGAATATCGTATTGCAAACCCGATATCAATAACTGAAACCCCAGTATGGTAGGCAAAGCAGCCAGCATAACCGTTCCGCTGGTAGCAGCGATGTTGCTCGAAATACTGTGGATCCAGTGATACAGTCCTTCAATCACACCAAAAATAAACAATATGGAACCGATTATAAGTTCGATAGTTCCGGCATTGAAATCGCGCAGAAAATAGTTGTAAAATATCCGCTTGAAATATCTCTTAATATATTTGGGAGGAAACTGAAAAAGAACCCTTGATATCTTCAAACCAGACTTCTCATTTTCGTACTTCGCAAACATAGGAAGATCGACCACAACTGCTCTGATAGTACCCAAGCGGAACAACATATCGCTTTCGAAAAAGTAGGTATCGGCTATCTTATCCAGTTCAAGCATACTGAGTGCTGTTCTATGAATGGCTGTAAAGCCATTTGTTGGATCCATTATATTCCAGTAGCCGTTTACAAACTTATTGATGATTGAAAGCATGCTGTTTCCGAATACTCTAATTCCGGGCATTTCCGATAAGGAAGAAAGGCTGAAGAAACGATTTCCTTTCACATAATCGGCATCGCCAATGAGAATCGGGTGAATGAGTTGAGGGATTAGACTGGCATCCATTTGCCCGTCGCCATCAATTTTGATCACAATATCGCATTTATCAGCCAAAGCTTTTCTGTAGCCTGTTTTAACAGCCCCACCTACTCCTTTGTTCTTATCATGAAATAATACCTCTACCCTTCTGTCATTGCATTTTTGTTGTACGATCAAGCCGGATTCTTCGGGACATTTATCATCCACCACATAGATCCTGTTTACCTCAGTACCTATCCCCGATATAACATCGAGTATACTTCCCCTAACACGGTAGGTCGGTATAACTACAGCTATTATTTCCACCATTTTATCAATTTAAACACATAACAGGGACCAACTTTCTCATCTCCTATCACCTTTTCCAACTTGAACTTGTCTGGGTTCTTTTGAATGATAGGGAAAATGATCTGTACTGAAGAAGAAGTAAAGGTATCCAGAATCAAATAATCGGTGTTGGCTTTGGCAAACTGATCCAGCTTATATTTTTCATACTCTTCCATTGTAACCTTCTTTTCTATCATACGGTTATCGGTCAGGGAGAAGTTTTTGTATCCCCTTAGGCCATCGCTGAAAATGTAAAAGATACGTTCCTTGCGGCTGGCCACAATAGCATCCTTAGGCAGGTTGTCTTTTGCCCAGACGGCGCAATCAAGGAATGCCTTGTAGGGAGGTTCATAGAGGGTTGCCTTAGCTGAACGCTGCACATTGAAGGCATCTCCAATAAATGAATTTCCCAAAAGGAAGCAAAATACAATCAATCCAAAGGCTTTGGCAAATTGCTGTTTTTTATCTAGGAGTCCGATGAGCGACTTTATGCCCAGGTATAAAAAATAAATCAGGAAAGGAGTAAATACGATAATATACCTGGAAACCACCAGAGGCTGGGTAGCCACATTCCCCACCATCAACACAATGATGACAAACATGGTATAAAAGCCTATTAATTGTTTTTTGAAAAGGCTGAAGATCAACCCTGCAAATGTGATCAGGAACACCAGTGCCCAAACGATGTTGACAGGTTCAAGATACTTAGGATTGACTTCCATGCGGGCCAGTTTTCCGCAGAATATGTTTTGAGATAGTACATCCCAAACCAATCCGAAATTTTTGCTGAACTGAGCCCAGAGACTCATTTTGGCCAGTGATTCTGCCTGTGAAGCCCCACCCAACGAGCGTGTCCATATTTGATAGATAATAACGAATATGAATAGCAAGACAGAGATGAGAATAAATTTCTTAAAAGCAAGGTCCTTATAAAAAGGCATGGTTTTCTGCTTGATGTTCTGCCAAATATTAGACTTCACGAAGAAATATACCACAGCAGCGACCACAAAACCAATGCCGATGGCACGGGTAATATAAGTCATAAATATTGCCAGAGCGGCAGTAATCAGCAGAAACCAGTTGATCTTTTCGCTTTCCTCAAATTTCAGGCAGAGAAACAATGCCAGCAAGGACCAGAAAATGTAAGGTATTTCGGTCATGATAATGCTGGAGAAAGAAACAATGTAGGGATGTGTGGCAAAAAGAATGGTAATAATAATCGCAAATATAGTGCCTTCCATCTTGCGAAACAAAAGGAAACTCATGATGACGGCGCCAACCATGGTGAAATAGATCAGTACTTCCATGGGGACATAATTCATTCCCCAGATGAGATAAAAAGGAATCAGCATGATAGGCAAACCCAGGGCACCTTCGGTATCGGGTTTGAGTTCGGGCATATATAGAAAATAGGGAGCTCCTTTATCCACCAGGGATTTGGCGGCTATCATGTAAGAGGCATTGTCGTCCACATCTTCGAAAGCTTTGTTGAAGGCAATGTAATGCAATATCAGAATGGCCGCAAAACCCAGCAGGGTAAAGATGGTAGTCATTTTATCATCGGATTTCCCTTTGATGAAGCGGAAAGCAAAGAAGCCAAAGATACCATAGATCACTGTATATAAAAGCATCTGAAGCATAGGTATCCATGAGGCCGATGATTTGATATAAGCATTGGTAAGTTCTTTGATAGAATAGAAATTGCTAAGAAACACCACATAGGAGATGGCCAGCAAAACAAAGAACAATATCAGGGGAACATTATTGTCGGAAACGGGAACAGATTCTTTCTTTTTAGCAGTGGCAGGAGCTTTAACTGATTTCACATTTGTCTTCGCGGGGGCAGTTCTCTTACCGGGTTTATTTTCCATAGAGCTTATTTAAGTTTGGCAAAACAAAAATAATCAAAATACCCTTTTCAAAATGTTTAATTTTGCAATTAAAAATCTTGTCAATCATACCTAAAAGCTTCTATCAACGTCCTGATGTGGTTCTTATCGCCCAAGAGCTGCTGGGGAAAACTATTTTCAGTTGTTTCGATGGAAAGCTGACAGGAGGCATCATTACCGAAACCGAAGCTTATGCCGGAGTCACCGACAAGGCCTCACATGCCTATGGGGGCAGACGAAGCGAGCGTACTGAAATTATGTATCGCGAAGGAGGCACTGCCTATGTATATCTTTGCTACGGGGTTCATTCGCTGTTCAATATTGTTACCCATCAGGAAGATGTGCCTCATGCTGTTCTGATCAGAGGCATCTACCCTACCGACGGTTTAAACATCATGCTTGTGAGAACTGGTAAGGACCGCATAGGGAAAAGCTTTTGCATGGGGCCGGGAAAAGTATCCAAAGCTTTGGGCATACATTACTCCCACTCGGGCCTGGATCTGGGCGGCGAACAGATATGGCTGGAAGATAAAAATATCAGAGTAAAAGCTGACGAAATATATTCGGGCAAGCGTATAGGCGTTGACTACGCCGCGGAAGACGCTTTGCTGCCCTACCGTTTTATTTATACCAAATTCCAACCAATCAAATGACCTATCCGAAAGTAATACTACGACATGGCAAAGATGAAGCCATTAAAAGATTTCATCAATGGATCTTCTCAGGAGCCATTCAAAAGATTGAGGGAAATACTCCAGACGGATGTGTGGTGGAAGTGTATTCGTCGCGCAATGAATTTCTGGCCATGGGCCATTATAATGATGGTTCAATAGCCGTTCGTATTTTTTCGTTCGAACAGACGGAGCCTGATAAGGATTTCTGGATCAGCCGGCTGAAAGCCGCCCTGAACTATCGTGAACAAACAGGCCTAAGTGATGGTTCTGTGACCAATGCCTACAGGCTGGTTTTCGGTGAAGGGGATGGACTGCCAGGACTTATCATTGATTTTTATAATGGTACTGCTGTAATACAATGCCATTCCTATGGTATGTTTCTGCATCATCAGCATATATCAGAAGCTCTGCAGGAAGTTTACGGCAAGGCACTGAAAGCGGTTTATCTGAAAAGCAATGATAGTTTGCCAGATAAATTCAAGGAGGAAGTGACCGACGGTTATCTTTTCGGGCAAGCTGAAAATGAGAATATCATTACGGAACATGGCAACAAATTCATAGTGGATTGGGAAACGGGACAGAAAACAGGTTTCTTTCTCGACCAAAGAGAAAACCGCAGGATATTGTCGCAGTTTTGTAAGGAGAAAAGTGTGCTGAATACCTTTTGTTATACGGGAGGTTTTTCGGTGTACGCTTTGCAGGCCGGAGCCACGTTGGTGCATTCGGTGGATTCTTCGGCAAAAGCTATGGAACTTACGGATAAGAATATTTTGCTGAATGGTTTTAAGGGCCACGAACATCAATCGTTCAAATCGGATGTGATGGACTTTTTGTATCATACCGAAAACTCTTATGATGTGATAGTGCTGGACCCTCCGGCCTATGCCAAGCATCTGAAGACGCGCCACAAGGCCATGCAGGGGTATCGCAGGTTAAACGAAACAGCCATCAGTAAGATAAAAAGCGGTGGCATACTGTTTACTTTTTCCTGTTCGCAGGTGGTGGATAGTAATTTGTTTCGCTCGACGGTGATAGCTGCCGCTATTCAGTGCAAAAGAAATGTGCGTATTGTGGCACAGTTGTCGCAGCCGGCCGATCATCCTATCAATGCATTTCATCCGGAGAGTGAGTATTTGAAGGGGCTAGTATTATTTATTGAATAATGAATAACGAAAATCGAATACTGAATTTTGAATGAGAAAGGGTTAAATTGTTGCATTGTTATATTGTTGCATTGTTAAATTGTTGAAATAAAATGAAGGTTTCGTCGAACAGGATTAGCGATATCAGGGCGTTTATGCTGGATTACCTGAAGGAGTTGTACGCTGCGGAGGAGATTAGTTCGCTGTTTTATCTGCTGATGGAGAACTATTGCGGGATGAGCCGCATTCAGGTGCATGCGGGTGTGAGAGAAACCATCAACGAATCGGAGTTGCTGCTGGTGTATGATGCTATCAAGGAACTGAAAACGGGAAAACCTATTCAATATATAACAGGCAGGGCATGGTTTTGCGGATTAGAACTAAGCGTAAATGAGCATGTGCTTATCCCCCGCCCCGAAACGGAAGAACTGGCGCAACTGATCATCAAAGAACATAAAGAGGCCAAGAACCTGCGCATACTGGACATAGGAAGCGGCAGCGGATGCATAGGTATTGTAATGAAAAAGACACTGAAAAATGCCGAAGTGTCGGCTATGGATATTTCGGAGGAAGCCTTGAAAGTAGCCCAAAGGAATGCGGACCTGCATGATGCTGAGATCAGATGTATTTGTAAAGATATTTTGGATGCAGAAAGCCTTTCGGAGCTGAGAGGCTTTGATATCATCGTAAGCAATCCGCCTTATGTGCTGGAATCTGAAAAGGCGGTCATGCATAAGAATGTGCTGGAACATGAACCTCAAGGAGCCTTGTTTGTTAAGGACAGCGATGCGCTGAAATTCTATAAGGCCATATTCCGATTGGCAAGGAAAAACGGCAAACCTTGCCGGGTGTATTTGGAGATCAACGAAAAAAAGGGGGAAGAAATGAAAGAGCTTGCACAAGAATTTAGTTTTTCAGATATTTTTATTCATAAAGATATAAACGGGAAGGACAGGGTTTTTATAGTCCGGAGTTAGGAGTCAGTAGTTAACCATTTGCCAAAAGGATACAGCAGATGTCAAAACACAGAAAGAAAAAGCAAAATGTAAGCAACCTCGATAAAGTTGCCAAAGCTCAGCATAAGAATGAGTATTTTCGAAAAATACGAAAGGTGCTGGATGCTATTGGTTGCTCGCATGTTTTGGCATTGATGCCTCCAAATGAACTGGATCTGATGTATACCATACGATGTCAGGCAATCAATGTAACTATTGCCAAAGGCGACGTGATGCCTCCCGGTAAGCTGAAATGGATCAGACGCCTGATCTCGGCTATGCTGAAACGTTATGAAGTGCAATTGGTGAAAGATGGAAAAAAGGTTGATCTCGATACTTTTTTTACGGCCGGCATTACCCTGGTCTGGTATGGTTCGGTGCTTGAATTTGATGATTATCCGAGAGCAGACGAAGTGAAAGAAGCCCTGATCCCTTATGCCATGGACAAGCAATACAAAAACATGGCTTTTATTGAACTCAGGCATATTGCGTCGGTTACCAGTCAGATGATGAGCGATGTGACCAAACGAATTTATTGGGCCACTGTTAACCTGAATATGAATAATGAGAAGGCAAACCAGGGTTTTCATATGGTATGGCATAGTACTCCTGCAGAAAAAATCAACGTAAAAATCAAGGGGGAGACTCACGTGGCCTACCGGCTCGGAGTGCCCGAATACCAAAAGGGACCGAAATGGATCAGTATTGCAGATCCTGATAAAAAGCTGCCAGATCATAAGCAAAAGAAACCGGTTGACGTTTACATACAGGCTCATGCATTGTTTCGACTGGCAGAGCGCAACGATTGCGTTACTCGGGAGATATTGATGCAGGAATTGATAAAAACTTTCGAAAATCCTGTTTTCACTCTTGATCAGCAAAGCGGCAAGATACTGATAGAATATAAACTATATAATGTAAAAACCGGTTATCTGCTGGTGAGCATGGTGGACAACAAACTGGTGATCCGTACCTTTTTGTTCATTACCCAAACAGGTTCACCTGAAGGGAACAAATTGCGCAGGAATGCCAGGCTGCGTAAAGACGAAATTACATTTCTGGAACTGGACCGTCTAAGCACTTTTATGACCAGCGAAATGCAGGAGAACAAACATATCAGGCAATATTTTGCGGAAGCAGGACTGAAACCTATGTTTGAACTGTATAAGATTCTTAAAGATAAGAACATTACCATAGCCAGGCATGCCAATACGACCCTGATAGAAGATTACCTGGGGATAGACCTTACGAAGGAGTTTATGGAAGAAGAAACCTTGGAGAAAGAGCAGAATGAAAATGAGAATGAAATTGAGGATGAAGAAGAGAATGAGTTGAATGAGGAAGATGGGGCGACTGAGAAGGGCGCAAGCCCAAAAACCAGGCCTAAAGTAAGCGAAAATAGCGTAAATAAAATACACTGGACAAAGAAGATCATTTTGGGAGTAATCACCTTTGTGATTCGCATTTTTGATCTATTGGCTGTGCAACAAGCAAAAAATTCTGAAAAATCGGGCAGCAAAAAACAGACCGACGACAATGATATCCCTGCCCACGATAAGGACGATAAATTTTCCTCATCCAAACTCAGCCTACCTGGAAAGATTGCAGGATGGACCATAATTCTTACCATTGGCCTTATTTATACTCTTATTATGATTCCTATCAACCTAATCAGGCGGCTGATCAAAGGTAAAAAGTCAGAGACCAACCGCATTGATTACCGTCAATTCGTCGCGGGGAGGAAAAAGAAGAAGAAAAGATAGTGAAGAATTGCGAAGTTTACTATAACACAGAGGTAAATTCTAATTAGCCCCGTCCATTTATGGCGGAGGTAAGAATGCTCCGCAAATCTCCGGGCTTTAGTCCAAAGAGATTGAAAGGAAAATTGCCAAAAGGAAATTACAAACCCGACCACCTTGTTGCAAAGTCCACCTGCCATGTTGAGAAGACCGTACGCCAAGTTGCGAAGACCGTACGCCATGTTGCGAAGACCGTATGCCATGTTGCGAAGTCCGTACGCCAAGTTGCGAAGTCCGTACGCCAAGTTGCGAAGTCCGTACGCCAAGTTGCAGAAACCGTATGCCATGTTGCAAAGTCCGTGCGCCATGTTGCGAAGTCCGTGCGCCATGTTGCAACAACCGTGCGCCATTTTCTCACAAAGTCGTGGTAAAGCTTCAAGCTGCTCTACAGCTAAAAACAATTCCTCTGTGAAACTCTTTGTTATAGCTCCTAAACTCCGAACTCAAGGCACTCCGAACTTTCTTAATTCAACCTCACCCTCGGATCCAGCAATCCATAAGTTATATCTGTCAGGATATTGATCACCACCAGTATGAGGGCGATGAAGAGCAGGGAGCCCATGACGACGGGGAAGTCGTATTTGCCCAGTCCGTCGACCATCACCATGCCCATGCCTTTCCAGTCGAAAACATATTCGACAAAGACCGCCCCGGCCATGAGTGAAGCAAACCATCCGGAGATGGCCGTGACCACGGGGTTCATGACATTTTTGAGTGCGTGGCGGGTGATGACTTTGATGAATGATAAACCCTTTGCGCGGGCCGTGCGGATATAATCCTGCGACATGACCTCGAGCATGGAAGAACGCGTGAGTTCTATAATGACTGCCAGCGGACGTATGCCCAGGGTGAAGGCCGGCAGTATGATATTTTTAAGGCTTAGGTGGACGCCTTCGCCGTAATCGTCTATCGTGTAAAGGCTGCCTATCATATTGAGGTGGGTGTATTCGCCCAACAGGAAGGCAAACACCCAGGCGATGACGATGGCCGCAAAAAAGGAAGGCACGGACATGCCTATGACCGAGAAGAACATGGCCAGGCGGTCGAACCAGGAGTCTTTTTTGATGGCGCTGATGATGCCCAGAAAGATACCCAGGAGGGAGGCAAACATTATGGATACCAGGGCCAATAATGCCGTGAGCGGAAAGGCTTCGGCCAGAATGGACGATACTTTAGCCTTGCTTTGGTAAGAACGGCGCAGATAAGGGGTTTTGAGGACTATGGTCTTGGTAGACGAGATGTTGAATAGCCGGGTGCAGGGCTGGTATTTGCTGGAATCGAGATAGAAATAGCTGTGAGGGTTGGCAAAATTATGCACCGAAACGGGCGAAAGGTCATTGAGATAGTTGAGATATTGGGTAAAGAGCGGTTTATCGCGCCCCAGGTCCTTGTTGATAGCTTCTATAGAAGCTATATCGGCCCTTTGGCCCAGCATCATGCGGGCAGGATCGGCAGGCAGAACATTGAACAGAAGGAAAACGATGGTTATAACGCCAAACAAAACCAGAAATCCATAAAACAGCCGCTTGACAATAAAACGGAGCATGGGCTAATTCTTAACCAGATAACCTGATATTACTTCCGATAGCTGTATTTCGTACTTTGGCATGTTGCTTTTAAACTTCTCATAGGTGGGAAAACAGCGCCATGCCCATTTGTCCAGTACCACACCGTTCTTCAGCAGCACCAGACCGGGATTGGAGCGCACCACCGATTTCAGTGCCGTAGCATCCACCCCATAGAACGGATAATTGGCATTCACTTTCACACCGAACTGATCCATTGATTCGAAATCGCTACCGCAGAGTGCCGCAAAGCCTACGCTGTCTTTTTGGCAGGCATCGTAAAAAGCATTAAGGCCTTCAAATACTGAGGTTTCTACTTTGGAAAGATCGTAGCTGATGAGCAGGAACTGGAATCTATCATTGGCAATGATCTCAGCGTTATGATTTCCCTTATCGACATCGTCAATCATAAAATCATGAATGGGCGCAGGCTTATATTCCTGAAGAATCTTCTTCCTCTGATCAACAAATTCCAGTTTCTTAAAGAAAACGGTATCTTGCCAGGGCAGGGTCTTACTGGTATATTCCAGTTTCTCTCCGGTTTCCTTATTTTTATAGATGAGGGTAATTTCTGCTTTTTCCTCCTGGGCCACCAATTTTTGTGATATCTGAGTTCCCACCTTCCATGGCATAAAATCGATGATGGGCAGATAGCGGTAGCTGTAAACGCCCACACCCATTATGATCAGCAGACCGATCATGGCGATACCGTTTTGTGTAATCATAGGGAATCGGTTGGTAATCTTTTTTCTGGAAGCGAAAACGATGAGGGCAAATATCATCAGGGCAATGTTCTTATAGAATGTCTCCCAATTGGTCAGTATCAGTGCATCGCCAAAGCATCCGCAATCGGACACAGGGTTGGTGATACCCAAAATGAAGGTGAGTATAAAGAAAAAGGTCATGAACAATAGCATGAGCCAGGAAAAGAATTTCAACCTGACGTTGAAAACAAATACAAACCCGAGTAAGAACTCCATAGAGAAGAGCACAAAGCCCAGTGTCAGCGCTAATGGTTGCAGCCATACCATGTGGAAGGCTTCGAAATAATCGTCGAACTTATACATGGAACCCAGGGGGTCGACGGCTTTTACAAAACCCGAGAAGAGAAACACCAGTCCCAGCAGCACCCGGGCCACCACAATGGCGAAGCGGCGCAGACGGATCGAAAGGATATAGAGAAGGAAATCAGCAAAAGCTACGGCTATTAAAATCAGGATAACAATAAGGTTTGTACTCATAATGTTTTTTTTATAGAGAGTATTATTTTTACCACCAAGGCACCAAGCAACACCAATAAAATATACTTCTTTGTGGCTCTTTGTGATTTTGTGTCTTCGTGACTTTATTTTTTTATTATGCTTAGCATCTATTATTTAATTTTGTAAAAAAAAGTTGAAGGCAAATATAGTAAATAATCAGGATTTGATAGAGCCGAAAAAGAAGTTACTGAATTGCCGCGGCCGTTTGCTTTCGCTGGAGCATCCGCTGGTGATGGGCATACTGAATGTTACCCCGGATTCCTTTTATGATGGCGGACATTACACTTCGGAAAAAGAATGGCTTTCACGTACCGAACAACTGCTGAACGAAGGCGCCGATATCATCGATATTGGATGCACCTCCACCAAGCCCGGAGCCCGGATATCGGATAAAGAATCTGAAAGCGCCCGGTTAACCCAGGTGCTGGATTCTGTGTTGAAACGTTTCCCTGAAATCATTATTTCTGCCGATACCTATCATGCTGCCGTGGCCAAAGAGGCAATGGAGGCAGGTGCTTCCATCATCAACGATATTGCCGGCGGTACTATTGATCCCGATATGTTTGAAACTTTAGCCCGTCTGAAAGTTCCTTATATATTAATGCACATGCAAGGAGTACCTGAAAACATGCATATCAATCCTTCCTACGCCGATGTAGTGAAAGAAACCATGGCTTTTTTTTCGGAGAAAACAGCAGCATTATTCAGTCTGGGTATATCAGATGTGATCATCGATCCGGGTTTTGGCTTTGGGAAGAACCTTAAACATAACTATGCTCTATTAAATGATCTTCACTTATTCACCTATTTCAATTGTCCTTTACTGGTGGGGGTCTCGCGCAAGTCGATGATTTGGAAATATCTGAAGACAAGCCCTGAAGAAGCCCTTAACGGAAGTACGGTATTACATACAATTTCCCTAATGGCGGGTGCCGATATACTAAGGGTGCATGATGTAAAGGAGGCTAGGGAGTGTGCGAGTATTGTGGAGGCTTTGCGGAGGGATGTCATTCATGGTTATTCATAATCATTAATGGTCATTTATTGTAATTAATTGTCATAGACAAGTGGATTTGCAGACGGATGACTAAATCAAAATTCCCTTTTCCTCTTTTAACATACCTTTGTTGATAGATTTACCTGTTCCATGATTTTCGAACAACACTAATCACAACCTTTGCAGCAACCATGCCTCAATCCTTCCGATATCTGTTTTTATTGCTACTGCTGTTGATAAACCCTATCAGCAAGGGACAAAACAATGTCATTTTTCTGAAGGAAGATAAGATGGTGATTCCAATTACCTTTACTGCTTCGCCAGAGGGTTCGGAAATTACGACGAATTACTTTATCGGGGAGATAGCCCGTTGTGCCCAAAAGAAAATTGAATTCACCCAATACAATTATACTTTCACCAAGGTAGTGCGCGTGATTGAAGATCAGGCCGGACTATATACTGCCACTTTGGAGTTCACTGACCTAAACTGTACCGGAGATGCATTTTACCGTGGATTTTCGATTGGCGATGCCCTGATTCCCAACACGGCCTCCATACTTTTCGAGGTTTACGGAAATCAGCCGGCGCCTTTTGTGAAGGAGCCCATTAA
Organism: uncultured Bacteroidales bacterium; assembly: GCA_964469155.1. Taxonomy (GTDB): domain Bacteria; phylum Bacteroidota; class Bacteroidia; order Bacteroidales; family CAIWKO01; genus CAIWKO01. Next base: position 18,637 of record CAYXXU010000043.1, read on the forward strand.
AAATGTGCCTTTACAATCGGGTTACAACAAGATGGGTTCATTTCGGTTCAGCGATACCTCGAAAGTAAAAAATTACAAAGCCCAGACCAGCGATTTGCAATTCTCTTTTGATAACACCTCCGTAGACAGGTTTATGGCCAAACTGAAACTGATTGACAATTATTTTCTGACAGGCCCTCTCATCAATAGTTATATGCTTCAATTGCGCTCTATCGATATCAACAACACCGACATGATCATTGTGTATGATATCCGGCTGAAAGATGTGGAAAAGATTTTCGAAACGCTGTATCAGACCGATTTTCCCGGTAAGCTGCAGCTCACTTCCAACGACCCTGTTCAACTGATTGATAAGATCAATAACTTATCGGATTCGCTTTTCCTGATGAAAAATCAGATAAAGGAAAAGATTGGCAACCTCGATAAGATATATTACTCAAAAGGAATTGCCGAATTGCAAAAGGGCGATACCCAAAAAGCTGAAATATTTTTTGAAAGGTCGTCCATGTATAATCCCAACTTTGCTCCTTCACAGTTCGAGTTGGCAAAGATCAGGTTCAGGCTCGACAGCCTCGTTTCTGCATCCAATACCCTTACCTATATTCTTCAAAAACTCAATCCAGATGCAGGCCTGCAAAAGGAGGTACTGCTGTTTACCGACACAGTTTATAATAAAATGTTAGCCGTGGGGCAGGAATATGTGAGGGTAGAGAAATTCAATGAAGCGGTCGGGATGTTTGAACATTGTATCAGGTTTTGTGCTGGTATTCCGGGATACACCTGTTCGGATAAACAACAGAAAGGACTTGCCATAGCCAAATTCGGAATCTATCAATCCTACCTGAGTGTATCGCAAAAGGCCATCGACAACGGCAAAATAGAACTGGCCGAGATTTATATCCATGAAGCCCTGAAATATCAGAAGGCTCATAGTAACGATATCATCAGCAACTCGGAAGCTAAAATGAAGCTCATGAAACTGATGCAGGTTTATATCAACAAAAGCGATAGCCTTTGCGAACGTCAGAAATACGATAAGGCCCTGTTTTTTCTCAATAAGGTGAAACTGGTAAGCGATAGCAACCAATTAAACCTTTCGGACCGTTTCCATTACATACAATCGAAAGCAAAAAACGGAATTTACAATGCCTTGCTAAAAAAGAGTCAGAAGCAAATAAGTGCCGGTGATATGTTGGCTGCCGAAAACATCCTGACCGAAGCCATGGACTTTCAGGCAAAGAACAGTGAGGAAGTTGCGCCTTCGTATACGGTTGATACATTATTGATGAAAATAAAATCGGTTCAGTATAAAGAAAAAATAAAACAGGGAAAGCTATACCTTGGTATTAAAGAATACCCTCTGGCGCTGCAATATTTTGATGATGCCCGCCAACTGGAGAAAAGATATTATCTGAAAGCCGAGCCGAAACTCGATAGCATGATCCGAGGGAGCGCCAAACCCATTATCATGGATCAATTGGGCTCGGCAGAGCGACTCATCAGCATGCTGATGATCGATTCGGCAGCAGCCGTATTGACTAATGTAAAAAAAAGTCAATTATTGCATAACCTCATCCATGATGATGAACTGAACAGTCTTATACAGTTGACCAATTCACAACTCTTCTCAATTAAATGCAAATATCAGAATAACCGTTACGACAGTGCATATAGTGTGGCCGGTTATAGCATTTTGCGTCAGGATTATGTTACGGCAGACGACCAGCTGGCTTTTGCCATCCAAATTTCAGAAAAGTATCCCGAATGTAAAGTGGATGCATCGGCAGCTATAACGGATAAAAAACTATACCTGAAGAATGCCGCTTATCAAAGGCTGATGCAGAAAGCCCGGTCAGCATTCGATCTGAAGAACTATCCCGATTATTTCTACTATTACAACGAAGCCGAGAACTATTACCAGCAAAACCTGCTGTTCAATACCGGGCTGGTACATCCGAAACTGGCCGGTATGGTCAGCATTTCGAACGATACCCTGTTTGTGCTGAAGTCGTACGATTATCTGGTGGGCAAGCAAAAATACGAAGATGCCCTCGATTGCCTGAAACGCCTGGAAATACTCTTCTACCCTGCCTTGCATGCCAAAGGCATTCAGCAGCAGTTGGGTGTAAAGATGGCTTTGCGCGATCATTTGCAGAACTTCAGCAACAACCCGTTATTAATGTCGATGAATTACACCGCCGACAGCAAATGGCTGAAGTATTTTAAGATGGCTTACGTGAGAACGTGGAGATCGATGCGTTAGGGGGAGAGATTGGAATGCTAACGTTTTGCGGCCGGTTCATTGCAATATAGGTTTGGTCCGATACAATATTGTTATGGCGAAAATGGTTTTTTCTGAATAGAAATTCTTTATTGAGTAAGGTAAGTCAATAAAAAAATGCCATCCAATAAACATAACAGTGAAATGCAGTGTTATCATAATAGTGTAAAATTTATTTAAATAAAGAAAATAAGTTAACGGAGCGAAGCAACCTCACCAAGATGTTTACAATAATTTTTACTCTGAGTAATCTTTTGCTATTGTTCATCTGTAAAGTCAAATATCCTTACATTTGCTTCCATGTTTTTCCTGGTATCAAAAATCCTGTATTTCCTTTTGTGTCCTATTACCTGGATACTGATACTGCTTGTGGTTGGCATACTCGTTAAGAAACCCAAACTGGCCCGGAAATATCAAATTGCCACCTTGGTTTGTTTTATTTTTTTCACCAATCCTGCCATCATCGACGAATTGTTGCGCGCATGGGAAAAACCTCTAACCCTTACCCAGACCGATCAGAAATTCGAAGCAGGCATCGTTTTGGGGGGAGGCATGGTTACCCTCGACAAGGATTACGACCGCCTGATATTCCGCGAAAATACCGACCGTTTTCTTCAGGCCCTCGACCTCTATAAAAAAGGAACCATTAAAAAGATCATCGTATGTGGGGGCCCGGGCAGCATTGTGTTCAAAGAAACCATCGAAGGATTGCTGATAGAAAGATACCTCACCGGCATTGGAGTCCCTCAAAGTGATATTTTCATCGACTCTACCTCCAACAACACTCACGAAAATGCGGTGAATTGTGCCGCCATCATTAAAAATAACTTTACCACAAGCAACTTCCTGCTCATCACCTCTGCCCTGCACATGAAGCGGGCGCAGGGTTGTTTCAATAACGAAGGCATTTGTGTTACCCCCTACCCTGTTTCCAAATATACCGGAATCCGCCGTTCAGATATAGGATATTACATCTTTCCCGAAACTTCAGCCCTCGAACGATGGGAGAAATATCTGCACGAGGTTTTCGGGTTTCTGGTTTACACCATAATGGGATACGTTTAATTGGCGAGTGTGGAGTTTGGAGTTTGGAGTTGTGAGGGAAAAAGGCAGGATATCTTTGTGAAACTTTATGTTACTTTGTGCAACTCTGTGTAATAGCTAAATCATAAAGTAACACTAAGTTTGTATTGCCCACACAGCCGAAAAGTCTAAACACCTAAAGTCAAATAGCCTGCGCAAATGACTACCTTTGCACCAAATTCCTGACCTATGGCAAACGCTCTCTTCATACTGATCCTCTGCATTGTAATATTCAACTATTTTTTTGGTTTGCTACTCACCTGGCTCGACAGCACAAAATGGAGCAACGCACTTCCTGTCGAATTAGAGGGAATTTATGATGCAGAAAAATACCGCAAATCGCAGGATTACGAAAAGGTGAACACCAAATTTGGCTTGCTTACCGGAGGACTTTCTTTTGTGGCTATGGCACTGATGCTGGCTTTGGGTGGTTTTGCCTGGGTGGATGATTGGGTACGCGGCTATACGGTAAATCCTGTTTTAATGGCACTGATGTTCTTCGGAGTAATAGGACTTGCCTCCGACCTGCTTTCGACTCCTTTCGATATTTACGACACCTTTGTGATCGAACAAAAATTCGGGTTTAACACCACTAAGCCTAAAACCTATATATTCGACAAGCTCAAATCATATCTGTTAGCGGCAATGCTTGGAGGTGGTTTGCTATCATTCATTGTCTGGATCTACGGAGCCACAGATGAATGGTTCTGGTTTATTGCCTGGATAGCGATCACAGTTTTCACTCTTTTTATGTCGCTGTTCTACTCCAACCTTATCGTTCCCTTATTCAATAAACAAAAACCAATGGAAGAAGGGGAACTTCGCAACGCCATAGAGGAATTCTCAGCCAAGGCTGGTTTCAAACTTAAGAATATCTTTATCATCGACGGTTCAAAACGATCCAAAAAAGCCAATGCTTATTTTACAGGCTTCGGCCCAAAGAAAAGAATAGTTCTTTACGATACCTTAATGAAGGACCTTTCAACTGAAGAGATCGTTGCAGTATTAGCTCACGAGATAGGGCATTACAAAAAGAAACACGTACTTTATGGTCTTATCACTTCCATTATTTCCACAGGGGTAATCTTTTACATTTTGTCCCTTTTTATCGGAAATCCTTTTATGGCTGCTGCACTGGGTTCGCAACATGCCAGTTTCCATTTGGGGATCATGGCTTTTGGACTTTTATACAGTCCCATCTCCATGGTCATGGGGATTATTCGTAGTTATGTTTCACGTCGCAACGAATATGCCGCCGACAGATACGCTGTTGAAAAATATAAAGCCGAACCTATGAAAAACGGTTTAAAGAAATTATCCATATTGAACCTGAGCAACTTGCGCCCCCACCCTTTTACAGTATTTGTAACTTACTCTCACCCGACACTTTTACAAAGATTGGAAGCCATAGACAACTTAAGTACCAAATTGCAAAATACAAATCACAAATGAGCACCAATGTTTTAAATTCCAATTTAACAAACAGTATAATTCATGTTTGGAATTTTACTCATTTGGATCTCTAAATGTATTTGTTTTTTGGGATTTGATGTTCGTGATTTCATCAAGTGAAGGAGTTAAACAAAGAAGCCCCGCTAATGCAGGGCTTTTTGGGGAGGAAGATGGGGCTCGAACCCACGACCCTCAGAACCACAATCTGATGCTCTAACCAGCTGAGCTACATCCTCCGTTTATTGTGAGTGCAAAAGTAAAAATAATTAATGATTTATGAAAAGAAACAACAATAATTTTTTCAATACAAAATAACAAAGCAAAAAATACGTTTTTGTTTTACTTTTGCAAATCATGGCTTCGACACCTTACAATGTCCTCTTTCTTTCAAGTTGGTATCCCACAAAGGATAATCCTACCATGGGCAACTTCGTGCAGAAACATGCCGAAGCAGTGTCATTATACGCTAAAGTGACGGTGTTGCATGTTTCTTTCAGCAATGATATTACCAAAAAAAAGGAGCACATTACAGAAGAAAACAACAATTTCACTTCTCACATAGTTTATTTAAAAAAAATCGGCTTCAAGATTCCACTGTTAAGAGATGCCGTGAAGCTTTGGAAAATAATCAGGGCCTACCGGCATGCCTATAAGCAAATTTACGGCAATAACAGGCCGGATATAGTGCATGCCAACATCCTTATCCCGGTGGGGCTGATCGCCTATCTGTTCTTTAAAACAAAGAAAATTCCCTATATCATTACCGAGCACTGGACCGGTTACTTACCCGGCGACCCTAATAAACCGGGCCGTTCCATGTTCTTCTTCCGGCATTTTGCCAACAAGGCCCGCTGCCTGACTCCGGTAACGGATAATCTGGCAAAAGCTATGCAAACATTCGGCATCAAAAACAATTTTAGTACTGTTCCTAATGTAGTGGATACAGCTGCCTTTAACAGAAAAGAAAACACTACTGAAGGCAAAAAACACATCTTGCATATCTCCTCTTTGTTGGATGTGCAGAAGAACTTCAGCGGAATATTGGTTGCTTTGGGGAAATTAAAGTGCCAGGGAACTAATTTCGTACTCGAAGTAATAAGCGACGGTGATTTTGATCAGTATGCGAGAAAAATTGATACCTTAGATCTTGGCGGCAACATAATATTTCATGGCAGGAAGGACACACAGCAGGTGGCTTCCATTATGAAACGCTGCGATTTGCTTTTGCTGTTCAGTAATTACGAGAACTTTCCTTGTGTGATACCCGAGGCATGGTCGTGCGGATTACCGGTTCTTTCAACCCATGTCGGGGGAATTGCTGAACACTTGAATGCCGAGAACGGTATTTTGATTGAACCTCACGATATAGATGCTCTGGGCAATGAACTGGAAAAAATGCTGGCTACACCTGACAAATTTGACAGCCGGAAGATAAGGGATTATGCAGTGGATCACTTCAGCTATAAGGTGATTGGATCGCAGTTTATTTCTATTTACAACAAAGTACTAAAATAGCAGGATTTGTTTAAAAAGATTTTCAAAACATTCGGTGTAAAATTCTCTTCGGCCATACTCAACCTGCTTATAGCCGTAGTAGTATCTCAGTTTCTGGGGTCCCAGGGTAAAGGCGAACAGGGAATCATCATTACCACCATTGCATTTATCCTGATCTTTTCAAACATAGTGGGCGGTGCCTCATTGGTGTATCTCACTCCAAGGCTCCCTCTGAAGAAGCTGCTGATCCTCTCCTATCTTTGGACCCTATTAGTTAGCGGAGTGTTCGCCTGCATCCTGCTAATCTTTCCTTTTGTAGAATCCAGGTATGCCCTGCATATTGCGCTGCTGGCAGCCATCAATTCCTTCACTGCATTACACTGCTCCATTCTTTTGGGCAAAGAAAATATCAAAGCCAGCAACATTATTAGCTTCTTCCAGGTTCTCATAACCGTCGTAACCTTATTCATTGTATTCTATACACATTATGCCCTGAATATTTACGGTTACCTGTATGCTCTGTATGCTGCCTACATAGGCTCTTTCATTGTAAGCTTGTTCTTTATATTCCCCTATCGGACTGAAAAGGGAAATAATGAGATATCCTATACGAAGGCTACTACCCTGCTCTTTCGATTCGGGTTTCTGAATCAGCTGGCCCATATTACCCAGTTGCTTAGTTTCCGTGTAAGCTATTACTTTCTGGATTCCTATGTCGGATACCAGGCAGTGGGCATCTATTCCAATGGGGTATCCATCATCGAATCGGTGTGGATGATTAGCAGCAGCATTGCCGTGGTACAGTATTCGAAGATAGCCAACACTCAGGATAATAAAGCCAATCAAAGCCTGACGGCAGAATTTGTCCGCATCAGTTTGCTGGTCACTTTTGTGGTATTGATTCCGGTGGTGCTTTTACCTGCCTCCTTTTACTCCTTTGTTTTCGGGAAAGATTTCTTTGACATTAACCACATTTTGTGGTGCCTGGCGCCCGGAATACTCGTGTTTGTGAATGCACTTATTATAGGTCATTACTTTTCGGGTAGTGGCAAATATCATGTAAATACCATTGGTTCCACGATTGGTTTAATTATTACTGTTATTTTATCTTTTGTAATGATTCCCCGTTTCGGATACCTGGGAGCAGCCCTTACCGCAAGCGTTTCATATTTGGGCACATCGGTTTTTGTGACATGGGTCTTCTGCAAGGAAGCTGGAATAAAGTATTCGGCTTTGCTTCCCCATCCGAAATATTTTTCAGGATATTGGGTCACAATAAAAGAATATCTTTACCATAAAAATCAAAACAGCCACAATGGGTAAAATTTCCAAAGCCCTGAAAGCATTCGGGCTTATACTGAAGAAACCTTATTTGCTCAACCTGATTATCGATAGCGAAGATGAGAAGCAAAGCTACGTGGCACGTACATATAATATGCCTCAGGGCCTGCCCACCGTTGATATTTCAGAGTTTATTGATGAGACCGAAGACATCATGCCTTACAGTTTTCTGGAAGGTTCCTCCCTGCCCACCGATTTTGCCTTGCTAAGAAGTATTTGCCGTCAGCATCCAGCAGAAGATTATCTGGAGATAGGAACCTGGAGGGGTGAGAGTGTTGCCAATGTGGCTCCCCTCGTTAAAAACTGTTTTAGTGTTAACCTTCCTGACAAGACCATGCGCCGGATGGGATTGGATGAAGATTATATCAGCATGCACCGTTACTTTTCAAAAGACATTCCCAACATCACCCACCTTCAGGCCGATTCCCAAACCTTCGATTTTGCATCTCTAAATAGGAAATTTGATCTGATATTTCTTGACGGGGATCATCATACCGAATCTATAGTCAGGGACACTCAAAATGCTTTTCAGTTATTGAAAGATGATAATTCGGTAATCGTTTGGCATGATTACGGTACAGGCACAGAAACCACCCGCTTTAACGTGCTGGCAGGCATACTGGATGGCTGTCCCCCTGAGAATATCAAACATTTGTACAGGGTATCGCATTCCTTATGTGCCATCTATACTAAAAAACACCTCAAAACATCCCATGTAATACCCAATACAAAGCCGAGGGTTAGCTTTGAGGTGAGCCTAAAGATTAAGATAGAAGAATAGGCGTTGAATATTACAGATACATTATTATACCGGAATAATATGGCATGCTGACAATCCATCAAAGAAATTGCGAAGCGACCACCTGTAAATATTATTGCTTTTTTAAAATATCCTGCCGGTATATGATCCGAAATCTAAATTCTACAATAATAATTTCAGCAATAATTGTAAATTCCCCAAATTATTCATAAATTTGTTCGTTTATCTTATTAAACCGCAAAGATGAAAAAGATCTTTTTCTCCCTTCTGCTTTCCATTATACTGTGTAATTCGGGTATCCAAGCCCAGGTGGTGATCAACGAATATTCGTGTTCCAATGTAAGTTCGTTTGTGGACAATTTTGGAGAATACAACGACTGGATAGAGCTTTATAACACCACCGGTGCTGCGGTAAATCTGAATGGCTGGCATTTGAGCGATAATAAACTCAACCCAACCAAATGGATGATTGGCATGGTCTCTATTCCTGCCAATGGTTTTGTAAGAATTTGGGCATCCGGTAGGAATATCAATACCGGCACGTTACATGCAAGCTTTAAGCTGACCCAATGCAAACCTGAAGAAATTGTACTGGCCAATCCTTTAGGAGGCATCATTGATTCTCTTACCCTGAAACCCACCCAGGAAGGTCATTCGCGTGGCAGGACCACCAACGGGGCCGCTACCTGGAGCCTGTTTCTGTCGCCCACTCCCAATGCAAGCAACACCACTCCCTATTCGGAATATGCTACCCGTCCCGTGATGAATGTGGCTCCGGGCTTTTATGCTTCGGCTCAGAGCGTGACCATAACCGCACCCGGAACCGGCATTACCATACGATACACTACCAACGGAAGTACTCCTACCACGGCTTCCACCTTATATACCGCACCCATAAGCATTTCAGCAACCACTGTATTGCGGGCAAGGGCCTTCAGTTCCAATGCCAATGTCCCTCCCAGTTTTATTGAAAGCAATACTTACTTTATTAATTCCCCACATACCGTTGAAGTGGTTTCCATCTTCGGTGATCAGATCATGAGTCTTATGAATGGCACCCAATCCGAGCCTTATGTGGGACTGGAATATTTCGACCGTACCGGAGCCTTCAAAACCGAAAGTTACGGAAATGCCAACAAACACGGTAACGACTCATGGGCCTACGGCCAGCGCGGCATCGACTTTGTGAGCCATGATCAGTATGGATACAATTATGCCCTGCTCGACCAGATATTTAATACAAAATCACGCACGGAGTTTCAGCATATCATATTCAAAGCGGCCGCCAACGATAATTATCCCTTCGAAGAACCCGGTGCGGTTCATATACGCGATGCTTATGTGCAAACCTTATCGCAAAAGGCCCATCTTCACATGGACGAACGCACCTGGGCACCCAGCGTGCTTTATATTAACGGTCAATACTGGGGCGTGTATGATACCCGCGAAAAAGTGGATGATGCCGACTTTATGGAATACTATCATAACGCCAAAGAAGACTCACTGCAAATGCTCAAGACCTGGGGAGGTACCTGGAGCGAATATGGCGGAGCGCAGGCTCAGACCGACTGGAACACTCTTAAAAACTACATCCTCAGCAACAGTATGACCATTCCTGCCAATTATGCGTATGTGGATAACCTTTACAGTACACAGAGCCTGGCCGATTATGTCATCCTCAATTCATTGGTGGTTTGTTCCGACTGGCTGAACTGGAATACTATATGGTACAGAGGGCTCAATGTCAATGCCGATAAAAAGAAATGGCGCTATGGTTTGTGGGACGAAGACGCCACTTTCGGGCATTATATAAATTACACCGGCATTCCCAACACCACCCCCAATGCCAATCCCTGCGACCCTAATAATTTTAACGACCCGGGCGGACAGGGACATGTTCCGATACTGAATGCTCTGCTGCAGAACCCTACTTTCTATCAGTATTACATCACACGCTACTTCGACCTGCTGAACGGCCCGCTGAGCTGCGCCCGCATGGAACAGGTGCTGGATAGCATGGTAGCGTTGATACAACCCGAAATGCAGCAGCACATCAACCGCTGGGGCAACGGAGGAACGTATGCCGGATGGCAGGCCAATTACCAGGCGCTGAAAACCTTTATTCAAAGCCGATGCACCCAGGTCACCCAGCATTTCTCGCCCTGCTGGAATGTTACCGGGCCCTTTATGCTTCATGTGAATGTTTCACCTCCAGGCTCAGGCACCATCAATCTGAACTCTCTTTTCCTGAGCAATTTCTGGTGGTCGGGACAATATCCGGGCAATATGAATATCCTGATGACCGCCCACCCCGATTCGTCGTATTGTTTTGATCACTGGGAGTTTCAACATCATACGCCTTCTCCGGGCATTAACGATACTTCCATTTCATTTTTATTTACCCAGGCCGATAGTGTGATCGCCTATTTCTCGACCAGCGCATCGCCGACGGCATCAGCCACACCTTCTACAATCTGTGTGGGCGATACCAGCCAATTGTCGGTCAGCGGAAGCAATGTTACCTGGACGCCTGCCACAGGACTGAGTTGTACCAATTGTAACAATCCTTTAGCCACTCCGTCGGTAACCACAACCTATACAGTCACCATACTGGGAGGATGTTCGCCCGGCACCGCTACGGTAACTGTTACCGTTAACCAGCCGGGCACCAACAACCCGACCATAACCACCGGTTTCCCGACCATCTGCCTGGGCGATACCACCAGCCTGCAGGTGAGCGCAGCCGATTCTTATACATGGAGCCCTGCCACCGGATTAAGCTGCACCGATTGCGCCAACCCCCAGGCCAACCCCACCGCAACCACTACCTATACGGTAACTACTTCAGGTTATTGCACCTCTGGCTCAGCCAGCATCACCATCAGCATCACAACCCCTCCCACACTTTCATATACTGAGAATCCCACCATTTGTCAGCATGCCAGCATACAGTTGAATGCTTCGGGTGCTACATCCTATATATGGTCGCCTTCGGCCGGATTGAGTTGCGTGAATTGTGCCGATCCGACTGCCTCGCCCGACAGCACCACACTCTATACCATCATTGGTTCGAACGGACCCGGAGCAGGATGTAAAGATACGGTCACACTTACCGTTACCGTTACGGATGATTGCCCTGACCTGTTTATACCCACGGGCTTTTCACCCAACGGCGACAATAACAATGATGTATATTATATTTACGGGGATATTGAGGCGCTTGACCTGGTTATTTACGACCGCTGGGGACATATAGTTTTCGAGACGAAAGATCAGTCGCAGGGCTGGGATGGCAGTTGCAAAGGGAAACAGGTACAGTCGGGGGTGTATGGCTACCGTGTCACCCTCACCGACCGCAGCGGGACCGTAATTCAGAAAAAAGGAAATATCACGGTGGTGAGATAACCGGGATACATTAATATAAATGAAACCAAAGAATCCTATACCATAACGCTGAATAGTTAGTGAGAAAAATAATTATCATAATCTGCCTGTTCGTTTTTGCTTTCATCGCAAAAGCACAGGATATCCATTTCTCACAGCTCAGCCAGACCCCTCTGCTGATAAACCCTGCTTCGGCCGGAGTTTTCGACGGCTATTACCGGGCCATTCTTAACTACAAGAACCAATGGGCCGCTATAGGGAAACCTTACCAGACCTTTATGGGATCGTTCGATATGCCTTTTGAAGGCAAGCGCAAGCATAAGGTGGCCTATATCGGCCTGGGGACCTATATATTTTCTGACAGGGCCGGTGATGCCAACTTTTCGACCACCCGTGCAAATGTTTCCGTATCGGGTATAGTTCCCCTGGGCATCTTTCACAAGTTGTCGGCAGGCATCGAAGCCGGGTTTACTTACCGCAGCGTAAAGATCGAAGCCATTCAATGGCCCAACCAATACAATGGTTCAGCTTACGATCCCACCATTCCTTCGAACGAAAGCAGCCGCCTGGGATCCTTTTACTATTTTGATATGGCGGCAGGGCTGCATTATGAGTTTCTGAAGTCGCTGGGCAAGTTCAATGGCAGGAATATTCTTCATTTTACGGCAGGAGCGGCCGTGTTTCATGCCGTTAAAATGTTTGGGGGCAATAAGGCAAACAACGAGCATGTGTATCCCCGCATTGTTTTCCATTCAACCATGCGCTACGACCTGAAAAATACCCGCCTGGGACTGATTCCTTCGGTGCTTTATATGAAACAGGGACCATTCTATGAGTTCGACCTGGGATTTTTGCTAAGGATACGCACAGGCAATGAAACTAATTTCACCGGATTCACCACCGAATCGGCTTTTACGGCCGGTTTGCTTTATCGGCATAAAGATGCCATCACACCGCAGATATTCTTCGAAATTGCCAATTTCGGCATTGGGGTTTCGTACGATATAAACATATCCTCCTTTTCCAAAGCCACCGGGTATAACGGCGGCCTGGAAGTATCTATCAAATACTCTAAACTCAGAGGAGCGCTGTATAAAAACTGGAGGTAGGAGGAAAGAGGAAGTGAGGAGTTAGGAGTGCGGAGTGGGGAGTGGCAGGATGGGACTTATTTTTTTTGAATCATTTTCTTATGTTCATTTTTCAGTGCCTTTTGATTTTGCTTCCACACATTGTCAAAAAGTTTAATCTTTTCCGCCAGGGTCATATTAACCATATCCTGATTGACATACCACCATTTGTAAAACTCAACAGGATGGTCTTTATAGGGTACGATGGCTCTGACCGGAATATCATATCCCTTGAATCTTATTCTGACCTTTAATCCGAGGGCTTCTGTGAAATATTCGGGATGATTGGCTCTCAATTTCGATACCAGAATGTAGAAAACATCCGGAATGATTTTAAGCTGATGTTCTCTTCGGGTTTTATCGAAAGCCACCGGGTCGTTAACAAGCCACTGTGAAACCCTAAGAGTACGGGGGCCATTTTCGTGGTCAATGCTTAACCAATCGTCCATATTATACCACTGTTCAGGATTAGGGCGACTAATATAAACATTTGATGTTTCACCAAAATCCGGTTTCTCTTCCATGGTAAGCGGGTCAATTATTTAGCTGTTCAAATAGTTGCCTATCGGGTTTTCAATTGCAAACATAAGCATTATTTTACAAACTAACCAAGGTTGTAAAGTTTGCATTGGTGAGATTATCTTTTGTGTTCTTTTAACGTTTCGGCGCTTCCTTTCGTTGGCAAATCACAATATTATCAAGTGTGCCGTATCTTTCTGCCAATGAAAGGAAGCGCGAGTTAGCGTTAGTTATTCTATTATCAATTTCCTAGTCAATGTTTTATTTTCCGAAATTAAAGTTATAAAGAACATCCCACTGCTCAATGATGATGTCGAAACAGAAATAATATTATTGGAAGAATATTCTACCGCACATTGTTTCATCAACTGTCCCTGCAATGAAATAATTCTAATAATATCTTTTTTATTTTCATTTTCTGTAAAGCGTAAATAAATATTCTCTCCAACTCTTATTGGATTATTAATAACATTTAGTAATTCAACATTATTTTCTTTAATACCAATGGCTATATTATGCACGTGAATAGAATCATCAGCACTCGATTTTATAGAATCATGATTATATATGGCCAGAACTTTCACCCAAAATGGCCATGATGAAAACTCAAAGAAACCCGGATAATAACATTGTGCATAACCAGTACATGCAACTACTGTATCAGTTGTAAAGGCAAATAAACTATCATTTCTAAATAATTCATAACCAACAAGAGTATCGGTTGAAATATCAGGCTTACTCCACGATACAGCAAAACAATTTACACTAAGACAATTATATGGCACTGACATGTTATCATGTTGTAACCATGATAAATTTTTAACTGGATTTAATTGTGCTTTTAAAGAAAAGCAGAAAGCAATCAGTAAAACTGTCAAAGTAATTGTTTTTGTTTTCATTTTTCTATTTTTTAAGTTATGAAATTAACGCTAACGTTCCGGGGCTTTGCAGCGGGCGGGTTTTAATTATCCCTCCGTTTCACCCCGACCATAAAATTAATTAATTTTTCATTCGTATTACATTTTTACTGCACCCCGACTGATGCAAAGGCCTAGTTAGTGGCAGTTATTCTTTTTATACTATCTTTTACATACTTTAAATCATAAATTGAGCGATTACCACGGTATCTAAGTTTAAAATGGTTTTCAAAATATACCTTGGACTTATTTAATTCTTCAAGTGTTGCATAAGCCATTCCAATCCTGAAAGCACAATCCATTTGTAAAGCTTTTGCTCTTGTAATACCTTCACCACAATTATCATTTGCTAATTTTTCAATATCCATTAAGAAGAGTTTTTCCCATACGGCTATTGCTTTTTTTATCTCACCCATCATTTCCAAAGCCCCTGCGTAATCCCAAAGTGATAATGGACAATCAGGACTAATTTCAATAGCTTTTTGAGAAAATTCTAGTGCTTTCTTATACTTTTTCTCCTCGTAATAGGTAGTTGAAAGTCTTGTTAAAAGCCAATGGTCTTTAGAATTTTCTTTTAATAATCCTAAAAGTAGCTTTCTAGCATCTGAATAGTTTGCTTCAGCGAATAACAAATTTATTTTGCTCGATATTGTCAATCTATTATTCATTTCAATTTTCCATAGCTACATTGTCGTGAGTTTCCTAAAATTGCCACTAACGCCGAGGCGCTTCCTTTCGTTGGCAAATCACAATATTATCAAGTTTGCCGTTTCTTTCTGCCAATGAAAGGAAGCGCAAGTTACCGAACGTTATTCTTTTATTATTTTTATTATTTGTCTTTCGTTATCCTTATTTGTCAGTACTATAAAATATAAACCGCCGGTCAGCGAACTAATGTCTACGTCTGTAAAATCATTTGTCTTTTCTAATTGTTTTTGTCCGACACAATCAAAAACTTCAAGTGTTTTGGTTTGTCCGAATTGCTTTGGAATTTGAATATGCATTTGTCCAGTTGTTGGGTTTGGATATACAATTATTCCATAATCTTTTGGTAATGAATAATCATTTATTCCAGCGACATTTCCGCCTTCATCAGTCTTTATTAAATAGACATCCCTATTACCTGTGCTTTGATTCTCAAAACATCCTGCAATGATATAACCTTCATCGCTAGTTTGAGTAACAGAATAACCCCATTCATAAGCCCCCGTACCTCCAAAAGTTTTTGTCCATAGAGTATCTCCATTTGAATTCGTTTTTATTAAATAAACATTATATCCAAGAGAAGAGGAAACATATTTTGCCCCTGTGATAATAAAACCGCTATCACTTGTTTGGAAAACAGAACAACCAAAATCATCTTGTAATCCACCATAAGTTTTTGTCCATAACGTGTCTCCAAATTCATTTGTCTTTATTAAATACACATCTGAATTACCTGCACCAAAACTTTCTGTATTTCCAACAATAACAAATCCATTATTATTTGCCCGAATAACTGAACGACCACAATCATAATGAACATCACCATAGGTTTTAGACCATAAAGAATCTCCGTCAGAATTTACCCTGATTAAGAATAAATCACCACCACCACCAACGCTTAAACTATCATAAGTCGATCCTGTTAAAATATAACCGCCATCATTAGTTTGAGCAACAGAGTAGCCATAATCATCCTTGTTTCCCCCGAAAGTTTTAGACCATAACATGTTTCCGGAAGTATCTGCCTTGATTAAGTATACATCCCAATCTCCATCGCCAAAACTTTTGGTTTGGCCTACAATAATATACCCACCATCACTAGATTGTATGACAGAATAACCTCCATCATAATTTAATCCGCCAAATGCTTTAGTCCAAAGAGTATCACCATTTACATCAGTTTTGATTAAGAAGACGTTTGCATCGCTTGCTCCATTAGAATAGGTCCATCCTGTAATAACAAAATCATTATTATTTGTTTGAGCAAGGGAGTAAGCAAAATCATTTCGATTACCGCCAACAGTCTTTGTCCATAAAGTATCACCGTTTAAATCTGTTCTGATTAAATAAACATCAATGCCACCAGCACCAAAACTCTTCGTATATCCAGCTAGAATATAACCTCCATCAACTGTTTGGGCAACTGAATATCCTTCATCATATTCAGACCCTCCATACGTTCTCTCAAAAGTAATCTGCGAATAAACAAAAACACTTGCCAATAAAAAAGACAATGATAGTAGAAGTTTTTTCATGATGATTTTAATTTATGCCCGGTTATTTTTAATGTTCGGTAACGTGCCGGCTGCTGCTTTTCGGTGGCATAGGAGATAATTGTCTTTAATTTACGAACTGTCTGCCACTGAAAGCAGATGCCTGTTATGCACCGTTTTTTCTATGAATTCTTAATAATATGTCCACGAAATGCAGTTTAACACACCGCCATAATTTGATAATTTATCAATGTCTTTTTTAATTGGAACAACTATCAAATTTGGAAAATGCTTTTTTAATGTTTCTGTTGCTTTATTGTCCTGAGTTGTGCCGTAATTAGGTAAAAAAATTGTATTACCAATTCTCAAAAAGTTTATATAATTTCCATAAGCACTTGCAAGTCCTTCTTTACCTTCATTTCTTGGAATAGTGTTTTCAATTCTGATTACTGAAAAAACTTTACTCAAAGTATCAGCAATATTATCAAGAAATTGTTTGTCATTTTTATATTCAATTTCCGAAATGTTTTCGGGGTCATTAATATACTCAGAGGGTAAGTCTGCTACTATTAAAGTATTTTCATTAATGAATCTTACCATACCGTCAATATGTCCAGTTTCGTCACCAACTTCAACAGGAATAAATATGAGGTTAGATATGCCGAGTTGTTTTTGGAAAATCTTTCGTATTTCATCAATTGAAAGTGTTTCATTGTCGGCTATCACTCTATTAGTCACAATTGCCGTGCCTTGTCCGTTATGAATAAAATTACCGCCATCAAGAATCAGGTTGTTTTTTCCAGGTTGCAAAAGATAATTTATTTTTAGATTCAAAAAAATGGCGAGGTCAATTCCTGTTTGGTTGTCTGGGTCAGCAAATTTGATGATTTGATTTTTATTAAAGTGACTTGGGTTATACAATGCCTTACATACTATTCCATTTGAAATGTATATTGGACAAAAATCTCTTGCCCAAATATCCTGTACTATATTTGTTTCAAAATAACGGATTTTTGTTTGTGTGTATAATAAATTGCAGAAACTTTCGATTTCTGTTTTTGCATTTGGTCTAACAATAAAAGTTAATTCAGGCAATTTTGTCGAGGCAAGAATGGTTTTTATTAATTCTTTATAACAAGGTATTAACCCTGAACGCAAATCTTTTGGGTAGACCAATACAAGACCTCTTGGATTATTCCACTCAGGATTTATATTTTGAGTCATACTGGGTAAAAATTGAAATATTAAAATTACAAAGATGAACAATCGAAACATCAGAGCTATTTTTACTTTTTTTGTCAATTAAAATTTTTATTTTAACAAATATTTTTGTTCATCTATATATTCTGTCACAGTTGATAATGTATTACCATAAAGAAGATAATTTTTTTCAAGAAAGGATCTGATAAACATTTTTCTATCTCCCCAATTAAAGTAGGTATAGATTTCATTAAAAACAACAACTTGATGATCGAAATCATAAGCCACTTTTTCCATTTCTGCCTCCATTTCGATGAGGTCTTTAATATTAAACTTTTGTGAAAATGCTGAAATTAGCCTTGCTTTGTAATATTGATTAGTGTTAGCTGCATTTTGAAAGCCACTGTAAAATTCCTTCATAGTAGCTTGATCTAATTTTTCTTGTGAAAAAGTAATAGAAGGGAACAAAAGAAAAATTGAAATTAAAAGTAAAAAGAGTTTTTTCATAATAATTTTGTTATTTGGTTAATAACCTGAGTTCGGGATAAGAGTTATTAACAAAGAATGTTTATAACAAATTAATATAGAGGTAAATAGCAGCATTGGAATTGCTTATTTTTGAAGTGGAAACAAGCAAAAAACACCAAAACCAATGCTACAAGATAAAATTATAGAAATTTTCGTAAAAGCAGATGATTTCTGCAAAGTTTTCGAAGATGATTTCAATAAAAAACAAATAATGCCCTCCGAAGGAGCAAGAATGAGAAACAGAAAAGCAGGTCTTTGCGATTCAGAAATAATCACATTGCTTATCTCCTTTCATAGCGGACATTTTAGGAACTTCAAACACTTTTATTTGCAGTATGCTTCTATTCACTTAAGGAGTGATTTCCCTGGCTTGGTTTCATACAATCGTTTTATTGAGCTTAGCCACCGCAATGCTATAGCCTTCATGCTATTTTTACATTATTGTTGCAGGGGTGAATGCACAGGAATAAGTTTTATTGACTCTACAGTGTTGAGAGTATGCCATAACAAACGTATTAGACGTAATAAAACATTTAAAGGCATAGCAGAGGTTGGTAAATCCACAATGGGATGGTTCTTCGGGTTTAAACTTCATTTGATCATCAATGACAAAGGTGAAGTTTTGTCTTTCTATCTGACAAAAGGAAATGTTGATGACAGGGATGCAAAGGCAATTACACGTATGACCAAAGAGATTTTTGGAAAACTATTTGGGGACAAGGGTTATATATCAAAGGCATTAAGTGATTTGCTTTTCGGTAATGGTATTCAACTTATAACGGCTGTTAGAAGAAACATGAAATCAAAAGCACTGAGTAATGAAGAAAGGCTATTATTGCGTAAACGTTCTGTAATAGAAACAGTAAATGATGAATTGAAAAATATTTGCCAGGTAGAGCATACCAGACATCGCTCCATAAGTGGGTTTTTACTCAATATCATGGGAGCTTTAGCCGCTTACTCTTTCTTCCCGAAAAAACCATCCATAAAAAAGGATATTGAAGAAACTAATCCTGCAATAATACAGCAATTTAAACAACAACTCCTTTTATCTGCTTAACCCGAACTCAGGTTAATAAATAATTTTATTTAGCAGTGGGGTCATATTCAAGACTGTCAAATTTGTCAAAGGTTTGCGTTTTTCCTTCACCTGATATTTCTGTTTTCCAAAGCCCAATACCTTTCACATAATATTCTATTGTCTTAGCTGAAAGACCTATGTATGTCTTTGTTACTTTTATTGCTTTGCGTTGCTCTCCATTGTAATTTATCGTTGTCCAGCTCGAAATGCAATTTACATTGTCCCCTGATATTTCTTTGAAAGTCCAATTAACTGTTTGACCGGCAGCAGGCATTTTAAGAATCGTTATTGGTGGATTGTAATCTTGTTTTTTATTCGTTTCCATCATTGTTGTCGAAATTGATTTTGTCATTTTTACTTCACTTGCTGAAAACTGAACAGTTATTGTCTGAATTGCGGAAGGTTGTCCACTGAACATTTTCGCATCTGTAATGTCGTATGTCGTGCCTTTCTTTACGTAATATATTGTTCGTGTCATATCAGTTCGTCCGCCAGTTTTGTCTGGTGTATAAAAACTCGCTTTATTGTGAGTCGAATCAGGAATAAAATAATCTTTAATAGATTGTCCTCTTACACTCGAAACAGTCAGACCAACCGCTAATGCTAAAATGGTTAATTTAATTTTCATCTTATTTTGTTTTTAAAATGGTGCATAACGGAATGGCTGTTGCTTTTCGGTGGCATTAGTGTTAATTGTCTTTAATTTACGAGCTGTCTGCCACTAAAAGCAACAGCAAGTTAAGCGCTGATTCTTTTATTCAAATATTCTAATTACTTTTTTCAAATAATTTTCTGTTACTGTGTCAGTTGTTTTTTCATTAATTCTATAAAGTATAAAATTGAACAATTTTCTATTATTTGGAGTAAAGTAATTATATAATTCAGTTTCCTCTAAATCCTTATTTTTAAAAGTTGTAAACATATAGACTGAGATTCCATCCGTCCAGTAATCACAAATACTATCGTGAAAATCAGTTGCCGTTAAGCGAAAAATAATCGAGTCCATTAAATAGCTAAAATCCGCTGCTTTTAATTTTACATTTAAGCATGTTGGCATTTTTTGAATTAAAACATTTTGTTTGTAATTTGACTTTAAACTATCTGCAGGTTCTGATGGGGGATAATAAATTTCTTTGGAACCAAACCTATAAAAAGTCAATTCGCTTTTAGGTATGTCAACCAAAATCTGAGTAGGAACTCCAAACCAAGGATAGAATTGAATTAAAATTGTATTAATTGTGTCTAATTGTTTAGCGATACATCTATTACTGCCAAATCCTTGTGTTGATATGATTACTGAAAATAAGACTAATACAAGTTTTAAAGTAGGATGTTTCATTATTGCTTTTAATTTGCGCTTAACGGCCCGCAGCCTTGCTGCGTGCATTCAAAGATAATACTTTTATTGTAAGTTTTAATTGCATGCAGCAAGGGTGGAGTTAGCGCCTGTTTATTCTTATCCATTCTTTCTTGTCCAGTTTAGTAGTATCAATT
>CAYXXU010000044.1:0-39121 GCA_964469155.1 uncultured Bacteroidales bacterium
GCGAAGGTAAGAATAATTTTGTTATTGTGTAATTTATTAGTGGACTTAATGTAATCTTCAGTCTGCAATCCTCAGTCTGCAATCTGCAATTTGCCGTCTGCCTGTTGCTGGTTGCTGACTACCGATTTCTTCGTGTCTCTCCGTGTCTTCTTCGTGGATCTTCGTGTAACAGCTTTTCTCTGCGTCCTCTGCGCCTCTGCGGTGAATCTTCTTAGTGTTCCTTAGTGTTCTCGGTGTCTCAGTGGTTTTTCTTCAACTTGAAAATTGATTATTGAACATTGAATATTGAGAATTTTAAGAAATGCTCAATGCTCAACAAGCAATGCTCAATGCTCAAGTTTTTCCAGCCCTCATAGCCTTACTCCGGACTTCGGTCTTCGGTCTTCCGGCTTTCCTCCAACTCTCTTCTGAGCATATTCAGCCCAAACAAACTGGCCCGGCGGATATTCCGTTCGCGGTCGTCGCCCAGCAGGAACTTTTCGGCAATTACTTTATCGGGAGTAGCAACAGCAATCCAGGTAGTTCCCACGGGTTTTTCGGGGGTGCCTCCGTCGGGGCCTGCAACGCCTGAGGTGGCAATGGCATAATCGGTTTTCAGTTTTTGTCGCACACCGGCGGCCATGGCCCTCACCACTTCTTCGCTTACCGCTCCGTGGGCGATGATAAGGCTGGAGGCAACGCCTAAGGTTTCTATTTTCACTGCATTATCGTAAGCCACCACGCTGCCTTTGTAATAAGCCGAACTGCCGGGCACCGAGGTGATCAGTTGGGCAATGCTGCCGCCTGTGCAGCTTTCGGCCGTGCTCAGGGTTTGGTTCAGTTGTTTCAGCATACGCCCCACCACCGCCTGAATGGTATCTTTGCCATAGCCGAACACCAGCCCGGGTATCAGCACGTGCAGTTTCTCAATTTCGCGGTCAATGGCCTGCAAAGGGTTTTCCACGTCAGCTGCATACGACGAGAGCCTCAGTTTAACTATGCCGGGTTCGGGCAGGTAGGCCAGTTTGATGTGTGCGGGCAGGCTGTCTTCCCAGGGTTTGATGCGGTCGGCCAGGGCCGATTCGCCAATGCCCATCGTCAATATGGTTTTATGTATGAAAGGTGTCAGCCGTTCCGACCGGTTCAGTTCGGGCAAAATCTCTTCGGTAAGCATCTTTTTCATTTCGAAAGGCACGCCCGGCATCGAAATATAATGGCGGTCGTCTTTCCTGAACCACATGCCCGGGGCCGTTCCTTCGGTATTCCTCACCGCGCGGCAATTGTGCGGCAGTTCGGCCTGGCGGCGGTTGACCTCGCTCATCGGCAGTCCCCAGCCGCGGCTGCGGAACAGTCGGGTAATGTCGGCCAGCGAATCTTCGTGCATCACTAATTGCGAATCAAAAAACTGGCAGAGGGTATTTTTGGTAATATCGTCGTTGGTGGGTCCCAGTCCGCCGGTGATCAGCACCAGCCTGGTGGTTTCCGCAACAGCGTGCAGTGCTGCCAGAATTTCCTCCCGCGAGTCGGCAATGGTGATGATGTGCTTCACCCTGATCCCCGCAAGGTTCAGTTCGGAAGCAATAAATGAGGCATTGGTATTAACGATCTGTCCGATCAGCAATTCATCGCCAATCGTAATAATTTCAGCTATCATAGGGTTTTAGCGGGCCAGGGTATCGCCCATATCTTTCGGTATCACCGACATAACCGGAATACGCGAAAGCCTGATGATCTCGGTAGCCTGCTTGTCGACAAAGAAGGGGATAAGCCCGGTTTCCTGCTGGGTCATGATCATGATCAGGTCAACATCCTTCTGATCTTCGGCATATTTCAGAATCAGCGGAGTTTCTTCCGATTCTTTGTTGGCTTCCAGTATCTCGGCGGTGCATTTCACATCCCTTTCCTCAATAAAATTCTTTACCTGTGCCACCTGGGTCTTCAACTGTTTGGATATTTCCTTGTGATTGGTCGACCACAATACCGAAATTACTTTGATGGTCGAGCCGAACGTTTTTGCAAGGTCTATGGCCCAGGTAACTTTCTGGCGGCTTTCCTGAGTAAGGTCGATAGGCAGCAAAATGCTGCGGCATCCGTTGTAATGACACACCGAACCTATGGTCAGCACGGGGCATTTCGCATTGCGGATCACACGGCTGGTATTGGCGCCTATGGCGTTTTCTTTCGGACTGGTAGCGCTGGCGGTTCCCATAATGATGAATTTTGCCTGTATCATATCGGCCACTTCCACTATTTTCGAATGAACTTTTCCGCGGGCCACCATATAGTTAATTTCCAAACCCGTTTCTTTACATTTTTCCTGGGTAAAGATGTCGAGTTCTGCTTCCATTTTTTTGATGAGTTCGGCGCTCTGGTCGTCCGAAAAGAACCTGCTCAGAAATCCGCCGTCTTCATGCACATACAAAAGCGTAATGCTTAAATTGGTAAGCCTGGCGATGTTGTACGACTGTCCTAAGGCGATCTCCGCCTGCTCTCTGAAATCGAAGGGAACTAAAATGTTTTTAAAAGTTTCCATATATTTTACTAAATTTGTTTCGGTTTATAAAAATAGCAAAAAATCATTCACCATAATATAGTAAGTAAAAAAATCAATGCTTTTTACAAAAGTACTACACTTTAGCAAAATAACAAAATCAAATCAGTAATACATTAGTCATGAGAGTATTTGAAGAGTCGGAATTGATACTGACCAACGATAGCAAAATTTACCACTTGAATCTGTCACCCGAAGAAATAGCCGATGATATAATTGTGGTGGGCGACCCGGGCCGGGTTCCTGAAATTTCGAAACATTTTGATTCCCTTGAATTGAAAATGCAGAACCGCGAACTGGTGAGCCATACCGGAATATTCAACAAAAAACGCATCACCGCCTTATCCACCGGCATGGGACCCGATAATATTGATATTGTGCTGAACGAACTCGATGCCCTGGCCAATATTGATTTCAACACCCGAACCGCCAAAACTTCGCACCGCCAACTGAGGATCATCCGCATTGGCACCTCGGGGGCGTTGCAGGCTGATATTCCTGTCGATTCTTATGTGGCCTCCGCTTACGGTTTGGGGATAGACGGTGTGATGAATTTCTATAAGAAAACCCGGGAAATTATTGATAATACGCTAACCGATGAATTCATCAGGCAATCTGAATGGCCTGCTTACCTGGCCAAACCCTATGCCGTTCCGGCTTCAGATCAGTTGTTGCAAAAAATAGCTTTCGATATGCTGAAGGGCATCACGGCCACCGCGCCCGGCTTTTTCGGACCCCAGGGCCGCGAGCTCAGGGGCGAGTTGGCATTTCCCGAACTAAACCAGCGGCTTACTTCTTTCAATTATAACGGCAAAACCATCACCAACTTCGAGATGGAAACCTCCGCTTTGTATGGATTAGGAAAGGTTCTCGGACACGAAACCCTCACCATCTGTGTGATCATTGCCAACCGTATTTCGAAGCAGTTTACAAAGAATTATAAACCTCTGATGGAAAACCTGATAAAAATTGTTTTAGAAAGGCTCTCAGCGGAATAATAATAAAACTATTTTTGCTTTTCCATGGTTGCTAACCCATCTCTGGATTTACAAATAAATGTTATGAGAAAGATCTATTGTTTTGGTGAGGCAGTATACGATATTATTTTCCAGGATGAAAAACCTGTGGATGCGAAGCCCGGCGGAGCCATGCTTAATATTGCAATATCCTTGGGCCGTCTGGGTTTGCCGGTTCATTTCATTGGCGATTTTGCTAACGACAGGGTAGGGCGTATCATAAAAAATTTTCTGTTGGAGAATAAGGTCGATACCTCGAATATCACCATGTACAATAATGCCAAATCGCGCATTGCCTTGGCTTATCTCGATAAAAACAACAACGCCGATTATTCCTTTTACAAGATCAGGGTGGAAGACGAGTTGCACATTAATTTCCCGGAATTACAGGAAGATGATATTCTGCTTTTTGGTTCTTATTATGGCATAAAACCCGAGATCCGTCAGTTGGTACATGATTTTTTGAAAAAATGCCGCGATCATAATGCCATCATCATTTATGACCCGAATTTCCGTAAGGCCCACCTCAACATGCTTGAACAGGTGAAACCGTACATCGAAGAAAACATAGCCATGGCTGACATCACCAAGGGTTCAGACGAAGATTTTCTCAATGTTTTTCGTACCTGCAATGCGGAGGAAACTTTTAAAAAGTTGGATTTATTAGGATGCAGATCGCTTATATATACCCGTAACCGCAATGGTGTGGATCATTGCAGGCAGGGTAAGCAGTATCATTATCCGGCCATAGGTTTAATTCCGGTAAGTACTGTAGGTGCGGGCGATACATTTACAGCCGGCATGGCTTATTGGTTGTTCAGGAACAAGATCAGGCGATCGGATATTTCAGAATTAACCGAGCCTCAATATCAAGATATGATCTCGACAGGCGTGTCATTTGCATCGGACGTCTGCATGAGTTTCGATAATTATGTTTCCCATCAGTTTGTTTTGGGATTAGAAAAGATATAAAATGATTGACTTTTGTCAAACGGAACTATTTGAAGGTTAAACGGCTAAAATATGCTGCTTTAAAAGAAGAAAAATCTTAATTTTGACAAAAAATATCAGTTATCTGATGAAAATCCAAAAAAACACCTACTGTCACCAAGTTTTTTCTGAAATAATACGTTTTAATAGTTAATCACGAACAAATGAATTCCGGAAAAGAGTTGAAGGATTTGGTGAAATCATGTAGGGATGGTAATTCTGCTGCTCAGGAGAAACTGTATAAAATGTTTTATGGAAGCATGATGACTGTCTGTTTGCGATATGCTAAAAATCCTGATGATGCTGTTGAGGTATTAAATACGGGTTTTTTGAAAGTATTTCAAAACCTCGATAAATATGAGGGAGATGGTGAATTTCTTTTTGCATGGATTCGTAAGGTTATGGTAAACACTTCGCTTGACAGGATAAGGTTTGAAAAGAACCGCTATAATAATACCGTGCCGTTGAATATTAACACCGATTCAAAGCATATAGAAAATGATGCCTTAAGCCAACTGGGAGAGGGTGACCTGATAAAAATGATAGAAGGACTGCCTCCTACCAGCCGTACGGTTTTTAATTTATATGTTTTTGAAAATTACAATCATAAAGAGATTGGCGATATGCTTAATATTACCGAAAGCACTTCGCAGTGGCATTTACTGAATGCACGCAGAATTTTAATTAAAAAAATAACTGAAATTAATATAAAGGAGTCAGTGATTAATGGATAAAAATAACCATATCGACGATCTGTTCAGGTCGAAGCTCAGCGACTACCAACCGGAGTATGTTCCGGAGCATTGGCAAATGTTGAAGGCCGCTATTGAATCTTCTTCGAAAGTCGCCCCGGTCAGTTCCGGTAATTTTACGGCTAAACTGCTTATTGTTTTATCAGCAGTTATTATAGTTGGGTCTGGTATTTATACATACCTTTTAACCCAAAAAGTTACTTCCTCTGAAATGAGGGAAATCAATATTGCCGGGCTTAAGCCAATTGACAAAACTTATAATGTTACTAACAATAGTGACCGTATTGCTTCCTTCGCCGAAAAAACCATTTCGCCAGTTGAAAAAACAAATGCTCCATTGCAGACCAGGAATTTTGTAAAAGAAAATAATGTGCCATTCAATCCGGGTGCTGATAACAAAAATTCTAAAAATAACAATGTACTGATACAGAGTTCGGCAGTTACTTCCTCTGGAACAAAAGAAGATATTACTTCCCTGGATAATTATAAAAACGAAAAGCCGCTCGTAAGCAATACTGAAGTTGCAGCCTTGGCGGATCATGAAGGTGTTGAAAATAATGGTGAACAAAAGAAGGATGATATAAAGGAGCAGCCCCAAACAGATATTATAATCCAACAGAATATTTCCGAAACTATTCCAGAAAACGTAACGGTGAACAAAACCGAAAACACTACCATAGAAGATAATAAATACTCTTCAGTTACTGATGATTATCTTGCTAAGAAGGAAAAACTGGAAAAGAAAAATAAAAGGATAGCCGACCGTAAAGAAAACATGAATAAAGGATACGAATCTTTGCCTGATTGCAAGGTTAGTATGGTAAATAATTTTGTTATCAATCCGGCTTATGCGGGATTCAATCAAAGGCATACTATCAGTTTGTCAACCTTGGTTCACAAGCCTTTATATAAGCCATCCAGCGATTTTAATATCCCGTTCGAGTATAGCATTGCTTATGATTTTAATTTCGGGAAACGGAAGAATTGTGGCATAGGTATGAATTACAAGCGGTATTTGGGTGCAGCCGAAGGTTCTCTGGCCGTTGACCTTACTTTTGCATACCGTATCTTCTTAGCCAAAGATCACAATCTGCGACTCGGATTTTCTGCCTCTTACCTTGCTTCCGATATCAATAAAGACAACCTGAGTTTTTCGGATATGATAGATCCCAGGGATGGTTTCGTTTATATTACCAACGAAACATTCCCTGCAAAGACTGCACGAAGCAATTTCGATATGGGAATGGGAGTTTGGTATAACTGGAAAACCTTATTCGTAGGCGTTTCTGCCATACATCTGACAAGTCCTGAGATAGGGGTTATTTCAAAATCAAGAATTCCCCGTGAATATATGCTTTCTGCAGGATACGGTTTTAATATGGGAAAGAAGTTTAGTGCATTACCTGCCATGGAACTCAAGTATAACGAGAGAATTCTGAATTTTAGTCCCAGTATGCTATTTACCTATAAAAGGTGGTTATTATTCGGAATGGAATTCCAAAACCTGAGGAATGCCGGCCTTGTATTAGGCTTTAATCTGAAAAATAACTTCATTGTTAATATTCATGGAGGTGTTCCAATGAATAAAGACATAATAAAAAACTTTGGTGTTGTTGATTATGCCGGTTTAAGTCTGCGTTTTCAATTTGGCAACTATCGCTAATTAACCTTATGAAGAGGATCGCTGTTGTAATACTGCCTTTTTTACTTATTTCTGTATTTTCATGTAAAAAACAGGATGTTCCTGAACTTGAAAAAGTTTATGATACCATTCCTGTTAATTCACAATATATTGAATACGGGCTTCTGGAAAATACAATTTTGACCTTGGATGCTTCAGCCCCGGATGCAACGGGTTATTTGTGGACTCCGGGAGGTTCTGAAACCCCATCCATTAATGTTGACAAGGAGGGAACCTATTCTGTTAAAGTAACAACACATTCTCAGTCCTATACGTATCATGTGCTAGTGTACTATCAGGGAAGTGATTGCTATATTCCAAATTCGTTTACACCTAATGGCGATGGAATAAATGATTATTGGCATCCTTCTTTTTTCAACATTAAAGAAGAGAATTTTCTGCTGAATATCTATAATGCTGAAAATGTAAAGCTATTTTCAACGACAGATAAAAATAATTATTGGGATGGGAAATACAATGGTAATTTAATGCCGGCAGGATATTATTATTACACTATCTCCTATCAGACAATTATCGGCGAAGTCAAATCACTCAACGGAATGTTGCAGTTGGTGATGTAATTCAATAATTGCTTATTGTTTAATTAGTTTCTGTATACTTCGAGATGGTCCTTTCCTGATCTCCAGAATATATACTCCACTGCTAAGATCATGAATGCTTAATTGGTTGTTCAAAATAACTTTTTTGTCTATCATTTTTTCACCAAGCACATTATAAATTGTAACGAGTAGGGGTGTATCATCTGCTTCACTCAAAATGTAAAAAACATCTGAAGAAGGATTGGGGTATATTGCAAGACCTTGTGATGAATTTTCTTCCTGTATACCTGTATAGGCCATTTTTACAGCCCGCCAGGCATTAATTTTTCCCCATCCCCAACGATAGCTTCCTGTGTCAGGAATGTCTCCCGTTTTGAGGTCTTCACGTGCCGTCAGTTTTATGATATCTTTAATCTGTGAGGGTGTGAGGGAAGGATTCGCCTGGAGCATCAGTGCAACAATACCTGTTACCATTGGTGATGACATGGAAGTCCCTGAGAATTTATAGAATTTGTAATTTCTTCCGTTAAAGTCAATACTGGTTATCATCCCCGATAAGCTTTGATTTGTAAACGAAGAAACAGAAGAACAAACATTTTGTCCGGGAGCTGAAATGTCAGGTTTTAATCTTCCATCATAAGTAGGCCCATAACTCGAATACGTCGAAATCGTTCCTCCCACAATACTGCCATTGGGTAATTTGGTCTCAGAAAGATGCGACGCAATACTTATTACACTTTGTGTACAGGCAGGTTCACCTACTCCGCAATAATAATCTCCGTTATCCCATCCGATAATAGGAGCGCTAAACGGAGATCCCCAATTCCCAACATCATTGGTAAGTTCGATCACATTCCAGCAATTAACAGTTGCAGGAGTGCCACTGGCAAATATAGCAATTTTATAAATTCCGGTATTCAGGTTTCGTATGCGGATGCGCATGTGAGGTCTGTTGTTCAGGGCATTTGCTGAGTCAGAACTGAGATTATATAATATGGTATCGGTTCCGACAACTATCTGGCCTTCGGAATAAGTAGGAGTATCATTTGTTGAATAGACAGGAGAGCTTGCTAATATCACATTTGAAGCATTCATTACCTTCAATTTGATATTAAAACTATTTCCCGGTTCTCCCCACATGCTGACAGATTGTCCCCACATGGTCGGATAATAAGAATAATTATCAAATTCAATGGCTGTTTTAAGGGTATCTGTGTTCCCGGTAAATGTATGTTTTAAATGAAAATTGACATCACCGTTGTTTCCGGCGCTGGATACAAATACCACACCCTGGGCTGATAGATTATCAATTGCCTGACTTATTAAGGAAGTCCCATCCAGATTGCCTGCCCAGTATAATCCCCAACTTTGGTTAATTACCAATCTTTTTCCAACACTTTGGGCATAATCGTTCATCCAATTATAGGCATCAATTACTGCTGCCGCATCTACCAAAAATGTAACCATTAAATATTGTGCTTCAAAAGCTACTCCCCGGTAGATGGTTCCTGCACCGCTTCCGCCACAAATACCAGCCACATGCGAGCCATGCGTATCCCATTGATAAATATTAAAGGTATCGCATTGGGATGCCAGCAAATTGGTTTCACCACTTACCTCTGTTCCATAGCTAAAACCTGTTGGAGGAGGACCCGAGTTTCTGTACTGATCCCATGCCTTTAAAATACGTGTATGCGAAAGTGTGGTGTCATAAAACATGGGATTGGTGTAATCAAACCCCCAATCCGTAATACCGATCAAAACATCTTTTCCTGTAAAAGGTTGAGGTAATCCTATTCCCTGCCAGACACTATCCACCCTTGTGTCTTTTACGGCACGGTCAAGGTTTGATTTGATTTTACCTGCAATTTCAATATAGTCAATGCCAGGAATAGATTTTAATTCATTGAAATTTTGAATGGGAATGCGTAAGGTAACTATTTGCCCTGTTTGTGAACCAATGAGAATTCCGGAAGCAATCAAATCGGATGAACTAAACTTATTGTTAACTAAGGCAAGGCATGAAGCGTAATAATTCTCATTAATTTTATATACCGGATATTTTTCAGAAAGTTCTTTGTTGAAATAACTTTTATTTTTTGCTAATTGCTTATTCAGGTCATTTATAAAAAGGTGGGTTTCAGTCGAAATTTTAGTTTGGGCCAACACACCTATACCCATTAACACGATTATTAATGAAAGAAAACTTTTTTTCATTTTGTTACATTTAAAAATAAAATCAAAAGTCAATTTGGCTTTGCCAAACAAGGGTGCAGTTATACAGAGAGTCGCTAAACTATTTTATCTCTTTGCCAAGGATGCCATAAACAGGAAAATGGTCGCTATAACCACCCAGGTATTGACCGCCGGCAGCAGTGCGCCATGGATATCCTGAAAAAGTCCCGGTTTTTTGTTTCAGGAAAGTTTCATTAAAGATTTTAGCTTTTATGAGTTTGAAACTGCTTTTATCTTCACCGGTCAGCCCGAATGAAACTATGATCTGATCATAAAGGTCCCATGAATCACGATAAGCGTAGGATCCTATTCCATCGCGGTATAATTTTAACATAGGATTGTACAAATCTCCGGCAATTACTTCTTCCGGTTTCCCTTTTGCTTTCAGATATTTTGTAATACTCGCATTATTTGGGCAATCATTTAAGTCGCCCATAATTACCATTTTTACATTGGGGTTTATTTTCATCAGGGAATCGGTAATATGGCGTGCAAGTTCTGCCGCTGCCCTGCGTTTTGGGGCGCTTCGTTGTTCTCCGCCTCTGCGTGAAGGCCAATGGTTAACTAAGAAATAAATTTGTTCTCCGTCGAGTTTACCCCATACCATCAACTGATCACGGGTTCTGAATGAAGTATCGGAAGTTCTTAGCGTAAAAGGCTGACTTCCTTCTACTACAAACCTATTTTTCTTGTAAAGCAGGGCTACATCCACCCCTCTTCTGTCGGGCGAATTGTAGTGTACAATGCCATAGTTTTTAGATTTTAAATTATCTGAATTGACCAGCGCTTCTAAAACACCACGGTTTTCAATTTCTGATAATCCTATAACGGCAGGCCCTCCCGGGACTACTTCCTGCCCTATTTTTGAAATAACCTCTGAGATTCGTTCGAGCTTAAGATTATATTTAGGAGAATTCCAATTTTGTATGCCATCGGGTAAAAACTCTTTATCATCCGTCAAGGGGTCGTCAATAGTATCGTACAAGTTTTCGACATTATAAAATGCTACAATAGCAATGTCCATTTTTTTATCCTGAGCGAAACTAACTGATGCTATTAACAGCAAGAATGCAAGAAACAGGTTCTTTTTAGTCATGGTATAAGTTTTTTTCTTCTTTGTTTGAATTAACAAAAATAGCTTACTTTCATCAAACCTGACAAGAAAAATAAAAATTTAATTGATGTAGCAACGCATAACTATTATTTGTGTAATTTTGTTGGCTACCCTAATTTGTTCAACATTGTCGGGATAATATTGATTTCAATAATACTTCTTCCAAAAAAACAATATCAATTAATAATAAACTAAAGAATTTGAAAATGAAGAAAACGCTATTATTTATTGTGCTTTTATTTTTTACTACTACGTGGTTAAAAGCACAAACTGCTTCCATTGAAGGGGTGGTTACCGATGTTACAGGTAGCCCTTTGTCAGGGGTGGTAGTTAGTGTCGGGAATAAAACCTTTACGACCGATGCTTCAGGAAAATTTACTGCTGACGGTATTAGTTACGGGAAAGTAGACATAAGTTATGTGCTCGACGGCTATGAAACCAAAACAGTCTCTGTTGATGTTAATGCACCCTCTGTTAAACTTGGCTATATACAGGTAATGGCTACCGCCGCCAATAATGTTTCAGATAATCAGAGTGAGAGTAATGTTACCACATTAGAGTCGGAGGATGAAGTTAAAGACCAATTTGTTTCCGGTTTGCTTCATTCATCGAACGACGCCTTCGTCTCTATATCCAGCTATACCTTAAGTGCTGGTTATTTCCGGCCCAGAGGTTATGATAATGAATATTCCGAAGTTTTGGTAGGTGGACTGGCAATGAATGATCCTGAAACAGGAAGACCCAATTTTTCTGATTGGGGCGGATTAAATGATGCCACCCGCTTTAAAGAAAGTGCCTATGGATTGAATCCAACCCGTTATTCATTCGGAACCATTTCAGGAACTACAGATATTGATGTGAGAGCTTCGCATCAGCGTAAACAAATAAAAGCATCATACGCTTTTTCTAATAAATCATACCAACATAGGGTTATGGTAACCTACTCAACCGGTGCAATGAAAAATGGATGGGCTGTTACGGCTTCTGCATCCACACGTCAGGGAAACCATGGTTATGTTCAGGGCACTTTTTATGATGCTTATGCCTATTTTCTTTCTGTTGAAAAAAAGATCAATGCAAAACACTCCATTTCATTTACCGGTTTTGGATCGCCTGCAAAAAGAGGCATGCAGGCTGCTGCAGTTCAGGAAGTGTATGATATTTTGGGCGACAATTATTACAATCCCAATTGGGGTTATCAGAATGGTGAAGTCAGAAATTCGAAAGTTCGCAACTCACACGAACCTGTTTTGCTGCTATCGCATTTCTACGATATCAGCGATAAAATCAAACTGACCACCACATTGGGTTATAGCTTCGGACGCACAGGAACTACAGGACTTAACTGGTATAATTCTGCCGACCCCCGCCCTGATTATTACCGATATTTACCAAGCTGGCAGAATATTATTGGGTATCAGGACGGAATTGCCGGTAACCCTGAAACTATTGCAGCAATAACTTCACTATGGCAAAACAGCGAATCGACCAGCCAGATCAATTGGGATCAACTTTACAAAGCAAATTATTATAGCGCATTAAAAGGTGAACAATCAAAGTATATTGTTGAAGAACGAGTGCTTAAGCATTCGCAGTTAGGGCTTGCATCTCACCTGAATTACGAGATAAATAAAAACATTTTCTTTTCAGGCGGTTTGAATGTCAATATTTATAAAAGCCAAAATTACAAACTCATGAACGATTTGTTGGATGGTAATGGATATGAAGGCTATTGGGTAGATATTGACCAGTATTCTCAACGTGATTTTCCGGGAGATACCATCATTGTACAGAACGATTTGAATAATCCGAACAGGATCATTAAAAAAGGAGATAAGTTTGGTTATGATTATGATATCCACATCAACTCCGGCAATTTATGGGGGTTAGGCGAATTTACCTACAATCATTTTGATTTCTATGTGGGTCTGAAACTTACCGGAACTCAATTCTGGAGGGTCGGCAATATGAAGAATGGTCGTTATCCCGAAGAGTCGTATGGTAAATCGGCAAAGTACAGCTATTTCGATTATGCTGCCAAAGCCGGTGTAACCTATAAAATAACCGGTCGTCATTATGTAGCGCTTAATCTTGACTACTCAACTATGGCGCCTTCTTTCAGTGATGTATATTTGGCACCACGTGTCAGAAATGGGGTGATGCCTGATATGAAAGTCAGAAAAATTTTCAGCGGCGATCTTAGCTATATCATACGATATCCTAAGTTCAATGCACGTATTACCGCTTTCAATACTAATTTTAATAATGACACCAAGGTGATCTATTACTACATGGATACCTACGATGGTAGTGCTGAAACTTTTGTTAACTACTTTATCACTGGAATTAATAAAGTACATCAGGGAATAGAAATTGGTGCCGAAGTAAAAATTATCCCGGTGCTGTCTGCTATCATAGGAGCATCCATCGGAAACTATCGCTATACCAATCGCCCCACGGCATATATCACATCAGAAAGTGGTCTGATACCCGATTCAACACAGAAAGTCTATTGTAAGAATTTTTATGTTAGTGGTTCGCCTCAAACAGCTGGCTCTTTAGGATTGAAATTCGGACCTATGAAATACTGGTATGCCAATATTAATGCCAATTTATTTGCCAATAGTTGGGTTGATTTTGCTCCCAACAGGCGTACACTTGAGGCTTTTGAAAATACCGGAATTTATCCGGGCGATGAAAGGCTGACACAAATTACAGAACAATTTAAAGCCAATGAAAAACCTCAGTTTACCCTTGATGTTTCTGTAAGTAAGAGTTTCCTGATTAAAAAGTGGTATCTGGCAATAAACCTCAGTTGCAGCAATGTGCTGAACAATACCAAAATGATTACCTCGGGATATGAACAGGCGCGCACCAACGTTGTTGAATATGGGCCTACAGCTTTCCCGGCAAAATATTACTATGGTTTTGGCCGTACTTACTTTTTAATGGCATCCGTAAGATTTTAATTTTATTAAGAAATAACTAAAAAAATAAACAATATGAAAGCAATCAGCGTATTAAGAAAAATTTGGATACTATTACTTATCATTCCTGCAATTTTTATGGCAGGCTGTTCGAAAGACTTTGATGTCCCCCCTGTTGAAATCCCTAACTTTGTATTGCCCGATGGTGCAAGCCTGATCAGCATCGATTCGCTTAAATCAAGACATACTAACCCATTGGTGATCGACAGTATTAACGATAATATTTATGTAACAGGCATTGTTGTTTCGAGTGATGAAACCGGTAATATCTATAAGAGCCTTTATATTCAGGATACCACGGGTGGATTATTGATTTCACTCGATGCAACCAGTTTGTATAATATGTTTCCTTTAGGACAAAAAATTTATGTTAAATGTCAGGGGTTGTTTTTGGGTGAATATGGAGGAATGGTACAATTAGGTGCCATTTATAACGGGTCCATCGGACGTATTTCCGCTCCGCTCATCAACAAGTATCTATTCCTGCATGGTTTGCCCGGAGCAGTACCGGACGCGAAAGTAATTAATATTCCGACGATAACTTCCAAAGATCTGGGTACCCTGGTGAAACTCGAAAATGTTCATTTTGAAGATGTAGGTCTCCCTTTTGCTGAAGCCGATGCAAGTACAAACCGTAACATTGTTGATGGTGCAAATCCACCCAATAAATTGATAATGCGTTCCAGTAACTATGCAACTTTCCATACCACCTTAATACCTGACGGTACGGGAACTATTTATGGCATTTTAGGATATTTTGGAGGTGATTATCAGTTGTACATTCGCGATCTGGACGATTTGGTTGGATTCGATTTTTCAGCCGCTCTTATACTTAGCGAACCTTTTTCGGCCAGTCAGGGCGCTTTTACCTCATTTAGCGTAACAGGAGCTCAGGTATGGACATTTAGTTCGTCGTACGGCATGACCATGTCAGGCTTCAGCGGTAGCAGCCTTGCCAATGAAGACTGGCTTATTTCTCCTTCGGTGAATTTTAGCCAGTATGATAGTGTAAAGCTTTTATTTAATCATGCCTTAAATTATGGATTTGTGGCTAATAATCAGTCGGTATGGGCATCAAAAGATTATGTATCGGGCGATCCTACCCTGGCAACATGGGAACAATTGACCGTTCCGAATTTTCCTCCGGGATCCAACTGGACCTTTATCAGTTCGGGCAATATCACTTTCCCTCCCTCTTTTGATGGCGCTACCAATGTGCATTTTGCATTTAAATATTTAAGCACTACATCCGCATCTTCGACCTGGGAAATTAAGAATGTACTGTTAAAAGGGAAAAAGAATTAGCGTTATTCCATTCCATAGAAAAGAAGTTATCTTGCAAAAGATAACTTCTTTTTTTATCAAACCAACACTTTTCAATAATTTTCCATAACTTTATTCGGAAAACTAATATCAAATCTTATAAAATGAACCTTATTAAAAAGAAGTTTTTGTTTGTAATTGCTGCATTGCTTTTTTCTCAAACCATACTTAGTCAGACGGTTCTGCCCAGTTCGTGGAATTGCAATCCGGGAACCCTGCCCGATGGTTGGAATACCAATATTGTAAATTTTTACACCTCGTCGAGCTATACTCATTCGCCTCCTAATGCAATAAAATTTGATGCGACTGCTATGTTTTTGACAATAAATTTTGTAGATGAACCTGACACTCTTAGCTATTATTTGCGTGGAGCTTCTTTTTTGGGCGGCACTTTTGATATTCAGCAATCGGTCAACGGAAGCGTCTGGACAACCCTCCGGACCTTTATTACAACCAATATACCCAATTCGAGCCTGGCAAGCGCCGCACCTTTTAAAGATGCATTGAATGCAAACTCTCGTTTTGTCAGGTTTATCTATACCATAAAAGCTTCCGGGAATGTTTGTGTGGACGATATTCTTGTTAGCAAACGACCTCCGCGACCTGAAGCTAATATTAAGATAAAACTTAATAACCAGTTTGTTCCTATAGGTGGTTTGGCTAATATTGGCAATTCGAGTGCTGTGGTTTGCAGGGTGATTAACGAAGGCACTGATTCTGTTTTGCTGGTTTCCGCTGCAAGCATTACTGGTGCCAATGCTGCAATGTTCAGTATTACAGGTTTGCCGCTGAATGTTCCCCCCATCGATTCGGCTAACTTTTCCTTGAATTTTATAGCTACAGGTGCTGATGGTTCAAAAACAGCCACCCTTAGCCTGGCCAACAACGACCTCGACAAAAATCCCTATGTATTTAATATTTGGGGAGTAAAAGGCTGTTGCGCCACCGAACCTGCCCATTCGGCTATCAACCTGACCATTTCCGATGTAAATTCGTTTAAGTTCAGAGTGAATTTTGCGGATAATATCACCGTTCCGGATAAATATCTGGTGTTGAAGAAAACTTCGCCCATCACAGAAGAACCCCTCGACGGACATAATTACCTCAAAGGCGATTATATAGGCGGCGCTCAAGTGGCTTATATAGGCCCTGCCGGATATTTTTATCCTTCAAATGTGGTGGCAGGTACACCTTATTATATTAAGGTATTCTCGTGCAACGGTTATCCCGGTTATGAAAATTACCTGACCACCAATCCAGCGGCTGCTGACACGGCTACCATGGCAAATATGATGGGCAATTATTACGGGGGAACAGATGTTTATTCGTCTACCTTGTGGAATGATTTGCATGTGCTTATCAATAATCATATCCGACTGAGCTACGACGATTATGATCTGTATTTGATCAACGATTTCGAAACCCGCGATACGGTGGTGGACGGACGTTCGCAAAAGGCGCTTACCTGTGTTTATTCGGGCGAAAACTATGTGTACACACCTCCTTTTGCGTTTAATGTGTATAGTCGCGAACATGCTTTCTGCCAGAGTTGGATGCCATCAGTAAATGCACCTAATTTTACCAGCTTGCCCGAATACAGCGATTATCATAATCTGTTTCCGGTGAATCAGAATAAGGTGAATGTATATCGGCTGAATTTTCCGCTGGGCATAGTCGATTCTGTAACGTATCAGTATCTCGGTTGTAAAAAAGGATTCGATTCGCTGGGCCATATTGTTTTTGAACCTCGAGACAATATTAAAGGTGATGTGGCCCGCGCTATGATGTATCAGATTTTATGTTACGATGGTGTGGACGGACGCGATTGGTATTTGCCTGTTTTGATAGATTCTACCTCGACTGCCTACGGACAAGACCAAACCCTGCTAAAGCAGTGGCATCAGCAAGATCAGCCCGACAACTACGAAATAGCCCGCAACGATAATATCTATTTTTGGCAGCAAAACCGCAATCCTTTTATTGATCATCCCGAATGGGTTGAGTGGTTTGGCTTTGGGGTGAACAGCAGCATAGGTGAGGTTGATAAAAGCCATGGCTTCAGCATCTATCCCAATCCATCCCATGGGGTAATTACCCTGGTTTCGGACAACATTAGCGAGGCACAGTTCGACTTGTATGATATTGCAGGAGCTTTACAATTTTCAGCAAACATTAAAGGAAATTCCAAAAATACTATCAACCTGAACAATTACCCCGCCGGAATGTATTTCTACCGCCTTACGGGAAAAGAAGGTGAAAGCAGGAACGGGAAGCTGGTGATTGAAAGATAGAAATCGGTCGATTTTAAAGTAAAGAAAATGATATCAATAGTGTTTTTCAGTTTTAAATATTAGTTCCGGTCAGTTTTTTCGGGTTTTGTCTGCAATCAAACACAGTTGCAATAATCACATAATTTTTATCGATGAAGTACACAATTTTGTAGTTACCTTCAACCAGGTATCTTATTTCCTCCTTTTTGTGGTTCAATAATTCTTCGGTCTGACCGATACGCGGATTTTTGTCAAGGCCTATAGTTAGATCAACAATAGAGTTGACGATTTTGTCGGCTACTTTTGCATTGGCTGATGTTGCATAATAATCATGAATTTCCTGTAGGTCTTCTATTGCTGAATCCGACCAAAGAACAATCATTTCCATGAAGCAATTTCTTGTTTTAGTTTCTTTGCAGAGGTAACCCTCTTGTTTGTAAAGTCGTCTATTGCTTTGTCGAGACGTTGTTCATATTGATCCATTGACATAGGCTTCAAATTGTCCTCAAACATTTTTTTTCTTTCCTGCCTGAGAATTTTCTCAAACTTTTCAACTATGCTGCTATTAGCAGTTCTTAAGAATTCCTGAACGAAATGTATTTTTCGGGTTTGTAAATCCATATTCTGATTGATTTGTTTTGTAAAGGTACAAATTTATTGAAAGCAAATAAAATGCGATATAAATTTCTACCGCCTTACGGGAAAAGAAGGAGAAAGCCGCAACGGGAAGCTGGTGATCAGCAAATAATACCATTTGTTCTTATTTTTTAGTTTACCCTAAAGAATAAGTCACGATGGTAATGCCGATGCTATCCCGACAAAATGTCGGGAAAGGCTATGAAAATAGTACAATAATTCGCCAATTGGCGGAGCAATTGGACTATATTAAATGTGCTACCGGTATAAGTTTACCCTCTCCTTAAAACAGGGAAAACCAGCCTAAAATTATTTCGCTTTTCCTTAAAACAGGGAAAACCGAACTAAAGTTCTTTTATGCATTCCCTGTTTTAAGGAACCCATAAATGAAGTTTCGTTTGCCCATTCCCTGATGTAAGGAACCCATAAATGAAGTTTCATTTGCCCATTCCCTGTTTTAAGAAACCTATAAATGAAGTTTCATTTGCCCATTCCCTGATGTAAGGAACCCATAAATGAAGTTTCGTTTGCCCGTTCCCTGATTTAAGGAACCCATAAATGAAGTTTCGTTTGCCCATTCCCTTGCAAAGGCTAAGGGTGCTTGAAATTAAAAAGAAAAGCCGCCTTCAGCAGGCGGCTTTTCTTTTGTGTGGTTATCGAACCACAGCAAAAAGTATTATTGTTTAATAAACTTGCGAGTCAGCATCACCGAATTATCGTTCAGCAGCGAAACAAAATAAATCCCATTGCTCAGCTTGTTAACATTTACAGAGGCAGACGGTCCCGAAACCATATAGTTTGCAACGGTTTCGCCCAGCAGGTTAACAATTCTTATCTGATCAACACCTTCCATATTTACAATATTCAACTCGGAAACAGCAGGGTTGGGATATATGCTAATATTGCTCAGTGAGTTTTCCCCAATGGCATTATTGATTTCAATATCAGTCATGGCACGTGGTTCCACGGTAAAATTACCAAAAGAGTAATTGACACATCCCGTAACATCGTAGTAGTTACCAATAACTGCTGTGGGGAAAGGATACATCAGTTTTCCGATCTCGCAGGTATCGCTGCCCTGAAATACCTTCCACCAACCGGTGGTATGCACATAAGTACATTTGGCATTGGTCAGTTTTACCAGCATACCTTCATACTGTTCGTTCTTTACAGTATTGGTAGTAAGATTGACGGGTGTTGGCACCGGTTTGCCTGTGGCAATGGTGTTATAAGTGGTAATCGATTTTAGTTCGGTATAATTATAATATTCGCTTACCGTACCTCCCAGGGTAATACTATCGCCCAAAGCAGGGGTATGTGTGTTGTCATATACATAGAGGCCGTTCCAGGGTGAAGTGCCGTCCTGAATAAAATATCCTGAAGCAAAACTGGCAGTAACAATACCATAGGTGGTAACCACTGAATCCTTCAAAGGTGAATCACCGGAAGGTAAAGTAGTATATTGAATTTGATAAATGGTTTTTATCACCGGTCCGCTCAGGTTAACTATAAAGGTAACCGTTGCCGAAACATTTGGTGATAGTGGATTATGAAGGGCATCCACCAAAGTCAGCACCACAGTATGCGAACCGGCGGTTAGTCCGATAAAAGAAATGGGGCTGGTAGTAGTATGCTCGCTGTATGCACCACCGTCCAGTGTGTAATGAATATGTCCGTCGGTGGGGATAACGAAATTATAAGCGGCAAAAACCACGTTTACGTCGGCGCTATAAACGGTAGCTCCGTTGCCCGGCGATGAAATTCCCAAAGCCGGAGCCGTTGAACCGCCCACATGATATCCTAATCTCTCAGGAGTATTTACGGCTGCATTGTAAACAGACAGGGTGTCGAACATAACCCAGTCGGCTGCATTGAAAACAGGGTTAGGAGTGGTGATAGCCGTATTACGGATGTACGATTTGTTTTCATACTGGAAAGTTCCCCAGCCAAACACATCTACAAGCGTAGTTCCATCGTAAAGAGAAATGATATCTGTCGATGCGGTAGGGTTACTTGATGATCCTTTTCCGTTGAAATTACATACCGTTGCTGTATCTCCCGGCGTATAGGCCAGTGCATAGGTAGGATTCACTGCGGAGGAATAATGCAGCAGCAAGCTTTGTCCGGCATTTAAAGTGCCTGACAGATTTTTGGTGTATTGTGCTGCATTCGTGCCAATTTCAGTTTTGTTAGAATACAGTTTCACGGTCAATTGCGGACTGGCGAGATTTACAGTAGAAGTCCCCATATTGGTGAGTTCAATGTATTTGTTAAAGCCCGAACCTTCGTACATTTGCGAGATAATTACCTGCCCGAAAGAGGTAAAACTGCCAAACAGAAAGGCAATGATAAAGAGTGTAGCGATTTTTTTCATAATTTTAATTTTAAGAATAAGTTTTTTTATTTGTGATTATTTTGAAAATACTGTAGATTTCTTGTTATATTTGAACTTACAAAGTTAATTCAAATTTCCTGATTCTGTTTTTTTTTGTTGAATATTTTTTTTGATACACAATAAATCATACATTTGTTACGTTTCTTAACCAAAATAATAATTTGTGGAAGATAGTATTGTAATAATTCCGACCTATAATGAGTGCGAGAACATTGAAAAAATAATCCGCAAGGTGTTTTCTTTGCCTAAACACTTCGATATTCTGATTGTTGAAGACAATTCGCCGGATGGCACAGCCGGTATTGTAAAATCTCTGATCGCAGAGTTTCCCGGTCGTTTGTTTATCGAAGAACGCAAGGGAAAACTGGGGCTGGGAACTGCTTATATTCATGGCTTCAAATGGTCGATAGCCAACAATTATGAGTATATTTTCGAGATGGATGCAGATTTTTCGCACAATCCCGAAGATCTGGTTCGTTTATATGCCGCCTGTAAAGATCAGGGGGCCGATATGGCCATTGGCTCGCGGTACATCAACGGTGTGAATGTGGTAAACTGGCCCATGGGCCGTGTATTGATGTCGTATTATGCCTCGGCTTATGTGCGGTTTATTACCCGTATGAAAATTCGCGATACCACCGCAGGGTTTAAATGCTATACCAGAAAGGTTCTTGAAACCATTGCCCTCGACGAGATCCGTTTTATAGGTTATGCTTTTCAGATAGAAATGAAATTTACTGCATG
This sequence comes from uncultured Bacteroidales bacterium, assembly GCA_964469155.1. GTDB lineage: Bacteria > Bacteroidota > Bacteroidia > Bacteroidales > CAIWKO01 > CAIWKO01. Next base: position 21,234 of record CAYXXU010000044.1, read on the forward strand.
GAAACATGGTTTTAAAATTGTTGAAGTGCCTATCATATTTACCGACCGTACAGAAGGACAGTCGAAAATGAGTAAGGGGATTTTTAAAGAAGCCATCCTGGGCGTACTTTCTTTGAAAATCAGAAGTTGGTTCCGAACCTATAAGAAAGCTGCTTAGGACAACTTTTTCCCGGATTAAGATTCGCTCCATTCCTTTTTATATACCTTTATGAAAACGAACTATTTTATTCAGAATGCAACCATAGTTAATGAAGGAAAAACCTTCCATGGCAGTGTTCTGGTAATTGGCGGAGTCATTCACGACATTATGTCTGATGCGGTTCTGAGCGAAACTTTTATACGGGATCACGATGTTCAATGTATTGATGCTACAGGCCTGATACTGATACCGGGTGTGATCGATGATCAGGTGCATTTCCGCGAACCCGGCTTAACTCATAAGGGCAGCATTGAATCGGAAAGCAGGGCGGCGGTTGCAGGTGGGGTGACCAGTTTTATGGAAATGCCTAATACAAACCCGAACACGGTTACCAATCAGTTGTTGGAAGAAAAGTATTTGCTGGCTGCTAATTCTTCACGGGCCAATTTCTCTTTTTATTTGGGTGCCACCAATAATAATATAGAAGAGATCAGAAAATTCAACCCGGATAAGAATGCGGGTATAAAGGTTTTTTTGGGTGCATCCACAGGAAATATGTTGGTTGATGATCCTGACGCGCTGCAAAAAATCTTCGCTACTCCCTTTTTGATTGCCATACATTCCGAAGACGAAAACATTATCCAAAGGAATGCGCAAACCTATCGCAATAAATACGGCGAAAATGTTCCGGTGGAATACCATCCCTTGATACGAAGTGAAGAATCGTGCTATGTTTCTACCCTCAAAGCGTACAATTTAGCGGTCAAAAACAATACCCGTCTGCATATACTTCACCTTTCCACTGCCCGTGAACTGGAACTATTAAGGAGCCAACTGCCATTGGAAAAGAAAAGGATTACTTCTGAAGTTTGTGTGCATCATCTTTGGTTTAATGATGCTGATTACCTGAAAAAAGGCACTTTTATAAAATGGAACCCTTCCATTAAAACCGAAAACGACCGTAAGGCATTATTCCAGGCGGTTCTCGACGGAACTATAGATATTATCGCTACAGACCATGCTCCGCATACCCTGGAAGAGAAACAGCAATCGTATTTTAAAGCGCCCTCAGGAGGGCCGTTGGTGCAACATTCATTACAGGCCATGCTTGAGTTTGTTCACAATAAAGAAATAACTCTTGAAAAGGTTGTTGAAGCCATGTGCCACAAGCCGGCCATTTGTTTTAATGTTATAAGAAGGGGTTTTATCCGTAAAAACTATTTTGCTGACCTGGTTTTGCTCGACCTTGGCAGCCATACTCAGGTGGATGCGGCCTCTTTGTTGTATACATGTAAGTGGTCGCCTTTTGAAGGGTATAGGTTCAGATCAGAAGTGGTAAAAACCTTTGTTAACGGCCTAATAGCCTGGGAAAACGGGAAAGTTTCCGACGATGTCAGAGGGATGAGGTTAGAGTTCAGAAATTCTTAAAAAAGCTTTACTTTTGCATCATGATCAGGAGAATAACTTTTATTTCTTTTTTGTTTTTGCTTTGTGCCTGCAGTTCGGAGGATGAAAAATTAAAGATCCCTGACAATATTATACCTCCCGAACAAATGGTACCGATACTTGTCGATTTTCACCTGGTGGAAGCATCAGTGATTCAGGCCAAACAAAGAAACGAAGATGTGAACCAGGCAACGAACTTTCGTTACAGATCAATTCTGGAAAAACATAAGATCAGCCGCAACAAGTTGAGCGAAAGCATTGCGTTTTATACTGGCCATATGAAGGAGTTGCATAAGATCTATGAGGAGGTAGTGGTGGAATTGAGTAAGACACAAAGTCGTATCATCAGTAAATAATACCCATTCTTATTTTAAATTATTCCTTGGGCTATTTTAAAATTTAGAATGGTTAATGCCGTACGCCAATATGTTAAGTCCAGTTTTTTTGGACTATTACATATTGCGTAACGGTATAATACCCATTCTTATTTTGTATACACAGCATTGATGGTATCAATGTCGGTTTGGTTATTTACGTAATACTTCATAGTGAACTTATTGTTGTTTATCAGGTCGCCTGAACCATAAATGGTATTCCCTAAAATTACCTGGGTGGGTAAAGTAAGGTTGTTTTGTGTTGCAATAGCATAAGCATGCTCTCCCGAACCAAAAAGATGAAAGTTGTGCATCAGTATTTGCGAACTATTTGATGAATCAAGACTCACTATGACCGGATAATTTACCAAAGGTGACTCGCTGCAGGTCCATGTTCCCAGATATTGAGCTCTGGGATCAGTATCCGGATCATCGTCTGTTTTTTCACACGAACTCAGGCCCCAAAGCCCTAATAACAATAATCCAAGAATCCAATTTACTGACTTTTTCATTTCCAAATATTTATGTGGAACTTTCTATTTGCAATAATTATTCCAACCCTATATCAGTGAATCAATAAGTGAATCGTCTGCCATGTTGGGCAAGGTGACCTGAAGCAGGGGTTCTCGTTGCATAGCCCGTTTTATGGCAAAAATGGCACCTTCATTGCGTGCCCAGCTACGGCGCGAAATACCATTGTTGACATCCCAAAACAACATTGATTTTAGCCTGCGATCGGCATCGGTACTGCCATCCAGCAACATTCCAAAACCGCCATTAATTACCTCGCCCCAGCCAACTCCGCCACCATTGTGAATAGAAACCCAGGTAGCACCCCGGAATGAATCGCCTATCACATTCTGAATGGCCATATCGGCCGTAAAACTCGAACCATCATAAATATTGGAGGTTTCACGGTAAGGTGAATCAGTTCCGGAAACATCGTGATGGTCGCGACCTAAAACAACAGGGGCACTTATTTCTCCTTTGGCAATGGCATTATTAAAAGCTTCAGCAATTTTTATGCGTCCGATGGCATCGGCATAAAGTATCCTGGCTTGTGAACCCACCACGAGTTTATTCTTTTTCGCTTCACTTATCCACCTGATATTGTCCTTCATCTGTTGCTGGATTTCAGTTGGAGATGTTTTGGCAATTTCTTCCAGCACCTGCATAGCGATTACATCTGTCTTATCCAGGTCTTCGGGTTTTGAGGAGGTACATACCCAGCGAAAAGGCCCAAAACCATAGTCGAAGCACATAGGCCCCATGATGTCCTGAACATAGGAGGGGTAAATAAAATCGCCGTTGGGTTTCATGATATCGGCCCCGGCACGGCTTGCTTCCAATAAGAATGCATTTCCATAATCGAAAAAGTACATGCCCCTTGCTGCAAGAGTGTTGATGGCCCTGACTTGTCTTCTGAGTGAGTCCTGAACTTTTTCCTTGAATAAAACAGGGTTTTCGGCCATCATTTTTTTTGAATCCTCGAATGATACTCCCACAGGATAGTACCCCCCGGCCCAGGGATTGTGCAGTGAGGTCTGGTCCGAACCTAACTCAACTTCAATTTCCTTTTCTACAAATTTTTCCCACAGATCCACTATATTTCCCTGATAGGCCAGCGAAACGGCTTCTTTGGCTTTTCTGGCCTGCTCAATTCGCGCTAATAATTTATCCAGATCAGTATAAATTTCATCTACCCAACCCTGCGCATGTCGGGTTTGGGCAGCCTTCGGGTTTATTTCGGCAATCACACCGATAGCTCCGGCAATAACTGCCGCTTTGGGCTGAGCACCTGACATGCCTCCCAGTCCGGAACTGACAAAAAGTTTTCCGCCAATGCCTTCTCCGGCTTTTTCAATCTTTCTGCCTGCGTTCAAAACGGTAATAGTTGTTCCGTGAACAATTCCCTGTGGGCCTATATACATGAATGAACCGGCTGTCATTTGCCCGTATTGTGACACACCCAATGCATTAAATCTTTCCCAATCATCCGGTTTTGAATAATTTGGAATGACCATACCATTAGTTACCACCACCCGTGGTGCGTCTTTGTGTGAAGGAAATAAACCCATAGGATGCCCCGAATACAATACCAGGGTTTGTTCATCGGTCATGGTAGCCAGATATTGCAGGGTGAGCAGATACTGTGCCCAGTTTTGAAAAACAGCACCATTGCCGCCATAGGTAATCAGTTCGTGAGGATGCTGGGCCACGGCCTGGTCGAGATTATTGCTCAGCATCAGCATAATGGCAGCAGCCTGTTTCGACCGGTAAGGAAATTCTTCGATACTACGGGCATGTATTTTATAGGCAGGACGGAACCTGTACATATAGATGCGCCCGTAATCGTTTAGTTCTTTTAGAAATTCTGCAGCAAGGACCTGATGGTGTTTTTTATCGAAATAACGCAGGGCATTCTTTAAAGCCAGTTTCTTTTCTGATGGTTTTAAAATGTCTTTTCGTTTGGGTGCATGGTTAATAGTAGTATCGTAAGGCTGAGGTTCGGGAAGAATATCAGGTATTCCCTGTAAAACGGCTTGTTTGAATTCAATTGGATTCATTTTTATTGCTTTCTTTAAGGTTGTCTAATACTTTTGTACTTTTCGGAAAATCAGGTTCAAAATTACAAATTTTCGAACATAATATTCCCGCTTATTGTATTTCATGTTCTTTTCAGGTAATTTTGCATGTTAATTTATTTCTGATGAATTACCTGGCACATGCCTATCTGTCGTTTGGTTTTAATGATCTGATGATAGGAAATTATATTGCCGATACGGTAAAAGGCAAACACGATCGTTTTCCCGAGAGTATCAGGCAGGGTATTCGCCTGCATCATCTAATCGACGAATTTACCGATTCAAATCCTCATTTCCGTCGCAGTGTAAGCCGCATCGATACTGATTTCAGCTTGTATGCAAGCATTATTATTGATATGTTTTACGACCATTTTCTGGCTGCCAATTGGAATCGCTACAGTGATATATCTCTTCCGAAATTTGCGGAGAAAGTGTATGCCTTGCTTTTATCGAGGTACCAGATACTGCCACCCCGGATGAAACGTATGTTGCCTCATATGCTTACGTCCAACTGGCTGGTATACTATGGCGACCCAAATAGTTTCAACCATTTTTTTAAAGGCTTGTCGCGCAGAATGCGTTTTGCTCCTGATATGGCACAAGCAGCGCATCAAATCCATAAACATTACTCCGGATTAAATGAAGATTTTATTACCTTTATGGATGAAATGATCCCTTATGTGAAAAATCTAAAAACCATTTAAAATATAAAACGATGAAAAAACAACTTTTTGCAGTGTGCTGCCTCTCATTGTTAATTTGGGGTTGCGGTGGTAGCGACAAGGCTATCAAAGATACAGAGATTGACAAAACCGATTCTGTGATCAAATATTCCGAAGAAGGCACAAACGGTGAAAACCATAAGATCGGCCTGAAATCTGCTATCATTCACATGACCTCTAAGGCAATGGGCCTTACCCAGCAAATCATTATCTATATGGATGATTATGGTAAAAAGCAAACTACCGAGGTTACCCAGGAGCTGATGGGCAAGAAGATAACCCAGTATTCGATCAACGATGGTGAGTGGGTTTATTCATATAGTCCGCAAACCAAAAAAGGTCAGAAAACGAAAGTTAATATGGACAATCCCGACAACATTAATTTCAATGCCATTACCAAAGAAATGGCTGAAAAATTTAAACTGAAAAAAACAGGTACAGCCAAAATACTTGATCGCGATTGCGATGTATATAGCCTGGAATTTGACAAAGCCAAGCTAAAAGGAACCTTTTATATATGGAAAGGCATTCCGCTGAAAACCGAATCGGAAGTCAGTGTGATGAAAGTGGTTATGGAAGCTACTAAAATTGAGGAGAACGTTACTATCAGTCCCGATAAGTTTGTTGTGCCCAAAGATATTGTTTTTACTGAGGGATCTGAATTACCCGTTTAGATTTTTCGTATCTTTGCAAACGCAAGGGGCTGACCGGTTTTGACAGCAGGGATAGTGGACTTGTAAGCATGCCGGGCGTTGTGAATATGGCCCGTTAATACTAATTCTCACGCCACATAAATGGCACAGATTACAATTACGCCTTAGCTGCTTAATTTAGAATTAAGCGGTGGCTGCTCTCCGGGAAACCTTTTTCTGCGGTGTCCCGACCAGAGTATCGCAAATGCAGGAATAGTTTCGGCAGAGCTCTGATGTCGTTGCGAAACTTTTAGAGATACGGGTAGGATAGGACAGCACTTTTCCGGTTCGCACCCCGACAATCAATAAGGTGATAAGCATGTAGAAAGCACTTCTGCTACTTGTTTGGACGAGGGTTCGACTCCCTCCAGCTCCACCAGGAATCAAAAAAAAACCGACGAGCCTCAAAATGATAGTTTTGAGGCTCGTCGGTTTTTTACTTTTCAGCTAAATTAGTTTGCCGGGGTGAGGGAAGTGGCCCAGTCGCAAATTACCTTGACTTTTTCAGCATTCAGTATGGCGGCGGGGTTTTGTGCCAGGTATTTAGCAGGAGGCATAGTGCCGTTGGTAATCTCGCGACACATGGCCGAAGCTTTTTTTATCTGTTTTTTTAAGGGGTAAGATTCCCATTGAGAGAAATTGATAATGCTTGGTGCTAAACCACTGCCATTGTCGCTGTGACAAGCCATGCACGAAGTTTTAACAATGTTCATTACCTTTTCGGGTATACCGGCCTGAGCGCTTACCGTTTTTTTCTGGCTGCTCATGGTAAAGGGAGTCAGCGTAAGTGAAAGCACTATGGCCAGCATGACCATGGCTGATAAAATTCCTAAGATCTTTTTCATAAGTCTGGTTAATTTAAATTTCATTATAAAATTACACATTTTTTGTTTCAGCACACCACATCATGAAATTACTTTTTTAGTTTACAAATATGAGGCCACTTCAAAAACCTTAAAAACAACATAATGCCACTAAGTCTCCAAGACACAAAGATACACAAAGCGCTGATATTAAGCCTTATATTCTTAGTGTCCGCCTGGCGGATTGAGTCTTTGTGTCTTTGTGGCGGAATCAGAACTTTTCAGAGGAGACTCAAATATGAAAATATAGCCATTGATCTCACCACAAATAAAGAAAAATTAGGCGGATAATAAACATTCTGACGATCGGGTCACCATGAATTCAGGCAGAGTTGATCTTAACCAGGGGGATATGAAGGCGGGTGATCTGGTTCACTTCGGTAATCACATTATTCAGGATATGTGTTTCATAATTTTTCGCTTCGAAAGTAATGGTCCATCCGCTGTTTTGAAGGCTTTTAAAGCGGGCACTTCCCCGCCGGGTGGTATATTTGACAAATGAAGCCAGGTGGTTGCTGACGGTGCATTTAATATTACGCAAGAGCACGTCAGTGGCTGCATCGGTTACGATAAGCACTAAAGACAAGTGCCTTACCCCTGTGGAGTGCCCGACTTTGTTGATCTGTATCCATGTCGGGGCGAGATGAGGGGCATAGGATTGAATCAGTTTTTTGATCTGAGCTTTGAGAAAATCGAGGTTGTTAAGTATGCCAGGGATGAGTGAGGTGCCTTTGACCTGTCGTTCGTTGATGGCCATTTTAGGTTTGAGGTAATGATCTTCATATTTCTTAATGGTTGTTTCCATTTCGAGGAGATCATCGTCGGTAATGATTGTCAGCTCAGAATGATTTTTAATGATTACATTCAACAGGTTACGAGCCTTAGGAGCCGCTGCGCTGTCTTTTCCCCTGGTGAAATATGTTTTGCCCACTGAGAATTGTTTGGCCAGGCCTAAATTGTTGATGTTGTATGCTTGAACACAGGCTCTTTGAAGATATTTAACCATGGTGAGAGCCATTTGCAGTCGTAATCTTTTTTTGGTTTGAGCTATGTGGGTGATTTTCTTAGCTTGCTTAGTATGCGCATCTGCTATCTTATTCATTTCTGCATTAAAAGCGTCTTTAATTTCAGCATAAAAGGGAATTAACATCAATTCATCGTTATGCTCTTTAAGGAAGATGGAAGCTCTATTATTGGCACTGTAACGCATTATTTCTTTATTATTCATATTGCTACGATTAAGATCGGAAATACAATGATTCTGAGGATATATCGGGTAAACAACGATAATATTTTCAGAGATTGTAAAATTAAGGAAAAAAAGAATTTCACTTATCAGATGAACGAACTTTCTTTACAGAAATTTATAAAAATAAATGTCGAATGCAATGAAACTAAACTGACGTACAACAGAAGCTGAATAATATCCATTGGTATCAGAATAGCAGCCAATAAAAGCAGAACTACAGACAATGGTAACGGAATATGAGATAATGAAAGGAGAATGACAGACGAAAGCAGGATCATATTATACAATGTAATGGGAATACTATCCAAATTAAGGAGCATGCTAACCAATATCAGAGGAATGATATCCAATGTAAAAGGAATTATATCCATCGACATGGGAATCGTAATCGATTGCTTCTGACAGCATTTCGATGAGATATAATCCTGATATGGGGTAATTATCTCCTGCTTCATTGTCATCGGAACTGAAGGCGCAGCAGGAAAAACTAAAGAGAGTAGGTTGGTCAGTTACTTCATTGCGGCAAGCATTAGAAGCATGAGAACAATATCGGGAAACACTGTCGTAATCCTTGATAGTATTGTCAAAAAAACGAGTGTGATGGGGGTATTAGGCTAGGGCAGTTATTTGTTTTGAGGTTAGGTTTTTAAACCGAGAGGACTCTGTGTTGAAATACGGAAATCATTAAACCACAGAGTATAACAGAGGTGTTTCACAGAGGGTACACAGAGGAAATTCCGATTCGGTATCTATATTAGTTCCCGCACCTGCCTGACAGGTGTTAAACGGCGGGCAGGGATTAGGATGATAGGACTTATTAAGCACACCATGCAATTGTGCAGTAGCGGGGAATGTCTTGATTACTGATGGTTTTGTTAAATTATAATTCTGATTGAGGTTAAACCCCTAAAGGGGTTGTTGGGTTTGAGGATGTGCAATTTTACCCCGGGTGTTACCCGAGGCTACCAATATTTCGCCCCTATGGGGCTGAAGAATGTCGCAGCTATTTGACGATGAGTTCAGGTGTGAGGGAGTTGAACCTCTTTTGCAATATTCTAAATTTTCTCCAAATGCTCCTTCAGCGGCATCAGCGATTGCATGGCATCCACCACCGTCCTGATATTGGGCAGTACCATCATCAGTTTTTCGTTGGTTTGTTTCAGGCTGCAAAAGCGGGGATTGAACTTTAAAAAGGTGAGGATTTCGGTGAATATGCCCGACTGATAGTAAGCCGAATCGGGATTGCTGACGAAATAGCATTTCATCTGCCCCTCTTTCAGCACCAGCTTTTCTATGCCCATGGCTTTAGACATCCGGCGCAACCTGACTGTGTTGATGAGTTCCTGTGCTTGTTTGGGCACAGGGCCGAAACGGTCGGTAAGCATTTCCTGGTAGGTATTCAGGTTTTCGTCGGTTTCAATGTTGTCTAATTCTTTGTAAAGCACGAGGCGTTCGGAAATGTTGGAAATGTAGGTGTCGGGGAGTAGCACTTCCAGGTCGGTTTCAATGAGACATTCTTTTATGAATTCTTTGGGTTCTTCCGGGGCGGTATCGTAAAGGTCCTTGAACTCTTTTTGTTTGAGCTCGAAGAGGGCCTCATCCAATATTTTCTGATACATCTCGAAACCTATCTCCGAAATAAATCCGCTTTGCTGTGCGCCAAGAATATTACCGGCACCGCGAATGTCGAGGTCGCGCATGGCAATGTTGAAGCCGCTTCCCAGTTCGGAGAATTCCTCTAAGGTGCGCAAACGTTTGCGGGCATCTTCCGTAAGCACCGAAAGGGGCGGAGCCAGCAGATAACAGAAAGCTTTTTTGTTGGAACGGCCCACACGACCACGAAGCTGATGTAGGTCGCTGAGGCCGTAGTTCTGTGCTTCGTTGATGATGATGGTGTTCACGTTGGGGATGTCGAGACCCGATTCGATGATGGTGGTGGAAACCAACACATCGTATTGTCCGTCGATGAAATCGAGCATGATCTGTTCCAGCACATGGCCTTCCAGTTGGCCGTGACCAATGGCCACGCGGGTTCCGGGGCAAAGTTTCTGAATGAGTTCCTGTATTTCGTGTATGTTGTTGATGCGGTTGTGTACAAAGAACACCTGACCACCCCGCGAAAGTTCGTACTTAATGGCTTCGCGAATGCTGGCTTCGTTAAACACATGCAGTTCGGTTTGTATAGGATAACGGTTGGGTGGAGGGGTGGATATGATGGACAGGTCGCGGGCGCCCATGAGAGAAAACTGCAGGGTGCGCGGAATGGGAGTGGCGGTGAGGGTCAAAGTGTCGACATTCACCTTCAGGGTGCGCAGCTTTTCTTTGGAAGCCACGCCAAACTTTTGTTCTTCGTCTATGATGAGCAGGCCGAGGTCTTTATACTGCACATCTTTGCTGATGAGGCGGTGGGTGCCGATGAGGATATCGATCTTTCCTTCTTTCAGTTGATTGAGTATCTCTTTCTGTTGCTTTGACGAACGGAAACGGTTGATGTATTCCACCTTGCAGGGAAAGGCAGCCAGCCGGTCGCTGAAGGTTTTATAATGCTGCAGGGCGAGGATAGTGGTTGGCACCAGCACCGCCACCTGTTTGCTGTCGCATACCGATTTAAAAGCGGCACGCACGGCCACTTCTGTCTTGCCGAAGCCTACATCGCCGCATATCAAACGGTCCATGGGGAAGTCGGCTTCCATATCCTTCTTAACATCGGCCGTCGATTTGATCTGGTCGGGGGTATCCTGGTAGATGAAAGAAGCTTCGAGTTCGTGCTGCAGATAGTTGTCGGGCGCAAAGGCAAAGCCTTGTGAAACGCGGCGCTCGGCGTAGAGTTTGATCAGGTCTTTGGCAATATCTTTGACCTGTTGTTTGGTTTTGGCTTTGAGGGTGCTCCATGCAGTGGATCCAAGGCGGTTGAGCTTGGGCTGGGTGCCGTCTTTGCCAATGTATTTCGAAATGCGGTGGAGGGAATGAATGCTGACGTACAAAAGGTCCTGATTGTCGTACACCAGACGGATGGCTTCCTGCATCTTGCCGTTCACTTCAATTTTTTCCAGTCCCGTGTAACGCCCTATCCCATGATCGATATGGGTGATATAATCGCCGGGCTGCAGGTTGTAGATCTCTTTGAGGGTAACGGCTTCGCGGCTGCTGTAGTTCTCTTTGAGTTTGAAACGGTGGTAGCGGTCGAAGATCTGGTGATCGGTAAAGCAGCAAACTTTGAGGTTCTTATCGATAAAGCCTTCGTGCAACGAGGTGTTGATGATGGTGAAATTGAGGGAAAGATTTTCCTTGCGGGATTTCAGGATATCGTCGAAGATGCTGTAGATGCGTTCGGACTGGCTTTTTGAATCGGAAAAGATATAATTGGTGAAACCCTGCTTGTCAAAATCGGAAAGCTGTTGCATGAGCAGATCGAAATTCTTATTGAAAGAAGGCTGGGGGAGGGTTTCGTAATTAAATTCATAAGAGGCCTTAAAGAACATGTGTTTGCCAAATTCTATGAGGGGGAAATTCAGCACCTGCCGCTTGAGAACAGCACTGTCGGTATACATTTCGTGAGGTTCGGGATTGATGCCTTTATCGTTGGAATAAGAAAGATATTCAGCGGCTTTTTGATAAGCTGCTTCCACCATTTCGAATGTGAGCCCGGCATCATCGAACCATAGCAGCATGTCTTTTGAAAGGTATTCTGTTAAAGAGATCTTCTGGTTGAAAAGTTCTTTGTTGCCCGAATCGGGAACAATTTTGATATGGTTGAGTTTCTCGACCGACAATTGGGTGGTAGGATCGAAAGTACGTATGGATTCCACTTCATCGCCAAAAAGCTCAATTCGGTAAGGATTCTCATTCGAATAGGAATATACATCTATGATACCGCCTCGCACGGCAAACTGCCCGGGCTCGACCACAAAATCTACATGTTCGAACTGATATTCGAAAAGCATTTCGCTGATAAAATCAACCGAAAGTTTCTCAGCCACCTGTATCTTCAGGGTATTCTTATCGAAAAAACTTTGTTTGATGACTTTTTCAAGCAGGGCTTCGGGATAAGTGACCACGATCAGTTTTTTGCCTTTCTTCTGCAATTTGCTTAACACTTCTGTGCGAAGTAAAACGGCAGTATTGTCAATCTTCTCGAAGTTTTTGGGATGTTTATACGAAGAAGGAAAAAACAGGACACTCTTCTTAAAGAACTTTACATCCTGTTCGCCCAGAATATTCTCGATATCGTTCATCAGATAAGCAGCCGATTCTTTGTCGGGCATAATTACCATATGAGAACGTTGGGTAGTTGTATAAACCGCTGCTACGGCAAAGGCCTTAGACGAACCGCTCAAACCCTTGAGTTGTATCTTATGAGTGTTTTCTTCTCCGCACAAAGAGGCAATTTGAGTGAATAGCTGATGGTCTTTATAAGCCGCCGAAAGGTTATCGAGAGTCAAATGTGAGATTTTTTGCAAAGGTAGGCAATATGCAAGAAAGGAAAAACAGAGATGTTATTAGTTAAATTTATAATTTTGTCAGAAAATCAGGTCAACTGAAAAGGACATTTATCATATTACTGTTACTACTGCTGATATTACAATCGGGAGGATTGTACATTGCATTTAAGCTGCAGCAATATTATGCCAAATCGATAATGTCGATGACCATGGACAGGAATGAAACCATTTACCAACCTATGACCCTAAGCCGAACTGACTTTGAGAAAAGCCTGGTTGAAAAAAATGAAATCTTCTATCAAGGGAAAATGTATGATATTAAAAGCAAGACATTTTCGGGTGATAGTGTTGCACTGATGGTGATACATGATGTTGAGGAAGGAAAGATATTTAAAAAGGTGAAAAAACTTCTTTCGCATGGACCAAAGAAGACACCCGATACGCTGCTTCGCATATTGGCAATGCATTATTTACAACCCTTTTTTCTGAATAATTCCCTTGTTTTTACAGCCTCCACCCTTAAACAACCTTTGTTTTCAGAAGCGCTCATTATCCGAACCAGGGATGTGCTCTCTCCACCACCCAAAGAAGTTTGACAGGATCATTATTTTTATTTCAAACTTCTGTTACAAAAGTAACAGGCTGTTTTTTCTATTTACAAATTACTAAAATTACAAAGATGAATATAAAGAAACTTATACTCATTGTGTTGTTGTTTTGCATGGGTCGCATTGCATTTGCCCAGCAGATCAATGATACAATAAAAACAAAAACAATTTCGTTGGATGAAATAATCATTTCGGCTAACAAGTTTGCTGAGACCAAAAAGACCGTGGCACAGCAGATTCAGGTTATGGACCAGAAACAAATTGCCGCATCGCAATCGCAAACCACCGCTGATCTGATATCCAGTACAGGTGGGGTGTTTGTACAGAAGAGTCAACTGGGTGGAGGAAGTCCTGTTTTGCGGGGTTTCGAAGCCAGTCGTATTGTTATGGTGATTGATGGTATTCGTATGAACAATATCATTTACCGTGCGGGCCATCTTCAGAATATTGTGACCCTTGACAATGCGATTCTGGACAGAACCGAGATCATGTTCGGTCCGGCATCTACCATGTATGGAAGCGATGCACTGGGTGGGGTGATACATTTTTACACCAAAAAGCCCTTGTTCGCCGAAGACGACAAAAAAATCAACCTGAAGATCAATGCGTTTTCGCGTTACGGAAGTGTAAACAATGAAGTCACCGGACATCTTGATTTCAATATAGGATGCAAGAATTTTGCTTCGCTGACCTCATTCACCTATTCGAAATTCGGCGACCTGAAAGGTGGCAAGAACCAAAATCCTTTCTATACAGCATCGTTTGGCGAACGGCCCTATTATGTGCAACGCATTGATGGAAAAGATTCGCTGGTGAAGAACGATGACCGATACAAACAAGTTCAGTCGGCCTATTCGCAATACGATCTGATGCAGAAGTTTGCCTATAAACAAAACGATCATATCACCCATGGATTGAATTTTCAATTCTCCAATTCTTCAGATGTGCCCCGTTACGATCGTTTGACCGATGTTTCAGGAGGCGGACTGAAGTATGCTGAATGGTATTATGGCCCTCAAAGGAGATTGTTGGGCGCGTATGACCTCAATTATCATGATGACAAAGCTATTTTCCAGAATATTCATGCAGGCATCAATTATCAGAATATAGTGGAAAGCCGCCATCAGCGACGATTTGGCAAGGATAATCTTCAGCACAGAATTGAGACCGTAAATGTGATTGGTGCTGATGTTGATTTTCAAAAAATCATGAAGAAGAATAATGTTCGCTTTGGTGTTGATTTTCAGTACAACACTCTGAAATCAACCGCCAATGAAGAGAATATTGTAAGCGGTGAAAGTACTCCGCTCGATACGCGATATCCCGATGGTGACAACAGCATGATGAATCTGGGTGTTTATGCCACTCATACCTGGCAAATATCTGAAAAGATGGCCTTAACAGATGGTCTGAGAGTAGGTTATACCATGCTGCATTCTACTTTTGTGGACACTACCTTTTTTAAATTTCCTTTCAGTGATGTGACGCAGAACAATCTGGTGTATTCGGGAAGCCTTGGGCTGATACATTCGCCTTCGGACAATCTGAAGTTATCCGTTTTGTTATCAACCGGCTATCGCACCCCGAATGTGGATGATCTAAGCAAGGTGTTTGAATCGGCTCCGGGGTCTGTTATTGTTCCTAATGCCGAGTTGAAACCTGAGAAAACCATCAACACAGAAATTGGCTTGACCAGTATTTTCGAAGAGAAAATACTCTGGGAAAACTCTGTCTACTATACACAGTTCTATGATGCCATTGTAACGGATAAATTCCAATATAACCATCAGGATTCTATCCTTTATGACGGTACTTTGAGCCAGGTGCTGGCCAATCAGAACAAAAAACATGCTTACCTGTTTGGGATTTCATCCAATGTTAAAGCCCAATGCACAGACAATCTGTTCTTTGGTTTCGGTATCAACTATACCTATGCCCGAATCAAGACCGATAGTAGCGATAGTCCCATGGACCATATCCCACCTTTGATGATGTACCTCAAACTGGGGTATAATTACAAGAATTTCAGCGGAGACTTTGCGGTCAATTTCAACGGATCGAAGCGACTGAAAGATTATAATCTGGGAGGTGAAGACAACGAACAGTATTCCACTCCAATGGGTACCCCGGCATGGCTTACTGCCAATCTTCACTTGTCATATAAGGTGTGGAAATACATTACCTTGCAGGCCGGTGTGGATAATATATTCGATACTCAGTACCGTACTTTTGCCAGCGGTATTAATGCCCCGGGCAGAAATATTTTTGTGGCCATACGGTTTCATTATTAGGAAATAATTGCGTCGAAAAAGGAAGAGCCTTGCACATGGTGCAAGGCTCTTATATTTTTGAACGAATTAAGAGGGTATCACCACCGGAAAATCGTGATCGAACCGCAGGAAATGCTGCTCACCCAGAATTTGCTCCATAAAATGCTTATATGCCGGTGTGAATTCGAACTGATTGATATCATAATATATATCGGCCAAAGGTTTGTTGCCGATAGTGCCCATATCCACTGAGGAAGTGTTGAACTCTTCGAGATGCTGGAACTTTTCTATGGTTTTCATGACGGGCATCTGACCGTATTCTTCGCGAAGCAACAGATCGATGACCTTATCTGCCAGAGTCTGTGTCAGACGTCGGTCGTAGGCGCGACAGATACCTGCGCGGGCAAAATATCCTGAGATCTGTGCACGTGCTTCTATTTTTAATTTGTTAGAAATTTCGGAAGCAATGATGCCACTGATGCCACCGAAACGTGGATGACCATATTCGTCGACTTCGGAGCTGGCATAAACTACATCCACTTTATCCTTGGCTTCATCATACCAGCGAACACCCTCTGAAACGGCAACGATAAGCGCCTTTTTGGGAGAGCGCAAATAAGCTTCTTTCACACTTTCGAAGAAGAAGTCTTTGCGTTCTTTGGTGATATGAAACTCAGGGATGAGAGCCAGTTCGGCACCGCCAAAAGTAGCGGCTCCGGTGAGCCAGCCGGCATCGCGGCCCATCACTTCAACTACTAAGATGCGTGAATGGGATTCGGCAGTGGTGCGCAAACGGTCGGTGAACTCCATGATGCCTTTGGCACCCGATGGAAAGCCCGGACAAAGCACGGCTTCTATTTCTTTTCCATCATAATTATGCATGGTTCTGGTGCGGAGGTCGTTATCAATGGTCTTTGGGAAGCCTATGACGGGTATACCTTCCTGTTCATACAAACGTTTGGCAGCTCCGTTGGTGTCGTCGCCGCCTATGGTAACGATCACGTCTATCTTATAGCGTTTGAGGTTGCGTAATATCTGGGGAACACGGTCTTCAGGGTTCTTTTTGGATGGAAAAGGATTGGTGCGGCTCGAAAGCAGGGCGGTACCACCATAAAAACCATCGTAGGGCTGATGCGAAAGATCGACCACATCGCCATCGCCCAGCAATCCTTTCCAGCCTTTGCGTATGCCATATACTTTAAAGCCCAGCACAGAGGCCCGGTTGCGAATGGATTCTATACTTGAGTTTAAGGCAGGCGTATCGCCACCACCGGTAAGGATGGCCAGGGTTTTTCCGTGGAAGAGTTTCTTGTCTATTTTCATAAGAGTGGATTTTATTTCAGCAAAAATAATATTTTGATCAAAAAGAACGGACAGCAGAAGCTTTTTTAAAAGGCATTGAGTATTTTTTCGGCAAGTACTTTGGCATGTTTAAGATCAGCTTCTTTCGTAAGGCCTGCGATATGAGGCGTGAGTATGACATTGGGTGCCTGAATAAGATATTTCAGGGGTTCTGGATAATCCTCCATGGCAAGGTTCTCGAAATTGGGAGATTCATATTCCAATACATCAAGTCCGGCGCCTAATATCTTCCCACTTTTCAGGTTTTTTACCAGATCGGCAGTATTTACTACTTTGCCACGGGATGTATTCAACAGATAAATGTTCTTCTTAAAGGAATTGATAAAAGCATCGTTTACCATATAGTGATTGTCATCATTAAGAGAGACGTGAATGCTGACAATATCAGCTTCATTGAATACCCACTCCAATTCATATTCCTCAACATAATCATCAAAATACTCGCTCTTGTATTTATCATAGGCGATTACTTCCAGATCAAGTTTTGACAAAAGTTTAGCAAATGCCAAGCCCATATTTCCATACCCAATAATAGCCACAGTTTTATTATAAAGTTCTGTGCCTTTGTTTTCTGCACGCAACCACTTGCCGTTTCGTATCTGAGAGTCAGCAGCGCCGATATTACGTAGCAAGGCAAGCATCATTCCCAGGGTGTGTTCGGCTAAAGCATCCCGATTGCCTTCAGGGGAATTGAAGCAACGAATACCATTGATCTTAAGATAATCCACATCAATATTTTCCATGCCTGCACCTACCCGAGCCACGAATTTCAACCTGACAGCAGCATCTATCAGGGGCCTGTCGATAATAAACCGACTGTTTATTATGATTCCATCATATGCAGAAACGACAGGCAAGAGTTCATCGCTGTCTTTCAAAATATTGATATCGCATGTGTGCCCGGCTTTTTGCAGGGACCTCTGCAAAAGTAAATTGGTTTTGGTGGCGAAAAGTATCTTCATGATAATAATATTGTCAATACAAAAGTAATAAAAAGTTGAAAGGAATAAAACTTCCGGGAAGGTGAGTTCTTTTTTTCGCCACAAAGTCCTCGCAGTTTAAGAACCGAACCTCAAAACAGAGATAACCAGGACTGACAGCCCTGTTTTCCCGCTGATCTCGCTGATTTACGCAGA
>CAYXXU010000045.1:0-38464 GCA_964469155.1 uncultured Bacteroidales bacterium
TCTCATTTTGTATCTTTGAAGTATTGATAAACAGCGTTTTGGGATTTACCCTGTCAGAATTGTTTGTTGTGATTTGCTCTCATTTTGTATCTTTGAAGTATTGATAAACAGCCTAACGATAGCACAAAGATACAAAAATGAGTTGTGATTTGCTCTCATTTTGTATCTTTGAAGTATTGATAAACAGCCCCGAGCACGATTACACGCATTATAAGCAGTTGTGATTTGCTCTCATTTTGTATCTTTGAAGTATTGATAAACAGCAGCACAGGATAGCAGTAGATATGGTATGCGGTTGTGATTTGCTCTCATTTTGTATCTTTGAAGTATTGATAAACAGCCTGCGGAAATTCTGTTTTGTGATATTATCGGTTGTGATTTGCTCTCATTTTGTATCTTTGAAGTATTGATAAACAGCTTTAACATGAAAACAATCCTAACCAAGCACGTTGTGATTTGCTCTCATTTTGTATCTTTGAAGTATTGATAAACAGCTTCCCATTCTTTAGCCTTGTAGGCATTCAAGTTGTGATTTGCTCTCATTTTGTATCTTTGAAGTATTGATAAACAGCATATTTACAGCATGGGAAACAAGAACCTCAGTTGTGATTTGCTCTCATTTTGTATCTTTGAAGTATTGATAAACAGCTTCAGTAATCGATTTAGTATCCGATTGCCCGTTGTGATTTGCTCTCATTTTGTATCTTTGAAGTATTGATAAACAGCATATATTAATTTAAAATAAAATGTGCCATGGTTGTGATTTGCTCTCATTTTGTATCTTTGAAGTATTGATAAACAGCCGGTGTCGTAATTCTCATAATCATTGACCGTTGTGATTTGCTCTCATTTTGTATCTTTGAAGTATTGATAAACAGCATTAATGTTCTATAGGGGACTGCAAGAGGGGTTGTGATTTGCTCTCATTTTGTATCTTTGAAGTATTGATAAACAGCCAAGGCACTTGGTGAAACAGATGTTACATTGTTGTGATTTGCTCTCATTTTGTATCTTTGAAGTATTGATAAACAGCCCGAGGCTTACATCAGGCTAATACTTAATGGTTGTGATTTGCTCTCATTTTGTATCTTTGAAGTATTGATAAACAGCAGAAATTTATTAAATGGCTGGATGATTTTAGTTGTGATTTGCTCTCATTTTGTATCTTTGAAGTATTGATAAACAGCGCGGAATGTTCTTAGTTAAAAACAATGCTGGTTGTGATTTGCTCTCATTTTGTATCTTTGAAGTATTGATAAACAGCAAGAAGTAAAAAGAGAGCTTAATTTCCATAGTTGTGATTTGCTCTCATTTTGTATCTTTGAAGTATTGATAAACAGCAGGTAGTAACGGACATTATTGCTCACCACGGTTGTGATTTGCTCTCATTTTGTATCTTTGAAGTATTGATAAACAGCATACCATGCTTGTAAGTCTTATGGTTGCTGAATTTCAGGCTGTTTAACTATTAAAAAAAAATCAGGAAATTTTTGTGATTCTTTATCTTATCACAGGGATTTTCTGATTTTTTTTTTGCGCCCATTACTCATCAGATGACTCCTTTTCGACTACTTCAAGTCATCGGATGAGTCTTGATTTTTTTTTGCGCTTTACTCATCAGATGACTCCTTTTTCGACTACTTCAAGTCATCAGATGAGTCTTGATTTTTTATGTGCTTTACTCATCAGATGATTCCTTTTTCGACTACTTCAAGTCATCGGATGAGTTTTGATTTTTTTTTTTGCGCTTTACTCATCAGCTGACTCCTTTTTCGACTGCTTCAAGTCATCGGATGAGTTTTGATTTTTTTTTGTGGATTACTCATCAGATGACTCCTTTTTCGACTGCTTCAAGTCATCGGATGAGTTTTGATTTTTTTTTGTGGATTACTCATCAGATGACTCCTTTTTCGACTACTTCAAGTCATCGGATGAGTTTTGATTTTTTTATGTACATTACTCATCAGCTGACTCCTTTTTCGACTACTTCAAGTCATCGGATGAGTTTTGATTTTTTTGTGTGCATTACTCATCAGATGACTCCTTTTCGACTAATTCAAGTCATCAGATGAGTCTTGATTTTTTTGTGTGCATTTCTCATCAGATGACTCTTTTTTCGACTACTTCAAGTCATCAGATGAGTTTTTGCTAAAATAATTCCAATTGCTGATTGGGAGGTTTGGCTTCGGCGGGTTTTTGCCCGTAGAATATTTCCATATCGCCGAACTGTTTGTCGGTGATTTGCAATATACCCACATGACCCATTTCGGGCAAGAGGCTTTTTACGCGTTTTACATGTACTTCGGCATTTTCGCGGCTGGCACAGTGCCGCACATAAATAGAAAACTGAAACATGGCAAAACCATCGCCCATAATATCTTTTCGAAAACGAGCCGCAATGCGTTTTTCCTTTTTGGTTACTACAGGCAAATCAAAAAATACCAATACCCACAAAATTCTATATTGATTTAAATGTTCAAGCATACAAAGTTCTACATCTCAGGATAGATTATTTTACGTTCGCTGCCTTCAAAACATTTTACCAGGGAGGCTGTGGTGCGTTGCAATCCTACCATCAGAGGGCTGTTTTGACCGTCTATCATAATATCCATGGCCGGAATAACCAATAATTTCTGTTTTACATCTTTGGTCAGTTCGGTATAATCTATGCCGGAGGCTACTATGTCGCAAACGATTTTATCGACAAAGGGCCTGTAGGGTTCCATAATATCGTCGGCCAGGCAATAGGCATTGTATTTATTGGCATGATGTATACCCAAAGTTGGCAGCAGACCGCTTCCTACCAAGCCACGTGCTACCACTGCCCGCAACAGGGCATAACCATAATTCAATAAGTTGTTGGGAGGCAAACCTTCTCTCGATCTTTTGAAATCCATATTGGCAGAAAATAAATTTTGCCAGTAATAGGCCGCTGCCTGGGCTTCGTAATTATCGGGATCGCCGGAACGGACTTCTTTGCACCATTGCAGTAGCCATTCATTATCTTTCCCTTGTTTCCTTAGCATTACCGCCTGATTCTTTATTTTGGCCATGATGGTTTGCTGCCACAATTGTTTTTTTAAAGGAACTCCGGCATCCAATTGAGCGCGGAATCTTTCGTTTTGCAGGGTATTGGATTCCAAAGGAAGAAACAAGCCTATGGGCATGTGGTTATCGGCACAACCAATCACCGAAACATTGTTTTCCATCAATGCTGCCAACAATGCCTGGGTAATGGTAATGCGTTGTTCATCCAATACCACCACTCCAATATCCTCAATGGGTATGCTGGCCCTTTGCTGCATTTTAAAGGATTCTGGAAGGCTATCATTTTTTTCAATCTCCGGTTGTTTTACAATCAACTGTTTGTTTTCCAAGTGGAGGTAGGAGGGGTTGCCAAAATAGAGGGTGCGTTTTATCATTTTATTATTTATTGATAAGTATTCATCTGATGACGTGAAGTCATCTGATGAATGTTTCAACCGGGATGTGTTATGTTATTCATCGGTTGTGTAATGAAGTCCAAATTCTTTTGCCCTGCTTTTATTTACAAGTTTTCCGTTTCTCAGCCCGCAATAATCGCGATAAGAAGAAAACTCCCAATCTTCCGGTTGTTTCACCAAGCCTGCTTTTACGGGATTGTTGTGAATATAGTTAAAACAGATTTGCGGATATTCTTTTTCAGGGTTTGGGATGTTAATTTTTGTACCAAATTCAGTATTATAGAAAGAGGGAGTTAAGCCATCTATTCGGGTGAGGCATTCGGCTTTGGTATGCGGTTTGAACAAAGAACCGCTTCGATTTTCCTGAATGTTTATAGCTCTTGTATATGAGCGTAACCTTATGGCGATTGACTGGGTGAATGAATTCATTTGGGGCTTTGTATTCATCTGATGACTTGAAGTCATCTGATGAATAGTTGATACACGCACCATTAAATGAAAATGATTAGGCATAAGGCACCAGGCCAAAATATCAGCATAAGGAGCGATGTGGGTTTTGATTTTATTAAGAAAGAAAAGGTAGTTTTCGGACTTAAAAAAAATGAGTTTTCGGTCGTTGCCTTGGTTGAGGATGTGATAAATATGACCGCTTTCGAAATCCATAACCTTAGTTTCTATCATTTAGTGATAGCTTCACTTTGAGTGAAATTATCACTTTCCTATGGTTTTCCAGATGCAGATAGGAGGGATTGCCGAAATAGAGGGTGCGTTTAATCATTTAAGCTGGTTTAATATTGCCAAGTCTATCAATTTTTAATTTAATACAGACTTCTTTTATCATAGTTCCTGAATCTTCACGAATTGGCTTTTCCTTTTTATCTGATTTTATTAATTCAACTTTCCCATCCCATGCACGTTGGTTTTTATTACTTGAACCCAACTCAATATCTGGTATTATGGGATTTGAATTAGAGATGTTGTGAGGAATAAATTCGCATTTACCTCCAGTGCAGCTTACCATCTTATAAGTTCTCTTAAATATTTCTCTTTTATCATGCCAATTAATCGCTTCTTCAACTTGTATGTTGTTTTTAATTTTTAATATTTCATCTTTTGTTGGCAAATAAACTAAATCATTTGGAGAAAGTATAATAGGTTTGAATCCTTCTCTTTCTTCTACCAAAGAATCACCTTTTACTAAGCGTTCAATGGCTTTATGAGTTGCTAAAGATTTATAATCTTCACGTTCTTTTGTTATTATATTTTCATAAATTATAAAAAAGGCATTGCTGCCTGCATCTATTTCTACATATTGATTGCCGAATTTGCTTTCCGAACTTTTTTGTTCGGCAATAGTAACTTTAGTAATTGGACGTCCAGCTTTTCTTGTTAATGCTTCTAATCCCTCTCCACTAAATGGTTCAGGAATTGGTTTGTCTAAAAATTCTTTTTCATCAGAAGTTAAATCTTCTATATTTTTCTTTTCAAGAATTACTTTCTTTTTTTCAAACAATTCATATTCGGTGAGATGGTCATGCAATAACCTACCAATAACTGATTTTCTTATTTTTGCGTAAGGTATTTTATCAATTTTTTTATGGTCGAACGATTTATCAAGAGTTACTCTTTTAGCTGCATATTCATTAAAGACAGCAATTCTAACAGTGTGAATTTTATCACCATTTGAGCTAATAGGTTTGAATTTTTTTAAGTACTTTTCAATTGCTTCAATATTGCCTCCTGATAGTTCAATAATATTTTTTACAATTTCTCTGGTTTCTGAGTCATAAATGTAACTGGTGTTTTTTTGTCGTGGTGTATTTTGTACTTCCATCCGATACATTTGCAACTTCACAATATCCATCATTTCTTTTGGCGTACGAAATGATTTAATTTCAATTTCTTTAATGAATATTATGCCTTGTGGTTCTTTAAACATTGATTTTCGAACGGCCATCCATTTTGGATTTTCTTTTTGTTGTTTTATTTCTTTTTTCCAACTACCATCTGTATCCAATTTCCAGTATGTAGTTCTATTATTGGGTTTACTAACTACTTTATTGTTAGTTTTAAAGCTTACAATCGTTTCTTCCAATTTATTTCGTGCTTCCTCAGTGAATTTTTCCCAAGGTGTTTTGAACTCTCTGATTTTTCCCTTTACTAATGTTCTTTGAACTATTTTTAATTCCTCATCCGAATCCACAGCATTTAATGAATTAAGATAACGAATGTGTTCACGGGTAGTTGCTGCAATAATAAGAGCATCTAAAGCATGATGACGATGGTCAATTCTTTTTAATTCCAGTTCGGGATTTTCTGGGACATTAATGTCAATATCATTAGCATCAAACTTGTTTTGCAGAATATATTCCTTTTTATTTATTTCTTCAAGACGTTCAAATCGGGGCAATAATAATTTTTTCCATTCTTTAGTTAACCCCCATTTTTTCTTTAGTTCAGATGTAATGCTGCCTCCGGTAAAAATTATACCGGTTTTATCTTTAGGTATGGGGCTTAATAATTCAGTAACTTTTCGCGTAATATATCTTGTGTCGTTTAGTTGTCTGGAAACAAAATCTTCAGGAACTTCAGTTGCAAGGAGATTTTTGAGTTTTCCCTTTTGAAATTTAAATGTGTCTTTGCAACGATTTTCATACTCTGTTTCACCAAGAATAAAATATTTTTTGCCACTAATTTCTATTTCTTTTCCATTTGAGCCACCAAAATGATTAATGAAATTCCTGGCTAACATACTCCCTTTATATGGATAGGGGTTAATGGCGGCTTCTGCAATTACCAAATTATTAAAACTATCATTTGCGAATTTTGATTGCGGAATTATATGTTCAATTTCATACTCGGTTTTGTCAAACAATTTACTCAAATTAATAACTTTTCCTGTATATGGGGAACAGCATCCTTGCGAAAGCCAAAGAACATATTTTTTGATATCAGCCTTTGAAGGTATTATTTCTTTTTTGCCATCCTTAAAGAGTTTATCAAACTCATCATCTTTTACATTAGAACAACTTTTCCAAATTCTGAATTTGTCAATATCTTTGGGACTATCAGGATTTGGTTTTACAGCAAATGAAGTCGTGACTTTGTTCCCATAACTATCATATTCTTCAAAATTGTCATTCAATAATTCAGAAAGCAATTTTTTGATTCTTTGTTTTTCTTCAAAACTGTTGTTTTGGTTTTTGGTAATCTTTTCTTTTTCTTCTGCGTTTTTTTTCAATTCCCTTCCTAATTCAACATGTATTTCATCAGGTTGTCCGTATTTTCTCCATACATCTTTCACTAGATACAATGTTTCGCGTACTACTTGTTCTACTATGGGGTTACGTAAACTATTATTTGGGATTAGTTTAGCAATATCCAGTTCGTCAATATTAGTATAGGTTTTATCATTTGTCTTTTCAGAATGTCTGTCATAAACTAAGTAACAAGCCTGATATGTGCTTAATCCCTGAGTTAAATTTTCAGTTTTAATGAAACTTTTCAATAATTGCTTCTGAATATCATCATCAGCAATGTCTTTAATTTTTCTTTCATTAAAAACTATAGCTTCTAATCGCTCATTAATATTATTTGCTTTTTCTTTAACTCCATCAGCAATATCTTTTTCATGCCAATATTTACCTACTCTCATTAATGGCAATAATTTTCGAATGGCTTTCGTTGAATAAGATGCGTATTTTTTCTGTTTTTCTATATCAGGTGAATTTGAAAGCATAATTATTACTTCAGGTGGCAAATCCAATTGATTTTTTGGATTTCCTAATGCTGATGCTATTCCTTTAATGGACTTTTCTGCATCTGAAGTGCTAATTGAATATAAAATATGCCAGAGTTTGTAAAACTTTACTCTGTCATTTAATAAGAATTCTCCTTCGGTTTCGAAGCCACATTTATTGAAAGCTTTTCTAAAATAAAATTTTGTTTCATTGCCTGATAATTTTTTATCTGCCTTAAAAAACATATTTATACGATGAGTTTTATCGCTTATTTTTTCTTCTGAATTATTGTTTAAAATCCTAAATACATTTTCTTGAGTTATTTCTTTTGATGTATCAAACTTATTAAATAATTCCTCTTTAACTTTGGTATTAATAAAATGAGTAGAAACATCTACATCAATTCTTGTATAACCATCTATCTTTTTTTCTTTTTCGAAAACCTTAATATTGTGAATGTCCTGCCAAATCCGAAATTCTTGAAAATCAGGACTTGATTTAGGCGCACATTTTAAGCCATATATTACACCATCAATTCCTTTTTTCTTCTCATATTGACATTCGCCAATTGAATTTTTCTGTGATTTTAATTCCCGTTGATAATATATGATATCATCAGAAATGATGTGAAGTAAATCATTCGAAAGAAATTCATTTAACTTAGCCATTTTTGCTCTGACCTGGACAGGATAGAGCACTTCAGCCAATCTTTGTAGAATTGATTTGTCGCTGTTTATTTTTCTTAATTCATCATTTAATTCTAATTGCTTATTCCAAATTGCTTCAAGTTCTTTTTTATATTTTGCTCTATAAACAGCATATTGCCTAATTTTAAAACCGTTTTTGTTTTCTTTTAATCCATTAAAGAAATATTCACCTGGATGCTTTTCACCCATTTTATTATCTTGTGCTGTTGTACATAAAGCCCAATCATCAGGTTTTGGTATTTGAGGTTTCAACTGAGTTATTTTTCCATTGTCATCCGTTTTCTCAGTAATTAGAAATGTAAATTCTTTCTCCTCCCATTCCGGCTTTTTCTTTCGTTCTTCAGTCCATGATTTA
The DNA here is from genome assembly GCA_964469155.1 of uncultured Bacteroidales bacterium. Lineage (GTDB taxonomy): Bacteria > Bacteroidota > Bacteroidia > Bacteroidales > CAIWKO01 > CAIWKO01. Next base: position 8,246 of record CAYXXU010000045.1, read on the forward strand.
ACCTTATCACTGTATGGAGTTACTAGATATTTGTAATTTCCTTTTTTATTTTTTTCGCTACTTTCAAGTTCAACAGATTTAATTTTTAAAATTTCTACCCATTTAATTTCTTTTATGTCTCCTTCTTTTAAATCTTTTCTACTACTCTTAAATCCTCTTCTTTGATTCATCATGTAGAGGATTCGTGCTAATTCCTGAAGTGTAATTTCTTTTTCTAGTGCTTTTTTTCTCAAATAGTAAATTATCCAATCTTCTGATAAAGCTAAATTGTTTTTTTTGTTTACTACTCCCAGTTCTCGTGTTGCTTCTTCAATAGTCTGTTCAGAAAAAGGTAAAAACTCACTAATGGAAAACTTAAAGTTTTCATCATCGCGCATTTTCTTTTTAAAATTATCTGGAAACTCCTCATTTAGCCATCCAACAACTTTGAATAATTGAATTAATCTTGTTCTCCTTAATTTATATCTGTGCTTTAATCTTCTTGAACCTCTTTTGATTCTTCTGAAAGCGGCTTTGGTTTCTACAGCCGAACCACTTTCAAACTTTTGAAGATAGTCTCCATCCATCGGAATTATTCTACTTCCAAGCCATTCTATATTTCCTTCTTTTCCATAATCAACAAAATTATCGGGTATATTTATTAATGCTCCTCCGATTGAATTGGTTCCGATATCAAGTCCAAGAATTTTTTTCATTTTGCTTGTATTTTAAATTTATTACCTACTTTTGCATTGAAGCAAATCACAATAAGGATTATTCCGTAGTGAGGGTTGCCTCAATTAGTTTTTGCCCTTGTACTTAACAGGGGCTTTTTTTATAAAATCAACCTCCGCTCGCGGGGAAATTCTTTCCCCGTGCTTAAAAAAATATTTTAATTACCTCCAAAATTAAAAACATTTCCATTCAATCGAAAATAATTAACACAATATTTCTTGTACTTAAACCCAAATTCCGCAATAGAAAATTCCTAATGCGTAGCAATAGAGAAATATTTGTTTAATTTATTGAATTTTATAGAATTGAAGGATCATTTTTATTGCGGAATCGACAAAGTAAATGTAATCCCGACATCTTTTTTGCTATTTTTTGAAAGTATTGAAAATGTCGGGAAACATTTACTAAATCGGGATTAACCCAACTAAAGCATTAGTTCGCGAGCTCCTAATGCTTAATTTGGTTAAACTTTTTTTCAAAAAAAATTATCCCCTGAACAATAAAAAACACAATTCTCCGTTTCTGCTCCATATTGCAAACATAAAATATAAAAAACCAATCGCACTGCCTATGCCATAAACCTCTACCCATGTAGCCCCTGTATTTGAAACTACACTACTATATCTGAGATTTTTTCTGAAACCTTAATGGACTTGGAGCATTCGTGGGTGCCTTCTTAGGCATCAAATCTCAGGGGGTAACAGTTCAATTTCTGTTACCCTCTTTATTTTGCCACCAAGGGCATTAAAAACCGCCTGTACATAAAACATTTTTCTTGGTTTTGTTGTAAAAAAACCAAGGCATACAACAATTTTCATTTTAATGAAATAAAAAAAACAAAGGCTTACTGCAATTTTATTTTTATTAATATAACCTTTCCGAACATGGAAATAATCGCAATTTTAATTGAAATCATTTATTTTTTCATGGAAAACATTTTTTGAATTGTTTACAACATTTTTCAGATTGTATAAATAACTTTTCAAATGTTGTACAACATTCCAAAAATTATGTACAACATTTTTCCGATTGTGTACAACATTGAAATAATTATGTACAACATTCCAAAAATTATGTACAACATTCCGGGAATTATGTACAACATTCTGCGAATTGTGTACAACATTTAGAAAATTATGTACAACATTCTGAGAATTGTGTACAACATTTTTTTAATTATTGAAATAACTTTTTTAATTCTTTCAATAATCTGAATTTAGTTTTAATGAAAATCAGCGCATTATATTTCAAAAAAAATACAGATATCATGTATAATTATTGAAAAACGGGGGATTTTTAAGGTCGGCGATAAGCAATATAAAAAAATATTCAAACAGGAAATAATGTAAGGATTTGAAAGTTGAAAATTCTTTACCAACTTTTCTTTGCCTCGTTCCTAAAGGATGGAAAAGCCGGTAAAGAATTTTGATTGTTCTTAAGTAATTAGTTTGTCAAATCTCCCTTGAGGAATGGGGCAAAATTTGACAAACTAATTATGGTTCTGAAAGGTAAAAAAATACCAAGCAAGGGGGTCACGCAGAGCCGTTGTTCCTGAAAAATTCTATATTAATTGAGGATTCCAAAGAAAAGCGGGTCGCCTGTCCCGGTACCAGAGGTCGGGGAAGCGTGACTGGTAATTACCTTATTCCGGTCGTCTTCGACACGTTATTTTTATGGTTATTCAAAATTTTAGATTCATCCTGAATAACGGCTCTTCCCGACCGGATGGGGGTAAAATTTTTTACCAACTTTTCTTTGCCTGACTGCCTGAACGGCAGTTCATGGCAGGCAGGTTTGCCACTTATCCTAAAGCCTGCCTTGCCTGCTAAGGTTCGAATCTGCGAACTCAAAATATCCGGTTCAGGGATATTTCCCAATTATGGATCAGAATAAAAAATGTGTGCCTTTTCGCCTGTTTTTACATTTAAAAATGTATATTTGTAAATAATAAAGGCTTATTAAAAATTGATAATTATAAATTCAAGGTGATTATTAATATGCCTCAAAGTGCGTAATGTTTTCATTGCGTTCTTTGCGTTTCTTTTCTTTGCGTTCTTTGCGGTTAAATTTTTGCTACCAACCCCTCTCAATTTAAGAAACGATCTTATAAATAAGTAACGAATTAACTATTTGCAAATGTTGAATTTTAAGTTGAAAAGATTTGTTATATAGCAGACTCAAAGAACAAACCTAACAAATGAAGTCAGGCGGGGTTTCACAAAGAAAACACTATTATTTGTAGTATTTTGTGTTTCCTGGTGTCTTGGTGCCTACTATATAACAAACTGCAAGTTGCTATAATTCAGGTGTATTTTTTTAGGAGTTCCCGCATTAATAAGCTGGCGGAGGTAGATAGTCGCTGATAGGATTCTGGAAAATAAACTGCCTAAGTCATGGATCAGCAGGAAAATAAGAAAAGAAACCACAATGGTCACAAGGAAAAGAACACAATGGTCACAAAGATTTCATTGTGTCCTCATGTGAAAAACCTTTGTGCGCTTTGTGGTTAATTTTTTCTGCGAGAGGAGATCAGCGGGAAATAAAAATGGTTGCCAGCCAAAGTTATCTGATTTGAGGTTCGGTTTGTAAACCGCGAGGACTTTGTGGCAAAAAAGCGTGAAATCAATATATTCAATAAATTATAAAAAAAAAGAAAATTCTACCCATGAAACTCATCATTATCAACGGACCCAACCTCAACCTGATAGGCGTAAGAGAAAAGAATATTTACGGCGAAAAGACCTTCACCGAATATTATGCTGAACTGCTGGTCAGGTTCAAATCAATTAACCTCGATTATTTCCAGAGCAATGTGGAAGGTGAGATCATCAATAAACTGCATCAGGTAGGCTTCAATTACGATGGTATCATATTAAATGCCGGCGCTTACGCCCATACTTCGGTGGCTATTGCCGATGCCGTGCGTGCTATTGCTACCACGGTGATAGAGGTTCATATCTCTAATATTTTTGCCCGCGAAGAGTTTCGCCATACATCATTGATAGCGCCTGCCTGCAAAGGCATCATTTCGGGCTTCGGACTGGATTCGTACCGGCTGGCCATAGAATCATTCCTCAGGAAAACGATTTAAATTTAGGGGAGGTCTTATTTATATCAATACTGCTTTACCAAATTATTTCCTTTTTACTCACGTGTAAGGTTTAAAAATCTTATATTTGCTTAAACCAAACGATTTCTGATGTCCGAAAAAGATACGGTAATACTGTTTCACCCATTGCCCTGGGAAAGCGGGAATAAAAAAGCCAGGCTTCCGTATGCGCTTTTGTTTCTGGAGCGCAATATCCGTGATCTGGGTCTGAATATTGTCCTGATCGACGAATTTACCGAGCCCGATTATGAGCCTATACTCCGGCAATATAGTGAACGTACCCTCTTGTTAGGCGTAAGCACCATGACGGGTATGCAGCTACGTGGAGCCATTAGTATCTCGGAAATGTCGAAGAGTATTTCCGATGCCCCTATCGTTTGGGGAGGATGGCATCCTACCATACTTCCCGAACAAACCCTCGAAAGCGACTTTATCGATTATGTTATCATGGGGCAGGGCGAGGAACCTCTCAGGCAATTGCTCATAGCCCTGATAAATAAGTCCGATGTTTCTGATATCCGCGGACTGGGCTTTAAGGTCGACGGCAAAGCGGTCATCAATCCCCGCGAAAAATATAAAGATGCTTTTTCTTTTCCTAAGGTCGATTTCACTAAGATGGACATCCATAAATACATCAGCACTGGTAGGTTTGCCAAAAGGTCAATACGATATTTTACTACCCAGGGATGTCCTTACAAATGCGGATTTTGCAGCCTGGCATTGGTGTATGAGCGCAAATGGTCGCACAAGTCGGTAGCTGAAATCATTGAAGAGTTGGAATATCTGAAGAAAGTGGGTGATCTGGACGGAATCAAGTTTGATGACGACAATTTTTTTGTGAATCGTGAGTTTGTGATGGAACTTTGCCGGGAAATGATCAACCGCAAACTTAATCTGAAATGGATTACACAGGGTCATGCTTCCCACTTTTTAAAGCATTATAAAGAGGAAGACTTTGCACTGATGTACGAGGCTGGCGCCCGACTGATTTCCATTGGCGCTGAATCGGGCGACCAGGTAGTGCTCAACCTGATCGCCAAAAACAACAAGGTGGAAGATAACATTTCCTGCACCCAAATGTTTCACCGCAACGGAATCGAATCGTATTATACCACTATGGTGTGCTTTCCCATCAACCCCGAAAGAGATTTTTATGCCACTCTCAACATGTTAATGGATGCCAAACTTATAGATCCGCGATTCAATACTTATCTTAGTTTTTTTACACCCTATCCGGGTACCGATGTATATGAAATGTCAGTAAAAAGCGGATATATTCCCCCTCAATCATTGCAAGAATGGTCGCTGCAAACCTGGAAACGTTCGCGCATGCCCTGGGTAGATAAAAAATTATATCGTGTAGCCTGGATGTTCATGGATTTTTACCTGCCTTTGGGGGATCCGAAAATATACACCTATCCGCGCTGGTTTTTACGTCCGTTTGTATTAATAATCAGGCTGATGTTTTACGATTTGGTTCGATGGCGCTTTAAACATAAGAACCTGAAATATCCCATCGAAGCCGTTATTGTTTTATATTCCATCAGAATTTTAAATAAGCTATTGCGGACTCATTTAAAACTCAGGGTAGCCAAAGAGGGATTTTTTGATTGATATATGGAACCAAATGAAAAAATAAGTTACTTTTGAAGACATAATAATATTTGTATGAATATTGAAGAATTTATACTGAAGATTGAAGACGAGTTTGACGATCTTGTGCCTCACAAACTGAAACCCGAAAGCAATTTTCGTGAGATATTCGAGTGGAACTCAGTAAATGCACTGACCATGATAGCTATGGTTGATTGTGAATACGATGTCAGGTTGGTTGCCGAAGACTTTCAGAAATCCAAAACAGTTCAGGATATCTATAATATTGTCGAAACCAAAGTATCCCAATTAGGATAAAATCCCTGGCATGAATTCCTGCATCAAGGCAATCAGCTATTATTTGCCTGAGACAATGCTCAGCAACGCTGATTTGTGTTCCATCTTTCCTGAATTAAAGGAAGAAGAAATTCTGAAAAGTTCGGGAATCAAATGCAGACATATTTCAGCCCCTGATCAGATTGCATCGGATATTGCGTTTGCGGCTGCCGAAAAATTATTCGAAGAACACCATATTAACCGGGAAGAGATCGATTACTTATTATACTGTACCGAAGCCTTGGATTATATCGCTCCTGCCACGGCCTGTATTCTGCAGTATCGTCTGCATCTGCCTAAAACCTGCGGAACCCTCGATATCCCCTATGGATGCACAGGGTTTGTTTATGGGTTAAGTGTTGCAAAGGGATTGATCGAAAGCAATCAGGCGAAAAATGTGCTGTTGCTGACTTCCGATAACCCTACTAAGGTAATTCATCCAAAAGACAAAGAGTTAAGGATTATATTCGGCGATGCCGGAGCCGCAACCTTATTATCAGCCACAACCGGAAAAAATAATATCGGTCAGTTTGTTTTTGGCACCGATGGCAGTGGTTACCAGCATTTAATTGTGCGCAAAACCGGTTTCCGGGAAGTGATCACCAGGGAATGGATTGATGAAAACAGCGATGCTGATGGTATGCGCATGGGTAAAATGGAAATGAACAGCAGCGAAATATTTTTGTTCGTTTTGAAAGTGGTACCTCCCATGATAAGGGCTTTGCTCGAAAAAGAGCATCTGATGCTTCAGGATATCGACCTGTTTGTATTTCATCAGGCAAATGCCCAGTTGTTGGAAATAGTCCGACGAAAAATGAAAATCCCTGCCGAAAAGTTTATCATCGATATGGAAAAAGTGGGCAATACAGTTTCAGCCTCCATACCTATAGCGTTTAAAAATGCTATGGATAAAGGATTGGTAAAAAAAGGCAACAAGATCATGGTTTGTGGTTTTGGTATCGGACTTTCGTGGGCCGGAACCATAATCGAAATGTAATTCTTATGCACTCACTATGTTTTTAAAAAGTCTGATTCCTTTCAGTATCTTTGTAATATTATTCAATTATAGTCGCGGAAATAATGGCCTTATTCAGTATCCCTAACTTTAAAATCTCAGGAATCAGTTGTTGTGTGCCTAAGAATATAGTTTACAACAAAGACTATACATGGATAAGCGAAAAAGAACGTAATGTGCTGATCAAAAAGACAGGCATTGAAGAAAAACGGGTTGCTTCCAAAAAAACAACCACTGCCGACCTGTGTTTGGTGGCTACCGAAAAGTTGATAGAAGGACTCGGATGGAACAAAGATGAGATTGAACTGCTGGTTTTTATTTCACAATCGCGCGATTATGTATTGCCTTCTACGGCCTGTATTGTTCAGGATAAATTGGGTTTGCCCAAAACCACCATTGCTTTCGATGTCACCCTGGGATGTTCAGGTTTTACTTACGGCTTGTCGATTATCGGCAATTATCTTGCCCATTGCGGAATAAAAAAGGCGCTGATGTTGCTGGGCGACGTTTCGCCTTTGGCTTCGTATCGCGATAAAACCACTTATCCTTTGTTTGGTCATGCTGGTTCCGCCACCGCATTGGAATTCGACGAAAATGCCGCTCCTATGCATTTTAACCTGCAAACTGACGGGGCAGGGTATAAAGCCATTATGATACCGGCAGGGGGTATGAGAAATTTTCCAACCAAAGAAATGTTCAAATATAAAAAGATAGAAAAAGGTGTTTATCGAAACGATCTGCAACTTGTTCTGGATGGTTATGCTGTTTTTGATTTTTCGCTTCGCGAGGTGGCGCCCAATATCCATGCATTGTTGGAATATTCAGGAACTACTCTCGAAAATACTGATTTCTTTATTTTTCATCAGGCAAATATGCTTATCAATGATACCGTCAGAAAAAAACTGAAGCTGCCGGTCGAAAAGGTTCCTTCGTCATTAAAGAAATTTGGCAATACCAGCTCGGCATCCATCCCCCTGACCATCGTTACTGAATTGAAGAAAGAGGTTGCAAATTCAATGCTTAATTTATTGTTTTGCGGCTTTGGGGTAGGTTTATCGTGGGGCTCGGTGGTTACCACAAGCGAAAATATTTATTGTCCCGACTTGATTGAAATTTAATAGCTGATTATGCATAAAATGTTTGATCTGAGCAATAAAACTGTACTTGTTACCGGTGCTTCCTCAGGAATCGGTAAACAAACCGCCATCAGCGTCTCTGAATGTGGCGCCAATGTGATAATAACCGGCCGTGATACAGGTCGCATGAAACAAACTTATGATCTGTTGGCAGGCAACCATAATCGTATGATAATTGCCGATCTTACCATTGAAGATGATGTCGAAAAACTGGTGGCAGAATTGCCAAAGCTCAATGGCCTGGTACATTGTGCCGGTATAACCTCACCACTTCCCGTCAAGTTTATTAAAAAGCGCCATATCGATGAAATGATGCGGGTGAATTATGATATTCCTGTATTGTTGACCAGCCGGATTCTACAAACCAAAAAACTTGAAGATAATTCGTCCATAGTATTCTTTTCAACTATTGCTACCAAGTTTCCGTATTATGGAGGTGCGCTTTATGTAAGCTCAAAGTCAGCTCTTTCGGGTTATTCAATGGTTCTGGCACTCGAGCTGGCTCCGAAAGGTATACGTTCCAATTGTTTATTGCCGGGCTTTGTTAAAACACCCATGTACGAAGCTACCCTGCAACATGCCTCGGAAGAAGCCATGAAGAAATTTGAAATGCTTCATCCATTGGGTATCGGCAATCCTGAAGATGTTGCCGGTCCGGTTTGTTTCTTATTGTCCGATGCTGCCCGCTGGATCACCGGTATAAATTTGCCGTTAGGAGGCTCTCTTTAGTGTAAAGAAAGGTTTTGCCGTAACCTCCGGTTTACGGTCTCAATTGCATTTCAATTCACAAAAAATACTTTAAACCATGCTTAAGATTTTTTTATACTTTTGATTCTGAAAAAAATCAGCATGCCGCAAATAGAATATTCAGTTGTTATTCCCGTATACAACAGTAGTAAAACCCTGTGCGAGCTTTTCGAACGGCTGCAGAAATGTTTTCTGCTGATAGGCAAAACCTTCGAGTTGATATTTGTGGATGATGGCAGCGAAGATAACAGTTGGAAAATACTCACTGACCTGAAAAAACAAAACCCTGATACCATTAAAGCCATTCGCTTTGTACATAATTTTGGCCAGCATAATGCCGTTTTTTGTGGCCTGGCACATGCCTCGGGCGATTTTCTGATCACTCTTGATGATGATCTGCAGCATCCGCCTGAAGAGATCTCAAAACTGATAGAAAAATACAAAGAAACTCAGTCGGATCTGATCTATGGCTATTACAAAAAGAAAAATCACAGTTTGTTCCGTAACTTTGGAAGCCACATGGTGAAGAAAACGGCTAAGGTGTTATTTAAGGCACCGGGCGAAGGATCGTCGTTCAGGCTGTTTACCCGGCAACTTTCGAAGAAGATACAGGAACATGCACACAATTTCGTGTTTATTGATGAATTGTTGTTATGGTATACCGGCGACATTGCATTTGTGAAAGTAAACCATGAAAAACGCAAGTCGGGGAAGTCGGGCTATTCGAAAATAAAATTGTTCAGGCTTAGTTTGAACCTGATGTTATATTATACGGCTATTCCCTTAAAAATGATGACTTACGGAGGTTTTCTGGCTGCTTTTTTATCGTTTCTGTTAGGGGTATTCTTTATCTTGAAAAAAATGATACTGCATGTGGCTCCTCACGGATATACCTCCATCATTGTAACCATTCTGTTTTCTATGGGTATCATTATTTTTAGCCTGGGAATTATTGGCGAATACCTGATACGTATCTACAGGGTGCAAAACAAAAGACCGCCCTATGCTATAAAACAATCCCTTTTATGAGGATCAGCAAGTATGGAATAACTCTGATCAGGCTGACGGAAGAATACCTGGAACTGGTCAGAAACTGGCGCAATGACGATGAGATCAGAAAATACATGAATTTTCAGGAATACATTACTCCTGAAATGCAGCAGAAGTGGTTTGAATCGATTAATAATCCTGAGAACTTTTATTATATCATCGAATACAAAGGCGATAAAATCGGCTTATTGAACGATAAGAATATTGACTGGAAAGAAAAAACCGCTGAGGGCGGTCTTTTTATTGCCGACAAGCGCTATTTGAATTCAGAGGTACCCCTGATGATCTCTTTCCTGGCGTTAGAACTCGCCTATATGCTGCTGGGATGGAACAGCACCTATATAAAGGTTCGCAAAGATAATAAGAGGGCCATAGCCTATAATAAGACCCTGGGCTATCAGATCGCAAATATGCCCGAAGTGGAAGAAATAATCAGCATGGTACTCACCAAAGAGGATTTCATGATAAAGGCCCATAAGCTCAGGCGGCTGATAAGCCCGGTTTCAGAAAAGGAGAAAACCATTATCACTTTTGAAAAGATAGATGAAACGAACGGCACCCGCGAAACGGTTGAGGAAATTATACGTGCGGCTTCTTCCATAGCCGATAAGAATGCCTATGAGGTGCGCTACACCTGAACGCTATACCGATAGCACTAATAATATGGTCTAATTTCATCTCAATTCATTATACCATTTATTAGTAGCATAGGCATTAACCTTTGTAATTTATTTTTTAGATCAGACTAAAAAATAAGAACAAATGGTATTATTGCTTTTTTTTGAATCTTTTCCAATCATGTTTAAAAATACTGGCCAGCAGATTGATGATTTTCATTTGAACCCCCAAGGGCATTTTATGAATCAATCTCATAAAAAAGAACAATAACCTGCCGTAGAACATTCCCGGAAGGCAACTCAGATACACAAAAAAGTTTCTTTTCTTATACATCCGTTCATAACCGTTTTCCTCGGCAAAATTACCCATCACCGTATCACATATCTTTATTTCTTTGGGTGTAAGAACCTGTTTCCACTCATTTAATTTATCGGCGTTTATCGGCTTGAGCAAGCTTTTATGATGCAGATTGATAAGATCGAGGGGATAAATGGCCAGCAATTCGTCAAGCTTTTCTCTATAGTCGAGCATGGCAGGTGAAAAATCAATACCCAGAAATGCGCAGATCTGTTTCAGATAAAGTCCGGGGTTACTTACCATATCTTCGTAACGCAAGGTATAGAACCTTTCCGGGAAACGATTCTTCTGTCTGATGATCTGCCTGTTCACGAATTTCCATCGGTAAGCCAGAGATGAGTATATCTTTGTTTCGAATCGGGCGCGTATCATCGAGATGATATTATCGCGGTAGTCGCGCGTGATATGGATAAAGCGGGCTTCAGGAAAGAGACTGATAAGTGGTTTGATGTATAATGAATACGAGGGGTTTTTATCGCCCAACAACCTGATTTCATCTTTTGGAAACAAGGAGGAAAAGTTGTAATAGACGGTTTTGCAAATGGTGCTGTACGATTGCTTGCCCTTTAAGAGTAAAAGATCGCTCAGTAATTTTTCATGGTCTATGGTCCATAAATGGAACTTCGGATAAGTGAGCAGGTCGTTATAGAATGCTGTCAGGTGTTTTTCGTCCCAGATTTGAATTTTACCGTATTTCGAACGCAGATGGATCATGAAGGCACATTCCAACGGAAAGACGATTTGCGGATGGGCATCAAAAATACAGCGAAGCAGGGTAGTCCCCGAACGTGCACGGCCCACAACAAAGAAAAAAGGAATCTTGCTGACTTGAGTGGGTTCGGTCATCCCTTTATCGTTTAACATCATTCATCAACAGTATTATCAAGCAATTCTTTATTCAGCTTCTTTGCTTTTCTTAATTCTTTAATATTTTTCAGGAACTGAAAATCTCTGCGTTCGTACCTGATTATGGACCATAAGGATGTTTTTGTGATTCTGGCAAAAACAACCAAAATGATAAGCGACCCTGCAATATAACTTACATTGGTGGCCCATGCTGCTCCCAGGCAACCGTAACCGGGTATCCACAGAAAATTTAGGATAATATTCAGTATGAGGGTCGGAATGAAGATATAGACCATTATCAGTGGTTTCCCTATGCCCGACAGGCTGCTGCTGATGATCCTCACAATAACAAAAAACAAAATTCCGGGTAAAATGTGCTGTACTATCAGTCCGCTTCGGGCAAAAGCTTGTCCATACACCAGCGGGACAATATAGGGACTTATAAAGAGCAATAGCAAACAGGCCACAAACATGATGAGGAATGCTATTCTGAGCAATCTGCCCACGTCTTTTGCCATTTCTGCAAGGTTGGTTGATGAAGCGGTGCGGCTTATGAGCACAACTCCGATGGCTGCCGGCAGTTGCCACATTTTTTCGGCTATCGAAACTCCCACCGAGTAAATCCCAATCTCATGTTTGGTCGATAGCATATTCAACAGCAAAATATCGACCCTGAAATTGAGTTGAATGATAAAGATACCCAAGGCGTAAATAAACCCCATACTCCATATTTTGGAAATGATCTTTGGGTCATAATGTAATTTGATGCCAAAGTCGGTACCAATCATTTTTATAGCAATGATAAATACAATAACGGCCGACAACACCATGGCCAAAACAGCTCCCGTCAGCGAAAGCTTCAGGATATAAACGAAGACAAACACCGTGATCAGGGTGAGCAAGGCCGTCAGCCATTTCAACAGATTGGCTTTTCTGAATTTCTGATTGGCCAGAAAAATGCTGCCCGAATGAACGGTGATGAGTTTTACGGGGATATAAAGCACCACCAGCAGTATAACTGCGATCGTATAAACATTATCGAGGACAAGCCAGTATGCACAAAGGAAAGCCATTATTCCTGCCAGGCTGCTGACAAGCGATAGAAAAAATATGGCAGAAATCACCTGCTGGTTGGTGAATAGTTTTTTGCCAATATGAAAGATCGCCGACGGCCGCGAACCCAGCATGATGAGGCTCGAAATGATGCCGGGAACCACAAGCAATGCCGTGTAAACTCCTTTCAATTCGGGCCCGAGCACACGCGACAATATGATGCCCGTAGCAAATCCCATGATCAGAGAAGCAATGTTGCTGGTGAAAACTCCGGTGATTTCGGTCAAGATATTTTTACTCTTAAGCATGTTAACGGTTGAGTTTTCGGGCAATTAACTTTTGGTATAAAACCACCAGCAGTTTGGTGTTTTTAAGTCTGTGAACAATATTATTTCTTTTGCGTAAAGGTAATTTAAATGAAAATGACCGCAGCAAAACAAACATATTATATAGAAAATACCATTTCAGCAGGGCAGGGGTGGTGGAATAATTTCCAATTTCAGTGGTTTTTGTGTAACCGGCGTTTTCACCTTCCCGGCCTGCTATTCTTTCGATAACGGCAAGTTGTTTACCTTTTAAATGTTCATGCCATATTCCTACCCGTTTCCGGTTAACCGGATTGAACAAACTTTTATGGATGGTCTTGTATCTGATATTGGGCTGATGAAGGAAGTATTCTTCCTTTTTATTGATATAGTCAAAAACTTCTGCGTGATAAGTAACGCCCAGAAATGAACATATATTTTGGAGTTGCTGTTCCGGCTCAGCAACAAAATCTTCGTAACGCAGGGTGTAAAAACTATCCGGTAACTGATGCTTAAACCTGTTGATGGTGCGCATCGATTTTTTCCAGGATATGGCAATAAATGCCGGCGAGGGCAGTTTGAAATCGCCCGTCATGAGCGATACGATCTGATCGCGGTAGTCCCTGACAATGTGTATGTATTTTGATGCGGGAAATAAGGAGAATATCAGGTTGAAGTTTTCGGATGAATAGGCAGGGTTTTTATCGCCAATCAGTTTGATTTCATCTTTTGCATGCAGCGAGCAGTAGGAGGCATGTACCCGTTTGCACAACTGCTGATAGCTTATGTTTTCGGGGGCCGACAATATGTTCTTTTCGAGTTGTTCGTTATCAATCGAAAGTGTGCTGAATGCTTTGGTTTGCCTCAGATCAGACAGGAAACTGCTGAGGGTGGCCCGGTCGAATTTCTTTTTATGGCTGTATTTCCCCGAAAGGGCTAATATAAAATTACATTCGCTGGGTATCAGAATATTCGGATGAGCATCCAAAAGATGCCGAATGAGGGTAGTGCCCGAGCGCGGTCGGCCGATGATGAAGAAAATGGGCAAATCTGACGGATCGGGCTTCAGGGTCATAGCGTAATTTTACTCTTCAAAAGTATAAAAAAGCCTCAACTTGAAGACAGATTAATATTGAAAGGATTTCAGGAAATGTGAGAAACCCCAAATCCCAAAATACAAATCACAAATAATATCGAAATATGAATCCACTCCGATAAGTAAAAAAAATAAAAACGCCGCAGATTCGTAGATTTAAAAAATAATCAGCACAATTATAATATGATTACCGCAGACCAGTTTACTGCGTAAACTGCGTAATTGCATACATTGCAAAATTTTTTTTAACTTAAAAAAAATCTTGCACTCTGCGTAATTTCAAATTAATTATTATCTGCGAATCTGCGGCAAAAAATTTAAAGTGGTTATTCGGAGTGGATTCAAATATCAAATTTAAAATACCAAACCTTTGCCCTGTTTGTTTGAAATTTGAACTTTTTAGTTATTGGAATTTATTTGTTTTTTGTTATTTGTTTTTTGTTATTTGTTAATAACATTGGTTGAATAATTACATCGCATCAATATTACACATAATTTCAACCACGCCAACTGCCAGTTTGAAAATTGTTTTACTTTTACAGCTCTGAAGTTTTATGGAAAAGGACATCGTTAAATACAACCTCCTGCTGCATGTGGTGGTGGTGATACTGGGTTTTACGGCCATACTGGGCAAGCTCATTTCATTGCCTGCCTACGAACTGGTGTGGTATAGAATGATGATAGCCTTTGCAGCTTTGGGAGTGATCACCCTTTTCAAAAAACAATCGCTGGCCCTGCCTCTGAAAGATATTCTGGCCCTGAGCGCTATTGGGATCATTATTGCCGTGCACTGGATATGTTTTTTTCAGGCCATCAAAGTGTCGAATGTGTCGGTGGCTCTGGGTTGTTTGTCGGTGGGAACCCTGTTTACGAGCATAATCGAGCCTTTGGTGCAGAAACGAAAGATATCGGTTATAGAGGTCACCATAGGTTTTGTGATCATTCTGGGCATTTACTTTATTTTCCGTTTCGAGACACGCTATTTACTGGGGATAGTGTTTACCCTGTTTGCTTCGCTGTTTTCGAGTTTGTTCAGCGTGCTCAACAAACAGATCGCCCTGAAATATAAACCCGATGTCACCGCTTTCTGGGAGATGCTCAGCGGGTTCATTTGTCTTTCCATTTTCCTGTTTGCGGCTAAAGATTATGCCGATATCAAACTGATGCTAAGCGCCAACGATCTTTTATTTCTGCTGCTGCTGGGAACTATCTGCACTGCTTTTGCTTTTTCGGCCACGGTAAAAATAATGCAGAAACTCTCGGCCTACCAAGTGGTGCTGGCCATCAACCTCGAACCCATCTACGGCATACTGGCCGCCTATTTTATCTTTGGCGAATCGGAACACATGTCTGCCGGCTTCTACGTCGGAGCCTCTGTAATATTGGCCTCGGTGATTGCGTATACGGTGATGAAGAGCAGAGGAAAGAGGGGATAGGGAAGTGGGAATAGGGAATAGGGAATAGGGAATAGGGAATAGGGCATAGGGGAGTGCCCTGAATTCAGAGTTCAGATTTATGATTTCAGAATTAATTCTGAATTCAGACTTTCCTGAAGGGACGCCTATGGCGCTGACTTCTGAACTCCTCTCATTACTTCACAAACTTTCTCACAACAACTGCTTTGGCAAAAGAGTTTACCTCACCAACGTCACATTCCCCCGCTTCACCAGAGTCTCCCCATCCTTAAAGGTAACTTCGGCCCTGTAAACATACACCCCCGTTTCGCTCTTCTTGCCATTTTGTGTGCCATCCCAACCATGGTTTATATCATTGCTTTCATAAACCAAATTGCCCCAGCGGTTGTATATTATGAAATGTAAACTCTCTATTTGTTGCCCTCTTACAAACAGTTTGTCATTTTGGCCGTCGTTGTTGGGGGAGAAGATATTGGGGATATATAAAACGTTCTCTGTTTTAGGTTCTTCAATTAGGGTTACGCTTACATCATCAATATAGAACCCACAACCAGGAATGCCAGATAAAGTTGTGTCAATTAATACTTGATGAGTATTATTGTCATCATAGAAATTACCAATGGTAATATATCGTTCACCTCCTTGTGCTGTATAAATCCCTGAAATTCTTTCCCATCCTGTAGTATTTGTAATATAGTTATATTCAGGGTTTGCTATTTGAGGAGTAAAAGATAATACATGGAAATCATAAAGTGGTAGCCAGATAATCGTATCAGATAAATACATACCAATACGGTCGATAGCGTAATTAGCACTGTCCAGACTAATAAAAAATTCCACATTATATTGATTACCTGCGACTAAAGGTTCTAATAATTTTACCTGTAAGTACTCTCTGGCGTTTTGATAACTATTTGAAAATACCCTACAAGTAATATAAGCATAACCTATGCCTGTTCTTGGATATTGAAATCCTGCCCAATTTTTTGGAACACTATAATCAGGATCAGGAGAACAGGGTTTAAAGCAATCAGGCGATCCCGATGTTGGAGTGTACCAAGGAGGTGTTAAAAAATTTGGAGAGTAAGGAGCATTCCAGGGATTACTCAGAGAACCGCACTCGCACCATTCCGGATGCCATTCAGAAAAGGTTTCGAAACTATAATTTGGAACTAAATTCTGAGCTTGTACACTACTAGCTATTAATAGAAAAATGAGTATCGATATTTTTTTTAGCATCATAAAAAATGAGTACCGCAAAAATGCGGTACTCAAATTTAAGCAAATTATTTGATGATGGTAATTTTTTCTGCTCTGATTTGTTGCAGATCATTAAAAACCCGTAATGTATATAATCCCGAACCGAATTGATTCAAATCAATTTTGTTAAGCATATCATTTAACAACTTTGAATAAACAAGCTGACCGGTATAGTTGTAAATCGCAATTTCCAGTTGCAATGATTTTGAACAATCTATGTGCAGTTCTTTGTCAGCCGGGTTCGGGTAGATTGACAAATCAAATTGTTCTTCCGAATTACTTCCAAGAATAAAACTTTTATTATTTATTGCAATTTGATCCGCTTCACATTCATTTTTATATTCTGTTGTATCGATGCTGCGTAGTGCTGCTCGTGCCATAAACACCGCAATTCCATATTCATAAGGGCACTGGCCTGCCATTTGTTGCAATGCTATAAATTCATCGTTATTGAAATTGTAATAGTTTACGTTATAGTTCGATGTTGCATTGAGCAAAATTGAGTTAATTTGCTTAATGGCGGTAATAGTTTTTTCGTTTTCCGATATTGTAATGTTCTCCTGATTTGCATGGACCAGATCACCTGCGAATGCTTTTTGAGCAACAGACTCAATTTTACCAAGGTCACCAGCAGTTTCAATCTGAACAAATGTTTTCAGATCTGGACTGATATTCACAGTATCGGTATTGATCAATTCTTTATAAACACTTTGTTTGCTGATTTCTTTACTTTCGGTCTCAAAAGTTGTAAAATTCACTTCTTCATTTACAATGTTTTCCATATCATCTTGGTTTGTATTGCTGGTTGTCCCACTTAATCCTCCCATTAACTGTGTGCAGGCACACATGGTAAATGCATTGTTTAATGCTAATGATTTTGGAATTGGAAATCCAGTATTATTTCCAGAGGTCGGATTGTATCCTTTATAATAATATTGCGATTGTGTTCCATCCGTATTACTTGAAGTATATAGATCGAATGAGCCAGTGTTCGACCATACGTTACTGGCAGAATAGGTTGCATTACCTTGTGAGCCAATAACTCCACCTTGGGAAAGGTGAATGCCATAAGTACAATAGTATAAATTATTCCTAGTAAGAGCGGTTGGTGATGAGGCCCCAGTATAATAGATACCATTTTGCATGCGGGTAATAGTATTACAACTTACAGTACCCAGACTAATATTGCCCCTTATACCATAAGTATATGCACCAAGCGATGTATTACTAATTGTATTGCACGTAATCAGGTTTGTATTGCCACCATCCATTTTAATTCCTGATGATTGATAATTTGAATAAATCAGCAGTCCGCTTATGATATTTCTTTTCACGGTTGCTTGGTTCATGGTATTTAAGTTAATTCCTGTCTGTACGTTCGAAATGGTGTTATCGTTAATTTGTTTTGTTGTCAGGGTAGGATGCATAGGTTCTTCCATAAATATAGCTGTCCCTTTTTGAGTTGTAGCCAAACTGGAGTTGTTAAAAGTATTGTATTTTATCACAAATCCCTCGGTATTGTATGAGTATATACCGTTTGTGCAATTTACAAAATCATTACTTTTAAAAATTGATGAGGTATTCTGATCACCCACATAAAGATAGGTGGTTGAATATTTCGGTGTCTGGACCAAGTATTTTGAATAGATGGCATATCCTCTTAATTGTCCAAAATTGGGTGTCCCTTTTATAAAATTTTCAAATTTATTGTTGAAAATATTCACACAAGAGTTGAATGATGAAATCCCAATATCGGCTTGGGTAAACTTATTTACATCAGTCAATTGGGTTATTGCTCCAATTGTTATATTTGCCACTTGAACAATATCTATTGCAATTGCGGTTTGCGTTGCATTGACAGGAGGATATTGAGGTAAAATGGTGGCATCACATTTGAATATAGACAATTTCACATTTCCATTATGAGCGTATTGCCTTGGTCCGACATAAATGTGCTTATAGTTTTTATTAAAAATTACCCCGGTAATATTAAATACTCCACCATTTTGTGAAAACACAGCGTTTTTAGCATCCATTATTGTAGCATCCGTAATAATCAATGTAGCAGTATTATCCATTATGTAAATTCCATCCCACATCGTTGAAGCGCAAGCTTGAAAAATAGTATTTTTATTAGTAATGTTTAATGTTCTGGTAGGGTTAACGATAATTTTTGCATTAGGTCCAAGATATACCATAGCAGCATTAATAGAAATATTAGAATTAATTTCAACAATACCATTTATTGTAACAATACTTCCTGCAGATATATTACTGGTTATTGGTGCATCATTAAATATATGAGTGCTCCCTGGATAAATGCAACATGGAAATACCATCAAACTATCACTTGCAATACAACCATGAGGGTCGGTGTGTGTCACAATCAATAATCCTCCATTAGGATATGAATTCCAATTAACATAAAAATTATTCGTATTCAATGTTCCAAGATTAGTATATATGTTGTTGATAACAATTCCATAACTCCAATTTTCATAAACTCCGCCACTATAATTATTAACAGTGTATTGCGTACTTCCATGACAAGTATTAAAATAACCCGTTAGATCAGGTTTTGTTGATTGATATACTATGACATTATGGCTTATTGAATATTGCTGGCCATTTATATCCGTTATTGTTAGTACTACTGTATAAATTCCTCCAGTAAGATATTGGTGTGTTACATTTTGTGTTGTACCAAAAGGACTATTATCCCCATAGTCCCATGACCAGTTTGAAACGCCTGAAATACAAGTTGCAGTTCCATTGAAAGTTGTTGGTGGATTCTCTACACAAACATAAGTATATGTAAAATCTGGTTGTGGATAATTAACCGTTACAGTTACTGTTGCTGAACTAGTGCAGACATAAGCTAATGTTCCCGTAACAGTATAAGTCGTAGTAGTACTTGGTGTAACATTAATATTATTTCCCGACATATTGCCCGGCTGCCAAGTATAAGATATACCGCCACTTGCAGTCAAAATTGCTGTCTGTCCGAGGCAAATAGTTTGCGGATTTGCAAGTATTGGTGAAGGTACAGGAATAATTGAGATATTGTCAACATTAATTGAGAGTTGTGAATTAGAATTCCCGACTGGTCCAATTGGTAAAACCAGAATATGTGTAAATGCATTTGAAGTCGGCACCGTAAACAGAAACGGGCCGGCTGTTTGCCAAGGCTGTTGTGATTGCCAAGGAATATTAGTGAGACCTGCTATTTGAATCCAATGGCTGGCATTATTTGTGAAAATATTTTGAGCAAAACCTAAATTTTGAGCGTATAGTCCGGTAAAAAAATTATCAACTAAATAGACATTGAATTCAGGTAAAGGATTATGATTCATTTGTTCGAATCTGCACCAGTCGAACGTTAAGCTATAAGTATTAACTGTTGGATCTAAATAAATATCTTGTGATATCGCCTCTGTGTAGACATATCCATCGATAGAATTTTTCCATGACCACATAAATGCACTTGGATTACCTGCATCAATATGAATATCTGGATGACCAAATGCTGCTTCCCAACCACATACCCGATGATACTGAAAAGCTATATAAGTTCCAGTAGAACTTAGCTCTCCATTACTAATTAATTCGCAGGGAGGGGGTGGACATAATGGATCTGATGATTTTAAACTTTTTTCGAAACAGAATGTAAAATAAGAGCTTACAGTATCTTCTCGATCAATTAAAATATAATAGTCCTGCTGAGACACCAAGCTATCTAACATAAAAATAAGGGTATCACTTATTAAGAGGTCTAAAGAGGTTATTTGTACTAAATTTTCGCATGAACCGCTATATAAAACAACATTGGCAATTGTTGATTTAGGATTAATATTTGAGTTATACAATTTAATTGTATAGGCAAAGGTATCTGCAGTAAATTTCAACCATGTATTTTGATTTGAAGCACCTAAAACTTCATTACAACCATTCCAGTTTGTAATATTGCTAGCATTATTGCATGAAGTTTGCGCCTTCGCCCCTCCCGCCATCATAAAAAACAGGATTAACAGCAAAGCAATTTTCTTAGATTTTTTAAATTTTCTCATAATAAAAATTTTAGTTGTTTATGGAATTTATAATGGCAAAGGTTGGCATCTTAATAATAGAATGTGTTACACAATTATGGGAAAAAGTTATACAATTCGCACATTTATTTTGCGGATATCACTTTTCACACGGAGTTATTTCTTTCCTATGCCAAGGGGAATTGCTTTTTCTTTACTGTAAATTTCTATAATACATGATTATTATTCAAATCTGTCATTTAGACATTCTATTCTATCGTTAAGTCTTTGCCATTGTCGTTCCAGTTCTTTCAGTCTTCTACCTGATTTGCATGATTCTAAAATCTGCTTACCCCATTTAAAAAGCCTTGTTATTATTTCTTTCCAATCCCAGTGGTGGGCTAATTTTGTTAGCCCCGCATGCCTGAAGAAAATAAAGGAGGCTAATTCTTGCGAATAAGCCTCCTTCATATCAATATTTTAAAAATTATTCCTTCACAAACTTCCTTACCACACTCCCTTCCTCAGTAGTTATTTTAATAAAATAAAAGCCTTTGGCAAGTGAGCTGATATCAACCTGGTTACTGTTGAGTAGCATTGAGAGTATGAGTTTGCCACTCAGATCGGAGATTTCAAAGGTTGCATTTGATAATAGGCCGTTAATATTTAAGGTAGTGGTAGCCGGATTGGGGTATAATGACCAATTATCAGAGCCTTTGATCTTGTTTACTCCAATTATTTCGGAAAGGGGTCTCCGCCAAATCCCTGTTTGGGATTGCATAGCATAAAGATATGAACCCCCTATGACCAGTAATTCAATTCTGCGGTTTGTCAAACCCGTACTGATACTATCCCAGGTTATTCCATTGTCGGTTGATAAAAAAACACCCTTGTTTGTGCCCATATACAACGTTGATCCTGTTTTTACCAGTGAATATGTGGTAATATAAGGAAATCCCAAACTTATCAGGTTCCAGCTACTGCCGTCATCGCCCGAAACATATAAGCCATCCTCGGTAGCAGCCATAATATTGTTGCCGCTGGTAAGTAAAGAATGGACAATGGGTTCAGTCATCCCATTGTTTGCAGCTGTCCAACTGCCCCCGTTATTGGTCGATTTATAAACTCCTTCACCTGTCATACCTGCATAGACGTTGCCATCCTTATAAGTAAAAGTAAAAACCATGGACGACATAGTTGTCGGAAGGCCGCTGCTTACTTCGGTCCACAAAGAGCCATTATTATCTGAACGAAATATCTGGCCAAATCCGGCTCCTGCAAATATGGAACTGCCATTGTTTGATAAGCTGGAAATAAACGTCATAGTAAGCCCGTTATTGACTGCCGACCAACTGCCACCGTTATTTCCCGATTTGAATACTCCGGCATCGGTACCGGTAAAAACATCGCTGCCATTGATTGTGAAAGCGGTAATATAGGAAGATGTAATTCCAATGCCAGGGGCATTCCATGAGGCTCCGCTGTTGGAAGAAACATCAACGCCCAAACCGTCGACTCCGCCAAATACGTAATTACCATTGGCAGTCAGGCTTAATACACCATCGCCACTGCCTAAAGGGCAAGAGGTTTGTTGCCATTGTCCGTTAACTATAAACGGGAGTAAAACAAATAACAAAACTGAATTTAAATATTTCATGATTTTTAGGTTTTTGATTAATTTGTAATTAGATCGATTTATTTTCATCACTTCATAATCACCAACTTATCCTTTACCAGCAATTTCCCCTGTGGTGAAACAACGCTATAAAGATAAATCCCATTTTGCAGATTGGAGGTGTTTACCTGAACATGGGTGGTTTCTTCAGTAATGGTTTTTTGATAAAGAACCCTGCCTGTAAGATCATAAATCCTGAAAATACTACCTATCTCAAAATTATGGTTCGACAGCAATACCATCTCACCATTATTAGGATTAGGAACAATCTTTATAGGGGTTTCAGCAGGAGATACAATTGGTGCTGTATTATCAGGCGGATGAGTTGAGGCGCTTCTTAAGGAAGCCACAGAAGGACATTGCGAATATTTGGCCGTTGCAATATCGGCCAATCCCGTTCCACCTTGCGACTGCGATAAATTTCCCGCCACATACACATTTAAATTTTCAGAGACATCCAATGAAACACCTGTAAACCCAAACAGTTTTGAAGTTATCAAATCTCCTGTGGAACTGAATTTCGATAACTCGTAGTTTGAAATCACGTAAACATCATCATTTTTATCTACCGCTAAATCATTCACCTGTTTACTATAATCCGACCATAAAACACTTCCATTACTATTATCAAACTTAATAAGGCTATAGGGCAGGGCATTACCCACATAGACATTGCCCGATACGTCCAAAACCATTCTGCTGAAATTTCCAGTTTGTAACCACTGATAACTGCCGTTATAATTGAATTTTACCGTACCGGTGGTTCCGCTCACAAACACATTACCTAAATGGTCTACTGCCATTGCTGCTGCTAAATCAGCCTGCTGACTGCTGATATTCTTTTTCGATTGCCATAACAAGGTGCCCGTGCTATCGTATTTTAAAGCCACATACTCAATATCACCCAGGCTGTCTCTACAACTTCCTGCCAGGTAAATATTACCCAAACTATCCACAGCCATGCTTACTCTTTGGGTTGCCATGCTTTGACTATAACTACCTGCATTGAACGAACGTGTCCATTGCATTTGGCCCGAAGAGTTGTATTTAACCGTAACTATATTAACTTCCGAACTCTGATTCAAACTTAATCCACTCACATACACATTTGCGTTTTGGTCAGTTTTCAGGCAATTGGCAGCATCCGAACTTCCGTTGCTCACATCGTAACGCTGAACCCATAACTGACTACCCGCCGAATCGTATTTCACCGTAAGGTAATCTTGCGTACCATTGGCATCTTTACTGCTGCCTGTGACAATAATATTGCATTGCAAATCGGTAGTGATGGCTTCGGCTTTATCGGAGTTGTTATAAGGACTATTATACACCTGCGTCCATGCCAGATTACCCGAAGGAGTGTATTTCAGCGTAAGATAATCATTTCCGGTGCTATCGCTATTCAGGCGACCCAATACATAAATATTATCATACAAGTCAACCGCTTTGGCATATACATTGGCCGAATCGGCTGTGCTGCTGTACACTTTTCGCCATTCCTTTTTCAGAATATCTGCCAAAGTAAATTGCAGCGGACTTAACCCCAACCATTCCTGTACAGTATGGTGGGCCGTATCCTGCAACACATATTCATTGCCCGACCTGAAGGCAAACACCGCATTGCTGTCCAATGCCTGCAACTCGTTTTGCAGAAACCAAAAACGACCTATTGAATCTGTTATTACAGGTGTAACTCCTGCAACAATACTATCATTTACATCTACCAACCATAGGCTATCGTAGGGCACAGGCAGCGAACCACAATCGGGGTTTTCTGCTAATGTACCCCTTACCGTACTATCGCAATCAGGTACTTCAATTATGATTCGTAGAGTATCTGATATTTCATTTGTATCGGTCAGAATTAACATGAAATTATAATAACCAGCCTCATAAAGTACTTTTGGATTAACTTTAGTAGAAGTAATTCCATTCCCAAAATCCCAATAATAGGTATATAAATCATCAATAGTATCTCCATTTATACTTAAGAAATTAAAAGTATCAACTGGGCATTTAAGGGCATATAGGTTATTATTTGCAGTGGTATCTTCAATAATAAGCTCATACTGTATTTTTGGCATAGATATCAATGAATCTTCATAGGGAGTATAAATACTATTGAAATAATTGGTGTCTTCTATCGATTTGCCTGAAGACTCCTCGCCCGAACAATCAATATCGTTGATATAAGCATGAAAATATGCCCCTTCCATTACATGAAAACCGGGTTTTAGATGTATGGATGTAGTTGCCACAAAGGTTACATTACCCGGGTCATAAACAGGATCAGGGTAAGTCTGCAATCCAATTACTTGGCTTGAAGTTATACTATTAAATGCAGTGTATTTTTCTGGATTCGACATCGAGCAGTATGTGATGGTAGAATTATAACTTTTTCGGGGTAAATAATGGGAAATAGTTTTATCAACATAATTACAATAATAAGGACAACTTTCGTAATTTATAATATGGTACAAGTTATATAGTAGCATGTAATCCGTTCCATTATAATTTCCAGTACACCACCCACCATAATCCTGTGTTTCTTCATTTTGACACCATTTATATGTTGCAGCCCATCCATTGCCTGAATATATTCCTCCACCAAGATATAAATACTCGTTTCCATAAGCATCGTGTGCAGTATAATACTCATCTGGTTTATAGCAGTATGGGCCCTCACAAGGCGCCGCATTTATTTGATCTAAAGCTTTATTAACGATCATTGTTTGTTTATCTTCAGGTCTTGTTTTATTTTGTAAAACTTCCCATAACAAGGTATAGAATGTTTCACAATTTACTTTTGCTGTTACATTCATAATCCCAGCTCCTGTCGTTAACCAAGAATCTGTCATAGCCGCCAAACACCCTATCAGGTCGAAATTCTTATTGTATTTTAATCCTGTTAGCCGCCATAATAATGATTGCCAATCATCCCAATATAGTGTAGAATTAAAGTTCGTATTAATAATATCTAAAAGGCATAGTGGTTTCCCGAAAGTGTAGGTACTTCCTCCTTCATACTCACAAATCGGAAAATCATTAACTGGTTCGTAAAGTTGAAATGTCTCCCACC
Source organism: uncultured Bacteroidales bacterium (assembly GCA_964469155.1). Taxonomy (GTDB): domain Bacteria; phylum Bacteroidota; class Bacteroidia; order Bacteroidales; family CAIWKO01; genus CAIWKO01. The sequence continues at coordinate 33,675 of CAYXXU010000045.1, forward strand.
CACCTAAATGGTATATATTTATTAAATAATCTAAAATTTTTAGTTTTATTTCAAAGGCTAAGTTTGCAACATAACCGCCGGCATCTAGTTTAATCGTTAACTCACATCCCAACAATATCCAAATTGCCTCATCCTGACTCACACTTTCGGGGTGATCCAAATGAGTATGCTCACACTCTGGATGTTCAGGGTTATATGTATAGTGATGTAAAACTGTTGATGGTAAATCTGCTTTTCCGTCACAATCAAGTGCAGTACGATGATCGATATATCCTGGATGCCCCCTTGGTAAATATGAACCAGAAGAAAAATCACCAAACATATATATGTCTGAGCCATTATTTGCATCATACCATATATCATTTTCTGTTAGCCCTTTATTTAGCAATTTCAGATGAGATTCTCCTGAAGTAGTGAACCCGTTTGGGTGATTAATAGGATCATCATTTAAAAAATCACATGGAACATTTCCTCTAATGAAAAATCCATTAAAACTTTCTGGTTTGTTAAAAAAAGGTTCGGCTTTTTCATCCCAATAAACCTTAATCGCATTTAAAGCCCAAAATAATTCTTGTTCTGTTATTAGTGCATCATCAAATTGTCCGTTTTTCTTTAACAAATAGTACTCCGTTGCCAAGACACTAATATATAGTCCTTGATATTTCCCATGTTGGCCATAATCGATATTTTTTTTATGCGACTTTAAATCAGGCCCTTCTGGCTCATAATCTGGATCATCAGAATCAGAATAAATTTTATTACGTACACAAATTACTTGACTTTCTCCTATTTTTTCGCCTGGCACAACAAAATAATTATTGAGCCTATTCCTATAATACCAATATTTTATTAATGGAGTTTGTAACTGAGCAAAATTCTGAAGGTTAAATATGAATATAAATGCGGTTATTGCTATGTGTTTTAAAAAGGTTTTCATGTTTTAGGATTTATTAATCTAATATCCATTTAATTCAATCAAATACTCTTTGTTATTGAAATTTGTCTTTAATCGTAATTGAGTTTTTTTTAATTTAAGAATTTCCCATATCGGAGTTTTGTCTCTTCCGAATGGACCGACCCCGATTGAATGACCTCCAGCCCAAGTAATATTAAGGTATTTCTTATCTTTACTTAATGCCCATTGCCAATAAAGATCTGCGATTCCACCATCTTTTCTATAACCATTCATCACGCAAACATAATCATCAGTATCTTCATTGTAAAAAAAGTTAAACATTAACCCTAAATTATCATAGTATTGACTTAAGGAATCTGCTCCGTTTACTTTGTATTCTCCCAATGTTTTATTGCCATAAATTCTGTTCTTTGCCGATCTAAAACTAATGCAAGGCCCCTCTTCGTATTTTTTACAACCACAGGCAATGGTTGTAACTGCAATTAGCATTAAAATTATCTTTTTCATTATCTTTTGTATTTAAGAAATTAAATTTTCCGTTTGTTCTACATTAAAAAAATCACAGGGGACATTTCCTCTGGTTAAAAAACCGTTGAAATTATTTAAATAAATTGTAGGTTCTTCAGGATTACAATAATTTTTTAATGGCCAGTAATGCTCAGCATCTTCATCCCACCACACTTTAATTGCGTTTAATGCATATAAGAGTTCTTGCCTGGTTTTATTTGCATCACCATATTGCCCATTTTTATTTAATAAATAATACTCTGTTGCAAGGACTCCCAAATAAAGACCAGTATATTTCCCGTGCTGACCATAGTCAACATTATCAACATGACTATAGGACCATTCAGATGGTATTACATTCCGAACACATATTATTTGACTTTCACCATGTTGTTCACCTGGTATAACAAAATATTTATTAAGGCGATTACGATAATACCAGTATTTAACCATATCATTAGATATTTGAGAAAACGATGTAGCCGAAATCATAAGCAAACAAATCAGAATGAATATAGTCTTGTAAAATTTAATCATATTTTTCATCTTTTCTTATTTATTGATTAATTGAACAATATAATTCCTATTATTATAAGTTGTTTTTAATTCAATTTCTTTATTTGTCCATTTTATTCCCCAAATTGACGTTTTATTTTTGCCAAATGGTCCAATGCCTATCGTAATTGAATAATCCTCATTTACAACTAACTTTTTGTTATCATCACTTAATGCCCAATGCCAAATTATTAGTCTGTCATCGTATATCTCACTATACCCATTAATATGTACAACATTGAAATGATTAATTTCGTCATAAAAAAAATAGAAATTTGTGCCTAAAGAATCCTTATACTGTTGTAATGAATCGATCCCGTTAACAGAATACATAATCAATTCGTGTTTGCCTAGTAATCTGTTATATGTATCCTTTTTACAGCCATAATTTATTAGTAAAATTATTATCATCATTAAAATTATCTTTTTCATAATTCTTAGTGTTTTTTCAGTTCGTTTACTTCTTTTTGCAATTGCTCATTCTTTTTGTTGAGTTCAATTACATAGAGGGTGAGTTCTTCGATTTTTTGTAATAGGATCGCTTGATTTTGTCCTAAGGCTATACCATTTTTTTCTACATCTGAAGCAGAAGGCACCAATGGTAAATGTTTGTGTTTGTTGATATATTGTTCTACTTCGGCCAAGGGCATCAGATCATATTTTTTCTCAAAAACATAATCGGGCCACCAGCCATCTATTTTTACTTCAACTTCTTTTGCAATAATATTCCCGTTAACCATCATATATGCACCAACAAGCTTATTGTCTGGGCTTATTGTGCCTGCTCCGATTTGTACTACTCTTCTTTTTTGTATATCTTCATCAGATAAGGTTAAACCACCCTGAGCGTTTTTTATCGGTATTAACATAATAGAACCCGTAACATCAGCAGTAAATATTGCACCTCCAGATCCTCCCGATATAGTCCAGTTATGAGAATTTATATTGCGACTGGCATTAATACCCTGGTAACCCATAAAATTTCCAAAAGATGCATTAAAGATGGATCCAAAAGAAATACTTGCATCGCCTTCTCCTATTTGAAGTTTATCGGTTGGTGCTGTTGTTCCTATTCCAACTTTTTGTATAAAAACAGCATCGCCCCCTGCCACATGTAGTTTAGCCTGCGGCGACAAGGTTCCTATTCCTACATTTCCGCTCGGATCGATTCTCATTCTTTCTATTCCATAGGTATACATTTTAAATGGATATTGATTACAAGTTCCAATCCAATCAGGTTTATTTAGTTGCATATTTGGTGGGATAATAATTCCACCTAAAATCCACGACATTGAAGTAGAGGGGCCACAGGTTTCTGTTGTATTCTGAGTCCCGATTAAGAGGTTCCCATCCTCATCTGCAAACACCATTTTATAACTTTTCGTTGAAGAACTATCAAATTTATATCCTTCCCCCGCCAAACTATCAATTTTCAATGAACCGGTGATGGTCATCTTCTTACCCACACTAAAATTATCGGTTATTTTTCCATTCCCTGTCACCGTTAATTTTTCGGTGGGGCTGGTAGTACCTATCCCAACATTCCCGCTCACAGTAAAACCACCGGTAATTTTCCCGTTTCCGGTAATGGTAAGTTTTTCAGTAGGATTGGTGATACCAATTCCTACATTACCGTTTGCCATTATGCGCAGACGTTCGCTGTTATAGGTTTTAAAAACAATATCTTTGTTATCGGATGTACCTATAAATTGTGTTCCTGGGTTAGTTCCTGTGTTTCCAGTCATTTTCCAGTTATCAATAGCGGGTTCTTTTAATCTGAAATCAAGTCTGGCATTTTCCCCTTTGCTACATTCGCTGGCATCTTTCACCATTACTGTATATTCTCCTGCACCCAGCCCGCTTCTGTCCTGGGTTATTGGTCCATCACTCCATTTATAAGTATAGGTTCCGGACCCTCCTTGAACAACAACATCTATGCTGCCATTATAACAATTAATACAGCTTACATTATAGCCATTGGCATATTTGTAAACCGAGCCATCTGCTTCAATTTTCGATAATTGATCAGGCTGAGTAAGTGTTACACTGCCTTCAACAGTATGGCTATCATTATCTGTTACCGTTACCATATATAAAATCGCAGAGAGATTTGTAATATCCTGAATAGTATCTCCGTTACTCCATTTGTATTTATAAGGTGCGGTTCCGCCGGTTACATTTAAATCAATGCTCCCATCACTAAATCCAAAACAGCTAATGTTATATCCGTTTGGATAAACAAAGGGTGTCAATTGTATGGATAAAGTTGTTGATGCGTTTGTTTTCACATCAGCGCCCGGCACCGGATCATTATTACCTGCTTTTGTCATCTGACAATAAAATGCCATACACATAATTGCTACGGCAAAGACAACTGCTTTGCTGATTTTTCTAAAATTAAATAACGGTTTAATTGTTTTCATAAAATAAATTTAAATAAATATGGAAAGGAACATCTAGGCACAGCAATGACAAAGTCTTATGAACAAAAAAAACTCTGTCTTTAAAGTTTATTTTTTTCTACAATATTAATAGTCTTGTTAATCTTCCGATTAACCTTATTACTAAACAGTTCCGTTCTACTTGTTTATGACAATCTTCCCCGTCTGAATAGTTTTTCCTTCCTGTATTGCTTTATAATAATAAACCCCTGCATTCCATTCTCGGGTATCTAACACCTTTTCGCCTTCTAATGCCTCCAATTGAATTATCGCAAGGCCTATTCCTAATGAATTCGTAACTTCCACAGTCGTTTTGTTATCATTCGAAAGTAATTTCCATTTAAATGAAACCCAGTCTTTGGTTGGTATAG
>CAYXXU010000046.1:0-37631 GCA_964469155.1 uncultured Bacteroidales bacterium
ACTGCTATTAAATATTATGCCAAAAAATGAATCAATATTAAAGATAAGATACTAAGACCCTAAAAAGGCAGTTTCAATTGTTCGTTTAGGCGGAATGTTTTGCGGTGGTAGGGTGTGATTCCATACCGGAGGATGGCGTCGCGGTGGTCGCGGGTGGGGTAGCCTTTGTTTTGTGCCCAGTTGTATTGGGGGTATTGTGGGTGCAGTTGCCGCATATATTCGTCGCGGTGGGTTTTGGCCAGGATGCTGGCGGCGGCTATCGACATGTATTTGCCATCGCCTTTCACAAAACAAATGTGAGGAATGCCCGCATAAGGTTTAAAGCGGTTGCCGTCGATCAGCAGCAGGGCAGGCGCAACAGTTAGCTTTTCTATGGCTTTGTGCATGGCCAGTATGGAAGCATTCAGAATATTAATTTCATCGATCATATTATTGTCTATTGTTGCCACGGCCCAGGCCAGGGCCACGTTTTCGATTTCAATACGCAGGGTGTCGCGTTGCTTTTCATTGAGTTGTTTGGAGTCGTTTAGCAGGTAGTTCTTGTATTTCTTAGGCAAAATAACCGCTGCAGCAAACACCGGCCCTGCCAAACAGCCTCGCCCGGCTTCGTCGCAGCCGGCTTCGGGGGTGTTGCGTTTGTGGAAGGGTTTTAGCATGGGGGAGAGAAAGTTTGGATGTGAGTTTAAATATTTGTCATTTGCTGCGCGTCATTTACTTCGTATCATTATTATCCTAACTTCATTATTCATTATTCGTTATTCATTATTCCCTATTCCCAACAAATATACCCTTTCCCTTCCAAAACATCGCAAATGAAATTATTATTTTATGTTAAACCTGGTTATCAAAATGAAAAACGGAAATTCAATAGAAATTCATAAATTCAAACAGAAATTAATAAATTCAAACCAAAATTAATAAATCCAAATTAAAATTATTAAATCCAGATATAAATTCATAAATCTAAATAAAATTTCATAAATTAAAACCGGAATTACTAAATCGAAGCTGAAATTAATAAATCCGAATTAAAATTAATAAATTCAAACCAAAATTAATAAATCCGATTTGAAATTCTGAATTTTGATTAGGTACAAATAATTTCAATGATCTGGCTCCAATTGCTGAAAATACCTTTAACAGTCGATTGCGATTTGATATAATAACGCTGACCAGGCACCAAATCATCATCACCACATTTGCTGATAAATCCGCTCGATTTTGAAGAAAATGTTCCTAATTTCCAATTAATTTTATCAATGCTAATCAACCAAATATAAGCAGCATATTGAGCCACCGGTTTATTTCGCACAATAAAAGTTTTGGAAACCTTGCCGTGCTTCACTTCTATATCATCGCGGGTATGGCCCGGATGAACCACTATTTTCAACTGGTGTCTTTCGAAAACCACGCGGGCATTTTTCAGGTTGGCATCGCCGGCTTCCTGAACCCTGCTCAACACCTGATCTAATTTAATGTTGGTAGCCAGCAATTGTTTATCGCGCAAAGCAACTGTGCCCGGAGCGCGGGTTTTTGACGTTAATTCAGCGTCATCAAGTTTTGTCACCTCCAATTCTGCAGCCTCAATCAGTTGGGCAATATCATCGAACAAGGGGTCGGCTGCCATTCCGTTCAGAAAATTCAGGTAATAGGTTACCAATTGCGAAACATTTGTTGGCTTATCAAATTCGCAAATCAATCTTTTTAGAGTATCTGTTGCCATTTTATCCGGATTTTAGATTTTTTTACTATTTTTTATATTACAAGAAAAAATTGAATAAACAAAAACAATGGGCGAATCGTGATTCGCCCCTACTCCTACAATTTTTTCGGCGCCAAAAACCTATTAAAAAGCAACAGGCCAATGATGGTCACCACGCCTATCAAACTAAAAATAAACCAGAGTGCAGAGGGGTTTTTGAGGGTGTCGACAAAATAAACATACAAATTGGCGCCCAACACCCCGCCAATGCCGCTGCCAATCACTCCATACAGAAATGAATAGCCCAGATAGAGGGCTTTTTTATCGGGAGGGGCTATCAGACCCACGTACGAAATAAACTTCGGATGGGCGGTCATTTCGCCAATCGAAAAGATAAACATTCCGGCAATAAATATCCATGCATTGGGCGATATGGCCAGAATGGCCATGCCCACGGTTCCCAGGGTAATCCCCACAATCATGGTAGGCAGGGCCCTGGTATGTTTCACAATGCTCGAAACCAGTATCTGCAACAGAATGATGGTGCCGGCATTGATCACGGTAACGTGTTCGGCTTCGAATTTCCATTGCGGATTGTCCATAAACCAGCGCAGTATGGCGTTCACAAAATGGTTGACCGGTGTCATGTCCATATATTCGCTCAGGTACCACAGCACCGTGTCGAACATCTGGAAATACAGTATCCAGAAACCGGAGTAGATCACGATCATTAAAATAAATCGGTAATCTTTTATCACCAGCGCTGCTTCTTTCAAAATGGTGATGAGGCTTTTTGAATTGGCAGGTTTGGCAGGTTCTTTATAAACAAACAGATTGAGCAGCAGCAACGAGCCGGTAACTATGGATGCCATGATAAAAATATACGACCACGAATAACTTTTCAGCCAGGGTATCAGAATCAACGGAAAAATAAAGGCTCCCAGATTGATCGACCAGTAAAAAATCCCGAAACCGAGGGTAGAGTTGCCCGAATCGGTCGATCGGGCAATGGTACCGGAAATAATAGGTTTAAAAAATCCTGCCCCGGTAACCATCAGCAACAGGCTGGCAAACACCAGCGGATATTCAGTAAACTGGCTGGTGAAAAAGTACCCCGCACTCATCACAATAAAAGCAAACATCAATGTTTTTTTATAACCATAGCGGTCGGCCACGGCTCCGGAAATAATAGGGAGCAAATACAACAAGGGGGTGATGGTACTTTTGATCACTCCCACGCTTTCTTTCGAGAAACCCAGTCCCCCGTCTTTGGTGCTCAGCACCAGGTAGACCGACAACACCGACATCACGCCATAGTAAGAGCCGCGTTCGAAAAATTCCATGGTGATCACTGTCCAGAAATTGCGCGGAAAGCTTCTAAAGCCGGATCGTTTCGCTGAGGTTTGTTCCATCGTAGGATTTTTTTAATTGGTTTACAAAATTAAATAAAAATGCCCGGTATTTTCTTACCGGGCATTTCACAGTAGAAATTGCTTAGCATTATTTAATTGGAATGAACTTATCTTTTCCGGTGGAGCAAATCTCACATTCATCTTCCACATCTTTAGAGGTGTAAGTAAATCCGCATTTGGGGCATACAAAATAATCCGAGGTCAGAGTTTTCACCTTATTGGCGGCCAAAGCGTCACTGGCAGCTTTATACAGGGTCATGTGTTTCTTTTCGGTTTCGAAAGCATAGCTGAACGATTTAACGGCCTTATCGGCTTTATCGGCTTTGGCCTGATCAATAAATCCCTGATACATGGCATCCACTTCGTGTTTTTCGCCGTTATAGGCAGCTTCCAGGTTTTCTTTGGTGGTTTTTACATCAAAAGCTTCGGGAGTCACATTTACGGTTTCGCCCATTTCTTCAAGCACTTTTTTGTGGTTGGCAGCATGAATGCTTTCCGATTTTGAAGCAGCGCTCAATAAGGCCGCAATTTGCGGAAGTTTTTCTTCCTTAGCTTTTGCAGCAAAGGCTTCGTATTTAGCCGAAGCCGTGGTTTCGCCCTGCAGGGCCGCTTTCAGGTTTTCAACCGTCTGATTCACCTTTTTGGTGGTATCCTGCTGGTCTTTGTTATCAGCGTTTTGTTTGTTTCCGCCGCACGAAGCGACAAATACTGCGATGGCAGCGATCAATAAAAGATTTACAATTTTTTTCATACGTTTATTATTTTAAGTTAAAGGTTAAATACCAACCATAAAATCGTACACCAGCGAACCGCCCAGAAAACCTGTATATCCAACGGTTGCAGTGGCAATAAAGAACAAAGCAAATACCAGCCATTTCAGTTGGCTTTGATCTTTCTTTTTCCAAACCAGGTATATCCTGATAAGAGATGCCGCAATCATCACAAACATGGTGATCTTGGCGAAAAGTTCGTGACGTTCTTTCAATTCGCCGGCAGCGCCCGACATTTCTGCTGTGAAAAATTCACCCGACAGATAACCTGCCACTGCGGCAAGTGTTCCGAGTATCATCAGGTAAAAACCCGCTTTCGACAGGCAGGGTTCTTTTTTGTTGAAGAACAAACTGATTACATCGAATAAAAATCCGATGATGATAAGTGCCACCGGAAAATGCACCAACATGGGATGAAAATGACCTGAACTAAACATAATTTTGAAATTTTTTGTAAAACTAACATTTTATTCGTGAAACTAAATTTTTGTGAATAGAAAATGATGCAAAAATTTTAAGTTGAACGAATCCCGATAGCAAAGCGTATCGGGATAAATGATTAAATAAACCACTGTTTTTGGTGGTTTATTTAATCATTTGATGATATTCATCTCGGAAATAAGATTTTTTGCACCCGCAAACTTGTCGATAATGAAAAGCACGTACCGGATATCCACATTGATGGTGCGTTGCAGTTCGGGTTCGAAACAAATGTCGCCGCTCAGGGCTTCCCAGTTGCCATCGAAAGCCAGGCCCACCAGGCATCCGTTGCCATCAAGCACCGGGCTGCCCGAATTGCCCCCGGTAATATCGTTGTTGCTGATAAAACAGGTTTTCATCACACCGTTTTCGCCATATTCGCCATAATCTTTGGCCTGGTACAAGGCTTTCAGTTTTGGAGAAACCACAAATTCCCAGCTCGAAGAATCTTCTTTCTGCATAACGCCCTCCAAAGTGGTATAATACTTATAATGCACGGCATCGGAAGGGTAATAGTCCATCACTTTTCCATAGGTAAGGCGCATGGTTTGGTTGGCATCGGGATAATATTTGGCATTGGGGTCCATTTCGCGAAAGCCGGCAATCAGGAGGCGTTTGGCGGCGGTAAGGCTGTTGCTGGCATCGTTCCACGATTTGCTCAGGGCATTATAACTGTCGGTAAAGGCATTCATAAGCCGGAACAAGGGGTCTGATTCCAGGGTTTTCAAACCAGGTTTGTTCAGAAAAGCATCTACGCTTTCTTTGCTTTTGAAAATGGTTTTGCTGAACAGCGAAGCGCTGAGTTTTGCAAAGTCAAACTTATATTTACCGACCAGATTAATGAAATACTGAGGTTGCTGCTCCTGGGCAACATTTTTATAATACATGCCCAGCATAGCCTCGGTTAGTTGCATATCGGTGAGTAAGCTGTAGTCTTTATAGAACTTTTCGGAAGCTTTTCTCATTTCCGCAATATTCTTGTTTATTTTGGCAGTGTCGTGAGTTTTTTCTATCAGCATTTTTTGCAAATCGACGAATCTTTTGCTGAACGACATGGCCTCGCAACCTGTGATGGCTTCGGTGTAGTAGATACGGGCCAGGTTGGTTTGCTTCATGTCGGCGTAGGCCACCATAATCTGAGTCATCACTTGTTTGTATTTTTCCGATCGGCTGTTATCGGCCTCGGCCCACTTCATAAATGCCTGCTCCTGTTGCCTTTTTTTATCGGCTACTTTCAGCTTGTCGAGGGCCTTCAGCGTTCCGATGTATTTCTTCCAGTAGTTTGAAATACCGGCATATTTTGAGGCATATTTGATGCGAACCTCATCGCTGGCATCCATACCGGCGCGCATGATCTCAAGCTTTTTGCCCCTGATCTCTATCCTGGGCGGGTAGGATTCTTTCACGTAAAAATCGATCCCGTAAGAAGTCAGGTAGCGTTCGGTGGTTCCCGGATAGCCCAATATCATGGTAAAGTCATTGTTCCGGATACCTTTGATGGAAACCGGGAGGGAGTATTTGGGCTTCAGAGGAATATTTTTGTCGGAATACACTGCGGGAGAACCATCGGGTGCGGTGTAAACCCTGAACATGGAAAAATCACCGGTGTGCCGCGGCCACATCCAGTTGTCGGTATCGGCCCCGAACTTTCCGATGGACGAAGGGGGAGCGCCAGCCAGACGTATATCCTTGTAGGTCTGATAAACGAAAAGGTAGAATTCGTTTCCTTCGAAAAAGCTTTTTACCACGGCATCATAGCCGTTTCCCGAAGTGGCTTCCTTTTGCAGGGTTTCGGAGATCTCTTTGATTTTTTTGATGCGTTCCTCTTCGGTCATCTGACCGCTGAGTGACGAAAGTACTTTTTGCGAAACATCTTCAATGCGCACGAGGAATCTGACGGTGAGGCCCTGTATGGGGATCTCTTCTTGGTTGCTCATGGCCCAGAATCCCTGGGTCAGGTAGTCGTGCTCCACAGTGCTTTTCGATTGAATGGCGCCATAGCCGCAATGATGGTTGGTGAGCAGCAATCCCTGCGATGATATCATCTCGCCGGTGCATCCGTTGCCAAAAATTACAATGGCATCTTTCAGGCTCGATTGGTTCACGCTGTAAATTTCCTCGGCGGTAAGCTTTAACCCCATCCTCTGCATATCTACATAATTCAGCCTGTCGATGAACAAGGGAAGCCACATGCCTTCGTCGGCGCGAACCAAACCTTTGGCTGCAACAATGAAAACCAATATCAGTAATAACTTTTTCATGTTTTTTTCGTATCAATTAGATTAATCGGGGCAAAAATAATCAGTTTTTAAAAGCCACCGGAACTATTTTACGGTTTAGAGATGATGTTCTGTAAGAAATTGTCAATGCATATCATTAAACAGAGCGGGATGATCATCCTGCTTTTGTGGGTTGGCATTATGCTTTCAGGCTGTCATCGCGATCTTTCTAATCCCTTTGTTCCCAAAGATAAGAAGTTCAAAACCCAGTTCAAGTTTGACAAGAAAAGAAACCGCACGGTCGAGAAACATGTTTCGTTTGCCAAAGAAAAAGGAAAATTCAAAGATTCGTTCGCAGGAAGCAGGGGCAGGGGCAAAAAAGGCGGAGGCGGTCACGATTCGTATTCATCCAGATCGAAAAAGAGTTATGGCGGTACGCGTTTCAGCAAATCTAAAGGGCGTGTGGTGGAAAAGAGTTTTTTACCCTCGAAACGCGGAAACGATTCATTTTCATCAAAAGCAGGCAGTAAGAAGAAAAAGAACCACCTGGGCGGCAAAGACTCCTATTCTTCAAGCATGAAGAAACACGAAGGCGGTAACCGTTTCAGCAAATCGAAGAACCGCGTGGTTTCGTTCAAGAACGGCAGCAAAGGCAAAAGGAACGGAAGCGAGAGTTTTGGCTCGAAAAGGAAAAACAAATCGGGCAATTTTAGCTTTAGTACCTCCAAAAACCGTGTAGTATCCAACAAAGGAAGCCGGGGAGGGAACCGGGCGGGCAAAGACAGCTACGGGTCGAAAGGCAAAAGAAATTCAGGCATGTTTGGGTTCAACAAATCGAAAAAACGGGTGGTTTCCTTTAAAAAAGGCAGCCGGAGAGGGAGTGCCGGATACGACAGTTATGGCGGCAAAAGCAGCAGCAAGGGTGGCATGTTCCGTTTCGACAAGAAAAGCAAACGCATAGTTTCCAAAGGCAAATTTGTGGTGTTTGGGTCGAAAAGACACCCTCGCGATATGGGTTCGTATGCCGGTAAGAAGAGAAACTCGGGAGGCATGTTTGCTTTTAATGCGAAAAAACACAGGGTTACGAAAACCAAGGCGGTTTTCAGCGGATACAAGCGGTTTAGGGCGGGCGACAGTTTCGGAGGCAAACGAAACAGCCGGGGAGGCGAATTCAGTTTCAACGGTAAGAAGAAACGTGTGAGCAAGCGAACCCTGCTTTTCAAACCCCGCGATACCGACCCGGGCTCGTTTGGCAGCAAAGGCGGCAGACGCAATTCGCTTTACAAACAAAACGCTTTCAACAAAAAACAAAAGCGCATACATCACCGAAAAGGCATTTTCTGGGATATCTTTGGCGGGCAGAACAAAGTATCGCGTAAGAAAAAGGAACCGGAGCTTGATCTGTTTGATCCTAAAGTGCGACACCGTTTGAAACTGTGACGGTAAATTTCTGTACTTTCGTAAAAATTTAGCTGATGGATTCGGCAGACATTTTCATTAATTTTTTCAAAAAACCATAATACAATGAAAGTTTCGGGTTTTACCTTTGTGAGGAACGGCGTTAAATACGATTATCCGGTGGTGGAAAGCATACGGTCCATTCTGCCTGTTTGCGATGAAGTGATAGTTGCCGTGGGCAATTCGGAGGATAATACCCTCGAACTGATCAAAAGCATCAACGACCCGAAAATTAAAATAATAGAAACCGTTTGGGACGATAGCCTGCGCGAAGGAGGCCGGGTATTAGCTGTAGAAACTGATAAGGCCATGGATGCCATTGCTGCCGACAGCGATTGGGCAATTTATGTGCAGGCCGACGAGGTGTTTCATGAGAAAGATATGAAAGCTATTCACGATGCTATGCTGCTTTATAAGGACGACAAAAGGGTGGATGGGCTGATTTTCCATTATGTGACTTTTTTTGGTTCGTACGATTATGTGGCCGATTCGCACTCGTGGTTGAAAGATGAGATTCGTGTAATACGCAACGACAAGACAATACGCTCCTGGAAAGACGCCATGAGTTTCCGACGGGGCCTGGCATTGCTCAATGTGAAACGGGTTGATGCCGATGTATATCACTACGGCTGGGTTAAAGATCCCCGCACCCAAATGGTAAAACGCAAAGATTTTGAAAAGCTTTGGCACAACGACAAATGGGTTGATAAAAAAGTGGGTATGGCCCACGAATTCGATTATCAGAATATCGACAGTTTATTGCTGTTTAAGGGAACCCACCCTGCAGTTATGCACGAAAGAATTGCACGTGTGAACTGGAAATTCTCATTCGATCCGGTAAAACGACTAAAGGTTTCTCCCCGTATCAAACTCCTTAATTTTCTTCACCGGACCCTGGGCTGGAAAGTAGGTATTTTCAAAAATTATAAGGAGATATAATCCTGGTAGGGGGTGGTTTAATTAACTGCCTGTTAATATCTTTAAAGTTATCAACCATTTTGATCATCCAGTATCGTAAAAAAACAGATACTTTCCGAAATCAAAAGCCCTATTAATCGTGCAATAGAACATAAGCTAAACGTTTAGTTTTATACAAAAATAAACCATACAATTCTGTTAATAAGCCTGTTAATAATCATGTGAAGACAAAATAATACTTGATTTCGCTTGTTTTTCTGAGTATATTTGTATCATTATTAACCCCCAAAATCTATCTTCATGACAGAAAATAGTGGTCTCCCCCAGAGAAAAGTGATAGTGGTTTTGAAACGCCCCGGTCCGGTAGATAAACTTATCACTTATTACAAAGGCATTTTTAGTTCGATGTCCAACGACGACACCTACGTTGGTTCGGCAGCTAAACTTGCCATTTTTGAAACCGATCTGAAAGATCTTGATCTGAAGCAATCGGGTTTCAAAGCAAAACCACCTGTCTTTTCTAAGGCACAACGTAATAATGCTGTAGCGAAATGTGTTTTGTCGTCCGATGCTCTTGTGATGGATGTGCAAACGCTTTGTAATGCCAGTCCGGCTACTGCCGAAGCCATTGCCACGGGTGCCAATATGCATGCCAAGATTATTAATCCCCGTGGCAAGCAAAAAAATGACTGGGAATTCGGCAACGAATCGGGTGTGGTTGAATTTACTGCCGAAGGCCAGGGCCCTCACCAATGGCAATCGAGTGATGATGGCGTGAACTGGTTGAATGACGATCCTACCAACGATTCGACCAAGGTGTATCCCAATGAAACCATTGGGAAAGTTCGTTGGTACAGAAACCGTCAGATTTTACCTAAGGGCCAATATGGTCCGTGGAGCCCTGCCACAAAGATCATTATCAATTAGAGCGTTTCCGTCAGCTTTATTAAGGATGTGCCTGTGTGTTTTTACGACAGGCGCATCCTTTTTTTTGTTCATTGAAGTCGGTTTGGGAAAAGGAGTTCTCTTACCGACGATAGTTGATTATCTGTCGACAATAGTTGAATCGTGACAAACGATGCTTGAATACTTACCGGCGATAGTTAAATCGTCACCAACGATAGCTAAATCGTCACCGATGATAATTGAATCGTTACTGACGATAGTCGAATCGTTACCGACGATAGTTGAATCGTTGGAAAAAATGGTTGAATCTTCGGAAAATTTAGTTGAATCGTTGGCAAGGATTCACTTTTTCACTAACAAATACTGTATAAGTGCATAGAAAAACCTTCTGAATGGGTTGATTTACGTGCGATTTACAACGTTGCTGTGAAAATGAAGAATGAGGAATAATCAGGGGTTGGAACAGACAGATCCATCCATTGCTCCATAAAAGAAAATTTATCGTCCTGCAGGTTTGCAACAAACCACCACAAAAAAATCGTCATAATAGCGAGGGCAACCGTCGTTGGCAACAAAACAGGCTTTGAGGGTTTTTCCAAAAGGATTCTTCACATTCAGCTCATTGGTACCTGAGATCAGTTTCCATTCGGCATCATTGTCAGAAAAGAGGGCTGGCGATTGAAATTTTTGAAGCGTGATGTGGACTGAGTCGAGCTCCATATAAAAAGTAATGTCGGGCTTTGCCGCACCAGGCTTGTTTTTATAATAAGCCTTGCAGCAGATCACCACTTTGGAAAGGGCTACGGAGCTTATATCATCCAGGTTGCGCGTATAAACAGGTGTTGTGGTAAAATAGTCATTGGTTTTTACGCAAAGTTCGCCCGAAGGCAGTCCGCACAAATTAGTAATAAAACTACCCCCGTTGTCCCAGTTTGCATACGGATTTTCCAAATCGTTTTCCGAAGCAAAACAAGTATATTTCCCCCAGGACATCTTTTTTTCGTTTTGAACGGGCGACCAAAGGTCCGTGTGATGCACCGCAGAGGTTTGCCCGAACACCGCAACATATTTTTTTTCAGTCATTTGATCCCAGTGAAGAATGTAATTGCGGTATTGAAATGCCTGTACCTGGTTCAATAATACACAAGCCAACAGCAGTGTGGAAACGGCATACTTCGCGGGTTTTGAAACAAGCTGTTCATAGAAAAGAGCCATCAGCAAGGCAAACACGGCATAGTAATCTATAAAGGCACGGTGTCCGTAGCTCATCCCGTACCACCAGTTCCACCAGCATGAAACTGCGTAAACCAAAACAGTCAGAAACAGCATCAATACGAAAAAGCGGAACCTGTTTTGTTTGAACACTACAAAAATACCGGGAAGGGCAAATAACAGCAAGGGGGTATACATAAAAAGGCCTTTGCGGAAGCCAAACAACACATTCCACACATGAGGCTCTGCAAAATTGAAGCCCTGGTTCTTATACGAATCGACCAGCCCATTTCCCGTTTGCACAAACCATATAACGGATTGAACGGAAACCACAGCCACAAACATTATGAAGCCGGTCAGCAACCACTTGAAGTGTTTGCTGAACATAAGGCGCAAAGTGTTTCTGAATTGGTCGAAATCGTCGGCCAGGAAGGGAAGCAGTATCACCACCAACATGTTGAAGGGTCTGATCAAAACCACCAGAGCCAGCAACAACAGCGATATCCACAGGTATAGTGACCGGACCGAAACGAAATAGCTTCTGACCGTGAATAGAATTACGGTGATGACCGAAAAAGAATACACATGCGACATGGAGGGCTCGAAAAAAGTATAATGAAACAGGTTGGTCCCCAGCAACACAACCGCTGCTGTCATCCATTTTGTCAGTTTCGAAAGCCGGTAGGTTTGGAACAATTTCACTAAAAACAACAGTCCGGTCACAAGGTAAACAAAGGCAGCCAGGGCAACGGCCATCTGATAAACCGCACTGTAACCGTCGGGCACTGTGAACATACTGGCAATGAAATGTGCCGCAAGAAAAAAGGGAAGCCACAAAACCGCCACACCGCAGGTAAACTGATCGATTTTTTTCCCTCCCGATTCCCGGGCAAAATAGCTTTGCTCTATGCATTTGTTATATCCGGCCGAAAAAGTGTTTTTGTGGGTAAAATTATAGTCCTTAAAAATAATAAAAGCCGGAAGGTAGATGTAATATCCATCGCCGTCGCTGCCGATCACCGTGTTATGCCTGTTTTGTTTACACACATAGATACCCGTGAAAATAATCAGAATGACAAAAATGAGTTTTTTAAACCGTGGTTTCATGGCCAATTTAGCGATTTATAAAGCATCAACAACAGCATAAAATTAGAATAAATATCCGCTGCTGATTGATAAAAAAACGAAGAATTTTATAAAGCTCCGAATTGTCAATCTTTTCATAAGGTCGTATCTGACGCCTGCCTTGCTGTAAGGTAGGGGGCTATAATTTCAGGGTGTATGTTTTTCTATAATAATGTCGCCTCTGACGAGGCTTAAAAAAGTACCATAGGTACGAAATTATGGTAGAAAAGCCATTGATAAAAAGATGTAAAGTGCCGTAGTTACGACATTATTGAGCCCAATAAATGCACCGAAGGTTTAACCCACCGGTATATTTCAGCAATCTTTTGGCCCTTTTTTCAAAACCATCTGGCACAATATCTCAACGGGGTGCATCACCTTGCGTCCGGTGCCGTCTTTGATCTGATGGCGGCAGGAGGTGCCCGGAGCTACGATGAGACAATCCATAGAGGTTCTTCGTATGCTGCGAAACAACAGCATTTCGCCTATTTTTATCGAAACCTCGTAGTGTTCCTTTTCGTAGCCAAACGAGCCTGCCATGCCGCAGCAGCCCGATTTGATCTCTTCTACCCTGCTGTTTAAGGGGATTTCCAGCATTTTTTTCATGGTTTCCACTGATGCCAATGCTTTCTGGTGGCAATGCCCGTGAAGCTTAATATTTACAGGCTTATCAGAAAACGATTCTTTGCGGATGCGCCCGGCATCGAACTCTCTCATGATGAACTCGTCGAACAACAGGCAATGGGGGGCAATTTTTTCGGCAAAAGGTTTCAGCCCGGCATCGGCAAGATCAAGGTATTCATCGCGGAAAGTCAGTATGGCCGAAGGTTCCAGGCCAATCAGGGGCGTCTCGGCCGTGATGAGGTCTTTCAGGGCCGCAATATTCAGGTTGGCCAGCAGCTTTGCTTTACTGAGAAGGCCTTTCGACAGAAAAGTACGGCCGCTTTCGGTGTGCTTCGGTATGATCACTTCATACCCCAGAAAGGTCAGCATTTTTATCGTCCTGATGCCCAGGAAGGTGTCGTTATATTCGGTGAACTCGTCGGCGAAAAAATACACCCTACCGTTTGGAAAGCTTTTCCCCGAAAGGGTTTTCACATAGCCGGCGTACCAGGCCGTAAGGGTTTGTTTATACAACAAAGGGATGCTGCGTTCGCGGGCAAAACCGAGCATAGATTTTATGAGGCCCGACAGCAGAGGTGATTTTACAATGAAGTTAAAAGCTTTGGGCCACATGGCTCCCAGACGATTTATGCGACTGATGTTCGCAATCATGCGGGTTCTCAGGCTCACGCCATGGGCATCGTAGTAATGATGAAGGAATTCGGCTTTGTATTTTGCCATATCCACGTTCGACGGGCATTCCGACTTGCATCCCTTACATGAAAGGCACAGATCCATTATATCGTAGATCTCCTTATGGTCGAAAGGGTTTTCTTTTTCGGAATTCGTAAGAAATTCGCGCAGCACATTGGCTCGGGCGCGGGTGGTGGTGTTTTCGTCGCGGGTAGCCATATAGCTAGGGCACATGGTGCCTCCCATCAGTGATGATTTGCGGCAATCGCCCGAGCCGTTGCATTTTTCAACCGCCCGCAAAATGCCATGATCGTGCGAGAAATCGAAAACGGTCTCTATCTTCCTGACTTCCTGTCCGGGAGTGAACCGTAGCATGCGGTTCATAGGCGGAGTGTGGGTGATCTTGCCGGGATTAAATATACCGTTGGGGTCCCAGGTGTTCTTGATGTCCTGAAGCAGGGCATAGTTCTTTTCGCCTATCATCAGGGGAATGAATTCGCCCCGCAGGCGGCCGTCACCGTGTTCGCCGCTCAGCGAGCCTTTATATTTTTTAACCAGTTTGGCAGTTTCCAAAGCAACGGTGTGAAATAATTCCACACCTTTTTTGTCTTTCAGATTCAAAACCGGGCGAATATGCAACTCACCCGTGGCAATATGAGCATAATACACCACCGGGAGATTCAGCTTGTCGAGTATGGCCTGCAGTTCCTCAATATATTCAGGCAGTAGTTCGGGGGCTACTGCCGTATCTTCTATCACCGGTACCGGTTTGGCATCGCCGGGGTAATTGCTCAGCACTCCGAGTCCTGCTTTGCGCAGCTCCCACACCTTTTTGATGTCGGCTCCGCGAACCAGCGGGAAATGGAACCCATAACCGGCATCCCGCATTTCAGATTCCATGGCCTTAACCTTGGCTTCGATGATGGCTGCGGTTTCTTCGGCAAATTCAACTATCAAAAGCGCACCGGGGTCGCCCTGCAAAAAGAAGCGATTTTTCTTTTGCGTAATATTTTCCCTGGTAAGGTCCATGATGGCCTTATCCATCAGTTCCACGGAAGTGGGTTTGTGGCGCAAAGCGATGAGATTGGCCAGCAGGGCTTCCTTAACGCTGTTCAGATGCACGCAAACCAGCACCTTTTCTTTGGGAGGCAAGGGCACGAGGTTCAGTTTGATCTCGGTGATGAACGCAAGCGTACCTTCCGAGCCTGCGATCAGCTTGCAGAAATTGAATTCCTTACCCAGATGACGGAAAGGCTCGCAATCCAACAGCAGATCGATGGCATAGCCTGTATTTCTTCTTTCCAGCGATTTAGCGGGGTATTGTTCTTCAATCTCAGTCTGGTTGTCCTTATCCGAAAGTATTTTCTGGATGTTGCGGTAAATGTTGCCCTCCAGGCTTTGCAGCGTGAGCTTTTCTGCAAATTCATCCTGCGAAAGCGGTCCAAAGGTGGCTTCGCTGCCGTCGCTCAGAATGGCTTTCACTTCCAGGGTATGTTCGCGGGTGCTTCCATAAATGAGCGAATGAGCGCCGCAGGAATTGTTACCTACCATACCGCCTATCATACAACGGTTCGAGGTGGAGGTTTCAGGACCAAAGAACATACCCAATTTTTCCATCTCCTTGTTCAGTTCGTCGAGCACCACACCGGGTTGTACTATTACATAATGATTGATTATGTTGTATTTTAGGATGGAATTCATGTATTTCGACACATCCACCACCATGCCGTTGCCTACCACCTGTCCGGCCAGCGAAGTGCCGGCGGTTCTGGGAATAAGAGGAATTTTGTTCTCAGAAGCAAAGCGAACTATCTTTTTGATGTCGTCTGCGTTCTTCGGACGTGCCACCGCCATGGGCTTTTCGCGATATGCGGAGGCATCAGTAGAATATATCAGTAACTGAACGGTGTCGGTAAAAAGATCACCTTCGAGAGAATTTTTTAAACCTGTGAAAAGATTTTCATTCATATTCATACTCCCGTCTTCGGTCTCCGGCCTTCCCTCTTCCTACTTCTTATAAAGGTTAGTGCTCTGAAATATCTTATCCGCCGATTTTGCAATGAATCCCGAATACAATTCTCCGTTGGTATCGGGATAGCGGCGGGCAAACTCGTAATAACAGGAGGTTACGTCGCAAGTTCCTTCGGTGAATTCAACCGCTTTGATAGCCGCCCGGGTGCTCGATTGTTCGAGCAATTCTTCAGGAGTCCCCTGAATTTCTCCTTCGGCATCGTTCAGAAGAAATCCGTGAGCCTTGATAAACGCATTTACCTTCTGAATGCTATCAAATTTCTTCAGATGGTTCACACTCACGGTGAAATGATTGGCCGTAAAGCCGTTCACGTAGAGCCAGGCCGCGTATTCAGTTTCGGCGCGCAGTTTTTCATACACTTCAAAGGAGGGTTTTCCCCACACATTTCCCGAAAAAATAAGTTCATCAGAATGCAGCAGGGGCAGAGGTATCTTATCAACGCATTGCTTTACTATGGTTTGCAGTTCGCGGCTGAAATCACCCGTCTTCAGTTCGCTGATAAACACCCGGGGCATGTTTTTTTCGGTGGTATGCTCGAAATGTTTGGCAAAGAGGTGCTTTTTTTCGAACACGTATTGCCCCTTTTCCATATAACCGGCATTTATAAACACTTTCGACAACATTTCAACATTGATGCGGGTATCGTCGAAGGTGCGAAAAGCTATGTGGTCGTTCACCACCGTTTCGCCTTCCGAAACAAAGAGGTCGTAAACTTTCTTTACATCGGGATTTTGTGAAGTGTAATCATCCCAAAGGCGGGAGAATATTTTAGTGGTTGTCATTACAATAAAATTTAAGGTTTATGATAAGTGATTCAAAGTTACATCTTCTTTTCGGATCAGAATAATATTAAAGTTGATTTGCAGTCCTAAACCAAAATTCACCACTGCCCACTATTCTTCCTTCCAGTCCCCGTTCTCTTTGATCAGTTGAACCATTTCGTCGAGGGCTGTGGCTTCGTCAATACTTCTTCTCACTAATTGCTTGCCTTTATACAGATTCACCTTCCCGACGGCTGAACCCACATAACCATAGTCGGCGTCGGCCATTTCTCCGGGGCCGTTCACAATGCAGCCCATAACGCCAATTTTTAGATGTTTGAGATGCGAAAGCCTTTCGGATATCTTTTGCAAAGTGCCCTCTACATTGTATGAAGTGCGGCCGCAGGTTGGGCAAGCAATAAATTCGGCCTTAACCCGCCTGAGTCCCATGGCTTGTAATATCTGGAACATCAGTTCGGCAAGCATTTCCTGATGCTCATCAGCCTGAATGCAAATTCCGTTTATCAGGCCGTCGGCAAGAAAATAAGCGAATTCGGCTGAAGCTTTTACCTGAAGATCTTCTGCATTTTGAAAGCGGTAGTTTTTATACAACACAATGGGTTGCTTGTTGCCTGATCTTTTTAAGGCAAACAATTGCTGACGGGCTCGGGGCAGGTTGATGCATCGGCTGATATCGAACAAAATAGCTGCGGATGTATTCAGTAATATTGTTTTGGGTTCAAATCCGCGGGCATCGGCATAGGTAACAGGCACCGTCTGCAAGGCATCATAAGCCTGCAGGCACGATTCTCCGGTATTCCAAAACATATCAGCGTGGTATTTTGCTCCTTCAATGCGGTTTTTTTCTGTGGAAACGGTTACAGGGGGCTGATTGCTTCCGAATGTTGCCATTTGAATGGTTTCAGCTTTTTGAAAACTGTAACCCCTGTAAAAATCAGCAGGTGTTTGACTTCTGTTGCTGGCAAACGAATTGCGCAACATTTGGGCCACGGGTAGTTCATTCACCGGATTTTCGGTAAGGGAAACGCGAATGGTATCACCCAAACCTTCCATGAGTAGTTCGCCAATACCAGCTGCCGATTTAATTCGGGCATCAGCGCCTGCCCCGGCTTCTGTAACTCCCAGATGCAGCGGATAATCGTACCCATATGCCGACATTTGTGCTGCCAATAACCTGTACGAATAGATCATGGTTTTCACATTGCTCGATTTCATCGAAAGGACAAGCTTATGAAAGCCTTCGGACGCAAAAATCTCAATATATTCCATGGCAGAAGCCACCATGCCTTCAGGTGTATCGCCGTATCTTTCCATTATACGTTCGGAAAGCGAACCGTGGTTCACGCCCAGACGTATTGCCGTTCCATATTCCTGGCATACTTTTATCAAAGGAAGCAGACGGAAACGTATCTTTTCGAGTTCAATGCGGTATTCCATATCGGAATAATCGCCTTTCGCGGATGCCTTATTTCTTTTGTCCACATAGTTCCCCGGATTAATGCGAACCTTTTCAACAATGCGGGCAGCCACCAGAGCGGCATCGGGTTGAAAATGAATATCCGCAATTAAAGGCACCGTGCAACCGTGTCGGGCTAACGAAAGTTTAATGTTGTTGAGATTTTCTGCCTCGCCAATGTTACGGGCGGTGATACGCACCATGTCGCATCCAGCATGAGCCAGTTGCAGCGACTGTTTTACGGTGGCATCCGTATCCATGGTAAGGGTATTGGTCATGGATTGTATCCTCACGGGGTTAGTTCCTCCCAGAGCCAGGCTGCCTATATATATTTCGCGGGTTAGCAAAAAAGTGGAATATTTGGGTTAAAAAATAAGACTGGCAAAAGTAAATATTTTTTTATGAAACTACTGAAAACTACGGGAAGGAGTTAAATATAAAAAGATGATACCTTTAAGACCTTGTTAACCCGCGCTTTTCTTGTTACGGGCCAGTGATGCAAAAACACCCAACAAACATAGCACTGCAAACAGTATGAATGCCACCCGAATGCTCTGCATGAATTCTATCCGGTGATCGGGGATACTGCTGGCTTCTCCGATAAAAAGATGAATGATAAGGGTAGCGATACCCATGCTAAACATCTGTCCGGTCAGTCGCATTGTGCCGACAGTGGCTGAGGCAATTCCCAGATATCGCTTTTCAACAGCACCCATTATTGAATTGGTATTGGGTGAGGAAAATATTCCAAAACCCATACCCAGAATGATCAGGCTTAAAATAAGGTAGCCATGGGTAGTCGAAATGTTGATGAACGTCAGTAAAAACAAGCCTACTACAATAATTGCCATTCCGAGGGAAGATAAAATGTTTGAGTTGTATTTATCAGACAAGCGACCGGAAAATGAGGCAAACACAGTCATTACCAGGGGTTGGGCAACCAATATCAGTCCGGCATCTCTGGGCGACAGACCCTTTACATACTGCAGATATAAGCTTAAAAGAAAACCGATGGCAAAAGTAGCGGCATAATTGATGAGGGCGGCCAGATTCGAAAAAGCAAACACACGGTTTCCTTTAAACAATTGAATATTGAGCACAGGTATTGGGGTGCGCAGTTCGACCATTACAAACCAGACCATTCCCAGCAAACCCACCGCGGTAAACGCAATGGCGAAAGGGTCGGGTAATTTCGTCAAGCCAAACATCAGCATGCTCATGAAAACCATATAGATGGCCGATCCTTTATAATCGAATTTCTCGCCTTTGGCATCGGCCCATTCTTCTTTCAGTGAAACCATCACCATAATGATGATAAAAATTCCGAATGGAATAGTGAGGTAAAACAAACTGCGCCACCCCAGATATTGGGTAAGAATGCCGCCCAGGAAAGGCGCTGCCGACAACCCCAGGTAAACAGCCGATACATTGATGCCGATGGCTTTTCCTCTTTCATTTGGCGGAAAAGCGGAGGTAAGAAGCGCCATACCTGTTGCAAACATCATGGCTCCTCCGATTCCCTGAATCACCCGCGAAATTAACAGCATGGTGGTGGAAACAGAAACCGCACACATAACAGAACCGGAAGTGAGAATGATATTTCCGAGCAGAAAAATTCGCTTTCTTCCCACTATGTCGGCAATTTTACCCATAGGCACCAGAAAAACAGCCGATGATAACAGGAAGGTCATGCTGACCCAACTCATGGTAATGGCATTCATTTCGAAATGGGTCGCGATGCCGGGCAGGGCAATATTCACAGCAGCACCCAGAAAAGGATTGATGAAGGAAGTCAGTACGACCACCAATAACAATATATTCTTGCTATTAACGGGTTTCGATGCTTCCATACAGGTTGTCGGGTTTAATCAACTTTCAACGATTTGTTTATTTATTTTCAGGGCCTTTTCGGCACGTTCCATTAAGCTTTCCGGTGTATCCTTTTCTTTATTAAATTCAGCCAATCCATAAGAAAAAGTGATGGGAAACCGGTCTTTATACAGGGGGGTGGGTTTCACGGCATCTCTGCCTTTGTCACGGATATTTTTCATTCTCTCTGATGCTTCTTCTTCACTGCCATTCAGCAGTATGATAAATTCGTCACCCAACCTAAACCTTGCCACAAAGGTATCCTCAGGGAGTTCTTCTTTTATGAATCTGACAAAATCTTTCAACACAGTATCTCCAAAATCATAGCTCTGATCGTTGAAACGTTTGAACCGGTCGATATCGAGAATGGCAATGCAAAAAGTTGAACCATTTTTTTTATTTACTGCGATAACCTTTTTAATCTTTCGGCGGAAGCCCCTGTAGTTGGATATGGAAGTCATTTCATCGGTTTCAGAAAGGATGAAATAATGCCTCATCCGGAAAATCAATAGCAGTATGATGGCCAGCAGTATGACAATGATGATAATAAAATAAAAGGAATGCTGACAACACATACTACTGATCTTTCAATTATCGCAAAAACCGCTTCGTTCGCCTGCAGCCGGCAAAGAGGTGTTTTCTTACAATTTATTCCTTTTTCGTAAAGGATATTCTTTTTTCTGAAGGTAATCGTAGCGCAGGTTGCGGCCGGGCTGATAGCACAATGCCATAATGGAATCCTGTGATTCCTTGATAGTACTGTATTCAGCAAAATCGAGGGTGCGGATGATGGCTTCGAACACACGTATGGCACCTGAATGATCGCAGATGAGAATGCGCTTACCCAGATTGCGGTTCAACAGGTCGACAAAGCTGCAGGCAATTCGCCAATCGGCTTCTATCAGGGTTTCGCCTTCGGGATAATGATAAAAACGGTTCTTGAATATCTTTGAGACCTTTGCTTTGGCTTCAGGGGTTACTTCTTTACCACCGCTGTAAATTTTGGTAGCTTCTTCAATGATCTCGTTTTTATAGCGGAAGGTAAGGGCGCCGTATTTCTGTGAATTCAATCCAAAAATAGCATTGAACGACATGTTGGTATAACCCGCTTCCTGCAAAAAGTAACGTGCGGTTTGTTCGGTATTTTCCGATTCGCTGCCATATACCATGATTGGAGCATCTTTCGACCATAACCATAAGGGGTATCCGCTTTTATCCAACACATCTACCGCTACTTTAAAGTCTTTTCCCAGTTCTTTGGCGGTCTTGATACCGTCTTCTTTCAGAAAATTGCTTTGCGAGCCTGATATCCTGCGGTTCTTATCCCAGGTATCCCAGAAACCCGAGCCGACAAACTCAGGATTATCGCCGCCCGATTCGTGAGTGGATTTTCCGTGACGTATCATGATCACGTGGGTTTGGTTCATGGGAACATAAGCCTGTGGGAACATGGGGATGGCTTTTTCGTTGGGAAGCCATACAATGCCTTCATTCATGATGAGTCCGCTGCCATCTTCAAGCATTCTTCCTGCGGTGCGTCTGCTGCCGTCGGGATTGGTTGCCATATCGTCGGCCAGTATCAGTTTCGAACGGTAACGCGTCATGGTGGAACCAATGGGCGGAATGTTCTGCGGACAAAGAATGTCGCTGAATTTGCTGATGCTGAAAGTTTTCAGCAGCAAACGGCGGAAACTATCGTTCTTGATCAGCCCGTTCCATGCCAGGTAGAATAACTTCTGATCGGCATTGGGAATGCGGTGGCGGATGAATTCGTATTTGCTTTTAATATAGTTCTGGGGCGACATGTCTTTTTCGAGGGTGTCGATAAAAAAGTAAACGTCCTTACTGATCACTTTTAATTTGTAAACAAAATCGTTGGTAACATCTGCTTCGCTTAATTTGATCTTATCGCCGTAAACCAGTTTCAGAAAGGCAACATCCTGTTTCACGCTTTCCGGCGTATGACAATTATGGAATTCGGAATGCTCGCGGCGGGCTATTCCGTTTTGATGAGTAGTTAACACCTTGCTTTCAGCTTTTTCCTGTTTAACTTTCGTGTTTTCTTTCATAGGATTAATTTATTAAGAATGATTCTTTTTTTAAAAAAAGAATGCAAATGTACAAAAAAATGAGGCTCGAAGTATATATACTATAACAAGAAAATACGAACGGCCTTTTCAGTTTGATTATATTTATCAGGAATTCCGGACAAAATAATTATATTTCGAACACTTTGCCTGTAATAAGAGCCTGTTTGAAGTTGAAGGGAAGAAACTTTGGTGTATTTTGGTGAATCCGTGCATTGGTGGCAAGATTTTTTTCGCCACAAAAGCACCAATACACCAATTTTTCACCAAAACAAATCTCATTGAAGGGATATTGTTTAAAAATTAGAAAAACTATCCAATAAAAAAGAAGTTAAACAACAATAAGATTGAGACAAATAATGCAGACCTACAGGATAAAATCGGTCGACAGGAAATTTGATTTATTATCGCTGATGATCTCCCTGACAATTTTCTTGTTCATGTCGTTGTCTTTGGCCGCAAATAAGGTTCGTATGGAAAAAACCCTTAAGGCATCGGATACCGACAGGGTGCCTTCGGCAGAATCTTTTCGCCCGGTAAAAGGAAAAATATCGGGACCTCTCTGGCATTGCGAATTTATATTTACACGGCAAACCTGGTTGATCAATGTGTCGACCAACTGTGCTATCTGATCGGAATCGCTGCCAAATATGCTTGCCTGCTGGCCGTAATCGGAGTTGATAACATATTGCAAAGGTTCGCTGATGTCCTTATAGCTCACCACCGGTATCACCGGGCCGAACTGTTCTTCGTGATATACCCTCATCTTGCTGTTCACATTGAATAAAACGGCGGGGAAGAAGCAGGAACGATTGTAGATCCCTCCACCGGGATTCATCACTTTGGCTCCAAATGTAACGGCATCTTCTATCAGCCCGGTAAGGTATTCCGATTTACCGGGTTCGGGCAGGGGCGTTATATTTACGTTGTCATCCCAGGGCATACCTATCGTCAGTTTTTCTACTTCGGCGGCTAATTTCTCAACAAAAGGCTGAACAATATCTTCATGCACAAAAAGTATCTTCAATGCGGTACACCTTTGCCCGTTGAATGATAGGGCGCCGGTGATGCATTCCCTGACCGTGGCATCCAGGTCCGCATCGTGCAGCACTATGGCAGGGTTTTTTGCTTCGAGGCCCAGCACACATTTCAGGCGGTGAGGCCTGGGATGCTGCTTTCGCAAAATATCGGCCACACGGCTGGAACCTATAAAAGCCAGCACATTTATTTTGCCTGAGGCCATCAGGGGGGTAATTACTTTCTGACCGTCGCCATACACCGTATTGACCACTCCTTTCGGAAAGGCTTCCTGAAAAGCCTTCAGCAGCGGATAATGCAACAATACACCGAGTTTGGGCGGTTTGAAGATAATGGTATTACCCATGATGAGGGCCGGAATGAGGGTGGTGAAAGTTTCGTTCAAAGGATAATTGTAAGGGCCCATGCATAATACCACGCCCAGCGGCGCCCTGCGTATCTGGGCAATGATGCCCTGCGAAATGGTGAAGCGGGAAGCATCGCGATCGAGGTTCTTTAAGGCTTCGATGGTGTCGTTGATATAATCGACCGTGCGGTCGAATTCTTTTTCCGAATCGGCCAGGCTTTTGCCTATCTCCCACATCAGCAGGCGAACCACCGCCGGTCGCTGCTCTTTCATCATACCTACAAACTTTTTGACGCATTCGATGCGTTGTTCCACGGTCATGGCCGGCCAGGCGCCATTGCCGTTATTGAAGGCTGCCGTTGCAGCATCGAGCGCCATTATCGATTCTGCTTCTTCCATCAATGGATAGCTGCCTATATAATTGCTGAACAAGCCGGCCTCCTGCACATATACTGGCGAATGTACCTGCTGGAAATTTCCCTGCCATTGCAGTATTTCTCCGTCGAGGAGGTAGGCGGTCTGTTCTATGGGACCGTTGAGCATGAACTGCTGAGGGATGCTGCTTTTTTCGGGAAATCTGATGTCTGAACTTTTCAAAGTGAAGAATTTAAAGGGTTGGTTGAATGGCCGTGCGATAGCATGATCAGTCGCCGGGGTATTTTATGATGTAATAGGTCCAGTTGGGTTTGATGATCTTTTGTTTCACCAGGGTGACACTACGGTCGTTGGCGTAAAAGTTTCCTGACCGGTCGCTGCCTTTTTGAAAAACAATATAATGTTCGGTGATGGTGTCGCCGCATTTTGCATTGAAAACGGGGTATTTGACCGTTGAATCGGCGCGGAAGGAGAAATTGGTGATAACAACTTCGTCGTTGGAATAGTAAGAATGTGGCGAAAGCCGGTCGATAAGGTTCAGCGTAGCCGATTCGCTTTCCGGAAGGTATTTATTTAAAAGATGTTTGGTGGCGGGATAAAAATAAGTCTTGCGCACCGAATCGGGATCGGAGCAGGCCCGGCCGCTCAGGGCGCTGCCGATGTTCTGGCAACAGGAGTCAGACAGCAAAACGATGTTGCGCAGTATCATGGAGTTGATCTGCTCAAGGTCGGTTATGTGCGAAACCGGTAGCTCGCGGAAGGAGTTTTTGGTTTGCGGATCGCAATCGTGGTTGCAGGCATAACAGAAAAACAGCAAAAAGATAAGAGTACCGTAGGATATAAGCTTGTGCATACTGTAATTTCAGCCGATGATTTTTCAGTATAAAACTACATAAATACTGCGATAGTTTGGTGTTTTTCCCGTATAATGTTTCAACAATTTGCCGTTAAACAAACTTTCTTATCACAACAACAGGTTCTTAGGACTCCTTCGGAGCACACTGTGACTTTGGAGGTTATTTTCTTTTTTTTAGAGATGTCGATTTAGTTACTCACAATAATTGATTTTTAGGAGGCAAGTTTACTCTGAACCATTCTTACCAAAAGATTGTGAAAGATTGTGTCCTTCAAGATAGAACGGTTCAATCTAAAACAAAATTCGTCCAAGTGCCGATTGATATGTCCTTGGGGAACCCATGAATAAGTAGTCCTTAGCCAAGATTTTTCTTGGCGTATCATTATATGGATTTGCTTTAAGTTAGACCCTTCATTCTGGGCATTTGTTCTATTTTGTAATCTTTGGGGATCACACCATAGCTTTTCCATTCATCAGTAACTACATCGGCTCCGTAAGCCATGTGGTCATCAAAAATTGATTAAAACTGATAAATGGACAGGCTATACGCCACTAAAAAAGAATTAATCAATTTCATACAAATTCCGTCAGGAAAAAAGGGGAAATTTTTTCCTGAATTACATTGCGTTATTATGGGTTTTAAAGGATGGTTAAGAGGAATGCACCATCACGCTATTCATATACAGGAATAAATAAATGAGTATACTAATCGCTTCAACAGAAACTTTATGAAGGCAAATATTTTTGACATCTTTTCGACAGAATGATGAACGCGAAACCTTGTCCTTATAAAATAATTATTTGTTAAATGCCTAAATCAGAAAGTTTTTTAATGGCAAGAGAAATAATTTTAGGTTAGTTTTCTCTTCGTAGGGAAAAAACGGAATAATTTTAGGCCGGTTTACCAATCGTAAAGGCATCGGCTAAATGAAAGTTTTTACTGAAATTACTTTGAGGTTAAAGCCAAATAAAAATAAGTATCATGTTTATGGCCAATGCTATGATTAGGGAAATGATCAAAGTCAGTATATTTTTGTGTGTTTATGCTCTTGCAAGGGATCCTTTCCACAGGATTCCTATAAAAGAGCCTCCATCTCCGCCTAATTCAGGCAGAGCTTACTCTCTTTAATAATATTGATATTGGCAATTACCTTTTCGATAAATCCGTACACTACAAACTCAGAAACGGTATCTTCTTTCAGAATACGCTCAATAAATTCCATTAATTCGTCTTTCGACATAATTTCTCGGTGTAAGGTGATACTGAAAACATTATTTCGCGACAAATATAAACTTAACTTATTTTAAAAAACAAAAAAAATATTAGAAATTATCAAAAAAATAATGAACTACCCCGCCGCAGAGCGCGGGGTATCAATGGTAACTGACGGGTTAACCCGTCAGTTGATAGACATGTTTCGCCGCAGAGCGGCGGGGAATGAACCTAATGTAGATTCAACCACCCCGGCATATTCTCCAAGCCTTCAACTGCAAACAGCATCAACATAGTTAACTCACGTTCATCAACAAACTTCCGACCGCCCCATTTCGGATGCGATTTGATGATTTTGGGCTCGATTAATTTGTCTGCATATTATCACTAAAAATCCGAACAAATTTTCTTCAAACCATCGCTCATGAAATTTTCTACTGCTGAGTTTGTGATAATTTTATACTTTTGAGCCAATAATAAAATTTTAATCATCCTGTTAAACCAATGTCTATTCAGGTTCATCAGATCACCAAGAATTACGGCAAACAAAAAGCCCTCGACTCTGTTACGTTCAATATTAAGAATGGAGAAATTGTAGGGCTGCTTGGCCCCAATGGCGCAGGCAAATCAACCTTAATGAAAATTCTGAGTTGTTTCATTCCCCAAACCTCAGGCGAAGCAAAAGTTTGTGGATTTGATGTTCTTGAGCAATCCATCGAGGTTCGTAAAATGGTCGGTTATCTGCCCGAAAACAATCCCTTGTACCTCGAAATGTATGTAAAGGAATTCCTGTTTTTCATTGCCGGTATTCATAAACTCGGTAATCAACGAAAATCACGTGTAGAAGAAATGATCGGGATAACCGGATTGCAGCAGGAGCAAAACAAAAAGATAGGAGCCTTGTCAAAAGGCTATCGTCAGCGGGTAGGTCTGGCACAAGCCATGATGCATTCGCCACAGGTATTAATATTGGATGAACCTACCTCCGGACTCGATCCCAATCAAATCATTGAAATAAGAAACCTTATAAAAAAAATAGGAGCAGAAAAAACGGTTATGCTTTCAACACACATCATGCAGGAAGTAGAAGCCGTTTGTAGCCGGGCTATCATCATCAATAAAGGGAAAATTGTGGCTGATGATCTTACTGAAAACCTCCACCTCTTATTGACCAACAAAAATATCGTCACTGTCGAGTTTAACGATCGGGTTACAGCAGCCCTGCTAAAACAAATCCAGGGCATTGTGCATGTTCATAACCGTAAAGGGAATATCTGGGAATTACATTCCAAAGCGGATGACGATGTCCGTTCCCATATTTTCAATTTTGCTGTTCAGAATAAACTTACGGTATTGTCTATGAATAAAGAGGATAGCAGCATGGAAGATGTTTTTCACCAACTTACCAAAGAATAAATTTCACCCATTAATTTATTTTTGCTTACTTTTGCACTTCGATAAGTGGAAAAATTTGATTGATTGCAACCACAGGAAAAAATGCTAAAGCAATGCTTTTCCCCAAATACAATCCTAAACTTTTCCTGACTAATTTATTAACTAAAAACTATTTAAAATGGGATATTTATTTACATCCGAATCCGTATCGGAAGGTCATCCTGACAAAGTTGCGGATCAGATTTCAGATGCCTTATTAGACGAATTCTTACGCTTCGATCCTGAATCGAAAGTGGCTTGCGAAACATTAGTTACAACAGGCCTGACCGTATGCAGCGGTGAAGTTAAAACAAACGGATATGTTGACGTTCAGCGCGTAGCCCGCGAAGCTATACGCCAAATAGGCTATACCAAAGCTGCATACCGCTTTGATGCAGATTCGTGCGGAGTCATTTCTACCATACACGAACAATCTTCTGATATCAACCAGGGTGTAGAACGCAAAAAAGAGGAAGACCAGGGAGCCGGCGACCAGGGAATGATGTTTGGCTATGCCTGTAAAGAAATGGACAACTACATGCCTATGCCCATTGAACTCGCTCATGTGTTGTTACAGGAACTGGCCGAGATCCGTCGTGAAGGCAAAAAAATGAAATACCTTCGTCCCGATGCAAAATCACAAGTCACGATTGCATATGATGATAAAGGCAAAGCAAAAAGTATAGATACCATTGTAATTTCAACACAGCATGATGAGTTTATTTTGCCTATTGATTCTACAGAAAAAGCGAAAAAAGATGCTGAAAAGAAAATGCTGGAAGCCATTAAAAAAGATGTGCAGGAAATTCTGATCCCCAGGGTAGCCAAGGTTAACACCCTGCCTGAGAATGTGAAGAAAATGCTGAAAGGCAAATTCAAACTATACGTGAATCCAACTGGAAAGTTTGTTATAGGCGGACCTCATGGAGATACAGGACTTACCGGTCGTAAGATCATTGTCGATACCTATGGTGGTCGAGGCGCTCATGGTGGTGGCGCATTTTCAGGAAAAGATTCTTCAAAAGTAGATCGTTCTGCAGCTTATGCTGCCCGTCATATTGCCAAGAATCTGGTTGCTTCAGGTGTTGCCAACGAGGTGTTGATTCAGGTGGCTTATGCTATTGGCGTAGCTCAGCCCGTAGGTCTGTATGTTAACACCTTCGGAACTTCAAACGTAAAAGATAAGGCCGGAAAAATTTTAACCGATGGTCAGATCGCTGATAAAATCAATTCTATTTTCGATATGCGCCCTTATGCTATTGTAAAAAGATTTGGCTTGAAGAATCCTATTTTCCACGCTACAGCCAGCTACGGACACTTCGGAAGAGATTATGTGAAAAAGGATGTTGAAGTTTATTATTCTAACAAAGAAACCAAAACAAAGAAAATCGGCGGCAAAGAGCATTATTTTAAAGAAGTAGAATTCTTTGCCTGGGAAAAACTTGATTATATGGATACCCTCAAAAAAGAATTCAAATTGAAATAAAAAAAAGCCCGCTTTTCGCGGGCTTTTTTTTATTTCTTGTCTTTACTTATGCCTTACAATAAGTTTCTTTGTAAACATCTGTTTTCCGTCGAGTATCAATGAGTAAAAATAAATGCCGGAATTCAGAATTTCGGTATTGATTCTGATCTTGCCTTCCACATCATATAATGGTATCACCTGAACCTTATTTCCCAAAATATCGATAACCCTGATTTCGCCCTGGCTGAATTTTGTTGACACGCGGTAATTCAAAAAAGAGGCATTGTCGGCAGGATTGGGATATAAATCGCTGACACTTACAGGGTCGGTTTCATTTATACCTATGGTAGCATCAAATTTTCCATGAAACATAACTGAGTCCGAAATATTATTCATGTCAAAAAACCTGTATCTTACTATAGAAATACCGGCATTGCCATTAGCTTTATAATCGCCCGAAAACTCTGTAACTGTGGCTCCGGCAGCAATAATTGTCGGATCGGGGGAAAGATAGACTGTTGTACCCCAGCACTGCCCCCCCCAACAAATTTGATTTGTAGAACCGGGAACCACATCAATATCAGTCCTCAGACATTTAACGGATAAGGATACCGTTCCATTATTTACAACATTAATATGGCAAAATAAGGTCGATGCAATATCCCCGGCAACCGTCACAGTATCACCATTGGCAACATTATGAGCTCCATCAGACAGTGTCAGATTTTGAGCAAACACACTCAGACCGGTTGTTAATACGATTCCTAAAATAAGTAATGTTTTTTTCATGTTTATATCTATTGTTGTTAAATTATTCTGTTGAACAGTTATCTATTCTTTATTATCATTAGCAAAAATAGTACAAAAAAACTTGTCTCTCTGTCTTTAACTATTATTTAACTACAAAACGTGTATCATTTGCCTGCTTTTTGCTTCAATATTGTACTTTTGTAAAATTAATAAAACATCTATGAAAACATTTTCTCTTGCTTTATCAATACTGTTATTAAGTTCTGTATTTTGCTATTCACAAGACAACAATGCCAATAAAGTGCTGGGGTTAAAAAAAATTCCGGCTGTTGAAGTAAAAACCATTGACGGAAAAACATTTAACACGGCAAATATTACCAACGACGGAAAACCTATTATTATCAGTTTTTGGGCCACCTGGTGTAAGCCTTGTGTGAACGAACTGACTACCATTGAGGATGTGTATGAAGACTGGCAGAAGGAAACCGGGGTAAAACTAATCGCTGTATCTATAGACGACTCTAAAACCACGGGCAATGTAAAACCATTGATTAATGGTAAAGGTTGGGACTACGAGATACTGCTTGATGTGAACAGCGATTTCAAACGCGCCATGAATGTGAACCTGGTGCCTCATACTTTTGTTATTAATGGAAATGGCGAAATTGTATGGCAACACACCTCCTTTTCACAGGGAAGCGAACTTAAGCTGATCGATATTGTCAGAAAAGTGGCAAAGGGCGAAGCTATTGACAAAGAATAATTTTCCAGCTTTCAAATTTCTCATCAAACATGAAACACAGATTTACTTTTTTGTTGGTAATCTTTTTCATTGTCCTCTTTCTAAGCATTAATGCCAAAGCACAACAGGGATTCGAAAAGTTTTTGCAAAACAGCCAGATCAGCGGAAACTTTGAATTCGACGGCATGTATTACAACAAGGATTCGCTGATTGGTGCTCCGGATGTACCTCAAAAAGTACTGATGAATGCTTTTGCCAACATCAATTACACAAACGGTCCATTTTCAGCAGGTTTTCGCTTCGAAAATTATTTGTATGCCTTGCAAGGATACGATCCCAGGTATAAAGGAATAGGGATTCCCTATCGCTATGTTTCCTTTGAAAAGGATATGTTTTCGGTTACCATCGGTAATTCATATGATCAGTTTGGCTCCGGGCTTATATATCGTTCCTGGCAGGATTTCAGTCTGGGTTACGACAATTCACTCGACGGTATCAATGTAAAAGTAAAACCCTGGAAAGGCATCACCATTAAAGGAGTTTGGGGCTTACAACGATTCTATTTCGACCGCAGCCCCGGGGTAATACGCGGTGTGGATGGCGACTTCGCCCTAAACGAAATGTTCACTTGGCTGAACAATAAAAACCTGAGAATAACCATTGGTGGCAGCTTTGTAAGCAAATACCAGGATGCCAACGACCCGGTTTACAATCTTCCAAAGAATGTTGGTTCATATGCCGGCCGTGCCAACATAGTATATAAGAATTTCAGTGTGGCGGGCGAATATGTGCATAAGATTAACGACCCTTCGGCCTTCAATAACAGGATATACAAACCCGGAAACGCCACTTACCTTCAATTGACTTATGCAAAAAAAGGCCTGGGCTTATATCTGGCGGCCATTCGCACCGACAATATGAGCTTCAAGACCGACCGCGATGCTTCAGGCAACGATCTCAACATTAACTATATTCCTTCAATTACCAAACAAACCACCTATAGCCTGGCAGCTATTTATCCTTATGCCACACAGCCAAATGGTGAATTCGGCATTGAGGCTCAATCAATCTTTACCTTCAAGAAAAAATCGAAGCTGGGAGGAAAATACGGCACCACTTTTTCACTAACCTACTCCCGATACAATAATATCCACAAACAACAGATTGACCACATCACCCCGCTGGATTCGACAGGGACTTTAGGGTATCAATCCAATTTCTTCAAAATAGGGAAAGAAGTAAATTACGAGAACTTCAACCTGGAGTTCACCAAGAAGGTGAACAAACGCTTTAAGATGATCTGGAGCTATTTCTACATCAGGTACAATGCCAAAGTGATTGAAGGACACGATATCCCCGACATATATGCCCATGTCGGAATTGCCGATCTGACCTACAACCTCAACGACAAACACGCCCTGCGCACCGAGCTGCAATATCTTTATTCGAAACAGGGCGAAGGTTCGTGGATGTATGCCTTGCTGGAATATACCCTGGCTCCCAAATGGTTCTTTTCGGTTTCAGATCAATATAATTATGATAATCCTGTAAGCCAAAAACGCATACATTATTATGGCATTGCCACAGCTTATGCCATTGGTTCCACACGAATCTCGCTGAACTATGGCCGCCAGAGAGCCGGTATTTTCTGCGTTGGGGGTGTGTGCCGCTATGTGCCTGCTGCCAATGGACTCACCCTTACGATAACCAGTAGTTTTTAAAAAACTGATTGCCATGAAAAAATTAATAGTTGCCGTATTTGCTATAATGCTCACCGGAATGTCCGGATTAATTATTTCGTGCGACAAGGTGGAGCCTCCCTACATGAATGTTACGGATGTTTCCGATTGCCCGGTTCCCACTTTCCCTGACATTACCTCACCCCAACATACGGTTTTGATAGAGGAGTTTACCGGACACGAATGTGTATATTGCCCCACAGGAGCCTTTTATTTGCATCAGATAGAGGAATCGTTCGGCGACAGCGTGGTCGTTCTGGCTATTCATGCCAGCGGTTTATCGGAACCCGGAGCAGCACCATGGGATCTGGATCTCAGACCTCTGGATAATACGGGTCAAATCCTCATCGGAGAGATTCTTTATACAGATTTTCAGGTACCAGCCGAACCCCGTGCCATGTTCAACCGAAAAAAATTTGACGGAACCAATTATTCGTACGGCACACCTTCTACCTGGCAGGATAAAGTG
Organism: uncultured Bacteroidales bacterium; assembly: GCA_964469155.1. Classification (GTDB taxonomy): domain Bacteria; phylum Bacteroidota; class Bacteroidia; order Bacteroidales; family CAIWKO01; genus CAIWKO01. The sequence goes on from CAYXXU010000046.1 coordinate 32,152, forward strand.
GTACAGGAGTTGAATGAGCCTAAGGAATTGTCGATGCAAATAATCAATGATTACGATGCAGCAGCCAGAAAATTATGCATACACGTTAAGACTAAGTTTTTTGCCCCGAATTCACAGAATTTGAAAATCGCTGTTTTTATTGCTGAAGATAGTATTGTTGGATATCAACTTAACAATAACGCATCGGTTGGAACCACTCCGGAGATTACCGACTACGTTTTTATGGATGTTGTGAGAGTAGGGTTATTGGGTGCCTATGGCGAAGTGCTTACCAGCGGCAACGTGGCACAAGATTCAGCCGTCGTCCGTACCTATAAAAAGATATTACCGGCCTCATGGGTCGACAGACATTGTAAGGTGGTGGCCTATGTGTATGATGTGGACACCAAGGTGATACTGCAAGCGGTTGAGGCGAAAGTGATAGAATAATACCACTAAAAGCTTCAAAATAGAAAAGGGTTGTCATTCCAGACAAACCTTTTATTTTTTGACTTTCTGGGTAGAAAACTTTAGTCGCAGACTCGCACAAAATCATGGATTCCTTGCGTAAAGACTATTTTTCTACCTTTGCATCAGTTTTTTGAAAATGGGCATTCAGCAAACTTTTTTACGGCATTTTACTTTTAAAAAAACAGCGATTTACCTTTCTGTTGCCATAGCCTTACTCCTTATCGTCTTCTTTATTTTCCGCAACACGGTGTTGCATTCGGTGCTTGACAAAAAATGCGCTTCATTTAAAGATAAATACCGCGCCGAACTGCAAATATCCACTGCAAGGTTTTCCGGTATCACGGGTATTACCCTGGAAAACATTTCACTGGTGCCCGAACAGGGCGATACCTTGCTGAAATGCGGCAAAGCTTATGTTCACATACGTCTGTTCCCTTTATTTATAGGCAAAATAAAAATTGATGAAGTTCAACTTGTAAACACCCATGTTACCATCAGGCGCCATGAAGGAAAGGATAATTACAACTTTTTGTTGCAGACTAAAACAGAAAAAACAGCCGATACCGGCGAGGTTAACGGGAGCTACTCCGACCGTATCAACAAAATATGTAACGGCATTTTTACCGCTATTCCCGACGATATCGAAATTCATAACTTTACGGTGGAAGCATCGCTCGACAGCAATACCTTTTCGTTGTCGCTGCCCGAATTTACTATAGAGAAACAGGGGTTCCTTTCTTCGGTCGGCATCAAGGATAACGGAAAACAGAGCTTTTGTTTTCTGCAGGGCGAGATCAATAAAAACAAAAAACTGCTGAGTTTTAAGATATACGCCGATTCGGGCGAGAAAGTGCAGATGCCTTACCTGAGATCCAAATACGGATTACACATAGATTTCGATACCCTGCGCGGCGGTTTCTCGGTCGACGGCAACAGTTCGCTGCTCAATATTAAAGGAAATGCTATGATGGCCGGTTTGCTGCTCAATCATAAAAAAATTGCAGAAACCGATGTCGCCTTCGAGAAGCTGGGCCTTACTTTCAACATCCATGCTACCGATGATTTTGTGGAGCTCGACAGTACGTCAACCGTGGTTTATAACCATTTCGAACTGAATCCCTATATCAGGCTCAGCCAAAAACCCAAACTCAAGGTTCACCTGAAGATCAACAACGAATTTGTGGCGCAAGACCTTTTCGAATCGCTGCCCGGCGGCATGTTCCATAATTTTGAGGACATCAAAACACAAGGTAAACTCAGGCTTTATGTTAACTTCGACCTGGATATGCAGCAACCCGATTCGCTGAAATTTGATGCCACCCTGAGCGGAAAAAATTTCTCGGTCATCAAATACGGAGTAACCGATTTCCGGAAAATAGGCGGCACTTTCAGCTATACGGCCTACGAGCATGGAGCGCCGGTACGCACTTTTGAAGTGGGTCCGGAGAATCCTTCATTTACCACCCTGGCTAACATTTCTGCTTATCTGCAGGATGCGGTGCTGATCTCTGAGAACGGCGGGTTTTATTATAGTTCGGGGTTTAATGTAGATGCTTTCAGGGAATCGATCATAGAGAACATCCGTGCCGGCCGCTTTGTGCGCGGCGGAAGCACCATAGATATGCAACTGGTGAAAAATGTGTTTCTGAGCCGCAATAAGACCATCACCCGCAAGGCCGAAGAAATACTGATAGCCTGGCTGATCAACAACAACAATTTGTGCTCCAAGGAAAAAATGTACGAGGATTATCTCAACCTGATAGAATGGGGACCTGGTGTTTACGGCATTTCGGAAGCATCGCATTATTATTTTACTAAAAAGCCCGCACAACTCACCCTGGCCGAAAGCATCTACCTGGCCAGTATCATTCCCAAGCCCAAATGGTTTAAATCGTCGTTCGACCCTAACGGCATTCTCTCTGCACGAAATCAACAATATTTCAGCCTGATCGCCGGAAAACTGATCGCCAAAGGAAGCGCTTCGGCCGCCGACACCAATGACATGCTGAATAAAGTGAAGTTGAAAGGCCCATCCAAACTCTTTATGGCAAAAGACACCAACCACTTTGTGATTGATTCGGTGATGATGATGGAGGAGGATTAAAACAGTTAGAGGAACACGGGGAAAACATTTCCCCGCGAGCCGGGGGTTTATAAGCTTAGACTATTCAGCTATTGAAATAAAAAAAGGCTTTTTCTTTGAGGGCAAGCCTTTTTTTACTATTCCCTATCCGTTATTCCCTCTTCCTTTCATTCCTTCACAAACTTCCTCACCATGCTACCTTCCTCAGTAGTAAGTTTAATAAAATACAGACCTTTGGCGAGGTTGCTTATATCAATTTGTTTGGCGGTGAGTTGTTTTGTTAATAGTCGTTTGCCACTAATGTCATACACTTCTGCCATAACAAATAGTATTTGACCTTCAAAATTTATTATAACTGTTGCAGGATTTGGGTAGATTTTTACACCCTTATCAAAATAATTATTTTCATTTACTGATGCTAGGGGGTGATTGTATTTTGCAATTTGTTTAATTGAATCATTGCCAATTTTATCAAAGGCCCCTGCAATATATAATTCGTCATTAAAAATAATAATATCTCTAATGCAAGGAAAACTATTAAAGTCATCCTGATTCAGGCAAGTCCAATTATTTCCGTCCCATTTTGCAATATTTTTGCATGAACTACCACCCACTTCTGTAAACCAACCACCAACATAAAGCTCATTATTATATACTTTCATGCAGGTCACTCTTTGGTTGGTACCACCGCCAACCTCAGAAAAGTGATGTCCATTCCATTTCATAATAAAATCGCCAGTGAAACCTGATGCTTTTGTGAAGTACCCTCCAATATACAATTCGTCTTTATAAACTGCCATAGTTTCAATAGTACACCCTACATTTGAAAATTCCGAATTTACCTGAACAAGGTTATACCCATCCCATTTCGCTAAACCTGCTATCAGTGGTTGAGGATGTATGTAAAAATTACCTCCAACATATAAAGTATCTTTATAAAAAGTCATGCACAAAATATACGCATCTCCATTATAAATAGGTGTAATAGGATTAAAATTATTCCCGTCATATTTACATAATGAATAGGCAGAATCATTGCCACATTTCTTAAAAGCACCCCCTAAATACAATATTCCATCTTTCTCTGTTGAACAATATACCGTCATATTACTTGTACCGGGTATGGTGTCAAAAATATTACCATTCCATTTAGCTATATTTATATATGGCGATATAAAAGTATAGAAACCAGAAATGTATAAAGTGTCAAGATACTTAAAAACGAGAAATTTTGTTGGCCATTTCTGGCAATTTGGTAATGTGTCCCATGTAAATCCATTCCATACTGCTACACCACCATAAATATTATCAGGATTTGCTGTGAAAGTCCCGCTTGCATATAACCTGTCTGTGCTAGTATCAGCATATAAATGGTAAAGAGACGAACCAACTCCATTATCCAGATTAAGCGGAATCCAGTTCTGTGCAATACATTGTCTATTACTTATTTGAATTATAATTGAAATAATGATAGCCGATAGAATAATTCGTTTCATTGTTTTATGAATTTACCAGTTACAAATAAGCCTTTGTTGTTTTCAACCTGAATAAAATATAATCCTGCATTCATACCTGATAAATCGACCCGCTCGCGGGGAATTGCATTCCCCGTGTTTTCCACAATATCATTATTCATTGTTTTCATTTTACCGTAATTAATCTTTGTGTCTCCAACACTATTTCCAGCAAATAATCCAATCCGGCATAATTACGGGCAGAACTAAACATGTATTCTTCCGGTCGGCCCACCAGCATTTCTTCAACCGGATTATTATGAATATAGTCCAGTTTTTCGTGAAAAAATTTGCTTGTATAAATAATCTTGGCTTGATTACTGTCCTGCCAAACTTTGTATTCCTGAGCTTTTTTGCGATGACTACACGCAGAATTAAACTGTTGCAACATCCATTCCCGTCGACTTTCCCGACCTTCTTTTATTTCATGAATGATGGCTTTTGAGGTGAATTTCTTAAAATCTCTTACTATATCCGACAGACCAATCTCACCCGCTGCTGCACAAATAAGATGCAAATGACTTGGCATTAAACACCACCCATAAATCAATAATCCCTTGTTTTGCTGACAATATTTTAACGAATCCACAATGAGTAGTTTTTGCTCTCTGCGGGTAAATACATCTATCCAGCCGACTATGGTCATGGTAATAAAATAGGGTGCATTTTGATCTGTTATTAAATACCTGTCGGACATTATGTTTTTATTCCAAAAATACTGAATTTATTTTATATCAGACACGGGGAAAACATTTCCCCGCGAGCTGTGGTTTCTGGACTCCCCTTTTAAAAAAAGAACCCTGTCATCAGGTTATTAATAGGGTGTATCAACTTCCATCAGACAGGGTTCTTTCATTTCTTTATATAATTAAGAGGTCATACCGGCCATTCCTTGGTGCGGAAAGGAACCGGGTCGCTGGTAGGACCTTCGCCGCTGGCGAATATTCCATTAAGGCGAATTAAAAACTTAGTGTTGGGTTTAATATTCTGCAATACCATAAAGGTGATGCTGCAAGCCCCGGCATGGTCGAAAACCGGGTCTTTATCTTCTATCACCTCGGCAATTTCGGCACGGTAGGCGGCAGCGCCTTCTAATTTAGGATAGGAAACAAAAACTTCGCCGGCATGGTTGCCATCGCGAATGCTGAGACCTTTCTGTGTGCGTGGGTTGCGTTCGGCATACACTTCAAATCCCATGCTGATAGGTAGGGTGGGTTCGTTGTTCTTATTGGCCAGCACTTCTATATATTCGGCCGTATCCCAATAAAAACCATCCAGCACTTTTTCCTCTTTACGCATATTTATTGTGGCCTCCTTGCTGCCTGTAAGATGCGCAGTGAATAAGTCTTTAACCTTGGTGCATTGTGCAAGATAATCCGTTTTCGGATAGGGAGGGTCGGTTACCACTGCATGCAGCGGAATTTGATTGGCAA
>CAYXXU010000047.1:0-36259 GCA_964469155.1 uncultured Bacteroidales bacterium
TATCCAAATTTCCGATACCAAAAACTGGAAAAAGTGAGTTAATAAGGATCGACTACTTAGGTCTTCAGTCTCCGGTCTTCCGACTCCAAACTCCAAACTCCCAACTCCCAACTCCCAACTATTTCTCCTTCTTCCTCTTCTCCTTATTCGCTTTCTTTTTGAACAAATCCTTAACATTGTTAAATTCCTTGCGATACACTATGCCCAGTCCCTGTGTGTAAGGCGAAATATACTGCCATACATCGTACTGGTTGGTGCGGTTAAACACCTTAAAACGTAGCGAATTATTGAGTTTGATCTCAACATTCACATCGCCTACAATCTGGTTCGAGGTTTTATTATCGGCTGTGGTACCCTGTCCGGTATTTACTCCCAGGTTACTTTCTATCAGCACCCTGTCGTTAAATAATTGGGTTGAAAGGGCCACGGCCACTTCCTCCTGCGAAAGGTTTTGACCCGGACGGTAATTCACTCCAATATCCACTTTCTTGCTGATTTGCGACAGCCAGTTGGTCAACTGATTTGAGAGCACCTCGCTGGCGCTTTTGCCCAGAATGCTCGTACCACTCGAGTTCCCGGCAATGCCGCTTCCCGGTCCATAAAAGCTATTCATCACCAGCAGGGTAATGAAATTGTTATTCAGATTCTGGTTGATCACTGATATATAGGGGGCCTTTTCGAATTCTGTAAGATTCGGAAAATCAATCGCAAAGGTAAACTCCGGATTCGACAGCACGTTATTAATATTGATGATACATTCCACAGGTATGTTGCGGTTGCTGTCGCTGCTTTGAACTCCCAGGCTGCCCAGGTTGGCTTTTAGCCTGTAGCGGGCCGTGATGTCCAACATGGCCTCGTATGGATCGCCGTTCCATTTGATGGTGCTTCCCTGGTCAATAATAAACCGCTTGTTTATTATATTCTGGAAGGTGAACAGATAATCGCCCGAAGCGATCACGTAATCGCCGTAAAGATTAAAATCGTAATCCGGATTCAGCCTGATCCGCATGGTTCCGTTGCCTCTACCACGAATGCGGTCGCCGGTGCGCGGATCGAACATAAGCTGTATCTCGGCATCATCTGTCACATTTACCAACATATCTATATTCACACCTTTGATCTCCTTACCTGAGGTTTCAATATCCGTACTGTCTTGTTTATTGGTCACGAAGGTTATATAATCATTCGTGCCTAAGCTGCTGGTTCCGCCCACCGGAATATAAAGCTCGGTGTTTCTTGTGGTTGTAGCGTCGATATCCATATTGATGTTTGCCGGAGTGCCATAGATACGTGCATTGCCGCTGGCGAAGGCTTTTCCGTAAAAAATCTCGTTCTGAGTTGGTGTAGTGTTCAGGCAAAGAATCTTTTTTGGTTTTATATTGATATCAAATTCAAGGTTCTTGAAATTTTTGTGGACTACGGTGCCGTTCATAATAGCCGTGTCGTTATAAGGTTGATCGATCAGGATAACGTCTTTAAAATGGAAGGCGTTTTTCGTAATTTTAAGGCTGTCGTAGGCCAGTGAATATGTGGTGTTCAGGTAATTGATATGCACAAACGTGCGTATCAGCCTGACATTACCCTGCAATTCGGGATTTTTGTTTGTGCCGCTTAGTTTCAGCTTTCCGATGGCTGTGCCGTTCACTATGGAGCCAAAACTTGCTATATACCTCGAAAGGGTTTTCAAACGCAAATTGTCAAGATCAATGTCAAGGTCGAAATTCTGCTTTTTATCGGTGGGGAAATAATAACCACTGACCAGCAATGGCATGCTGGTGCCAACTGTGCCTATATAGTTGATCTGAGCCTTAATAAAGATACCCATCTTTTTCGGATCCCATTTGCTTAATATATTGGCATCGCCAAGTTTATCGTGATTGAACCCAAAATCATTGATATTCATATCGGCATAATAGGCCGGAGTTCCGAAAAGGTCGGACGCAAAGAATTTACCCGTGATGACCCCGTCCAGGTCAAAATTCATGGCATTGGTCAGATAATCGAGGTTCGATACATTGAACTTTGAGAACTGAACCGAAAAAATATCCAGCGGACTTCGCGATATACTCCCGTCTATTAGTATCTTCTGCTTGTGATTGGTAAACGCAATGTCGTGAAACGAAATGGTGGTAGAGTCGAAAGTTACTGTTCCCAAGGTATTGATATTCCACAAGGAGTCGTTTACCGTCAAAGCCGAAGGCCTGAACCCTATAACGGATTGATCGTTAGCCAGGAAATAGGTATAGAGGTTGATTTCGGCATTGTTCCTGCTTCTCAGCCCCTTATTGTCCCAGGTAATTTTCGAAAACAGACTGTCGTTCTTTTCAAAGGTATTGAAGTTGAAATTCGCCATCCAGGTACTGTCGGTGATCTTCAGCGAATCTGCCGCCAGGTCCAGATACAGCTGGCTGGTGTTTGCCTCAAAATTTATTTTGCAATTGATCAGCCTTTTATCATAAAAATTGATCTCCGAAGAAGTTGCGTTTATTACCGCAGTATTGTTGATTGAATTAAAATTTCCGGTAATGATCGAATTTCCCGATAATTTCGACCCGGGAACAAAATAATTGATTACAGGATTTGCATTATAGAGCTTGATATTAAAATCAAATTCCTGTCGGGTCAGCGATTTATAATTCGAATCAATCACCAGGTCGATATTGGGCAAATAGGAGAGGACAAAACTTTTAAAAGAATTGGGAAGATCGTTAAAAACAAAAAATCCCCTGAAAACAGCATCAATATAATCCGACTTTAAGTCGAATGTCCGGTAACCTATGTTATTTGTATGGGTTTCAAGTGATAAAGAATTTAAATTAAAAACTCTGTCATTTTGGCTGATTTGTGCTTTCTCTACGTTAATCGTGCCTTCCAGCATATCGATGTTTTTCCCTGTAAAGTTCATTCTCACCTTTCCACTGAACTCAGAAATGGAATCTTTGGTCAGAAAATTTAATTTTTTCAGGTTGGCATAGCTGATATTCGATGTGAAATTGTAGCCTGGAATTGTATCACTCAGATTAACGATGCCATTAAAATCCAGTCTGAGGTTTTTATCATTGATCTTTATCCCCCCGGTATAAACCATTTTGTCCAGGCCGCCGTTTATTTCAATTCCTGAATAGGTATAATGATTGAATTCTAGCAAGTTCATAATACCGTTCACCTTAAAAGTGGCAGTTTCGGCCGTTAGTCCCGAACCGGTGATCTGTGCATCGATACTCATTTTTCCAACAATACTAGTTGATTTTATAAAACTGCCCAGATCTAACCCTTCGGTTTTTACCTTACCGCTGTAGGATATCTTACCTTGAGCACTGCTGACGATTATATCCGTTGAAGCCGAGCCTATATCCGTATTGATGGAACTGTAGGCCACGAAGTTTGAATAGAAACCGGTGAATTTTCCTTTCAGATTCACATTCCCAAGCCGCCTCAGTATCTCCGGCAATACCAATTGGGTGGTTTTCCCATCTCCGGCAGGTATAATGATTGAATTAATTTCGTCAACACTGGACGATAACTTGCGTATATTGAGGTTGATAAATGTTTCTTTTATTTTTGGCAAACCACTCATACTTACATCAGCATCTAATGAGGTATGATTCCGGTATTGCATTTTAAATTTATTGACCTTTAGGTTATTAACCGTACCTCTCACCCTGGCAGCCGAGAAAAGTATCTTATCGTCCATTGCGTACAGTTCGTTGGCAAAATACGATATGTCAATGAAATTGAAGGCTGCCTTCCTCACCTCGGCTATTATTTTAACCCGGTTTATAAAATCATTGAATTCATCAAAGTCGTTGTAAGCAAATTTCAGATCAAGATCGAGGTTTGAATTGGGTGTTTTGATCAGCAGATCATTCACTATTATGTTCTTTTTAGAAACCACCGCTTTTCCTGAAAATTTACTTAAGATAAAACCTCTTTTTTCCCAGATTGTCAGATTCTTAATTTCTGCAGCTACAGAGTCACCTAAAATGGCAACATCCTCCATGTCGATATTGAGGTTTTTTAGGCCTACGTCCATAAAATCTATAACCTGGTTGGTATTATGTCGCTTGTTGTCGCTGATAAATGAAAAGCCTGAATTAAATATTTTCAGTTTGTTGACCTTGATCTTTAAAGGGTATTCGTACTTCTTATTTGAAGGCGTTGAGTCGGTGATAAAAAGGGAGACGAATTTGCCTATGTTGAGCTTTTCGTCGTTTTTATATCGACGCAGGTTAAAATAGGTGTTTTCGAGTTCCAGTTCATTTATCTTAAAATAATTGGAACTTAGGTCGAAATCATCCAGGTCGATATGTATCCTTCCGGCTTTGAGGAGGGTGTTTTTGTGGTTGTCGGCGATGTAAATGTCTTTCAAGTCGACGTTAAAGAAGTATCTTACATCAATTTTCCCGATGACAATCTCTGTATGATACTTTTCAGAAAGGTATTTTGTTGCCTTCTGACCTAAATAGCTCTGAACGATGTTGCTTTGCAATAAAATATACAAACCTGCCGGTATTACCAAGACGACAGCATAAACAATAATCAGTATTTTGAATATTTTTTTGATAATTTTGTACTTTAATTATTGTTCATGAGTTGCTATATTCTTGGTATTGAGTCATCCTGTGATGATACTTCTGCATCGGTTGTAAACGGAAATATTCTACTTTCCAATGTTATTGCCAATCAAGACATTCATAAGAACTTTGGCGGCGTTGTTCCTGAATATGCTTCGAGAGCACATCAGATAAACATTGTACCCGTAATTGATCATGCCTTGCAGAAAGCAAAAATACAAAAAAATCAATTATCAGGGATAGCTTTTACCCGTGGCCCCGGTTTGCTGGGTTCGTTGCTGGTGGGAACTTCTTTTGCCAAGGCTATGTCGCTGGCATTGAATATCCCTCTGATTGAAGTGGATCATTTGCAGGCTCATATCCTGTCGCATTTTATTGTTGAACAGGATGAGGATAAGCAAATTCCTGAATTTCCGTATTTATGTTTGATAGTTTCAGGAGGGCACACCATGATCGTTTGGGTGAAAAGCCATGCATCGTTCGAAATTATTGGCAATACTATTGACGATGCTGCCGGCGAAGCCTTCGACAAGTCGGCCAAGATACTGGGATTACCCTATCCGGGCGGACAAATGATTGATATGAATTCCAAAACGGGTGATCCTTTAAAATTCTCATTTCCTGAGCCTAAAGCCGGAGGTTTGGATTTCAGTTTCAGCGGATTAAAAACTTCATTTTTATACTTCGTCAGAGACAGATTGAAGCAGAATCCCCACTTTATTACTGAGAATCTTAATGATTTGTGCGCATCAATTCAGCACACTATTGTCCAGATATTGATCAAAAAGTTAAGAACAGCTTCGGAGCAAACCGGAATTAAACAAATTGCTATCTCCGGGGGAGTTTCTGCTAACTCTTATCTCCGCCAGGCACTTACTGAAGAAAAAGTTGTTCATGACTGGACCGTATTTATCCCTAAACCCGTTTTTAGTACCGATAATGCGGCTATGGTTGCCGTGGCCGGTTACTATAAATATCTTAATAAAGAATTTGCTTCCCAGAATATTACCCCATACACAAGAAATCAGTTATAAAGTTTTGTGGTGAAAAATTCTGAACCATTTGATTTTTTTTAATTTTGCAAAAAAATATTTATGAAAAGGAACTTAGCTTACCTGTTATTGTTATGCGTTATTGCTTTTTTATCAGCTTGTTCGGGAAATAAATCGGACGTGGAACCGGGCACAAAAAAGATCTCAAGCAATCTGGAAGATCTTTCGTGGATGAACCAGTTTACTTTGGTGAAAGATGTGGCACACTCAGGGAGGTTTTCGAGCAAACTCGATTCGGTGAATCAATTTAGTTTTGGATATTCGGGCACTTTTAATTCTATCAGCGATACGCTGCCCGCCAGCGTAGATGTCAGTGTGTGGGTGTATTATCCTCAGACCGGCATTAACAGTAGTATCGTCATAAGTATCGACTCTGTGAACAAGAACATTTACTGGAAAGGAATTCCTTTGAAAGATTCTATAAAAACTGCCAATCAGTGGCAGGAAGTAAAGGGTTCGTTCGAAATTCCCAAGAAAATAATGCCTACCGATAATGTGAAAATTTATGTGTGGAGCAGCGATAAAAGATCATTCTATATGGACGACCTGACGCTGTTGTTTCACAATCAATAGAGGCATTTAGGCTTTAGACTATTAGGAAGAAGGTCATTAGTGGTCATTCATAGGAAGGCTTTTAGGCTATAGGCTTTTAGACTATTAGGAAGTGCCTTAAGTTGATCATTGAACATTGATCATTGATTGTTGAGTATTTTTTTATTCCCTATCTGCCGGTTTCATCCAACAGGCGGGTGTGGTTTTTCAGAAGTTTTAATACCAGATATAGCAGCAGGGAAATAATGGCTGCAGCAATGAGGATATAATTAAAGTCGTTGGTTTTTTTGACCAGTTCGCCGGTAATATCGAGGCCCGAGAAAATAAGAAATACGGCCGCCAGCCCGTTTTTTTCCATTTTCAGTACTTTTTTCCAACTCATGGGATGGATGGGGCGTTTATAATTCCTGAAATTGGGAATAAATGCGGGAATATTTGCTGCCCAATCAGTGTATATATGGCCGAATTTGCTCCGCAGAAACTGCTCTTCGGCAAACATTATCCTCTCATAATAGATCCAATAAAAGAAACAAAAGGCCACCACGAACCAGAAGTTGCCTGACAGCAATGCCGGACCCACCCACAGAAAAAAATTGCCCAGATATAAGGGGTGCCTGACGGTGGAATAAATCCCGGTGGTGTTCAGCGCATCGGCAACCTGCTCTTTGGTGTTTTTGCCGGAGGTTCCTGCGGGCGTATGACCTACGGTGTAAACCCTGATGCCCAGACCAAACAGGCTGACCAGCACGCAGAAATAGTTGTAATAGACCTCGTAAAGGGTTCCCTTTAACAAAAAGGTTTCGGGATAGAGTTCCGTGCGCAGATACATGAATACGCCTGCCACCAATAATATCAACGGGAGGTAGCTGCGGTGACGGAAAAGCCAGTTGCCTTGTTTTTCAAATTCTTCTGATAGCGCCATGGTTTTGAGCAGGTTTGCCGGAATTTTTAAGGACTTATTACCTGAAAAGGCCGGATATTTTTTTCAAATATAAACTGATTTGCGGAAAGTAGAGGGTATTCTCTGATTTTTTTTTTGCGGGACAGGTCGCGTCATGGATGGTCATTGGTGAAAAGGCTTTTAGACTATTGACTTTTAGGCGTTAGGGCGGAGCCAACTTTGTGACCTTTGCGTTTCTTTTCTTTGCGGCCTTCGCGGTTAAGTTTTTCTTTTTCAACCACAATGGACACAAAGAAGGTCCGTAGGACTCCTTCGGAGCACAAAGGGCACAATGAAAACCTGCTATTTGCCTCAAACAATTTAACAATTTAACAATCTAGCCATCTACCGATTTCTTTTCTGATTATTCTCCGTGTATCTTCGTGCACTCCGGGTCTCCGTGGTTTTCTTCTTTTCGGCCTTCGCGGTTAAGTTTTTCTTTTTTAACCACCATGGACACAAAGAAGGTCCGTAGGACTCCTTCGGAGCACAATGGACACAATGAAAACCTGCTTTTTTCCCCAACAATTTAACAATTTAACCATTTAGCCATCTACCGTCTTCGGTCTCCGGTCTTGCGGCTTCGGTCTTCTTACTTCTCCAACAATCTTACCTCACCAAATGAATAAAATCTTAATTTTGCCTTAAAATTCTTATTCCCTGAAACAAGTTCTCATCATACAAACGGCCTCCATAGGCGATGTAATCCTGGCAACTCCCCTCCTGGAGAGTTTTCATGCGGATGATGCCGCCTGGCAAATCGATATTATGGTGCGTAAGGGAGCGGAAACACTTTTCGCGGGGCATCCTTTTATCCGGAACGTGCTGGTTTGGGATAAATCCGAAAGCAAGTATGCGCGCTTGTGGAAACTGCTGAAACAGATACGCGCCGCCAGGTATGACCATGTGATCAACCTGCAAAGGTTTGCTTCCACCGGATGGGTTACGGCTTTTTCGAAAGCAAAGCAAACCACCGGGTTTGCAAAAAATCCCTTATCGTTTCTCTTTACACGCAAAGTGCCTCACCGTATCGGAACAGAAGGCGGGTTGCACGAGGTTGACCGCAATGTAACCCTTTTGCAGGGTATGGTTGCGCCGGTCAGAAAGGTCAGGCTCTATCCTTCTGAAAATGACCTTAAGGCAGTTGTTTCTCTGAAGCAGGGGCCTTATATTTGCATTGCCCCGGCTTCGCTTTGGGAAACAAAAAAATATCCTTTCGAAAAGTGGGTAAACTTTATTGCTTCATTGCCTGATGGCATGTTGGTTTACCTCATCGGTTCAAAAGCGGATGTGGATTTGTGTAACAAAATACTCGAAAACTGCGTAAAAAAGGCCGGTTTGAATGTTTCCGGCCAACTCAGTTTGTTGCAAACGGCAGCTTTGATGAAGGATGCACTGATGAACTTTACCAACGATTCGGCGCCCCAGCATTTGGCTTCGGCCATGAATGCCCCGGTGGCAGCGGTATTTTGTTCCACAGTGCCGGCATTTGGTTTCGGTCCTTTGTCAGATAGATCGTTTGTGATAGAAACCACTGAGAAACTGGCCTGCCGTCCGTGCGGACTGCATGGCTATAAAGTTTGCCCGGAAAAACATTTTAAGTGTGCTTTAACTATAAAAAATGAACAATTACTAACATGCCTGACCTGATGAAGGACGAAATACTCAGAGCCTTTGAAGTGCTAAAAAACGGAGGCGTAATACTTTATCCCACCGATACGGTTTGGGGCCTGGGATGCGATGCCACAAAAGTAAAAGCCGTTGAGCGTATCTTAAAAATTAAGAAGCGTCCGGAAAAGAAAAGCCTGATCATATTACTAGATCAGTACGAAAAACTCTATCAATATGTGGAAGATGTTCCGGAAATAGCTTTCGACCTGATGAATAGCATCACCACGCCAATAACCATAGTATATCCCCGGGCAAAGAACATTGCCAAAAACCTCATCCCTGAAGATGGAAGCATTGCCATCAGGGTGATCAGGGATGAGTTCTGCCGCAAACTGATCAGTTTGATGAACAAACCCCTGGTTTCGACCTCAGCCAATATTTCCGGTGAATCTACACCTTTGATATTCAGTAAAATTTCTCCGGAAATTATTAAGAATGTGGATTATGTGGTCAACTATGCCCAAACCCGTATCGATCAGGTTAAACCTTCCACCATCATTAAGTTCAACCAAAAGGGAGAATACGAAATAATCAGAAAATAGTACCATAACTTGAAAAGTTTGGTTCTGATGAAAAATTGTATAATGCCGATAGAGTAGCTGTTATAGCAGATCAGCAGGCTGGAAAATTTGACTATTACAGATACCGTATCAGTATAACGGGTTTTTACGTATTTTTGTTTAATCAAAACATCCCTGAGTGAAAGAATTTCTAAAGCATCCCGTTTTCAAAGTAATATCTGATATAGCACATAAAAATCAAACCGAGGTTTATGTGATCGGAGGATTTGTCAGAGACCTGATTTTAAACCGCCCGTCGAAAGATATTGATTTTGTTGTAATTGGAAGCGGGATAGCTCTGGCAACAAAAATCGCAAACTCCTTGGGAAAAAATTGCAAAGTTACTGTTTACAAGAACTTTGGTACGGCCATGTTACATTACGACGACTGGAACATTGAATTCGTGGGAGCCAGGAAAGAATCCTATCGCGAAGATTCAAGGAATCCCATCGTAGAAGACGGTAGCCTGGAGGATGATCAAAACCGCCGCGATTTCACCATCAATGCCATGGCAATCAGCCTGCAGGAAGCATCTTACGGCAGTTTTCTCGATCCGTTCAACGGCATGGACGACATTAAGAAACGTATAATCCGCACCCCTCTCGATGCGGATATCACCTTTTCGGACGATCCTCTGCGAATGATGCGGGCCATACGCTTTGCCACTCAGCTGAATTTTTCTATTGAAGAAAGCACTTTGCAGGCAATTTCTCGCAATAAAAACCGCATTGCCATCATTTCGCGCGAACGCATCACCGACGAGATCAATAAAATTATGCTTTCGCCTGTTCCCTCCAAAGGTTTTCTGCTGCTGGAACAAACCGGGCTTCTGGAGCTTATTTTTCCGCAGTTATTTGCACTCAAAGGAGTGGATGTAAAAGACAATATGGCGCATAAAGATAATTTCTACCATACCTTGCAGGTTCTGGATAAACTGGCCATGAATAGCGATGATCTGTGGCACCGCTGGGCAGCATTATTGCACGACATTGCCAAACCGGTTACCAAGCGATATGTCGAGGGCACGGGGTGGACATTCCACGGACATGAAGTTCGGGGTTCCAAAATGGTATATGAGATATTTAAAATGTTCAAACTCCCTTTGAACGAAAAACTCAGGTATGTTCAGAACCTGGTTTTCCTGCACCTGCGCCCCATAATCCTGGCTGAAGATGTGGTTACTGATGCTGCTGTCAGGCGTTTGCTGTTTGAAGCCGGAAACGATATCGACGACCTGATGATGCTGTGCGAAGCTGATATTACTTCAAAAAACACCAGGAAGGTAATCCGCTTTATGAACAACTTTGAGATTGTAAGAAACAAACTCAAAGAGATTGAAGAAAAAGACCGCCTGCGCAACTGGCAGCCACCCATTTCAGGCGAGGTCATCATGGAAACATTTGGCATACCACCTTGCCGCGAGGTAGGAATAATTAAGACGGCCATTCGTGAAGCCATACTGGATGGCAAGATACAAAACCAATACAATGATGCTTACCGGTTTATGCTCAGCGAAGGAGCTAAACTGAATTTGCATAAAAAATAAAAAGTACTTTTATTCTGAATCCCGGGCAACCTTTTTTATTGGCAGGTGTTATTAACAAGATTAGATGTGCTGATGACTATAAGCGAACTTATTGAAGGATGTGCAAAAGCGCGCAAAAGTGCCCAGGATTTTCTTTACACGAAATATTCTCCACGGCTTTATGGGGTTTGTTTGCGTTATACCGGCAACAGGACAGAAGCTCAGGATGTGTTGCAGGACGCACTGGTGAAAATATATAAGAACATTCACAAACTGGATTGCGCTGATGAAAAGCCTTTTTATTTGTGGATGCACAAGATTGCAATCAACACAGCCTTAAACTATATTCGCGATAACCTGAAGAACAACCGTTCACTTGGCCTCGATGAGCAGGAAAGTGTTCTTTCGGATGATCAGGGAGAAGAAGATTATTCGTTCTATGATAATTTGCTTGAAATGGTAGATACTGCAAAGCTTTTATGTTTCATACAGGAGATGCCCTGCGGTTACCGGACGGTTTTCAACCTGTATGCTATCGAGAATCACAGCCATAAAGAAATTGCAGAAGAACTCAATATTTCGGTAAGTACTTCTAAAACACAACTTTTTAAAGCAAGAAAAATGCTTGCACAAAGAATACAAGAGACCATTGAGGTTAAAAAAATAAAAATGGTGATATGAAAGAGAATATAGATAAACTCGACCAGTTGTTCGAAAAAGCCTTCACCGGCTTCGAAGAATCACCGCCGGCAGCAGTTAAAAGCAGTGTCTTCTGGAGGATACTGTATTTTAATGCCTGGCGATCGCTCAGAAAATATGTGTTTATCCTTGCGATACTCCTTATGGTGGGCGGTATTGCCTGGTTTTCAGGTGCATTTTCATCAGGAAAATCCGGGCAGATTGCCTCCCAAAATACTTATGTTGATAAAAAAGATATCAACAACATAGCAAATCAAAAGCATAGTACATCAAATTTAACTAACACTTCTTTTTCAAAAGATAACGAAAATTCGGGGCCGGTTCATACCAAACAGGATAAAATGCCGGTTTCTGATAAGCCTTCGGTTAATGATCCTAAAACTAACCTGGACCAATCCGTTAACAATACTTCCTTACAACAGCAAGAGCATAAATTAAACTCAACAATAGCTAACAATAAAACCCTGCAATATGATAATACAAATACCTCTCAGCTGAACACATCAAATTCTCAAACCAGCGTAGTTTCCAATCAACAAAATGCTACAGATAATTCAGTAGTTAACAACAATAAGTCCGCTGAAGTCAAGGTCGACGAAGTACTGCCTCAGAATGATATTCAACCGGTAAAAACTCCGGATAGTATTGAAGACATTCTTACTCAACAGCCCGAAAATCTCATTTTAGAGATAAATGATAATTCAGATCAGAAAGAAAATAAGAAAGCCTCATTGTTATGGTCGGTTGGATTAAACCTCGGTCATTCTCTCATTCAATCAGATTTCATCAAAACTTCTGAACAGGCTTCAGACGAATTATCTGCCATCAGCGCTAAAATGAATTTCCCTTCCGGTTTTGCCGGGTTTAGTTTCAGGGCCGAAAAGAGGCATTTCTTTTTCGATTTCGGTTTGCAGTATGCCAGCTTTTCAGAGAAGATCTCTTCCACTCAGCTTTTGTATAACGCGCAACCCTATCAGGATATTTCTTTTCTGGGTCAGAACATGATCATTGATAGCAGCGGATACTGGCATTATTTCTACCTGAGCACAACCACTATAACCATAATTGATTCGATCTGGACATTGAGAAATGATACCACATTGATCAGTTTGTATGATACTGCCTGGTTGCAAAGATATGATACGCTGAAATACCCATCATGGATCAATACCTATAAGCAATTCGAGTTTCCCGTTAATGTTGGCTGGATGAAAAACTTTGGCAAAGTGAATCTGGGTTTCAGCACAGGTCCTATATTTAGTTTACTGGTGGGCAGCAAAGGCAAAATGCCTTATCATATCAACAGCGGCGCGGAATTGATAGCCACCAGCCAGGAATTTAAGGCTTTTAAACTGGCAATCTCCTGGCAAATTACAGGTTTAATGAATTTTCAGTTCAACGACAGGATGACTTTGGAACTTATGCCTTATTACCGCCGCACTTTGCTGCCTTTTAAATCATCGGTAAGTTCGGCCATCATGCGGAATAATTCTTTCGGAATTCAACTTGGCTTTCGTTATTATTTTTGATTTGAAGCAACCTTTTTTAAAAAGAGTGTTTAACTAAAAACTTTATAAACCAATCACATGAAAAAAATAATATTTTTACTCACTTTAATGCTTCTGGCCTCAGGTTCAATGGCTCAGTATACTTGCCAGGCACATTTCTATCATGACTATGACCCTGTTACGGGCCGGTTGTATCTTTACGATAGTTCGTACAATACGAATATGCAACCCATCAATGTAACGAGCCGAACCTGGACGGTTAGCTATGGCAATTCAATTGCGCATTATAATACGCAGGACATTACGGTTTATTCGATGGGATATTCAGGTCCAATTTGGGTGAGCCTTACCATTTCAACATCCCAGCCTTGCCAGGACAATTATTCTGATTCCATTTATGTAGTCAGCAATCCTGCTCTTGATTCCTGTCGTGCACAATTTCATTTCACACTCGACACCTCGTTCTTTCCTCATGCCACCTTTTATAATGATTCTCATACCAATTTGGGTATTTTTAATTATTGGTCATGGACAGTTACCTACAACAACCAGTTGATCGATTCGTCGCATTTATATCAACCTGATTTTACTTTTCCTTATTCGGGAGTTTACACTGTTTGTCTCACAGCATCCTCGACAGGCGGATGCGTTGATACTCACTGCGAAAACATTACCCTGCCCGATACGTGCTATACAGACTTCAATTATCTCATCGATACGACTCAGGGTATCTACACGGTGCATCTTGCTGACGCTTCCTATTCAAATCAGGGGAGTCTGAACTCATGGTACTGGTATGTTACTAAAAATGGTGCCTATTTTGCTTATTCCGGTATGCAAAATCCTTCATTTACATTTACTTCAGGAGGCACTTATGTTGTAAAACTTACCACAGGTGCAAGCGGATGCTCCAGTTCTCATTCGCAAATGTTTATTGTCCCCTATGCATGTGCAGCGGCATACACCTACACGATTGACAGCACCCAAAACCCGGTTGTAGGGCATTTTTATGATGCTTCTGTTGTGAATAATGGATCGGTTACTTCCTGGAATTGGTCAGTACAGCATAATGGCGCTGTAATTGTTACTTCAAGTCTGCAAAATCCTGTGTTTACTTTCCCGACAAGCGGAAATTATAATGTTTGTCTGCAAATTACCACATCCAATTCCTGCACCAATAATTATTGCCAATATATCTGGGTGCCAAATTCATTAATTATTTGTCAGCCCATAGTCAGCGCCTTAGTGAACCATGTTTCGGTGATCAATGGTAACGATGGCTCTATCGATCTTACGGTGACAGGTGGCTTGCCCCCATTTAACTATTCATGGAATACCGGCGACTCTACTCAGGATATTTCAAATCTGACAAGCGGTTTTTATTCGGTCGCCATTTCATCCTCACCGGTTTGTCCCACCTATACCTATTCCTACACTATTCTGGAACCTTACGATTCAATTAATATTGTTGTGGATACCCTTTACTCCAATATTATTGATACCTGTTTTAATTTTACGGTCGACAGTTTTTATATAGCCGGCATTAATGTGCAGGGTAATTCTGTCCTGGTTGAGTGGGTTCTTATCGGAGGGCTGGATACTGCCATATTGGAAGTGACGTATACCTATTCGAATTTTGGCTCCCAGGTGGTAGTTCTTACGGTTAATTGTAATGGTGCTAAGGATCTTACGACTTATATCAGCTACATTTACATCAGCCAGATCTATTATGTAGCTGAGAATAATGAGGAGGATATGATCAGGCTTTTTCCTAACCCTGTTTCTGATTTGCTGAATGTTACATTCGAAAATAAATGTGAACAGGCAATGACCCTAAGTATATTTTCGGAAATCGGTAAACAGGTTTATTTTAAAACTGTTGCAGTATATTCTGATCATTTGCAAATCAATGTCAGCGATTTATCTTCCGGATTCTATATTGTTCGTATCGATTCGGGCGATGCCAAACCGGTTATAAAGAAGTTTGTAAAATGATTCCCCGGAAATTTATCCTCAGACTGCCATTTTTTTGAATAAATAATTAACATGTAAGCGTTTAGATACCAATAATTATTTTAACTTTACAGACAACCTTTTCACACATCAGTGTTAAAATAGAAATCAATATTAAAATCAATAACCATGAAAAAACTTTTTACCATTTTATTTTTTGTTGTTCTTTCAACAACAGCTTTTTCGCAGCAAATGTGTCAGGCTTATTTCACTTACACCTATAACCCAATAGGAGGAACCTCAGTCAATTTATACGATGCTTCCTATAACTGGGATTCGACACAGATCAATGTCACATCATGGACCTGGACAGCGACTTTTGGTGGAGCAGTACATACTTATACCGGGCAAAATCCTGTTATTCAGCTAAACGGTTTGACAGGAAATATTCCTGTTTGTCTTACCATAACTTCAACTTATTTATTACAAACCTGCCAAAGCTCCTGGTGCGATACGGTAATTTTAAACACTACACCTCCTTTGGATACCTGTAATGCTGCATTTTATTACATTGATACTACAACACATCTGGTTCATTTTATCGATCAATCTTACACAACAAATGGAACAATTATTTCATGGAATTGGGTTTTTATAGATGCAAACACCGGGAACATTATATACAGCACCAACAATTATCAATACCCCTACGTGCAATTGGCAGCCAATGGAGTGTATGATGTTTGCCTGACCATTACTACTGACAGCGGTTGCACTGCAACCAATTGCGAGACGATTTATATTCAGGATAGTATGAACACAGGTTGCCAGTTGACTGTTTCTGCAGTGATCAACCAGGTTTCGGTAATTAATGGAAGTGACGGTTCCATCGACCTGACGGTTACAGGTGGCACTCCTCCATTTACTTATACATGGAATACCGGCGCAACCACTCAGGATATTGGCAACCTTACCAGCGGCCTATATACTGTTGCCATCAGCTCAACACCTGCCTGTCCCAATTATACCTACACATTTTATGTGGGCAATCCTCTCGACTCTGCCAATATTGTTATTGACACCTTGTATTCTCCAATCATCGATACTTGTCTGAATTTTGTAGTTGACAGTT
This sequence comes from uncultured Bacteroidales bacterium, assembly GCA_964469155.1. GTDB lineage: Bacteria > Bacteroidota > Bacteroidia > Bacteroidales > CAIWKO01 > CAIWKO01. The sequence goes on from CAYXXU010000047.1 coordinate 16,167, forward strand.
TTTATATTGCCGGCATTAGCATTCAGGGGAATACGGTAATTGTTGAATGGGTATTTTTAGGAGGCGGAGCCACCGCAACACTTTATGCAACCTACACATTCTCGAACATAGGAACCCAGGTGGTTATTCTTTCGGTTAGCTGCGGATCGAAAACTATCAGCACCTATACCGGTTACATTTATATCAACCAGATCTACGGAGTTCCTGAAAATGCAGAAACCAACCAGATCAATCTTTACCCCAATCCGGTTTCCGATTTTCTCAATATTACCTTCGGCAACCCAACTCAAAACGCGGTTTCGTTGAAGATATTTAACACTGCCGGACAACAAGTGTATGCCAGATCGCTCACTGCAAAAACCACCCAGTTGAGCATCAATGTCAGAGATCTTTCGACAGGCATTTACTTTGTTCAGATCGATGCTGGTGATGGAAAACCTTTGGTAAAGAAGTTCCTCAAATAATAAAAGTGAGTTAAATTGTGAGAACCGTTCCTTTGATCAGGAGCGGTTTTTTTTTGGGGATAATAAAATTCTTAGGTGTTTCATTGCTTTTTTTATAATTTTGTATTACTTTTATATAAAAAAACGAATTTAACTGTTTCCGCTATGTTACTATACAAATTCAGGATTACTTTAGAAGAGAACGATAACTTTGTCAGGGAAATTGAGATCCGTCCCGGCCAGACTTTTGAGGATTTCCATAATGCGATGCTTGATTGTACGAGTTTGACCAAAGACGAAATGGCATCATTTTTTATCTGCGATATCAAATGGAGAAAGCACCAGGAAATTACCCTGGTCAAGACAGAAGAAGATGAAGACCGCCGGCCAAGAAGCGATAAGCCTGCCGTTAAACTGATGTCGAAAACCCTGTTAAGCGATTGCATCAACAGCCCGAGCGAACAACTGATCTACATTAACGATTTTCAGAAGGTTCACACTTTTTACATCGAATTGTTCAAGATCTATAATAGCGAAGAAAAAGCAAGTTTTCCGCGTTGTGTTAAAAGGGTGAGCGATGTGCCCAAAACTATAGTCCTTAAGAACCATGCGGTTGAAGAAGAGGTGATTGAAGAAGAAGAACTGGCTTCCGACTTTGAAGATGAGTTTGATGAAACTCAGATCAGCGATGAAGATGCTGAGATATTTGGTGACATTTTTGAAGAACCAAATTCCAACGAAAATAATTAATGACCCCGGGGCAGGAAAATTCTCAGGATAAATACCTTATAGTAATAGCAGGCCCCACCGCAGTTGGTAAAACTTCTGCCGCCATCAGCATTGCCAAACAACTTTCTGCTGAGATCATTTCGGCCGATTCGCGGCAGTTCTATAAAGAAATGCGGATAGGGACTGCTGTCCCCTCAGACGATGAGTTGGCTTCAGTGCCCCATCATTTGATAGGCAACCTGTCGATACACGAATATTATAATGTGTTCAAATTCGAAACTGATGCCCTGCAGATATTATCCAATATATTTCAAACCAAACAAACTGCAGTTATGGTGGGTGGTTCGGGTCTGTATATTGATACTATTTGCAAGGGAATTGATATTATGCCCGATGCCGAACCGGAGATACGCGAACAATTGAACCAGACCTATGCCTTGCAGGGCATCATTCCTTTGCGCGAACAACTTAAACTGCTCGATCCGCTGAGTTACGACAAGATGGATATTGCCAACCCCAAACGCATCATTCGTGCCCTGGAAGTTTGTCTGGCAACCGGACTTCCTTATTCGTCGCTGTTAAAGGACCAGGCTACCAGGCGTCCCTTTCATATCATTAAGATAGGTCTGCATCGCGACAGGGCCGAACTTTATGAAATAATAAACCGGCGGGTCGATAAGATGATTGCTGACGGACTGGAATCAGAAGCCCGTGAGCTTTACAAGTATAAAGGTTTAACCGCCTTAAACACTGTCGGATATCGCGAAATGTTCGACTGTATTGAAGGGAAATGCACTATGGCTGAGGCTATTAATAAAATAAATGTGAACACCCGCCGTTATGCCAAAAAACAAATGACCTGGTTTGGGCGCGATAAAGACATACGGTGGTTTCACCCGGCCGATTTACACGGAATTCTGGATTTTATAAGGAAACAAATCTAATCTACATTGGGTCAATTCCCCGCTGCACTGCGGCGAAACATGTTTTTCAACTGACGGGTTAACCCGTCAGTTACCACTGATACCCCGCTGATTTGCGGCGGTGTAGTTCATTTCACCGTATAACGATAAGTCTCGACTAAGGGAAAGGTGAGCGCTTCGTTTTTTACAGACTATCTGCCGGACATCTACGAAACAATTTCGCTGGTCGGCGAAATATTCTCGCCGGTCGGCGACAGATTATCGCCCAAGGGTGACAGATTGTCGCCCATAGGCGCAAAACTGACACTCGTGAGTAAAATTACTCATTATCAATAGTTAAGAGAAACCGGAGGAGGTTACTTCTGCTTTTTCACCATAAAATTCATTCTCAACAGTTGCCGTTTCGAACCGGTGCGAAACACACCCTCGTTCACCGAGCGGACCTCTTCGATGGTAAAGAACGAATGGGGGCTGAATTCGTTAAGTATATCCACAAAATGCTTCACATCTTTCCGTTTAATGATCGAAAACACCACTTTTACCTTTCCTTTTCCGCCTTCGGCATCCAGCAGGGTGAGGCCATAATTGGCGGCTTTCAGTTGATCAATCAGTTCGTGGGTATCAACGCTCAGGATCACGCGAATGATGACATTGCCAATGGATATTCGCTCATCAAGCCACATACCTACCCAGTTTCCCATGGCATAACCCCCGGCATAAGCCACATAGCAAACCGGATTGTTCAGGTGCGCCATGATCTGTCCTATGGCCAGCAGCCATATCAGCGATTCGAGAAAGGCAAAGACCGGAACAAGGTTCTTAAGGCCTTTGGATACAAATATCATCCGAAGGGTACCAACGCTTTGGTCGAAAATTCGTGCACAAAAGATCAATATGGGTAAAATAACCCAGGTAAATACCGGCGCTTCGCTGGCCAAAAAATTTAATAGTGTCATGTTGTTGATTTGAGAGTATAAATTTATGATTTAATTTTGAGACCAATTACCCACTGCCAATCTTCAAATTGTAAAATTGTATAATTGTATAATTTTCAAATTCCTAACTCTGACTTCCCCTAAAACATCTTCCTGTAGCATCTCCGTCGTTTATGCATAATGTGGTCGTAGTTTTTCCAGGTAACAATGGCTTTTTGGTTGGTTTCAAAAATTCCGGTAGTTTCCACAGCTTTAATACCATGTGGTATCATTGCTTTCTGAAGTTCATTGATCAATATAGCCGGAATGCCCATGCTTTGTAGTTTTGGATCGACTCCTGTCAGAAATAGATCTATTTCTTCTGGGTGCTTCAGAGCTTTCAAAATAGGTATAAAACCAAATGGCAATAATTTCCCGTTTGCTTTTTGAAAAGCTTTGGATAATGAAGGCACCCCTATGATGAATCCGGCCAGTTCGCCATGCTCCGTCTGAACCAGCTTGACGAAGTTAAAGTTCAGCGATCCGAAATATTTGGCTACGTAATAATCCCGCATTCTCTTGTCAAAACTAATTACGAAAGGGAGTTCCTCAAACGATGCGTTCAGCAGATCAAATACTTTTTCGGTGTAAGAAAGTAGTTCCTTTTTCGATTTAATATGAATGATGGTAAGTTTATGACGTTCTTTTATCAGATCAGCAAGTCTGGATGCTTTTTCTGGAACTCCATTGATGAAAAGGCGGAATTCAACCCAGTCGATCTCTTTGCTGTATCCATTTTTTTCGAAATGTTCCTGGTAGTAGGGAAGGTGATAGGTCGAGGCAATAGAAGCAATATAATCGAAGCCTTCCACCAGCAATCCCTGAGTATCGAGGTTAGTGAAACCCAATGGTCCCAGCACTCCTTCAACCCCTTGTGTTTTTAGCCAGGTTTCGGCAGTTTGGAAAAGTTTTTCGCTGATCTCTGCATCATCAAAATATTCCATGCGGCAAATGCGGCCCAGGTTCTCGTTTTTCTTTTCGTTATAGCGATGGTTCACCAGGGCTCCTATCTTGCCAACACACTTACCTTCATTCAGAGCTATCCAGAATTTTGCAGTACAAAAATCAAAGGCAGGATTATGCTCAGGCATGATGCTGTGCAATTCGTCCTTTTTCATAGGCGGTACCCAGCAGGAATTGCCCTTGTATATTTCGAAGGGCAATGCTACAAATTTCTTACGGTCGCAGGCAGTGCTTACTTCTTTGATCTCAACTGACATAATTGTCTTTTCTGCAAATGTACTATTTACCTGACGTTGTAAGGCCATTTGCTTTCAGATTTTATTAACCCTTACCTGTCAATTCTGTTGAAGAAGTTAATCGTTTCTAAATCATCTTCAGATCGATCATGCTTTTTCTAATCCTTTCGAATGTGCGGCTGATATCCTGATCTAATCCCACCGAAAAACGAACCAGCCCGTCAGACATGCCCATTTCTTTTTGTTTCTCTTCGGGTATCTCAGAGGACGTGCTTTTGCCTGAATTGCTAAACAAGGTTTTAAAATATCCCAGGCTCACTGCCAGGTATCCCACGCCTTCCTTCTCCATTTTCTCCATCAGTTGGCTGGCTCTTTCGGCAGTTTTCATATCGATAGTAAACATGCCTCCAAAACCGAACTCCGGATTCATTATTTTTAATAAGGTATTATGGCCGGGGTGATTTGCCAATCCAGGGTAGGTAACATGCACTCCCAATCCGGTTATCTTTTCGGCAAGGTACAGGGCATTATAACTGTGTTGTTTCATGCGGATATGCAGTGTGTGCAGATTCTTCAGTATGTTGCTCGAACGCAGGGGATCAAGCACCGGACCCAGAAGCATCGCAGTTCCGTCGTTCACGTTCGATATGGCATTGATAAAATCGTTGCTGGCGCAAATAGCACCTGCCACGCAATCGTTCTTGCCGTTGACGAATTTGGTCATACTATACACCACAATATCGGCACCCAATAAGGCCGGGTGCACTATCATGGGTGTGAAGGTGTTGTCGACAACCAGTTTCACACCATGTTTTTTTGAAATAGCAGCCAGTGAAGGTATATCCGAAACCTGCAGCATAGGATTGGTCATGGTTTCGGTGTAAATCAGTTTTGTGTTAAGTTTCACTGCAGCTTCCACTGATGCCAGGTCGGTGATGTCGACAAAACTAACCTCGATGTTGAATTTTTTAATGTAATTGCTTAGAAAAGCATAGGTCCCGCCATAAGTCGACAGGCTGGAAACTATATGATCGCCTGCATTGCAGAGTTGAAGAATAGTTGAAGTGATGGCCGACATGCCTGATGCCGTTACCCAGCCACATTCGGTGCCTTCCATAGCCATCATGGCATCGGCCAGGTAGCGGTTGCTGGGGTTCCAGTGGCGTGAATATAAGAAACATCCGTTCTCAATACCGTCGAAAGTATCGGTCATAGTTTTTGCCTGCATAAAGGTGTAAGTAGCCGAGTCGGTCACGGAAGGGTTGACATCTCCGTATTCGCCAAACTGCAACAAGTCCTGAATTTTTGAAGCTGAATCGTAGCGCATAGTAGTTTTGGTTTTTTCGGCAAAAGTAAATCATTCGTATCAGACCGGAACAAGAATTTTATGCAGGCTGCATTTTGTTTCATAGCTTGATTTTTATCATACCAGTGAAAAAACTTGCCATTTTATTCGAAATAAAGTAATTTTGTCTAAAACTAAAAATACAACTTTATGAAAAAAATTGTTATTTCATTATTTATTGCAGGTCTGAGTTTGACAATGTATGCTCAGGATTATATGGCCCTGGTTCGCTTTGGGAAAGATTGGGGCTTTATCGATAAAAAGGGAAGCTATGTCATCAACCCTCAGTTTGCCAGTGCCAAAAGCTTCGCAGGCGGTATTGCCCGGGCGCGCACTGCCACCGAATGGGGATTTATTGATGGAAAGGGCACCTATATTATTAATCCTCAATTTGAGAATGCAGAGAATTTTTCGGAAGGACTGGCCCGTGTGCGTAAGTTTAAACAATGGGGCTATATTGATAAAAAAGGTACCTTCGAGATCAATCCTCAGTTTGATGATGCAGGTGATTTCCATAGTGGGCTGGCCCGTGTTCGGAAAGGTATGCAATGGGGACTGATCGACAAAAAAGGCACTTATGTGGTGAACCCTCAATTTGATGAATTAGGCGAATTTGCAGGTGGATTGGCCAAGGCACGTAAAGGAAAGCAATGGGGATATGTTGATGTGAAAGGAAGTTGGGTGGTGAACCCCCAGTTTGATGATGCCGAAGATTTTAACAACGGACTGGCCCGCGTGCGCAAAGCATTCAGTTGGGGCTATATCGATGCCAAAGGCACTTACGTCATTAATCCGCAATTCGAGGCTGCAGGAGATTTCTATGGCGGATTGGCTCGTGCCAGGAAAATGAAACAATGGGGCTATATCGATAAGAAAGGTACCTGGGTCATCAACCCTCAATTTGATGATGCTTATGATTATACGGAAGGCCTTGCAAGAGTTCGTAAAGGTAAGGACTGGGGATATATTGATGCTTCAGGAACCTATGCTATCAATCCGCAGTTCGACGATTCCGAAGACTTTAACGGAGGCATGGCAGCTGTTCGCAAAGGACCTCAATGGGGCTATATCGACCTGAAGGGAACTTATGTGGTAAACCCGCAATTTGATGCTGCACGCAGTTTTGACAGCGGATTGGCTCTGATTCGCAAAGGACCCAAATGGGGTTATATTGATAAAAAAGGAAGTATTGTTATAAATATGCAGTTCGATAGCGCCGAGAACTTTACTGAATAATTGTCGGCTATGCTGATCATCAGTTTGAGTTAGTTGGAATTCAATGCGAAAATCCCATCCTCGCTGAAATAGGAGGGTGGATGAAAGTTAGTTACCCAACTTTGCAATAATATTTTCACTCCCGTGACCTGGCAGGTTCGGGAGTTTTTATTTGTCAGACAGGAGTTTCATTTGTGGATCACACAATTTTTTCACTCTCCAATTGTTTAAGTATCGAAAAAAACATTACTTTTGCACCGCCGTAAAAATTAACCGTCGGATAATAAAAATGTCAACTTTTCATCATAAAGAACTTGCTCTGTATTCTTAATTTGGGATTACTGCAATTTGTTACGGCACTTTTTGCCGGTATTATTGGTTTGCTGTTTTTTAAATTTGCGGAAGGTGAGGTTTTTGATTTTATTGCCCGTTTTTTACCTGACGTTTCACTGGTCGGGTTGTCTATCGTAGGACTAATGATGCTGTTAGTTCAGGTGTTTGGTAACCTGATCGGAGGTGTTGTTTCATTTGTAGGTAAGGAATCGGCAGGTAAGATAGCCATACTGATTGGAGGCACGGAGGCCCTTTGGATGCTTTTTCAGTTTATTATGTTGCATACACACCATATCCTGGTTTTGGTGTTCTTTTTGCTGTCGGTAGCCCAGGTGATCTCCGGATATTGGCTCAGCCAAAGGGTGAAAGAACTCCATAAAGTGCCGTATTGATCTGTATGGTTTTTTGTTGGTACCCTTGGTTTTACCTGATACCACACACTAAATTACGCACTTGTCATTAGTTCCATACGTTTCTAACGATAAATCCGGTTCAAAAGTTTCTTACAGCTCTTACCTTCAGGATACTATCTTTTTTAATGTTCAGGGTGTTGCCCGAGCTGAAGTGCAGGCAACTGACATGTGCCGAATCGCTTTCGCTTGAACTCCAGTAGTAGGAATTGGTGAAACCGCCAATGGTAGCTTTATTGGAATATATTTTATTGAGTTCATCCTTGCATGGTAAATACCAGTCGGAGTATTCTCCAATAATTAGTTCGGCGCAGTATCGGGCGGCTGTGCCACTGTCGGCACAGTGATTTATGATGGCGGTTGTATTGTAAGCACCTGTGCCGGGCAATGCAGAGGTGCCGATAGAATCACCTACGCATCCCCATGGGTAAACCACAGTGGTGGCCGGGGCAACTATCAGCCCGTGAACCACCGTAGCGTCGTAACCGGGGTCGCCTTCTTTCAGGAAGTAACCTACCACACCTCCCTGGAAATCATCGCCTATATACAGATAAATGCAGCTTCCATCGTCGTTGTTGGCATTCGCCTGGTAATTTGAAGCCATTGGATCGGTACAGCCATCTACTATTTTTGTGCAACTTTGCAGTGCAAGTAATCCCGTTACTATTAACAAGCTGAATACTATTTTTTTCATGTTTTTTTCTTTATTTGTTTAGCCACTGATACAAATAGTTGCTGACGCAAATTTACTATAAATTCTTGCTTGTATTTATTTTTTAAGGCGGAATTGCCACGAAGGCATTAAGACACAAAGAAACACCAAAATTTTAGTGATAGTCTCACTTTGAGTGAGGCTATCACTATTATTGTGAGGCTATTACTGTGAGAGGCGCACTCCGCCAACTTCGGCTGGCGGAGCCGTCTACCCAATTAACCATTGTTTTTATTCCTTTTCAGGCGAAATCATTTTATAAACAAGCCCAGCCAAAATTGCCCCAACAATGGGTGCAACAATAAATAACCATAGCTGCTCAAGAGCCCAACCTCCTGCAAATATTGCCTGGCTTATACTTCTGGCAGGATTTACTGAAGTGTTTGTTACAGGAATGCTTATTAAGTGAATAAGAGTCAATCCCAATCCAATTGCTAATCCGGCAAAACCTTTCGATGCTTTTGAATGTGATGCTCCTAAAATAATAATCAAGAACATAAAGGTCATAACTATTTCAGTTACTAAAGCTGCAAGCAGACTATATCCACCAGGAGAGTGTTCTCCATATCCGTTAGCGGCAAATCCACCAATTTCAAATCCTGCTTTTCCACTTGCAATAATGTACAGGATACCAGCTCCGGCAATTCCCCCTAATATTTGAGCTGCAATGTATGGAAGAAGCTCTTTTTTTTCGAAACGACCACCAATCCATAGTCCGATAGATACAGCAGGGTTAAGGTGGCAGCCTGATATGTGTCCGATAGCATATGCCATTGTCACAACAGTTAAACCAAACGCTATCGCAACACCGACAAAACCAATTCCCAGTTCAGGATAGGCTGCTGCTAAAACAGCGCTTCCACATCCTCCAAGAACTAACCATAAGGTTCCGATAAATTCTGCTACTAATTTTTTCATTTTTTTTCATTTTAAGTGATTATCACAATTTGTTCCGTTTTTCAAAATTAATGGCTAACGTTTGTTTTGTACCAGATGTTGTTATTCATTTTTTGCTTCTGAAATACTTATAATCACCATTTTAACTTTCATGTTTTAAAATTCCCAATAATCCAAACGACTCTTCAACTGTTTCTTCCCCTCGTAAGTATTTTGGGTTTTAGCCCTACAAATATACGATTTTTTATTTCCATATTTATTTTTTTTCGAACCTTTACTATAAAAAATATAAATAATATCAAAAATAACAACGAAACCATTGAAAACTTGGCTACTGCCATAATGGCCGGCCTGAGCGAAAACGACCGAAAAACTATTAAGTTTTTACTCGAAAACATTAATGATGTAATATTTATTGCAGCAGATGGGCATCCCAAAGATTTTATTTACGAAAATGCAAATCCAGGCAGGATCATTATCACCGTCGAAATATTGCTGATTATTTTGCCCCCAGGCACATTGGACCAGGTTCATGCCTCTGCGGTGATTCTTTATCTGCGTAAAGCGGGATCAGCGGGGAAACAAAAAAATGGCTGTCACTCCTTGATTAACTGTTTTGAGGTTCGGTTCTTAAACCGTGATAACCTGGTTGCAAATCTGACTTTCCAAAGGAGATTCAGGATGGTATTCGGTAAAAAATGCTTATTTTTGAACCACTGATACGCAAATTTGATCTGTTATGCAACCTAAACTCAAATTCCTGAAGATTAGCCTTATGTTATGTGGGCTAACCATGCTCTTTCTTGCCGGGTGCGATAAACCGGAAGAAATAAATGTGCCTATGCTGAAAACCGAAATGGTAAGTAATATAGGCAGCACCACAGCCAACTGCAGTGTTACTATTACTGATGATGGCGGAGATGCTGTTTTGGCCAAAGGTGTTTGCTGGAGCACCTCATCCGCACCAACCATCAACAACGACAAAACCTCAAACGGTGTAGGCACGCTTCCGTTTACCGCTGATATCGCCGGATTGCTGCCCAATACCCATTATTATATCAGGGCCTATGCCACCAATAGTGCAGGCACCGGCTATGGCGAGCAACTTTATTTCACCACAAGCCTCGAAGTAGGAAATACTTACCAGGGAGGCATAGTTGCCTATATACTACAACCCTGGGATTCTGGGTACATTAGCGGTGAAATGCATGGTTTGATCGTTGCCCCTGACGACCAGAGTGGAACAGTAGATTGGGGATGCACGGGAACGCTGATCGGGAATACATCAACTGCATTGGGTACAGGACAAGCTAATACAACTGCCATTGTGAATGTATGCAGCCAATCAGGCATTGCTGCCCGCATTTGTGACTTACTCGTATTGAACGGATACAGCGATTGGTATTTGCCCAGTAAAGACGAGTTGAATAAAGTGTTTATAAACCGATACGCCATTGGCGGTTCAATAACTTATGGCAACTATCTTTGGAGTTCAAGCGAATCAGGTGCCGACATCGCCTGGGGACAGTTCTTCAACGGAGGCAGCCAGGGTGGATACAGCAAAACATCCTCCGGCTTCGACTTTCATGTAAGGGCGGTAAGGTCGTTTTAAACAATTCAAAAAGCAAACTCCGATTTTGAAAATATCAGGCATTTATTCCACATGAATTGATTAGTTTTGCTTGACTAATTATAAAACAAACAATAAACAAAATGGAACCAAAAGAAAAAGTACTGGAAGCAATGAAAAAGGCCGGTGTGCCATTGAATGCAGGGAAAATAGTAGAACTGACCGGGCTGGAACGCAAAGAAGTAGACAAAGCCATGGCCAAACTTAAAGCCGAACAAGCCATAGTATCTCCAAAAAACTGTTTCTGGCAACCGAAATAGATCCAGGTACAAAACGTCTGAAAGAGTAAGGTCCCTTTTGTGATCTGCATAGTAAGTTTGTGGAAGGGATATTACTTTCTTCTGACTTCAGTCATCCGGCTTCTGTCTACTTAAAAATTCTCCCCCTTTTTATTATTTTTCGATATACTTGCTTACTTTTGCGGAAATATCTACAATCTATACCGGATTGGTAGAGTATTAATGAAAACAATATAATCATGGGTCAACTCTACGACAAATTAATGCAGGATGTACGCTTCGAAGAAGGTCTCAATGCCTGCATCAATTGCGGCACCTGCACGGCCATTTGTGCTGCGGCCGAATTCTACAACTACGATCCGCGCTCTGTTGTTGACACCGTGCAAACCAAAGACGACGAACTCATCATCGAATTGCTGAAAAGCGAAACCATTTGGTATTGCGGCGAATGTATGTCATGCAAAACCCGTTGTCCGCGTGGCAATGCACCCGGATTGATTATCATGGCTCTGCGTTCCTTATCTCAGGATATGGGTTATTTCACCGAATCCGAAAAAGGCCGTCAGCAACTGGCCCTGAAACGCACCATAGGCGAATGGATATTGACCACAGGTTATTGTGTATACCTTGAAGGCGTCGGCACCGACCTGCATCCCGAACAAGGCCCGGTGTGGGACTGGAAACAAAAGAACTGGCACCAGGTATATGAACGTCTGGGAGCCAACTATCGTGGCGATGGCCCCGGAATATTGCGTAAGATACCTGAAGAAACCCTCGAAGAACTTCGGGAGATATTCCGCGTAACCGGCGGTATGAAACGTTTCGAACAAATTGAGTCATGCTCAAAACTAAAAGCCGCTGAAATGAAACTGGACCTTGACGAGAAAGGCATTTCGAGCGAATACTTCAATCATATTTATAAGTTCAACTCCCAAAAACACTACCGCGATGAAGATTGAAGGTAAGCAGGCGCTCTGGCGCGATTATCAGAAAGACATAGCCGACGACAAATTCTTTTATGTTCGGAGTTGTATTCGCCAGACTTTCTTTCCGGGTTCCGAAACAGCATTCCTTAATATCATGCGCAACAATCTGGGCAAGGATGTATACGAACATCCCTGCCACACCACTTGCACGGGTATTGGCTACCACAGCGATATCATACCGATAGAAACCAGCATGACGGTTGTAGCCCGTCAGTTTGCCCTGGCCACCGAAGCGGGATATAAGAACTATGTACCCAGTTGCGTTACCTCCTTTGGTTTGTATACCGAGATCCTTGACATCTGGCATCATTTCCCCGAAACCCTTGCCAAAACCCGTGAGAATCTGAAGAAAGCCACCGGACGTGAATTTGAAATTCCCGAAAACCTGGCCCATGCCAGCGATGTGATCTACAAATTCCGCAAAGAAATTGCAGCCAAAGCCAAATTCAAACTCGTCAACCAGGAAACCGGCGAACCATTGAAAGTGGTCGAACATATCGGATGTCATTATTCCAAAATGTTTCCCTCCAAAGGAGTAGGCGGAGCCGAGTATCCTTATGTGTTGGTAGGCATGATAGAAGAATGGGGGGGCGAAGTAATTGATTATCCTGAGCGCAGACACTGCTGTGGTTTTGGTTTTCGTCAATATCTGGTGCAGGCCAACCGCGGATATTCCATTGCCTGTTCCAATAAAAAGTTCGAATCGATGGAACCTTATAAACCCGATATGATCATCACCAATTGTCCCGGCTGTCCCATGTTTTTGGATAAATGGCAATATGCCATTGCCGAAATGGAAGGCAGAACCTATGGAGAGAATGGTAGGGGAATCCCTGTGTTCACTTACGAAGAACTGGCAGGACTGGTTTTAGGTTACAACCCCTGGGATCTGGGTTTGCAACTACACCAGGTATCCTGCGAGCCTGTGCTCGATAAAATGGGAGTGCCTTACGATCGCGAAAAGAAATACGACGGAATCGATGGTCAGAAAATGGGAATACCTGAAATTCCGCTTACCCTGAAATGTTGTTAATCATTAGTCAATGAAATTATGAATACTCAAGAAAAATTCAAAGAAATCGACAGATTGTTTATGCAAAAAAGAAGGTTTATCAAACAACCTGAACAACTCATGGAAATTGTAAAGAATTTTACTTTTACTTATGATGAGTTCAAAGATGATCTGTCGTATCCTGAAGATCTGCCTTACGGAAGGACAGTGGTCTTCACATCTATCAACTTTGAAGTGGTTCTGATGAACTGGAAACCCGGAGAAGAAAGCAGTATACACCATCATTTGAACTCTTTTGGAGTGGTATATCCATTGACCGATGGCGGATATAATTATAACGTCGGCCCTGATTATAAAATTATCAACCGAACAACTTTAAAAGTGGGAGAGCTGGTTGGAATTCCAAAACGGATATATCATAATATTGAAAACTCTACGGATGATTATTCGGTTACCTTGCATTTTTATGCCCCACCTCTGAAGGGAATGAAAGAGTTAAAGGGCAACAGAGCAATGTGGAAGATATTTAAAGCCAATGTTGTTGTGGGGTGGATTCCTGCTGAAGAAAAAGAAAAATTAAGGTAGAACATGGCTAAAAAAGTTGTAGTGATTGGTGGTGGCATTGCCGGCATGGAATCCTCCGCTTATCTGGCCGAAATGGGTTACGATGTCACCCTGCTCGAAAAGGAAGAAACCCTCGGGGGCCACCTGCGCAATTGGGAAAAGTTGTTTCCCACCATGCGCCTCGGCAGCGAAGTGTTGGATTTTCTCAAAAGGGGAGTAGAAACCAAGGTGAATGTAATCAGGAATGCCCGCATCACCAACATCAATCTTATTGAAAAACGTTTCCAGGTGGAATTGGACCGCGGTGCCAGTTTTATTGCCGATGCTTTGCTGGTCACCACCGGATACGATATATTCGATGCCACACGTAAGGAAGAATATGGCTATGGTATCTACAACAATGTGGTTACTTCGGCCGATCTGGAAAAAATGTTTTTAAAAGAAGGGCCTGTATTGAACCCCATGGGTAAAGTACCTCAAAAGATAGGTCTGGTGCATTGTGTGGGCTCTCGCGACGAAAAGGTGGGGCATGTATATTGTTCCAAAGTGTGCTGTGTTACTGCGGTGAAACAGGCCATCGAAATCAAGGAAAAACTACCCGATGCAACGGTCTATTGTTTCTACATGGACCTTCGCATGTATGGTATGCATTTCGAAGCTTTATACAAAGAAGCCCAGGAAAAGTATGCCGTGAACTTTATCCGCGGACGACTGTCAGAAGCTTGCGAAAACCAGGATCATTCCATTTTGGTTAAAGTTGAAGACACACTTGCGGGGAAACCCATGAAACTATCGGTCGATATGCTGGTGCTGATGGTAGGCTTTGTTCCTTCGGAAGGCACCAAACAGGTGGGAAAGATGATGGGTCTCGAATTTGGCATTAATGGATTTTATAAAACCAAAGATCAGCATACCCTCACCAATGTTTCCAACATTCCCGGGGTGTTCTTTGCCGGCTCATGTACCGGACCCAAAACCATCACCAATACCATCACCGATGCCCGTGCTGCTGCCACCACCGTGGCCAGTTACCTCGAAAGTTACGACCTTGAGGTACGGACCAAAGCTTTTTTTCAATAATGGCTACCGGGCAGAAATAACAAATGACAAATAAACTTCAAATTCCAAATAACAAGCATCAAATGACAAATAAATTCCAATTTTATAATCATCAATATTCCAAACGTTTGGCAAGCACGTTTAAAGTATTGGATTTTCCATTTTGGTATTTATTTGCTTTTTGTTTTTTGAATTTTGGTTTTTTTCTGAATCATAATATTCGAAAAAGTAATAATGAGTTCAGGCTATGGTAGACTTTGGCTATAAAATTCAGGCTGACCGGCAGATCGATCTCGACAAAACCGACAAGCGATTGTCTGAATTCATTTCAAAGAACGAACCCACTTTCAATACCTGTATAGCCTGTGGAGGCTGCACCTCTACCTGTACCGCCGGTAAATTCACTCCTATGAATTTCCGCAAAATGCAACTGATGATACGACGCGGCGAAACCGAACCTGTGAAGAAGGAAATAGCCCAATGCATGTTGTGCGGCAAGTGCCAGTTGGTTTGTCCTAGGGGTGTCAACACCCGCAGAATCATCATGCTGATCAAACAAGGACTGGAGGCAGGATTATGAATTTCGATTTTTTTGTGCTTCCATTCAGCATCGGCCTGCTGTTGCTTTTCATATTGGTAGTGTTTAAAATATCTTTCTGGATACGGCAGCTTCCCCTCCGCGATCGTATGGCGCTCAACAAAGGCCTCTTCAGCCGCAAAATATTCGGGGTGATGTGGGAAATTATCACCGAAAGTCTGTTTCACCGGCGTATCTTTAAGATCAACCCCGTGTTGGGATATATGCACATGAGTTTTGCCTTTGGCTGGTTTATGCTGATCGTACTGGGCAATTTGGAAACACGTATTCATGCCGGCGCCGAACTCAATCTGCCTTACTATCCAATATTCTTTAAGTTTTTTCTGACCCAACCTTTGCAAATGCCTTTGGCAAAGACATTCACTTTCCTGATGGATTTCTTCCTATTATATGTGCTCTCAGGGGTAGCGCTGGCTTTTTTCAAAAGAATATATTCAAAGGCTGTTGGAATGAAACGCACCACCAAACTAAAGCCTTTCGATATTTTTGCCATGCTCTCCCTCTGGCTTATCTTTCCGCTCAGGCTGCTGGCCGAAAGCATGGCGGCAGGCATGTATCACACCGGTGGTTTCCTGACACAACCCATAGGCAATTTTCTCGCCGCCTTCATACCTTTGGACAATATTAGCTATGTTATGTGGTGGGCCTACTCCGTTTCGCTCGGCATCTTTTTCGTCTGCCTGCCCTATTCGCGCTATATGCACATCCCTACCGAGATAGTGTTGATCGCCTTCCGCCGTTTCGGCATCCGCCGCACCAAAGGCTATGATATGTTTAAGGATGTCGAAGTATTTTCCTGCTCCCGATGCGGTATTTGCATTGACGTGTGTCAGTTGAATACCATGGCAGGAGTAACCGACATACAATCGGCCTATTTCATCAAATCCATTCGAAAAAAGAACCAGCAGGAGACTGTGGTGCAAAACTGTCTGCTATGCGGACGCTGCGAAGAGTTTTGCCCGGTAGGTATCAAAACCGATGATCTGAGGCTGTCCCAACGCATGACCTACGAAAACACCGCGAACTCCGATTTTACTTACCTGCCTGCTGAACAGCCGGCCCAGACCGACATCCTGTATTTTGCCGGATGCATGACGCACCTTACGCCTTCTATTAAGAAAGCCATGGTGCAGATATTGGATGCCTCGGGCGATAAGTATAGCTTTTTCGACCGGGACGGTTCCGTTTGTTGCGGAAGGCCCATGATGCTGGCTGGGAATATTAAGGATGCACAGAAACTTATCGCGGCCAATAAAGAAGCCATCTGGCAAACCGGGGCGCATACTTTGGTAACTTCCTGCCCCATTTGCCTGCGCATGTTCAGGGAAGATTATCAACTTAACATCAACGTGATTCATCATTCGCAATATATTGAACAACTGATACAACAGGGGAGGATAGCCCCCTCATCTAACGGTCAGCGCATTGCTTATCACGATCCCTGCGAAATGGGACGCGGTTTGCATATTTACGACGAGCCCCGCAGCGTGCTGCAAAACCTGGGCGAACTCTTGCGCAACCCTCACGAACGCCACGACAGCCTCTGCTGCGGAGGTTCGCTGGGCAACAACCACAGCTACAATGCCAACAAAGACAATATCTCCCAACAGGTAGTGGCTGAACTTACCGCCAAAGACCCCGATGTAATAGCCACCGCCTGCCCCCTCTGCAAAAAGACCTTTATAAAATACTCCGATTGCCGAGTAGCCGACATAGCCGAACTGGTGAGCGAGGGGATGGTGGGGAAGAATTAAGGAGAAGACGGAAGACCCGGGACGAGCTTCTGTTACTAAAATATCGCTGAAAATACTTCCGCAATTACTTTTAACCCAGACGTAACTACTTATGGCTTAACCGTAACAACTTTTAACCCAAACGTTACTACTTTTGGCTTAACCGTAACAACTTTTAACCCTTCCGATGTTAGGTTTGCCTTAAACGTAACTACTTTTGCCACTTCCGTAGTTAGGTTTGCCTTAAAGGTAACTACTTTTGCCCCTTCCGTAGTTAGGCTTGCCTCTTCTGTTGTTACGTTTGCCACAAACGTAACTACTTATGCCCCTTCCGTAGTTAAGTTTGCCTTAAACGTAACTGCGTTTGCCATTTCCTTTATTACGGATATGATTCAATATATCTTATTTGCTAATTTAGTGATAGTTATGATTTCGTAAATTGAATCTCTTGAACTCCAAGCTTCCTCAGTACCACCTGTACTTCCCCTCCTCCAGCGCAATCTTATCATTTTCGGTAAGCCACTGCAGCACTTTTACCAGCTTTTCCTCCGATACCCCTGTAACTAAAGCCATAATTCCGTCAAGGGCCAAAGCCTGGTTTTGCAGCAGGGGCCTGATCTGTTCAACAATCTTATCAAATTCCATTTCGGTCAGGCCCAGGTCGTTTCGCTTCTGGCAAACATCGCATATACCGCAACGTTTGCTATCGGTTTCGCCAAAATAGGCAAGCACAAACTGGCTGCGGCATTTGCTTTGCCCCGAAACAAAATCGGTCATGGCCTCCATGCGTTTCAGGGCATTATCTTTCAAAAGCTTGTAATGCTCGTCGCTCAGTATCACATCTGCGGCCTCCTGCCGTTCGCTGGTAAAGAAAATATAAGGCAGGTCGGAGCGCTGGGTATACTTAATTACATTTTGCGCCGTCAGTTCTTTTAACGTAGCAATCACCTTTTCGGGTGCCATATTGACTTTTTGGGCCAGGTCGGCCTCGTCTATATTTACAAAATCGTTGAAAACTCCGGCATGCAAACGCAACAACATTTTTATAAAGCTGTCATACTTCGGATTTTGCAACTGGAATTTATACAGATCGTTCTTATTGGGCAGAAAATGCAGCTTCGAAGGCTCGTTAAAGGTATCCGAAAGAGCCACATAGCCTTCTTTTTCCAAAAACTTTATAGAATTATAGGCAACGGTCGGCAAAAGATTATAATGTTCGGCAAACTGGTTGATATTAAACACATAACTGCTGTCGCGCCCCGTACCCATGGCCAACTGAAAGTAGTTGCACAGAAAAGTATACACACTTTTAATGATCTCTTTATCAGGATAAGACCATTCAAAATTATTATACAGATCAATAATATCCTCATTTTCGTAAAGCATCACAGCAAACGATTTCTTATCATCGCGTCCGGCCCGCCCGGCCTCCTGGAAATACGATTCTATGGAATCGGGCAGGTCCATATGAACCACAAAGCGCACATCGGGCTTATCGATGCCCATGCCAAAAGCATTCGTAGCCACTATCACCTGTTTCAGGCCTTTGGTCCAGGCCTGCTGCACCCGGTCGCGGGTTTTATGATCGAGGCCGGCATGATAATAATCGGCTCCTATACGGTTGGTATTCAAAAAATCGGAAATAATTTTGGTCTTCTTGCGATTCCTCACATACACTATCCCTGAGCCTTTTACCTTTCGGATGATGCGCAGCAGCACCGGCAGTTTATCTTCTTCCTTACGGATAAAATACGACAGGTTTTTGCGATGAAAACTCGCCTGAATCACATTCCGGGCATTGAACAGCAGTTTCTGCTGTATATCGTCAACCACCACAGGAGTTGCCGTAGCGGTAAGCGCCAGCACAGGAACCCCCGGCAGGTATGCCCTGATTTCCGCAATTTTCAGGTAAGGGGGGCGGAAATCATAACCCCATTGCGAAACACAGTGAGCCTCGTCAATGGCCAGCAGGTTCACCTTCATACGTTTCAGACGTTCGCGAAAAAGGCTCGTCATCAAACGTTCGGGCGACAGGTACAGAAATTTCACTTCCTTATCGAAAACAGCATTATCGAAAGCAATATCGATCTGTTCCGCAGTCATGCCCGAGTAAACCGCAATGGCTTTAATATTTTTTCGCTTCAGGCTTTCTACCTGGTCTTTCATCAAAGCGATCAGTGGTGAAACCACAATACACAAACCTTCCCTGGCCAGCGCAGGAACCTGAAAACACAGCGATTTCCCTCCTCCCGTAGGCAGCAGCGCAAGGGTGTCCTTGCCCGAAAGCACCGCATTGATGATGTCCTCCTGCAAAGGTTTGAACCCTGAAAAACCCCAATACTTGGTCAGTATCTGCTGAATGGTCATCGGCTGTTATTTTTTGCTAAGTTACAAAAAATTACATTCAGGCTATAATTATGTCGCCTTCAATGCATCTGTGAAAAAATTTTCAAAGTTTTATTTTGGAAGGCCGCAAAACTAAACTAACGTGAGTTCGATGTAAGAAAATAGGCTTACTTCTGATAGGGAAAAATGTAATAACCTAATTTTTTTAACAAACCTTAGTAAAAACATCAATCCACCAATCATGCAACCTTATTAGCTTATGGAAATACAATAAGGTAATAAGGTTGAATCACAAACTGATTATTTATTACTAAGTCCTCACGGTTTAAGAACCGAACCTCAAAACAGATAACATGGACTGACAGCCCTGTTTTCCCGCTGATCTCGCTGATTTACGCAGATAAAATTAACCACAAAGCGCACATCCGCCAACCTTTAGATTTGTACCACTTATTAAGAAGAATTTACAGAAGATTGTTGTATGTGGTTGATTTTCTTTTCTTTTTGCTACTTTTTCTTTTCTTTGTTAATTGTTGTTAATTTGTTAAAAAAAAGAATGGGGTGAACTTTTCCGCCGTTAAGGTTCCAAGACCTAACGCCAGTTTTAGTCCCCATTCTTTTCAAGTTGTTGCCAAGAACCATTTAGAAATATAGACATAAGGTCTTTTAAAGGTGTTAGTTAAAGGCAACTTTTTAATGTCCCCTTCTGGGGGAAAATCCCTCACCTTTAGGTGAAGACTTAAGTT
>CAYXXU010000048.1:0-31800 GCA_964469155.1 uncultured Bacteroidales bacterium
CAACAACTTACATAGTTTCTAAAATAATTTTGTATTTTTACCGGACAACAGTGATAAAAAATAGTAATCTGAAAATACCACAACTTCCATTTCAGCAAAAAGAATTCCGGTAGAGAAAAGGAACAATAAATTAAAAGATACAGTTTTATTTGACTAAAACCACTGTTCCTTTTAGTTTATGCTCTTTGAATTTTATATCCGTAAAGGTGATCAAATAGGTATAAACTCCGACAGGCGCAATTTTCCCCTTTATAGCACCATCCCATCCTTTTTCATGGTCGTTGGTATAACAAAGTGTTTTCCCCCATCTGTCGTATATTCTCATTTCATAAGTGTTCCAGTTTATTCCTTCCCCCTGAAGGGTAAAGTTTTGGTTTTTACCATCATCATTCGGGGTAAATGCATTGGGAACATAAAATGAAACATTGGGATCAACATAAATGTTATGTTGAATGGTATCAGTACAACCGTCTTCAGTTATTGCCACCAATGTAACTGTGTAATAACCTGTATCAACATATTCGTGTATCGGATTTTGGAGGTTTGAGATATTGTTGATATAGTTAGTATCACCAAAGTTCCAGTTCCAGCCTGCGGCTCCTATCGATTCATCGTGGAAGAAAATGGTTGGATCGAGTTCTGAAACAATTTCCGGATTAGGAGTAAAGAAAGCATGAGGCAGTTTATAAACCGTAATCATATCGGTCCACACAAGGGTAGTAGAACAGCCATACTGCGTCGTAATAGTTAATGATACATCATACACCCCGTGATCAATGTAGAGATGTGCAGGATTTTGCTGATAAGAAAACCCATAGTCTCCAAAATCCCAATACCAGGTAGCGTTCGAAATGTTACTCAAGTCGCTGAATTGTACCAATAAATCTTCGCACCCCTTGTAAATATCAGCCGCAATCACAATATCAGGGTTGGGATAAACATCAACGGTAACAGTTGCCGATCCGCTACAGCCACTGTTATCACCGGTAACGCTATAAATTGTTGAAGAAGTAGGCGAAACGGTAATGGTACTACCTGTTAAGTTGCCCGGTTGCCACACATAATTCATGGCCCCCATGCCTGAGAGGGTAGTACTCTGTCCGGCACAAATGATGGCAGGACTCGCAATGGCTCCCACCGTTATTTGTGTTATTACTGTAACCGTAACGGTTGTTGTCCCTGAGCATCCTGCACCGGTAGTCCCGGTAACAGTATATGTTGTGGTAGTTAAGGGATTCACAGTAATATTGTCTCCTGTTAAAGTTCCTGGCTCCCAGGTATAGGTTGTGGCCCCGCTGACCGATAGCACTGAAGGTTGCCCAATACAAACCGTTGGTGGGCTGGCATTAGCTGTGAGATTAATACTTTGTACTACATTTACGGTAACCGTCGAACTTCCGGTACAACCATTTGCAGTAGTTCCTGTGACAGTATAGGTAGTATTTGCTGAAGGGGTTACGGTAACACTACTGCCGGTTAAACCTCCGGGTTGCCAGGTATAGGTTGCAGCACCTCCCCCTGTAAGAGTTGCACTCTGACCTAAACAAATTTGGGTAGGCGCTGCAGTTCCTGTAACGCTGGGCATCGGCCATACATTAACTACATGCACCACAGTTGTGGTGCATGGAACAGTGCTGTATGTAATAAGTGTTACATTGTAAGCACCGGGAGCTGTATAGGTATGAGAAGGATTTTGAGCAGTACTGATTGGACTTCCGTCCCCAAAATCCCAATGCCAGCCATTAATAACACCCGAAAATGAGGAAGATGTATCATGAAATTGAACAGTGGATCCCAGACATACATCATTCCAGGTAAATTGAGCAATATCGGCAAGTGGAACAATCGGTGTCATATTATCCATCAGGATGTATTGTCCATCAGTGCAGGCCGGTGTAGGAGTATTGATCAGAAATAATATGTGGTTCCAGTTAGAAGTGGGAGTAAAAGTCAGACTATAGGTTTGCCAGGTAAAATTGGTAATAGTGGCAGATGACCATAACAATTCGGCCTTATCGCATCCTGAATTTACACCCGACATTCCACCCCAGAGTTCAAGATATTCGCACCAGGGAGGTAAAACAATACCGGTAGCAGGGTCAGCAGAGGCCATAGTTGCAAGATCAATGGTAAAATTATATGTAGTCCCAGCAATCATAGGCGAGCTTAAGGTTTGTCCGGCTCCTTCTTGCCAGTTGATGCTGGGTGAATAAACCAGACCGATATATGAACTTCCGTTTGAAGGGGGTAAAGTACATCCCCATGAACCCGGCTGGGTATCAGGGGTTACGCCCGGCATACAGATATCCCATCCCGGAGGTGTTACGTGAGGTTGTGGTGTCCCTTCAAACGAAGGATTATTCACGGTAAGCGAAACTCCGGTTCCACATTGTCCAAAGATTTGCAATCCATTCAGGATTATTAATGCAGAAAAAATGACCTTTTTCATAAATGGTTATTTTATTAAAGCTACGGTTCCCTTAAGCTTATGTTCTTTAAATTTAATATCGGTAAAACTGATCTGGTAGGAATATAAACCGGGAGTCCCCTTTTTCCCTTTGGATTTTCCATCCCATCCGCTTTCGTTATCATTGGTCAGGAATAATATTTTACCCCATCTGTCATATATCCTCATTTCGAAAGTCGACCAATTGATCCCTTCGCCAAACATGGTAAAATTCTGATTCTTTGAATCATCATTGGGAGTGAATGCATTAGGAACATAATAGGAAACATTTGGATCAACATAAATATTCTGCCTGATGGTATCTGTGCAGCCATGTTCGGTGATGGCAACAAGAGTAATTGTAAAAGCACCTGTATCGGAATAGGTATGTATGGGATTTTGAAAATTTGAATTATTGTTCAAATTGTTGGTATCACCAAAATACCAGTTCCAACCGTCAGCTCCGATAGATTGATCATTGAAGAATACTATCGGATCCAATTCACTTACAATAGTAGGGTTTGGAGTGAAAAATGCGTATGGTCGAGGGAATACGGTTATCATATTAGGCCAGGTAATACTTGCCGAGCAAGGTGATGAGGAGTTTATGGTAAGTGTTACATCATAAGTGCCGGCCTCTGTGTAGAGATGTGTCGGATTCTGCAAATACGAAAAACTATTATCACCGAAATCCCAGTACCATGTGCCTGTGGTTACCGAACTCAGATCTGAAAAATTCACCAAAAGGTCTTCGCATCCCTTATAGATATCAGCTGCAATCACAAGTACCAGATCTGACGATACATCCACTGTAACCGTGGTTGTGCCAGAACATCCATTAATATCTCCTGTTACAGTGTAAGTGGTAGTCACTGTTGGAGAAACAGTTACCGAATTGCCTGATAGGGTTCCTGGTTCCCAGGTGTAGGTCAATGCCCCGTTAGCGGTAAGATTTGAACTTTGACCGTTGCAAATTGAGGCAGGATTAGCTGTAGCCCCGACTACTACACTCGAAATTACAGTTACAGTTACGGTTGTCGAGCCGGTGCATCCGTTGGCGTCAGTAGCAGATACTGAATAAACTGTTGTGGAGGTTGGTGTAACAGTAGTCGATGCTCCCGATAGTGTGCCTGGTTCCCAGGTATAATCTGTACCGCCAACGGCATCAAGCACTGAGCTTTGTCCTATACAAATTGTTGAAGGCGCGGCTGTGGCTGTAATGGTAAGATTTGAGGCAATTGTAACCGTTACAGAAGCAGTGCCAGAACATCCATTCTGATCAGTCCCTGTAACTGTGTAGGTTGTAGTGGCTGTTGGAGTGACTGTAATAGGGCCGGTTCCCTGGCTACCATTACTCCATACAAACCAACCAGCTCCGGTTGAGCAGGTTGCTGTGAGGACAACAGAGGATCCGGCACAGGCCGATGGATTTGTTGGTGAAATAGTAATGGTAGGGTTGGGATTGACCAGAACGGTACATGTAACCGGCTGACTGGTTTGTCCTCCAACCGTTATAGTCATAGAATACACCCCAGACATAGCAGTGGTGGCATTTGGGATAGTTGGATTCATAGTATTTGATGAAAACCCGTTAGGTCCGGTCCAACTATAGGTGGCGCCTACTGTCGGATTGTTCACAGTAAAGAAAACAGTCTCTCCGACACAAACGGTGTCACCTGTAATCGGCGGGGCTACAATACTGCAATCGGTTGATCCTGTACCACCCGTTTGCGAAAAAATTTCGTTGGTTGGAACATTTGCATAATTAGTAATAAGTAATACATAAATTTGGCCCGTTTGGGCATTGGTGATGTTACAATCTTCGGTTGCTGCTGTTGAATAGCTGCAATCTACTCCTGAATTTGACATCAGATTGGTGGCACAGGCCGCGGCTAAGGATGAAAATGGTCCCCAGCAAATGAAATCAACATCCACACCCGCCGAACTTGCAATATGAATATCAAGATTGCCCGGATTTGCAATTTGCAAATAATACCATGCAGGATTAGGTGTGGTTAATAAACAGCCGACACTTCCCATGTCAGGAACATTAACACCTGCGGGATAATTATAGGTTGTACCAGTACAAAATGGATTAGAACTTGAACAGTCGACTCCTTGGGCATTCGAAACAAAGTAAAATGAAAAAAGCAGCGAAATGGAAAGAAGAAGTTTCCTCATAATAATTATAATTGTTTTTAAATAAAACGTAAATGTAAGATAAAATATGAGTTAACCTTGTGAAGTTTTTTCACTTTTTTCGATAAAAATTCGTAATTTTTTATCATTCTAAATAAGAGACAAAATAAATGACTCTTTATATTTATCAAATGATTCGTTTGTTGAGAAGAGTGGGGTTATAGAGATTTTTTAATAAATGGCGATATATTACTTAATACGCCCTTTCGTTCTTCCCCTCAATATAATTGATAAACGAGCGGGTAACCACTTTGTTGCCGCCGGGCGTAGGATAATCGCCGGTGAAATACCAGGTGCCGGTATGGCTGGGGCAGGCGGCATGGAGGTCGGCAATGGATTGATATATAATCTGAACCTGGGAATGGATACCTTCGGGCGTGAGCATTTTTGATATTTTCTCCGAGATCTTTCGGTCGGTAAAGGGCGCATAGATCTCTTTCACATAATTCACGATCTGCTCTTTGGGGTAGCATTGCTGCTCCTTACATTTTTTATACACCTGGTTGATGATCTGTTCCTGCCCGGTTTCGCGCAATAATTCTATGGCCGCCCTGAAGGCCACAAAATCGCTGAGTTTGGCCATGTCGATGCCATAACAGTCGGGATAACGAATCTGGGGGGCACTGGAAGCGATGATGATTCTGCGGGGGTGTAAACGGTCGAGAATACGGATGATACTCTGCTTTAAAGTTGTACCCCGCACAATTGAATCGTCTATCACCACGATGGTGTCGAGTCCGTCGCGGATGATACCGTAGGTGACATCGTAAACGTGGGCCACCAGGTCGTCGCGTTCTTTATCCTGGGTGATAAAAGTGCGCAGTTTCATATCTTTCACGGCCACCTTCTCGAAACGCGGTCTGAAAGCAAGTATTTTTTCAAGTGCGTCGGGAGTAAGCGTGTTGCCCGTCGCCATAATTTTATCTTTCTTCACATGGTTGCAAAACTCCTCAAGCGATTCTATCAAGCCGTGATATGCCACCTCGGCAGTATTGGGGATGTAAGAGAATACCGTGTTCTCAATATCGTAATCAATGGCCTTAAGTATGGGAAGGGTAATATAGCTGCCCAGTTTTTTTCGTTCCAGATAAATATCTTTGTCGGTACCCCGCGAAAAATAAATGCGTTCGAAAGAGCAGGCCTGTTTTGTTTTGGGTTCCCGAAACTGGTTGATGCCTTGCGAGCCATCTTTTTTCACGATTAGGGCATTGCCGGGAAGTATCTCCCGGATTTCATCAATAGGCACATTGAAGGCGGTCATAATAGGAGGACGTTCGGATGCAGCTACTACTACTTCGTCGTTCGCAAAATAATACGCCGGGCGAATGCCCGACGGATCGCGCATCACAAAAGCATCGCCATGGCCAAACATACCGGCCATAACAAATCCACCGTCCCAATCCTTAGCCGCCTTGTTCAATATGCGTTGAATATTCAGTTCTTTGGCTATGAGTGCTGAAATGTCGGGTTTGGAAAAACCCTGGGCCTTGAACAACTGATATAGATTTTCATTCTCCAGATCAAGAAAATGGCCTATCTTTTCCATAACAGTGATGGTATCCGAAGTTTCCACCGGATGCTGTCCCAGCGATATCAGTTTCTGGAACAGTTCATCCACATTGGTGAGGTTGAAGTTGCCGGCCATCACCAGGTTTTTGGTCTGCCAGTTGTTATGGCGAATAAAAGGGTGGCAATACTCTATATTATTTTTACCAAAAGTGCCGTAGCGCAAATGTCCCAGATACAGTTCGCCGATGAAATCGGTATTTTGTTTCAGCCAGGGCACATCGTTCAGCATGGCTGAATTGCTTTTTTTTACCTGCTTCAGGTCGTTATAGATCTTGTTAAAAATGTCAATGATAGGAGTTGATGAATTGGAGCGCAGGCGATTGATAAAACGAATGCCTGGATCCACATCAAGCTTAACACAGGCAATACCGGCTCCATCTTGTCCGCGGTTGTGTTGTTTTTCCATCAACAACGACAATTTGTTCAGGCCATAGAGCGTGGTTCCGTATTTCGAGAGGTAATATTCGATGGGTTTCAGTAAACGAATAAATGCAATACCGCATTCGTGTTTGATCTGTTCGCTCATGAAGATTTTTTTGCAAAATTACGGAAAATGAAACAGAAACCAATTTTACATGTAGCGAATTATCAACAATAACATGTATTACTTGTTGAAAAACAATATTATTTTATTCCCCGGAGGTCGTAAATATCAATGTTTTGATAAGAACCTATATAACTGCTGAGATAAGGTCTGATGCTTTCATCATTGTAAGCCGCCGAATCGCTGATCAGGAGATACTTGGCATCATGCTGCATCAACTTTTTGATCCTTTCGCCCTGAGTTTTCTCACCCAAACCGTATGAGGTCCAGCCTTTATGATTCATCAGCACCAGGCTCACATTGATACTTTCGTCGGGCAGGCTGATAATTTTATCTTCGGGTTTTACGCCTATGGCCTCAAAATAATAAGGCAAAGTGGTAAATGCTTCCATACGTTTCACGTAACTATCGTGAATCCAGGCCCAGCCGCCGACTTCAAACTGAGAAACAAATCTTTCGGGCCGGTCGACGAACATCCAGTAACGCATTTGCATATTATTGCGGCAATACAGAACATTATATCCCAGTATCAGCATGAATAAGAATTTTACCCCGATATGCTGAAACCCCTTCTCCCAAAGCTGCCGCAGACCCAAGAAAAACAATAACCAGACAGCAATGACCGGCATCAGCAGATCGATAAGGTAATAATCGTGGTTGCCGAATGCATTGAACCAAAACAGGGAATATAAAAACGTACCGAATATCAGTATCAGCAGAGCTATGAAATGAGCCAGCGGTATTTTTTTCATAAAAGTTAAAACCACAACCATCACAAACATAAAACCGGTAAGCCATAATAACTTCACATCAAATATCTGCTGTATCATCGATTCCATAAATCCTTTCCAGACCACTTGGATCTGTTCTGCACTCATTTTCCAAATGGGCCACACACTGTTAAAAGTAAATCCGCCACCGTAAATATTATTGAACCAGGATGCATACCAATACCAGCAAAAGATCAATAAAAAGGCAAGCAAAAAAGGAATTATCTGAACAATGGGCCTGTTAAACAATCGTTGTCCGCGTTTCAGTTTCAATATCCCCAACATTTCGGTCAGCAGTAGGCAGAACAACAATACCAAACTAATTGCGGCCGACACCTTAAGCAAACCTGCCAGCAGAAAAAAGGCTATCGAAAGGTATAATAATCCCTGTTTTGACTTTTTGGAAAACCTATGAAAAAAATACCAGCCAATAAGCGCAAAACCGAATGCCGGCATGTTGGTAAGGAAATTACTGGAATAAAAGACCAGAATCGGCGATGTGAACAGCAGCAGCGAAAGAATCAGCGCCCACACCGAATCCTTAAAAACATCCTCGAATATTCTGAATAAGGAAAACAATCCTGCCAACACGATCAGAATTTCAACCAACCTGAAAATGAATTCGTGATACCCAAAGATCTTCCATAGAACAGCTACCGAATAATAGATCAAAGGAAATTCGCCCGCTGCATAACCGTTTTTGCCCCCCTGACTCATCTGATTATGCAGTTCGGGCTTAAAAAAATTCATATCACCCCGGTAATAATTCTGTGCTATGGACAGGCAATCACACTGACGATACTGGTGAATGGATTGAGGGGGGTAGAAGACCGTATGGTGATATCCGTACAAATAAGTTAATAATAACACCGAAACCCAGAAAACGTATTTGGAATATTTGGGCTGATATGAAATGGAACGAAGGTTCATGGGTCTGTTATTCTTCCGGCAATTCGTCCCGGCCTGAGATATTGTTCTTATTGATAAAGTACAACGGCCTGTTACGTACATTGGCGGCAATGCGGCTGATATATTCCCCAATCACGCCAATCCCCAATAACTGTATTCCTCCGAGAAACAATGTACTCAGAATGATTGACGTCCATCCGGGAACTGCGCTTCCCAAAATATACTTTGAATATAGTGCATATACCATCACTATAAAAGCAATCGCTGCCACAAAAAATCCCACATAAGTCACCAGTTTTAACGGGAAATCAGAAAATGAAGTGATCCCGTCTTTGGCAAACCGCATCATACTGCCGTAAGAATACCCTGTCTGTCCACCCTTGCGTTCATCCCTGTCGTACTCTACAAAACTCTGTTTGAAACCGGCCCACGATATCTGACCTCTGAGAAATTTGGTCTTCTCGGTCATGCTTCTCAATGCTTTCACCATCTTTTTATCAATGATCCGGAAATCGCCTGCATCCACGGGGATATCCACAGCAGTGATTAGTTTCAATATGCGGTAGAACATGCGGGCCGTAATCTTTTTGCCAAAAGATTCTCCAATACGTTTCCTCCGTTTGGCATAAACTACATTATAGCCTTCATCCATTTTCAGGTAAAGCTCTTTGATCAGTTCTGGTGGGTCCTGCAGGTCGGCATCAATGATTACGGTCCTGTTTCCGGCTACAAAATCAAGGCCAGCCGAAACCGCTATCTGCTGACCAAAGTTGCGGCTGAGCTCAATATATTTTACACAATCATCATTTACGGCCAGTTGCATAATCATTTGCAATGAATCATCCAGGCTTCCGTCGTCGACAAAGAACAATTCGTGCGACACTTCCAGGTCTTTCACAACAGCCTTTATCCGCTGATACAGATCAGGGATATTCTGCTCTTCGTTAAAGACAGGAATGACTATCGACAGGTCCATAAAATCAGAAATTACGGTTATCAAAATTTATCGGATGCTGCTCCTGATTATATTTATCGCAATTTATTTCGACTGACAGTTTTTTAGAAGGGATAGCAAATTTGTCGTTAGGAGAAATATTAAGAGACTTGTCAGCCAAAACCTTTTTCATGTATAGGGCCCAGATCGGCAACGACATGTTGGCGCCTTGTCCAAGCAAAGTACTGCGAAAATGCACACTCCGGTCTTCGCATCCTACCCACACACCTGTAGTAAGATTGGGAACCATACCCATAAACCATCCGTCGGAGTTGTTATCGGTGGTGCCTGTTTTGCCTGCAATTTGGTTGGTCAATCCATACTTCCCTCGCAAACGGGCGCCGGTACCGCTTTCTACAACCCCTTGCAACAGGTTGGTCATCAGGTAAGCGGTTTCTTCGCTCATGGCTTCCTGTGTGCGTGGAACAAAGTTGTCGAGCACATTGCCGTGTTTATCTTCTATGCGGGTAACAAAAATGGGTTCTACATAAACTCCCTTACTGGCAAAACAGCTAAAGGCGCCAACCATTTCGTAGAGAGAAAGATCGGGAGTTCCCAGACAAATGGCATATACTTCGGGGATATCACTTTTCACACCCATTTTCCTGGCTACTTTGATAACAGGTCCGGGAGAATATCTTTTGATCAGAAAGGCCGAAACCCAATTGATGGAATTGGCTATAGCTTCTTTCAGCGATACCATTTCGCCTTCCTTGTAATTGCTCGAATTTTTTGGCTCCCATTTATCCCCGCTGGGAAGCTCGAAGGTTATAGGAACATTAGGCACCTTGGTACAGGGCGAGAACTCACCTTCCTGCATGGCGACCGTATAAACGAAAGGTTTGAAAGTCGATCCCACCTGACGTTTTGCCAGGCATACATGGTCGTATTTAAAGTATTTATAATTTATTCCGCCCACATAGGCTCTTACATAACCTGTTTGATTTTCGACCGACATCAATCCCGCCAGGAGAAAATACTTGTAATATTTTATAGAATCCAAAGGACTCATAATGGTATCCCGGTCTTTTCCCCAGGCAAAAACCCTCATCTTTACAGGAGTATTGAAAACCTTCATGATCTTATCTTCAGGTACATCTGCCTTTTTCATGCTCTGATACCGTTCAGAACGATACACGCTCTGCAAAATTATCTCATTGATTTTGGCATCACTCAGGCTATAATCGAAGGGAGCCCTCTTAACTCCTTTCCAATGCTTGAAAAATTCGCGCTGCAATTCTTTTCCAATATGCTCACTAACGGCTTCTTCGGCATAGCGCTGCATTTTAGAATTGACAGTGGTATAAATCCTGAGCCCGTCTTTAAATATGTTATAAGGAGTGCCATCAGATTTCAGATTTTTATTGCACCAGCCATACAGGGGATTATTGTCCCACTGATCCATATCTTCCTTATAACTTTTGGGATTGTTGTAATCGTCTTCAATGGGTTTTTTCCTCGTGAGCAGAATTTTTAGGAATTCTCTGAAATAAGTAGCCTCACCGTAATTATGATCCTGAACCTTAAAACGCGACATATCGAGTGGCAGATCCTTAAGTTCTTTATACTGTTTTTCGGTAATATAACCATAAACCTCCATTTGTTTCAGCACAACTTCACGCCGCTTCACTGAATTTTCAGGATTCAGAGTAGGACTGTACTTTGTGGGAGCTTTCAACATACCAATCAGCAGGGCTGACTCTTCTTTATTCAGCGAATCGGGGGTTTTATCGAAATAAGTTCGGGCAGCCGATTTAATGCCAAAAGATTGATTGCCGAAATCAACCGTATTCAGATACATGGCAATGATTTCTTCTTTGGTATAATTTCGTTCGAGCTTAATGGCCGTCACCCATTCGCGCAATTTAATCGATATCAGTTTCAGTTTCGAAGGATGGATCTCTCTTGGAAAAAGATTTTTTGCCAATTGCTGCGTGATGGTACTGCCGCCGCCTGAACCTTCATCTCTTCCAATTATGGTTCTGAAAATTACCCTGAATATACTGCGGGCATCAACACCCGAATGCTCCGTAAACCGTACATCTTCGGTAGCTATCAATGCATTGATTACATTGGGCGAGAGATCTTCAAAATGAATGTTCGAACGGTTTTCAATATAATATTTCCCTAACAATTGCTGGTCGGAAGAATACACTTCGGAAGCCAGGTTGCTTCGCGGATTTTCGAGATCTTCAAAAGTAGGCATGAACCCCAGCCATCCTAGTGAGATTACGGTGAATAGCAACAATATAAATCCGCAAATAGCAAAATAAAAGATCCAGAGAAATTTCAAATACTTATGAGATTCCGTATTGGCAGCTTTTTTGGCCATATTATTATTCTTTTTCAAATTTTTCGATACGGATACCAAAGCTTTCAATGCCTTGAAGTGCTTCGGTGCGCATGGCCTGTTCAAATTCAAAGGAATAGGTTCCCAACATACGAAACCGGAAACTTTTGCGGAATAATATCCGGTTGTCTATCTTATCTCCACTGCGATTGCCTAACCATTTCCCTTCTTTATCGGCCAGAAAACATTCTACCGTATCGATAGATATTTTACCGTTAGGATAAAATGTCTTTATGAAAAGAAACAGGTTGGAGTAAGCATAATCGGCCGAATTGCGCACATTGATATAATAATTGTAAGACACAAGGGTATCGGTTACCGGAACCGAAAACTTAACGATGTCACTGCTGTTCCATACCCTGCCTTCTATCTCTTTGGTCGTGTCAACAATGGTGTTGTGCCGGCACGAGGCTAACAGGGCAAGCAAAACGATAAGATAAATGAGGGGTTTGGGATTCATATCAGTCGGCTAATTTTTTCAGGTCAAATTCGTAATGCTCAAATTCAACTTTGGTTTCTTTTGCCAGGGTGAAATCTTCCAGTTTTTCGGGAACAATTCCTTTGGCATTATCGGCCTGTATCTTTTCCACTTTATTAATTTCTATAGCCAGAATATTACCCGGATCGTCTTTATACGAATACCACATAATGCGTTTCATCACGTCGGTTTTCTGACAAAAAGCAATGCCTTTTTTCGTTTTCAGAGGCACATCGCTGCTCGGAAATCCTTTTAGGGCATCCACGTATGTTTCGTATTCGTAGTTCAGACAACATTTAAGTTTCGAACATTGTCCGGCAAGTTTCTGAGGGTTGATGGATATTTGCTGGACCCTGGCCGAATGGGTTGAAACCGATTTAAAATCGAATAACCAACTCGAACAGCACAATTCGCGGCCACAGGTGCCTATGCCTCCCAGGGTGGCTGCTTCCTGGCGGGCTCCTATCTGTCGCATTTCAATGCGCACCCCAAACTGATCGGCCAATACTTTTATCAGTTCGCGGAAATCAACGCGTTCTTCGGCCGTATAATAAAAGGTGGCTTTGGTGCCGTCGCCCTGGTATTCCACATCATTAACCTTCATCGATAAATGAAGATCGTGGGTTATTTTTTTCGATTTGAATACCGAATTGGCTTCTGTGGTAACAATAGATATCCATTTTTCCAAATCATTGGGACGTGCACGGCGGTAAAGCTTTTTAACCTCTTTTACTTTGGGGTTGAAGCCTTTCTTTTTCATCTGCAGCCTGGTGGTGTCTCCTGTAAGGGTAACAATGCCTATTTCGTGTCCGGGAGAGGCCTCTACGGCCACAATATCGCCAACATCAACCGTCTGATCCTCGGGCAGCAAAAAGAAGTCTTTACGGCTGTTCTTAAAACGCACTTCAACATAGGGGAAGGAAGGGTAGCCGGCAGGAACACTTATGTTGCCCAGCCAATTATAGGAATTTCGTTTACAACAGGAGTGACTGTATAGATCGTCGTTTTTCTGATTCGGTTTCGGCTTGTGTGAACAGCCCCTCGTCAGAAAATCATTTTTTTCGTCTTTCATCGCATTTCAAATTATTGCAAAAATAATCAATTTCGACGAAAGTAGTTTTTTTTAGTACTAAAGTATTAGCAGGTGCACTTGAGTTCCTTGAGTTCCTTAAATGCCTTGAGTACTTGAGGATACCAACTTTGTATTTTTAACTTTAGGCACTTGCTTTCAGGAATGCATTATGCGGTGCAGCACGAACGACAGGTTCATGAACAATATTTTGGGATTGGCGTTGCGCTCTATATGGTACATGGCCTGGTTGAACTCTTTTGCCAGCAAAGGAATGCGTTTTGGATTGAGTATGTTGGCGAACCTGGTTACAAATTCGGCTTCCTCATCGTCTAATTTCACAATGCGTGCATCGCCTTGGTTTATTACCGATGCATTGCGTATCACCTTTAAGGCATACGAAAAAAAGCTCTTCTGTTTTTCGCGGCCTATCTTAGCAATTTCGTCTATCAGCTTCACCAGTTCGAGCTTCTGATTGCCTTTCAGGCCATAGCACAACTGCAGCCAGCGGCGCACGGTGGTGTAGTTGTAATTCTGATCGTCTACCTCATCCACCTGGGCCTTGGCAAATATAAAATTACCGTCGGCCACGTTCGATATCTTGCGGGCGCTGATCTCCGACAGATCATACCGTTTGATGAGGGTGTCGTTGATGTCTTTGCGGCTCAGGCGCGGTATCTTCACCATCTGAGTGCGTGAAATTATGGTGTTGATGATCTGTTCCTGCTTCTCGGATATAAGCAGAAAGAGGGTTTTTTCGGGGGGTTCCTCCAGTATCTTCAGTATTTTGGGCGCCGCGGCATGATACAGTTTTTCAACCATCCATATCAGCACTATTTTATATTCGGCTTCGTAGGCTTTGAGGCTGAGCTGGCGCACTATTTCGTCGCAATCGTCGGCATTGATGATGCCCTGCTTGTTTTCAACCCCAATGGCATCGTACCATTCGTTGAGCGAAACATAATAGTTGTTACTGATCAGCATCTCGCGCCAGGTTTGCACGAATTCGGAGCTTTTGGGGTTCTTTTTCACCTCTTTGGTGGTGGTTACCGGATAGAAAAAATGCAGATCGGGATGGGCCAGCTTGTTATATTTGACGCACGACGGACACACCCCGCACGAATCGCCCACCAAAGTGGATTCCGGGCCGAAAAACTGACGGTCGGTGCACGAAATGAATTGGGCATAGGCAACTGCAAGGGCCAGTTTGCCACAACCTTCGGGCCCAAAGAACAACTGCGCATGGCTCACACGGCTGTTGCGGACGGTGTTGACCAGGTAGTTCTTTACATGCTGCTGACCTATGATGTCGGAGAATTTCATGGGGCAAATGTAGGGAAAAAAGTTTGAAGAAGAAAGATGTTGTCATTGATAATCATTAGTGTCATTGATTGTCATTAATAGGAAGGCTTTTAGCGATAAGTTTTTAGACTATTAGCAGGAAAGTCATTTGTGGTCATTAATGGAAAGGCTTTTAGGCTATAGACATTTAGACTATTAGGAAGAAAGGTTATTAGTTGTCGTTTTTTGTCATTTATTGTTATTAATGGACAAAAAGTGTATTTAGCTATTAATTAGGTGAGTAAAGCGAAAAAACAGCCTTATAAATTGAAATCTATGGCTGTTAAATTGAAATCTATGTCGTATAAACTGGAGTCCGTATTGTATAATTTGAAGTCCGAGTAGGTTAGGATGAATTATAAGTGGTTTATTTAGAAAAGGATTAAGATAAATAGCATTATGTGAGTTCAGATCAGCAAAAAGTTGACTTAAGGAGGGGCAATTAGTACAAATGGAAGTGAAGGACGGAGAAAAGAAGAGAGTGATAGCCTCACTTTGAGTGAGACTATCACTAAACGACCCAACGAATTATTTCATTAATTCATTGATAATAGTATCCACCGAAATGCCTTCGGCTTCAGCCTTGTAATTTTTGACGATGCGGTGGCGCAGCACCAGGTGGGCCACGTTTTGCACATCCTCTATATCGGGGGAAAATTTGCCGTTCAAGGCGGCGCTGCATTTGGCGCCAATGATGAGATATTGCGAAGCGCGCGGACCGGCCCCCCACGAAATATAATCGTTGGCCCATTTATGTCCGAGCGGGGTGTTGGGGCGGGTTTTTGAGGCCAGGCTGATGGCATAGTTGTAAACATTGTCGGCCACGGGAATTTTGCGCACCACATCCTGTATGGCCAGGATTTCTTCGGCCGTAAACACCACTTTTATTTCGGGGTTGTAGTTAGCAGTGGTGGTTTTCACAATGTCAATTTCCTGATCGAAGGTAGGATAATCCAGCCAGATGTTGAACATAAACCTGTCTAACTGGGCCTCGGGCAGAGGATAGGTGCCTTCCTGCTCGATGGGGTTTTGGGTAGCCAGTACAAAGAAAGGTTCCTGGAGTTTGAAGTGTTTGCCGGCAATGGTGATGGCTTTTTCCTGCATGGCTTCGAGCAGGGCCGATTGGGTTTTGGGCGGCGTACGGTTGATTTCGTCGGCCAGTATGATGTTGGCAAACACCGGCCCTTTGATGAAGCGGAACTTGCGTTCTTCATCCAGAATTTCTGAACCCAGGATATCGGAAGGCATGAGGTCGGGGGTAAATTGAATGCGCGAATAGTTGAGTCCGAGGGATTTGCTGATGGTGTTAATCATCAGTGTTTTTGCCAGTCCGGGCACACCGATGAGCAGTGCATGTCCGTTGCTGAATATGGTGGTGATTATGTTGCGCACCACTTCGTCCTGGCCCACGATCACTTTTGCGATTTCTGTTTTTAATGTGTTGAATTTGTCTTTTAGCGACTTTAACATTTCAACATCGGAAGTATTGTTGGTCATAGCAGTTTAGTATTATCAGGTCAATAAGATGCCCAGGTATATTTAAAGGGACAGGTTTTATAATCGCCCAATATTTTAACGTAGGTGTTTTTTGATTTTGCGACTATCCACTTGTTGATGACTCCGTTTTGTTTTATGCTGAGGGCCATATTCTGTATTTGCGGATAATCGTCTTTGAGGTTGGCTTTATGAGGTTCGGTTCGGGACTTGAGCCGCACAATGCGATAGGCCTGGTTGTTGTTCTCGTCGGTAAAAAGCAGGGGAGCTGAACGGTCGCCTACGTTCATTTTTTCGATCACGAAGTAGAGGTTGGGTTCTACTTCTTCGGTAGTGAATTTGGAATCGCCTGTGTATGGAT
This sequence comes from uncultured Bacteroidales bacterium, assembly GCA_964469155.1. Lineage (GTDB taxonomy): Bacteria > Bacteroidota > Bacteroidia > Bacteroidales > CAIWKO01 > CAIWKO01. The sequence goes on from CAYXXU010000048.1 coordinate 16,525, forward strand.
TTACCAGTTTGCCTCCGTTGAGGCGGCTGGGATCGTCGGAAAAACGAGCGGCAGCCTGTTCGAAAGTAACGGTATCCATAGAGATGAGGGCCGTGATATTTTCGAGTTCTTTTTTCGATTTGGCAAGGGCGGCTGCGGTGGGCTTGGGAACCATCAGTATGTGGCGTACATTGATATACTCGCCGCGGCGTTCCATCATTTGTATGATATGATATCCATGCTGGGTTTTGATGACCGGCGATATTTCGTTAGGCTTAAGCGAAAAGGCTACGGCTTCGAACTCTGGCACAAATTCGCCCCGGCCGACGAAACCGAGGTCGCCACCTTTGGTCATAGAGCCGGGATCTTCGGAATATAAATTGGCGAGTGTGGCAAAATCTTCGCCTTTGAGCACCCGGTCGCGTATGGAGTTGAGGCGATCGCGTACCGCATCGATTTCGGCGGGGCTGATGATGGGTTTTTTCACAATCTGCTCTATCTCGATCTGGGAGCCTATCAGGGGCAAACTATCGGCAGGGATGCTGTAAAAGAAGTCGGCCACTTCGGAAGGGGTGATTTTGATATCCTGGGTAAGTTTTGATTGTACGTTTTGTATAAGGAGATAGTCGTGGATCTTGTCGCGCATATCTTCTTTAATTTCCAGGATGGATTTTTTGAAATATTCTTCGAGTTTTTCTTTGGATCCTATCTGGCTGATAAAATAGCGCAAACGTCGGTCGAGTTCGCTTTCTACCTGTTTGTCGGTGACCTTCACACTATCGAGGTCGGCCTGGTTGAGCAGGAGTTTCTGGAACATGATTTCTTCAAGAATATTGCACCTGGCCCCAAAACCTTTGGCGTTTAACTGGAGCTGGGATTGGAGGTATTCGTTCTCGATATCGGAATATAATATTACATTGCTTCCGACCACGGCCACTACCTGATCGATCAGTACATTGTCCTGACCTTGCTGCGCCGCACTGATGTGTGGTTTGAGCAGAAAAGAGATAAAGACTATTGACAGGGCTGATCTTACTAAAAATTTATTCATTTATTGACTTTTATTTTGCTGTTAACTGAAAAAAGTAAACATTAGTATCAAATTTTACTTTTTTATTATCTCGAACGAACCTTTTTTAACTGCGTTGTTGTAAATATCTTTTTTCATATCGTCGATCAGTTTAAGTTTTCGCTTGTTCAGAATGATATCTCGTATACGGTTCTCCTCAAAACTCAGGGGAGAGAGGCCTTCCTTGATCATAAATCCTTTGATGTTCATCAGGTAAGAAAAGTTAGAATCCTGAATTTCGATGATTCGGTTGTTTTTCAGATATTCCTCCTGGTTGTAAGTATTGATGGGTATCTCTTTTAATATATCGTTGAACAAGAGCCAGTTTTGATCGTCGAGGTAATAGTTGACGGCGTATTTTACACAAAAATCCTGCAACTTCCTGCGGTCGTCAGGTTTGGCGGAACCGATATATAATTTGGGGATTGCCAGGGAAAGGTTCCTGGGAACCTTAACGAAGATAACTTTTACGATGTTCTCCTTCAATTCGAAATTACTTTTGTTTTGTTCGTAATAAGCGGCAATTTCTTTATCGGTAATGAGGGTATCGAGGTTTTGCTGAATGAGCTGGGATTCGTATTTGTAGATCAGAAGCGAGTTTTTATAATCTTCGAGTTGACGGGTAAAATCTTTGTCATTGTCGGAAAGATTTCGTTCGGCCTGTTTAATGAGTAATTGTTGCCTTACCCAGTTGTCGATATATTCGGCAACCAAGGCCGCGCTGTCTTGTGGTGATATGTTTTCAGGCAGCACCCCGTTGAGATCTTTAACGTAGAGGTATGTGTCGCTGACGCGTGCAACCACCTGTTGGCCCGGATCGGGATCGGATTTGCAGGCGGCAATAAAGATCAGCAGGACAAATACTGTATTTTTCAAGGAGATATCAATTATCGGGTTGCGTGAGGTGAGGCAGATACAATTCAATTATTGTTTCAATATGGATTCAAAAACATCCTTATTGACTTGGTAAGGATATTTTTTCCTTAGTTGTTCGATCCATTCTTTTTCGAGATAGTTCTGATAATCTGCCGTAATAAGTCCTTTAGCTTCTTTGATGGATTTTGGTTCGGGCGCCAGCAGGTTATGCACCACCACGAAAACAATCTTGCCGTATTTCTGCATGTTGGGCGAAACGCCTTTTTCCCATTTTACAGAATCGATAATGGCATTATCGCCTTTGACGAATTTCTTATGTTCGATTTTCAGTACGGGAATTGAATCAGTATTGATTTTTTTCAGCAGATCGGCTTCAGTAATACTGCCTTTCACAAAACTTTTAACAAGTTTGCGTGCTGCTTTGGCAACACTTTCGTCTTTACAGGTATAAATGGAAGCATCGAGCCTCTGATCCCACATGTATTTTGTTTTGTTGGGTTCGTAAAATTCTTTCAAGCCGGTGGTATCCTGAATGGCTTTGGACCATACTTTTTTATCGGTGAGTTCGAAAAGCATAATGCCATCCCTGTATTCTTTCATCAGGGCTTTAAATTCAGGGTATTTGGTTTCGAGTTTGTTGTCCTCGTAGTTGAGGCACATATCGTCGATATATTGATTGAACTTTTCGTTGAGGAAGCTCTTAATGTTTATTTTTGGACGTTTTGATTGTTTTGAAGCCAGGTTTTGAGCAAAATCTTTTTGGGTAAAACTCTGATCGCCCAGAACGAACATGGTTTTATTTAATTTATCGGCAGCGGCAACATCCCATTTTGCTTCAAAAATGGATGAATCGACCACGGTGTAGAAATCTTTCAGGGTTTCAGGGAATTCTTTAAAATTATTTTCATTCTTGATCCTGAAGATCACTGATTCCTTACTTTTATCGGAGCGGCTGTCTTTAATGATACGTGCTTTCAGTTGGGCCTTTTCATCTTCAAAGCTCTTGATTGGTTTTCTTTCAATGAGTTTGATGATATGCCAACCGTAGGCAGTTTGCACCGGTTCGGAATAATCGCCAATATTTTTTAATTTTGAGATGGCATCAATAAACTCGGGAACCATTCTGTTCACACCAAATCCGGGCAGCACACCGCCTTTTGCAGCCGAGCCTTTATCGTCAGAATATTCGTTGACAATATCTTCGTATTTTGCTCCGGCTTTCAGTTTTGCGTATGCTTCGTCAATTTTTGTTTTGTAACCAGCCAGGTCCTCGGGTTTGGCATCTTTAGGCACACTCACATAAATGTGTGCCACCATAACTTTTCCCATAGCGGGTTGGCGGTTTACGACTTTTATCAGATGGTATCCATAATCGGTGCGAACCGGCATGGAAACGCTCCCCACTTTGGTATTATATGCTGCATTTTCGAAAGGATATATCATGTCGAGCACGGAAAAATATCCCAGGTCGCCGCCATTACCTTTGATAACCGATTTTGAATTGGGGTCTTCCCTGTCGCGTGCGGAAGGATCTTCAGAGGTTTCTTTGGCAAGACTTTCAAACGATTCGCCCTTGAGTATCCTATCTCGTATTTTCATGATTTTTTTATAGGTGGCAAGAGTATCTTCAGGAGGGGCATCTTTATCCATTTTTATTAAAATGTGGCTGGCCCTGATATCCCATTGTGCCCTGTCGAAAGCTTCTTTTATCAGATCTTCGTCAACCACTTTATCGGTCATATAGGGTTGTGCCAATTGTTTACGATAACCGGCAAGTTCGGTTTTGAAGGAAGTAAATGTATCCAGTTTTTGCTCTTCGGCTTCTTTCACTTTCAATTTAAAATTGATGAACAGATCGAGGTATTCTTCGAGGGATTTACGGTCCATCACCTCGCCTTTGATATTGTTCTTTTTATAAACATTTAAAAAGTCGGTTTTTGAAACTTTTTCACCTGCAACAGTAAGCAGCGTAGGATCGTTGGTTTGGGCATTCAGGCAACTAAAAGCAACAACAGTCAATAATACAATAAGAGATACACGTTTCATAACTAAATTATCATTTAAATTTGGTGCAAATATAGATTAAATTTCTGAAATTCTATCGGCTATAATTGGGAGCTTCACGGGTGATTATTACATCATGAGGATGGCTTTCGGTTACAGAAGCAGAGGTGATTTTTATGAATCTGGCCATTTGAAGTTTCTGTATATTTTCTGCACCGCAATAGCCCATCCCGGCTTTTAATCCGCCCACCATCTGATGAATAACTTCAGATAAAGTACCTTTGTAGGGAACACGCCCCACGATGCCTTCGGGCACCAGTTTCTGAATATCATCTTCGGCGTCCTGAAAGTATCTGTCTTTAGAACCATGTTGCATGGCTTCAATGGAACCCATTCCGCGGTATGTTTTGAATTTGCGGCCTTCAAAAATTATGGTTTCCCCCGGCGATTCTTCAACACCGGCAAATAATGATCCCAGCATTACTGTATGTGCTCCGGCGGCTATTGCTTTGACTATATCGCCGCTAAAACGTATGCCACCATCGGCGATCACAGGGACCCCCGACCCATGAATGGCTTTGGCAACAGCATAAACAGCATACAGTTGCGGTACGCCTACTCCGGCAATGATGCGGGTAGTGCAAATAGATCCCGGACCGATTCCCACTTTTAAGGCGTCGGCACCCGCTTTGACCAGATCAACGGCTGCCTCTGCCGTGGCAATGTTGCCAAGAACCAGATCGATTTCGGGGTAATGCTTTTTAAATAATTTTGCTGCTTCGATTACTCCTTTTGAATGTCCGTGTGCGGTATCAATAACAATGGCATCCACTCCAGCCTTAACAAGTTCAAATACCCTGTCGAGCATATCGCCAGTGACACCCACACCTGCAGCCACCCTGAGTCTTCCGCGAAGGTCTTTACAGGCATTGGGACGCTGTTTTATTTTAATTATATCCTTATAGGTTATGAGCCCGATCAGTTTGTTATCCTTATCGACAACGGGTAATTTCTCTATTTTAAACTCCTGTAATATATCAGCGGCTTTTTCGAAGTTGGTGAATTCATTGGTAGTGATGAGGTTTTCGCGGGTCATTACTTCCGAGATAGGGCGACTATGATCTTTTTCAAAACGGAGATCGCGGTTGGTAACAATTCCCACCAGGTGATTTTCAGCATCTACCACAGGGATTCCCCCAATTTTATATTCACGCATTAGTTCAATAGCATCTTTAACGAATGCATCCTTTATCATGGTTATCGGCTCAATGATCATCCCGTTTTCGGCACGCTTCACTTTCTTAACTTCAATGGCCTGGTTATCGATAGTCATGTTTTTATGGATTACTCCGATACCACCCTCCTGTGCAATAGCGATAGCCATGCCCGACTCGGTTACTGTATCCATAGCAGCAGAAACAATAGGGATATTAAGACTTATGTTTCTGGAAAACTGAGTTGCCACAGTGACCATACGAGGTAGTATCTCAGAATAAGCAGGAACCAATAATACGTCGTCGTAAGTGAGGCCTTCCCCAATGAACTTATTTGAATCTAATTGCATGATTTTTTAAATTTAAGTGCAAATTTATTAAAAAGAGTTTTGTTATTGCAAAAAAGCTTATGGAAAGAATTGTAGAAATAGGATCGTAAAATTTTTTTCGGGTTGAGCACTTGATTTATCTCAATTAACGGATTGCAAAGTATCTGGTTAAAAAAAAACCGGCTTTTTCAGCCGGTTTTTTTTTAACGCACAAGCATCACGGTGCTTCGTTTAATAAATGTCTTATTAAATGCATTTGTAATGTGAATATAATAAGTATAGATTCCGGCTTCAGCTTTTTTACCATTGGCAGTGCCATCCCAGCCTTCGTTATAATCGATGGTTTCGAAGATTTTCTGCCCCCAACGGTCATAAATTATAAACTGGTAATTATCTTTATCAGTAAATACGCCAATGGGTTTGAATATGTTATTAATTCCATCCGGTGAAAAGGCATTAGGGACATAAAGCCTTGGAGGTTGCAGTAGTATTATTTCGTTTGAATATACTGTGTCAGCAAAGGGGAAAATGGTATCGAAAATATCGTATAAGGGCGACTGAATATAATATTTAAAACGGCCTCCGCTTTCAGTATAATTTTCGACATCGTCAGTATAAGAGGTTTCGTTAAATACCATTGACTGTATCTTGTTATAAGGCTCGAATTTTTCAACTTCGCGGAAAACATTATAGGCTTGTGGATAGCGATCTTCGTAGGTATTCCATGTGATGGAATTATACAAATAATCATTGACAAAACCGCTTAAATAAATGGTGCGTCCCGGATTTGACGTCAATATATCCAAATTACAACTGTCGACCACCACTACTTTATAGAAATAGCTTTTCTCGTTAACCAGAGCGTTTGCATCTTCATAAGAAACATTAGCATACAGATTGTTGGGTGGTAAATAGGCAATGGTGTCATAATTCATACCATCTTCCGACCTTAGTATTTTGTACCTGGTAATAAATGCAGTGGTATCGACAAAAAATCCGATTTCTGCACTTTTATTATCTATAACAGTAGCATAACGCAGATAAACAAATTTAGGCTGATTTGGTTTTGTGATATAGGTACACTGAATATTTGATGAGGAAGTTTTTTGAGCCAGTGAATCATAAGCCTGAATATAATAACAATAATGTGAATTAGGTATTACACCGAAATGCTCATAGGAATTTACAGTTGGTAAAGTATTGGACAGCAAAGTAACAGGGCCCCCGTTTACACTTACCATAATACGGTATCCACCTAAGGGAGGATCGAAATTTATGTAAGGGCTCCAGTTCAGGCTCACTTTATCTGCACAGGCATTCAGGACAATAGGTGAAAGATAAATGGTTTTATGTTCAGGACTCATTGGGCTTAGTTTCTTACAACTATCCACTGCAGCAATAGAATATGATTCCGAATGTATTAATGGATTAGAAGTCAAATCCACATAAGAAGTGTTGGGAATATTAACCGAATCGTTAAGGAACCAGGCACCTGTAACATTGTCTTTATGATAGATAAAATATTTAATAACATCCGGTGTAGTGGAAGCTTGCCATCCCAAAACTGCCTTTCCTATCGAATTATCAACACTTACCGAATCCAAACTGACAGGATCAGGTGGATAGGCATCCTGCAGTAAAGCGCCGTTAATTGACGAGACAGAAGTACATCCGGTGGTATCAGAAATCTCTATGCGGTAATTAATAAAAGCGCTGCATAAGGTAATGGTATCATTATAAGTTAATGATTGGGTTGAATCAATCAACGACCAACTTCCGGCGGGATGTTCACGGAAAATTTGATAATATTGGGAAGAACTGCCGAGCAGTGGATTATGCACCGGGTTCCACGCAAGTTGTGCTACATTGCCCAGCGAATTGACAGAAATATTAAGTTTCATGCTGGCTAAAGTGTCGCTTGTTGTGTGGGAATAATATCTTCCATAACAACCCGAACGGGTTTCCATAAAAAAGTACCTTGGGGCCGTATTCCCTCCGTAACCAGTATAGGTTTTACTGGTTGTGGCATAAGTAAAAATACTGTCAATTTTAGTAAAAGGCCCTGTGGGGGAATTGGAAAAATAGACATGATAGCTGTTAAATGTGTTATGCGGATCGGGGGGTGGTACCCATGTGATGGTGATATCGCCATTAGGATGCACTTCGGTACATTTCAGTTCCGGAGGAGGAAGAACCGGTAGAGGCAATACCACCACCGAAATAGTAGCAATCTGTATGCCCGGTGCCGGACAATAATTATCGTACATTTTTATTACAAAATTGTGCACGTTGAACAAGGTACCGCATACCCCGGGAATACCTGTGATAGTCGCTGGGTGCGTCAGATGGTCGCAGGTGGTTTGCCAATGGAAATGTGTGGCAACTGCCAACATAGCTGTAATTACCGGTGGCGGATTCAGTGTCGCACAGGGGGGGCGTACACATCCTGTGGCCGGATTGGTAAATCCCGCACCAAAATCAGGGCCTGAGGCTTCAAGGGTTACGGTTTGGGGGTTTCCGTTTGGTAAGGTGCCATAATCGATGGAGGTAATATCAAAATCGACAACGTCGCCGGCGTAAACGGTATCGACAAACTCCATCAGGCCGGTTACCGGATTGTAAAACGGACCGGAAGCATAAGGAGGAACATTGGTTCCGGGGCAGGCCAGCAACACGATTTGCATCTCTCTGAAAATTTCGGCTATTTTTATTCCGCATCGGTAAGCCGTTACCTTGGTGACAGTAACAAAAGCGCCATTTGTATATGAGGTATAGGATATCTCACCGTTGAACGGATTCATGGTGGCAGCCACATTAAGGGGGTTTTGAGCAGTACCTGGCAAGGGACTGTTGAAAGTATAACCTGCCATATAGTTCATTGGAGTGGAAATACTTCCGTTCAATGCCGGAGCCCAAGTGAAGGACAGGGAATCCAATTCTTTATCAAAGGCATTGTGGTTGTATTTAAAGGGATAGCCGGTACATATTACAGTGGATGGTACTTCGGCAAACTGTGGTGAGTTATCAAAACAAGGGTAGGCATTTTGGTTATTATAAGGATACATAATAGCCCGAAGAAACCAACTGGCACTGGTTGGATTTTGAAGGTTTAAACAAGGATTGCGGCAACAACTGGTATGAGAAAATATCCATCCGGCAGCAGGAGGAACGCCAACCAGCGGTACTCCGTTTGGATAGGTCGCATCTGAAGTATAATACCATTCTTCTACAGCCCCTGTATTAGCAGAAGAAGGATTTGGAGAACAATGAATTTCCATAGTTCCATTCCAGCAATTGGGAGAAAGGTCGGTTTTGCCATCTAATGGTCCGTCAATTCCATCCTGAGGATTGGCTCCCGGTTTTAGTGTCATGGTAACAGAACTTAATCCGGGATAATTTGTAATGGTCATGGTTTCGGTGGTGTTATAAGTGATGCCATTACATTCCCTGTACAATTTCATAATAAAACGATAATTGCCATTGCCAAGGCATTGCCAGGTTATTTCGCCACCCATATAGTGCGAAGCAAATACACTGCTGCTGGTGAGTATAAATAATAAGATCAGGGCTTTTATGGATTTAAGCATACCATTTCGGATTAAAACTGTTAATACTGCAAAATTACAAAAAACTTCTGCCCGAATTCGGGTTTCTCTATTTTAAATTGTATTTTCATTAATTGAGAAATTGTCTGCAACTCAAACATAAACCTTGTTTAAATTGACAGATGCCTTTTAATAAACGAAAATTGACGCTGAATATTGGGTTTTTCAAAAGAGTTTTTTCAGAAATACCAACTTATTTCCCTACAACCAATTCCATCATCGAATCTTCGTGCAGGTATTTTTGCATAATCTCAACAATATCAACCGCATTCGTATTATGGATGGTTTTAACTAATTTTTGATAGTGGTCTTTAAAATTTATTCCAAATTCCAAAAGCCCTTTACATCTTTCGGCTGTGCTGAAAGGACCGTCGAAAGCTCGAAGCACATGCCCGGTAAGATATTTCTTTACCAGGTCGAGTTCGGTATAGGATACTTTTTCGGTGCGGAGTTTCTTCAATTCGGAATAAATTTCATCGAGGGCCTGGCTGCTTGCACCGGAGTCGACTTCGGAGCTGATATAAAAAATGGCAGCGTGCCGAAAGGTCACTATGGATGAATAAATTCCATAGGTGAGCCCTTTTTCTTCGCGAATATTTTTCATCAGTCTCGACCCAAAGTAGCCACCCAATAAAGTATTGGCAATGGATAAGGAAAAGTAATCCTCGTGCTGTTTGCCAATAGAGATCTTTCCGACATGCAGGGCCGACTGCACCGCATCGGGCATTTCGACCCGCATTTTGGTTTCTTTCGGCATAAGAGGGAATCCGTTCTTTTTTGGGACCACGGCATTTTGATCCGTTAATTGTCCAAAGACATCATTATTTAATTGTGATAAGAGGTCGGGGCTGAATTTTCCTGAAACAATTATCTTGCAGTTGGCAGGTGTGAAATATTGTTTGTGAAAACGCTTCAGTTCTTCAGCCCTGACCTTATCAAAATCGCCTGCCTTGATCATCTTTCCGTATGGATGGGCATCGCCGAACAACTGGTTGCCGAAATGACGGGTGGCCAGTTCGTTCACCTTCAGGCTATCGTCAATAAACATTTGTTTGCCGTAATATTTCTGAATGTCGAGTTCTTTTTGCGGAAAGACCGGCTTGTGGATTATTTCGTTGATGAGGGGCAGTATTTTCGCAAAATGTTTGCTTAATGAGGATACGGAAACCAGGGAGGAATCTTTCATGGCAAAATTGCTCAGGGCGACTCCCAGCGAATCGAGTTGTCCGGCGATTTCGAAGGCCGAATAATTTTCGGTGCCTTCGCTCAACATGCGGCTGGTGAACCTTGCCGTTAAAGGTTGCGACTGTTGCCAACTTCCGGCATCGAACATAAAATCGATTTTGATGATATCCTGGTTTCCATAATTGAAAAGGTAAACCGGGATACCGTTATCGAGCCGGAACGGTTCGGGTTCGGGAAAATCGAAATTGTCAATAATATGCAGGGGCGGTTGTATTTTTCTGTCGGTCATGGTCTGGTAATTAGTGTAAGAATTAACCGGGGTGGTTGCCCGATAGATAATAAAGCACCGAGGCATTGGCTTCGGTAAATATTTTATTGGCTACCTTTTGAATATCCTCAGCATGAACTGCCGAGTATTTTTCCATTTCGGTGTTCACCAGTCCGATATCGCCCAGCAGTTCGGATGCGGCCAGTTTCAGTGCACGGTTCAGAATGTTTACATTCGAAAATTCGATGGATGCTTCCAGTTTGTTTTTGATCTTCTCCAGTTCCAGATCAGAAACCAATTGTTGTTTTATGGTCAGTATTTCCTCATCAATAGCGGCTTCGGCATTTTCGACAGATATGCCCTGAACAGGCTTTCCGCTGAAAACAAACAATCCCTCCTCCATATCGCCCGTTATATAGGCATCTATCTCGCTGAATATTTTCTTTTCTTTCACGAGGTTGTTGTACAAACGGGAAGAATTCCCGTTCGAAAGCACATCCGAAAGCAGATCGGTGGCATAAAACTCCTTATCGCTGCGTGCACACATGTGGAATACTTTAAAGATCATATCGAAAGGAACATCGCGGTGCACAGTGAGGTTTCTTCTTTCGTGCTGGACAGGTTCGCGGGGGATGTTTCGCTGATGGGTTTCGCCCATGGGAATGGGTGCAAACCACTTATCGCATAATTGCCGCACTTCCGCCTCATTGATGTTGCCCACTACCGACAATATGGCATTGCCCGGATGATAATATCGGGTGTAAAACGCATGCACATCGTCCATGGTGGCATCAGCAATGTGACTGGTCTCCTTGCCTATGGTGGACCACTGATAAGGATGTACTTTGTAGGCCAGGGGCCGCAACAGCAGCCAGATATCGCCGTAAGGCTGGTTGAGGTAGCGCTGTTTGAATTCTTCGATGACTACGTTGCGCTGCACTTCGAGGCTCCTGGCGGAAAAAGCCAGGTCGAGCATGCGGTCGCTCTCGAGCCAGAAAGCGGTTTCGATGTTCTGACGCGGTATGCTGATGTAATAATTGGTGAAATCGTTGGTGGTAAAAGCATTGTTCTCACCTCCGGCTTTTTGCAGGGGTTCGTCGTATGAGGGAATATTTACCGAGCCGCCAAACATCAGGTGCTCGAACAAATGCGCAAATCCGGTCTTATCAGGTTGCTCGTCGCGCGATCCCACATCGTACAGTACATTCACGGCCACCATGGGCGTGGAAGTGTCGGTGCTGACAATTACTTTCAGTCCGTTGGGAAGGTTGAATTTGGAATAGTCTATCATGTTTGTAGTTTCGTGGGGCAAAGGTAGGTGAATTTTGAGTTTGGAGTTCGGAGTTTGGAGTTCAAAGTTTAAAATTGAAATGGGCTAAAGGATGATGACGAGAAGGGTGGCTGTTGGCTGCCCGCGCCAGGGATAGAGCGGATTAGCCCGCAGTGCCGCATTCGTGATGTGATTGGATTGGGAGGAAGTTGACTGGTGGTGGGGTTGTTTTGCAGACAGGAAGGCAGGCGGCACGAGGACTATGAGCGATAGCCCGGCCCGCCTTCCGGCGGGAGGCGCCCAAAAAATTTAAAAATAGTAATTCACGGTTTCAACAGATAAACAATGGAAGTATTTAGCCATTGATTTCACGAAAATTCCGTTATTTTGCATGCTTAAACTCACAGGCGATGACTCAAAACATTCAAATCTATAATACCCTGAGCCGGAAAAAAGAGGCTTTCGAACCCATCAATCCACCTTTCGCGGGGATGTATGTGTGCGGACCCACGGTCTACGGCGATCCGCACCTGGGCCATGCAAGGCCGGCCATCACTTTCGACCTGATTTTCCGTTATCTGAAACATGCCGGGTTTAAAGTGCGCTATGTGCGCAACATCACCGATGTGGGCCACCTGGTGAACGATGCCGATGAAGGCGAGGATAAGATCGCCAAAAAAGCCCTGGTGGAGCAGCTCGAACCCATGGAAGTGGCGCAATATTATACCAACCGCTATCACGATGCCATGCGCATGCTGAATGTGCTGCCCCCTTCGATAGAGCCCAAAGCTTCGGGACATATCATGGAGCAGATGGAGATAGTGCAGAAGATACTGGATGATGGTCTGGCCTACGTTTCGAACGGCTCGGTGTATTTCGACGTGAAAAAATATAACGAACATAATAACTATGGCAAACTTTCGGGGCGCATACTGGAAGACCTCTACTCGAATACACGCGATCTGGACGGACAGGACGAGAAACAAAACCCTTACGATTTTGCCTTGTGGAAAAAAGCTTCGCCCGAGCATATCATGCGCTGGAAATCGCCCTGGAGCGATGGTTTCCCCGGCTGGCACCTCGAATGTACGGCCATGAGCGCAAAATACCTCGGCGAGCATTTCGATATCCACGGGGGCGGCATGGACCTGCTGTTTCCGCATCACGAATCGGAAATTGCCCAATCGGTGGCAGCCTATCATTGCGACCCTTGCAATTACTGGGTGCATAACAATATGATCACCGTGAACGGGCAAAAGATGGGCAAATCGCTGAACAATTTTATTAATCTTGAGCAATTCTTTACAGGAAACCATCCCTTGCTTACGCAATCGTATTCGGCCATGACCATCAGGTTTTTTATACTGCAGGCTCATTACCGCTCGACGCTTGATTTTTCGAACGAGGGTTTGCAGAGCTCTGAAAAAGGCCTGAAACGCCTGCTTGCAGCATATAATACCCTGCTGAAAATAGTCCCCGGACCAACCACCGATGCCGATTTGGCCACATTCATTCCCTCATTCATGGCCAAATGTTACGAAGCCATGAACGACGATTTCAACAGCCCCATGGTGATCGCCAATTTGTTCGACACCACTCGCTGGATTAATGGCCTGAACGAAAAAAAATTCAGCATCACCCGAGCCGATCTCGACAAGTTCATAGCCGCGATGGAAAGTTTTATGTTCGACATTCTCGGCCTGACCAACGAAACCGGCGGCGAAAACACCCAAACCACCGAAGGCCTGATGAACCTGATACTGTCTATCCGCCAGCAAGCCAAAGCACAGAAAGATTTTGCCACTTCGGATAAGATACGCGATGAGTTGCAAAAGCTCAACATTACCATCAAAGATACTAAGGACGGGGCGAGCTGGAGCATAGAATAGAAGGAAGTTGGGAGTTTGGAGTTTGGAGTTGGGAGTTTGGAGTTGGGAGTCCATGGCGTAGGAATCCCTTCGGAAGAGATCGTAGGGGCGAATTGCAATGGCCCGCTTATGTTAGCAGAAATATGGGAAAATGATTTTTCTGTAAGAACACCTCAAATATAATAGGCGCCCGAAAAGATTTATTTTTGAATAACCTCTTACCAGGGGATACATCCAATCAGATCTTTTTTTGATTTCCCTTTTTACGACATTCAGTATTTTCAACCATAATGGCTATTTCATCTTTTATGACAATGCCCGGACGGAGATTTTTGTCGGGGTGGTCTTTTAGAGGGAAACTGTAAAAATAAATTGTTTTACTATACCTTATAAGCAAAGGTATCAATAAACAATTTTGTTTCTTTATTCCATAATAGTATAGCTATATTAAATAAAAATTGTTTTATGATTACTCCAACTTTTAGTTAATAATAATAAATTATGATTGATATTAACCTTTTATACGAGTAGTTATAAATAAATTTTTATTTATTATTACTATTAATAGGAGTACAGTTTAATAATTTTTGTTTTTTAATACCTTTTTATTTTAGTATGCTGCCATAAAGTAATTTTTATTATTTCTACCTTTGCGTTGAAGTACCCATGTTAAATTTTTTGTCATTATGATTAAACTGAAAACCTATGGAAAAAACCCGTTTTTAACGATAGATATCGGGAGGTATCGTTTCGGGAAGTTCGTTTATAGCCATATCGCCCGAATGAAATCGCGGAATAATCCTGTTTTTGCCCCACTGATTGTTTCAACACAGGCATTATACGATACAATTTTCGGTAACCTTGAGAATCATGACAACGATGTTAACAGCCGGCGATCCCTGACCATTCAGGTGAATCACAAAATAAAGGCATTTAAAACCAAAGTACTGCAAATGGAGAGCCTGGTTTGCGTGAAGTTTGAGAAACATTCGGCCACCTGGGAACTGTTTTATCCTCATGGGCGAACCGAATATCACCGGGCCAATAAGAAAAACATCATGCTGCTTTTCGAACGAATCATAAAACTGACCACGGACTTTGAAAGCGATCTGGGCAGCAATTGGAAGAACGAATTTGTTGCAATGTATGATGAGTTTATACCCATTTTCGAGCAACAATCCGAGAAAAAAGGAGCGGTCAAAATATCGTCTTCCGATTTCAAAATATTGAAATTAGCCCTGTGTAAGCAATTGTATAAAAATCTGCTCATACTGCTTGCCGAATATCCTGAAATTCCCAGAAAGGCCCTGTTGTGTTTCGACGAAACCATTGTCAACTGGAAAAAACATAAGAAAAAGAAGGGTAAAGGCAAAAAACAGAAACCCATTGTAATCAATCAGGCTGCAACGGAAGAAACTGGTAGGAGTTAGGGTGGGTCAACACTTGAAAATTGAAAACTGAACATTGAACATTGAGAATTAAAAAATGTTCAATAATCAATACTCAACAAACAATGTTCAGGTTTTTCCGCCCCACATCATTTTTCATTCTCCGAACTCCGAACTTCCTCCGACTTCATCATTCGAAATTCGACATTCATGATTCATTA
>CAYXXU010000048.1:31900-36143 GCA_964469155.1 uncultured Bacteroidales bacterium
GTTTTTCCGCCCCACATTATGCTTCATTCTCCGAACTCCAGGCACTCCAAACTCCCCACTCCAAACTTCTTCCTCACTCCACCGTAATCTCCATAATCCTCCCCACCAGATCGTTCTTCGGGAAAGGGATGAATTGCTGTTCGAAAGGGCTGCCGGGCCACCAGTCTGTGTTGTGAAATTCCTGCGATATCACCAGCAGCATCTGGTTGGTAGGGATGGAGGTGATGGCATCGTTCATATAGCCCACCACGCGTAGTTTGTCTTTTTCGGGGCCTATGCGCCAGATTATTTCGGTGGGTTTCCATTCAATCTGGAAATAATAGTAAGGTGCGGCAAACATTTCGTCGTCCGATGCCGGGCTGCGCTCTGTAAGGGCCCGATACCAATAATCCCAGCGATGCGCCACAAAGGTTTGGTTGCCATAGTTCACGGGCTGGCAGCCCACATCGTACCGCAACGGCTGCGGACAGGCCATATCCCAGTTGGTACAGCTTATCATCACATTTCCGCTTTCCGTCCGCAACACTTCGGGCAGGGGCACATTCCACAGCGAGCTCTTTCCCTTATCGGGTTCAGGATAGATATATGCCGGCGGAAATCCGTACGATGGGCAATAGGGCACGGTTTTCAGTATCTCGAAATCGATCTCCGAATAGGCCGTCAGAGGCGAACGCTTGTCGTCTTTGCCGGCACCATATTTAGGCAGGTAGCCTTCGTCGGTGCATTCGCGGCAATAGTTCCAGGGCTCGTTTCCGTTGGTCACCAGCCAGATGGCATTGGTAATGCCGTTCCACACCCCGTTTTTATTCAGCAATTCGGTCAGCTTAACCTTTATAGTATACTTTCCGTAAGTAAAACCGTGGCGGGTGATTACCCCCACGCTTTGCTTTTTCCAGTCGCCATAGTGTGAAGCCTCGTTGCGTATCACCACTTCGCCAGAAACACTGTCCACATCGGCCTGCCGGCAGGGACACTCCGCAGTTTGAGGCAATATGGAAATGAGCTCTTCTTTTTTATGAAATGCGCGGTTCCAGTTATAATCGCGCAGCGAGTAATTATCCTGCAGCACATCGGCAATCACCGGAATATTATCCCATTTCGAAGCCGCATTTACATTATTCCTGAACTGTCCCAGGGGCGCATTCAGGTACAGATTATCATTAAATCCGCAGGTTTTCGTATAATGTGCACCATAGGTTTTCGGATCGAAATCCTGCGGATTGGAATACACCCCTGCCTTCAGATCGGGTTTGGCTATCACACAAAGATCGTTGCCCGTCGCGCTCACCCATACCCCGGGCAATTTGCTGCCTTCGCCATACAGAAAATAATAATACGGATTCACAAACCTGTTGTTGCGCTTTAGCGCGATATTGCTGATATAACCGGGAATGGTTTTGTTCCGGAAATTGTCAGCCGTGGTCACCACCAGCATAAAACTGTAATTGCCCGTGCGCGGATTGCGTGTCCAGAGTTGATTGTCCGTTTTATAATAATACCGTTTTTCGTTCCGCGGATTGCCCGTGATGCGAAGTTTACAGGCTACTGTATGAAATTGTCCGTCGGCGGGAATAAGGGGCGTTTCCACAAAAGTGGCCGTGGTATCGTCCCAGCTTCCGTAAAAGTTTTCCCCGGCATATGGATGCTCTTTGGTGCTTCCCGCAACGCATTCCGGAAACTTGTACGATTCGTTCTGGTAATACAGCTTATAACAGAACTTTTGGGGTTTGCTGTTGTTATTCTTTACATAGAATTCGAAACCGAAATAGCCATCTTCGGTCTGCCGGATGGAAGGAATGGAGAACCCTTTCATGGCATCCACATAATCCAGATACAGCAGTTTGGTGGTTTTTCCGGTGGGTTTAAGAACATTCCAGTTGGTAAGGGTTTTGAAATCCTTCACCTCGAAGGCAGTGGTAGATTTCGTTCCCTTTTCGGGATTGCCACACGAAGCCAAAAGTAAAGCAATGGTAAAAAGTAACAGTATATTTTTGGAGGAGTTCATCATTTGGCAACCTCCTTATCTTTAATCTGCAGTGAATAGATTCCTATGGTTTCGGGCAGGTCGGGAATGGGTTTGTGATTTTTGCAAACCGTAAAGATCGAAAAGGTTTTGCTATCGGCAAAGTTTCCGGCGGCTACAGTAAGATTCTCATAATATTTCGGATTATGATCCGATTCATACCCATCGAAATCGATGTTCCCCATGATCTGATAATTCTTTTCCGTGAAACGTATCAGTTTCATGTCAAACCTCCATGAATGGCCGTAGGACAAAAGCTCGTCAATGCCATCTCCATCCATATCTCCTGCAAAATAAGTGTTTTCGGGATACAGGGTATCGCATTTATTATCGAAACTGCCTTGCTGTAGGCAGGTTTTGGTTCCTGTTAGTGGATCAATGTCCATCAACTTATAGAAGCATTTTTGTGTTTTCTTTTCTCTGTAGAGAACAAGAAGGTTATCGTTATTACTTTCCTTTACAAAATGTCCCGAAACCACCTGGCTGTCGAAATTTACTGCAGCGGCTTCGCTGAGGTTTCCCATCGGTTTTATATCAAATCTATTATTCTCAAAACCCAACAGAAATGTTTTTCCATGGACATCAATTAAAACCAGGCTTTCTTTTTTGCTGTCTTTAACCCTGAATCTGCAAATCTGATTTTTTTGTTTACCAAAATCAGGATTATCCTGTGAATAGATTTCCGCCATTTGAGGCGATTTGTTAAAATCAAAAACCCGCAGATAATCTGAATTTCCCGATTTAAAAATAAGCTCATCCATTCCATCACCATTTATGTCGGCGGCTATCATCGTGGCCATGGCCGGTACCACAGGAAACAAAATTGGATCTATTGTCCGGAATTTAAATTCCATTTTATCAAGAACATACCAGATAATGGCAACCGGAAGATGATGCCGAACCAGCAGCATCTGATCCGTTTTGACACCTTGTATAAAATGCCCTGTCAGGAATTCGTCATGACTTTCCATTTCAAGGGATCCCTTTCCATCCACACTCTGTATAGTTGTATTTTTAAGATTTACAGCCAATATCTTCTGTGCATAAATGCCTGGGTAGGGAGGTTGATTGGGTAGGGCAATGAACTTATAATTTTCCACCGTTTCATCAAGCATTGGTTTTGTGCCCTTAATTTGCTGACTTCCTATAACAATCAAAACATCATCCATAAAAACCTCGCCCGGGCAATGGTTCCAATAGTACACCTTAATAATGTCGGTTGGTTCCGGTTTATAATCAGAAATCACTGCCTTCCCGCTGATATAAAACCATTGGCCATTGGCTGGAGTAACATCTTCGAGGTTTACGGAGTAAGAATATTTCAGCGTATTGGCTTTATCCACTATCTGGAACATAAGTTTCCCGCTGAGCAAATTTACACTGTTGGTTTGTATCCAGGCACTGACCCTCGCCTCTGAAAAACCCTGCCATGACAATTCTGAAAGAGGTTTTTGAACCAAGAGGCTGTATTCTTTTTTCCCCTTAACCTTCAGGGCATATTTCCCCGATAAGGATTTAGTCGTAGAAAGCAGATCAGTTTGCTTAAAATTCTCGAAATCGTAGAAAAAAACATGGTTATATGAAGTACTGTCTGCCGCAGGAATGCGGTAGTCAGCCACAGGCGGCTTAGGCGGCAGGGGTCTGTATTTTGTGATATAGAACAGATAAGCGAAAAACCCGGCAAACAGGAGGAGTAATCCCAGTAAAAAAAACAGCCGGTGATTTCGATGCATTCGTTTAGAATTTAAGGCAAACCTACATAAATTTTATTAAAACAGGAACAGGCAATCCAAAATTGCGTAACGGTATTATGTGCATTTTATTGTATTTGTGCAATATTATTTTAGGCAATGTTTATATTATTAATATTTTTGCTGAAATATTCAGTATTAGTTATGACTGTACTTTCTATCGTAATTCCTGCTTATAACGAAGGCAAAACCATTCACCTGATACTTGATAAGGTAAGAGCCGTTGAGTTGATCCGTGACATTCAAAAGGAAATTATCATTGTGAACGACTGCTCGAAAGATAATACTGAGGAAGCCATTATACAATACCAATCGCAGCACCCCGATCTGAACATTCAATATGTGAAACACGAGGTAAATGCTGGAAAAGGTGCTGCCCTGCATACGGGAATTGCAAAAGCCACCGGCGATTTTCTCATCATACAGGATGCCGACCTGGAATACGACCCCGAAGAATACAACATCCTGC
>CAYXXU010000049.1:0-35939 GCA_964469155.1 uncultured Bacteroidales bacterium
TTGTAGGATTATCAAGGGTTTTAGAGGGTGCCTCAAAAAAGTGCGGAAAACAGGATAGGCAACCAACATGGTAAGGTAGCTGTTTAATTCGCCTTTGGATGTTGGAAACATTTTTTCTCCCAAAGTTTCTAATTTTTAAATTGGTTAAATTAATTTATTGGTTTATTGGAATATATTAGGTGGATATTTGATACTTCTTTATTGAAACGCAACATGGCAGCATGGTGTTTTGTAGTAGTGATAACTATTTGAAATTTAACAGGTATTCTTGTAAATGCATCTTTGCAGGTCGCCAATTGCGCTAGCTCTGCCAATAATTGCGCTAGCTCTGCCGGTAATTGCGCTAGCTCTGCCACTAATTGCGCTAGCTCTGCCACTAATTGCGCTAGCTCTGCCGGTAATTGCGCTAGCTCTGCCGGTAATTGCGCTAGCTCTGCCGGTAATTGCGCTAGCTCTGCTGACGAGTGCGCTAGCGCTGCGGATTGGTGTGCTGGCTCAATTGCTGGCAACGCCGGCACTATTTGTGAGTGTGCTTTACCTTCAAAGTATAAACCGCTATCCGAAGAAAAAATTTCTGCCGGCAACCAGCGGGTTAATAAAAAACGATGCCCCTTACAGAGTGCCCCTTAAGGACCCATGTGGGGCTGTCATAACAGTTCAAATAATTTTGGTTCTACCTCAGATGACTATTGATAAACAAAAATATCCTCCCCCATTCCATTTTTGCCCATATATTTGCAGCATGGATCCCGGATTTTACGTGATAATATTTCTGCTGATAGTGGCCCTGGCGGTTTTTGGCCGCCGGCTCATCCATTATTATAAAGACCATCACACCGACGGTTTCTCGCTGCCTTTCGAATTTATATTGCAAAACAGAACCCACTTCTACAGCCGGCTTCCTGCCGACATGAAAAAACGTTTCCTCCACCGTTTGGATAACTTCATCGAAAGCCACGATTTCGAGGGCCACCAGGGATTGACCGTAACGGACGATATGCGGGTGTTGATATCGGCGGCAGCCATTCATCTTACCCTGGGTCTGAACGATTACGAATTGAGGGATTTTCAGAAGATATTCGTTTATCCGGACGTATACTATTCGGGCTATTCAAAAACCATCAACCGCGGCGAAACCAATCCTCACGGCATCATTGCCCTCACCTGGCCCTATGTGGAAGGTGGTTTTGCCGATATCACCGACAAAATGAACCTGGGCTACCACGAATTTGCCCATGCGCTCATATTGCAGCATGTCAGCAGCGGGCTCGACGACGAAATGTTTGCCCTGGGCTACGAGCGTTTTTGCTACATGCTTCATGAACAGCACCTGGCTCAGCACATTCAGGACGCAGGATTCATGCGCGACTATGCCTTTACCAATAAAATGGAATTCTTTGCCGCCTCGGCCGAACACTTCCTCGAAGCACCCGAAGAGTTACGGGAAAAATCGAGCGAGTTGTACTACCTCATGGTACGCATGCTGCGCCAGGATCCCACGCATCAATATTACGGGCTTACCTTCACATATAACCAACAAGGAGTTTAAGATACTCTCCTGTTTTTGTTTTTAGTATTCTCCGTGATCCTTCGTGTTCTTAGTGCCTCCGTGGTTTTTTTACTACCTTTGCACCTATGAAATTCGAGCTAACCATATTAGGCTGCAGTTCGGCCACTCCTACCTTCGAGCGCAATCCTACCGCACAGGTATTGAACAGCAACGAAAAACTCTTACTGATCGACTGCGGCGAAGGCACCCAAATGGCATTTCGGAAATTTAAAATCAAATATCAGCGCATCGACCACATTTTTATTTCTCACCTTCACGGCGATCACTATCTCGGGCTGGCCCCTCTCCTGTTCACACTTCACCTGTTCGGCCGTACCAAAGAACTGCATCTCTATGCCAATGCCGCTTTGGAAGAAATACTGCACCTGCAGTTGAAAGCCTCCGACACCACCCTGCTCTATCCCCTGATATTTCATCCTTTGCAGGAAAACAAATCGGAAAAGCTTTTTGAAGATGAAAAGCTCAGCATCATCAGCATTCCTTTGCTGCATCGGGTGCCCACCCACGGATTTGTGTTTCGTCAGCAGAATAACGAAAGGAACATAAAACCTGAAATGATACGCGAATTGAATATCCCTTACCATCAGATACAATCTATCAAACTGGGCGCTGATTTCACCGACAATAACGGAAAAGTCTGGGAAAATAAATTCCTCACCCATCCTTTGGAACCCGGCAAAATATACGCCTATTGCTCCGACACCGGCTATAATCCGGCAATGGTTCCTTTTATAAAAGATGCCGACCTGCTCTATCACGAAACCACATTCATGCAGCAAATGGAAAAGAATGCCAACGAAAAGCAACATTCCACCACCCTGCAGGCAGCCGATATTGCGCAAAAAGCCAAAGTGAAACGTCTTTTGATAGGCCATTATTCCGCCCGCTACGATGATCTGCAACCCTTGCTTCAGGAAGTGCAAAGCATTTACCCAAAGGCAGAACTGGCTGTGGAAGGAAAAGTAATTCAGATTTAACCACACGTCGGCAGTCTTCAGTCAGCAGTCGGCAATCGCCATTTAGCCTATTGAGGATTGCAGATTGCCTGCTTATCTTACCGGTATATTCGTTTGATACGGTGTTCGGTTCAATATCGACCGTCCCAGGGTCACTTCATCGGCAAATTCCAGTTCATCGCCGAATGATATGCCGCGGGCGATAGTGGTTATATTCACACCTGAAGCAGCCAGTTTTTTAAACAGGTAGAAATTGGTGGTATCGCCTTCAATAGTAGCAGGCAAAGCCAGTATTATTTCCGCGCAACCGTCATTTTCCACCCTGGCGATCAAAGGTTCAATGTTAAGATCTGTAGGGCCAACGCCATCCATTGGTGAAATAATTCCGCCCAGGATATGATACACCCCTAAAAACTGCCCTGTATTTTCCACGGCAATCACATCCCTGATATCTTCCACCACGCAAATCTGTTTTTTATCGCGTTTGGGATTCGAACAAATTTCGCAGCATTCGGCCTCGGTGATGTTGAAACATTCGGCACAATAGCGAATGTTTTGCCGTAGTTTGATAATGGTATCTCCCAGGCTTTCGGCGGTATTCTGATCTTCGCGCAGCAGATGCAGTACCATGCGCACAGCCGATTTACGCCCGATTCCAGGCAATTTGGCAAATTCATTTACCGCTTGTTCGAACAGTTTGGAGGGATAGTTGGCCACAGAAGATTATTTATTGCAAAATTAAACAAATTAGCAGAATTTTAGATTTGAGATTTTTGAATTACGATTTTTGTATCGACAATCATTAAAAATCATCATTCCATCCATCCCAATTTCCATTTTTCCCACCAACAATTTAGCAATAGAACAATTTAGCCATTTGTTAAAGTCTATTCACAAATCTCACCTTCCAAATGTTGCTAACCTTGTCAATAAATAAATTCTACACAATTACCCGGTCTGAACCTAATTACTATTTTTGTAAAAACAACGCCTGTGTCACCTGTAATTCTGTTAAGCTGCTTCATAGCATACACCCTTATACTATTTCTTGTAACCTTCATCACAGCCCGTAAAGCCAATAACGAAGGATTTTATATAGGCAACAAGCGCTCACCCTGGTTTGTAGTAGCCTATGGAATGATAGGTGCCTCTTTGTCAGGAGTCACTTTTATGTCGGTTCCGGGTTGGGTGGGCAGCAGTCAGTTCTCCTATTTTATGATAGTGATAGGTTACCTTTTCGGCTATATCATCATCGCCAATGTACTACTACCTTTATATTACAGACTCAACCTCACTTCCATCTATTCCTATCTCGAGCAACGATTCGGATTCTGGTCGTATAAAACCGGCGCTTTTTATTTTCTTTTATCAAGGATATTAGGGGCCTCGCTGCGTATGTTCCTGGTGATCTATGTGCTTCAGCATTTCGTATTCAACGCCTGGGGATTTCCGTTTTGGCTCACGGTAGTCATCTTCATCACACTCATCATACTGTATACTTTTAAAGGTGGCATCAAAACCATCATATGGACCGATACACTGCAAACAACTTTTATGTTGCTGGCAGTGGTATTATCTATTATTTTCATTTCGAAAGATCTGGATTTCAGCTTTTCCGAATTGGTCAGGCGTATTTTTCACAGCGATTATTCGCGTATTATTGTCACCGATTGGGCGCCTCGAAACAATTTCATTAAGCAGTTCTTCGGTGGTATGTTCATCACCATTGTTATGACCGGACTGGATCAGGAAATGATGCAAAAGAACCTGAGCTGTAAGAATATCGGTGAGGCAAAGAAGAACATGATCAGCTTCAGTTTCATTCTGGTGGTTGTAAATTTCATGTTCCTCTTTCTGGGAGCAGCACTGCTTACCTATGCCAGCGCAAAAGGAATCGACCTGACCAAACTTGCTAGCACCGACGATATCTTCCCGACCATCACACTCAACTATTTGGGACCCCTGGCCGGCATAATATTCTTTATTGGATTGATTTCGGCTGCCTATCCCAGTGCCGACGGAGCTCTCACGGCATTGACTACCTCCTTTTGTATCGATTTTCTGGGAATCAACAAGAAGGAAAACCTCAGTGAGAAATCTAAAACCAATATCAGATATCTGGTACACATTGGTTTTGCCTTGATTATGCTGGTCGTGATTCTGGTGTTCCGACTGTTTTACGACAAGGCACTTATCGACAAACTCTTTACCATTGCGGGTTATACCTACGGACCCTTACTGGGACTGTATGCTTTTGGTTTGTTCACCAAATGGCAGGTAAAAGACAAATGGGTGCCTCTGGTAGCCATCATTTCGCCAGTTGTCTGTTATATACTCAGCGATAATTCCACCGCCTGGTTTGGATATAAATTCGGCTTCGAGCTTCTCATATTGAACGGATTAATTACCTTTATCGGATTGACGATATTGCTTGTCAGAAAAAGTGAATCCTAAGAAATCGTATATCCACTCACTCATAGAGCAAGGCGAACACCAATGCCTTGATTTTAAATTCGAAATTTCCGATTCACGCAAAATTGCCCGTTCCATCTCCGCTTTCAGCAACACCGAGGGAGGTACTCTTTTGATTGGTGTTAAAGATAATGGGGTGATTTCAGGCATACGCACAGAAGAAGAAATATACATGGCCGAGGCATCTGCCAAAATGTACTGCAAGCCGGCAGTAGATTTCAGAGCCACCCAATGGAACGAAAGCGGTAAGACCGTTCTGGAACTGAAGATCCCCAGGATGAAGGATGCCATTTGTTATGCTGAGAACCCGGATGGAAAATGGCTGGCCTATGTACGGGTGAACGACAACAACTATTTGGCGGGAGCCGTTCAGATGCGTTTATGGAAACGTAAACTCAAGGCAGAACCCACTCATATCATTTACACCAACAGGGAAAAGATACTGCTTGATCATTTAACAAATAATGCAAGCATATCATTAAGTAAGTTTTGCAACATAGCCAACATATTCAGAAATTCAGCCGAAACCATACTGGTTAATCTTATCATGCTGGATATAATAGAATTGTTTTATGAGGAAGAGAATGTGCAGTATAGAATGAAGTAGGGATTTTTGTAAATTTGCAGGTAATTAAGTTCACAAGCAAAATAACCACAAAGACATTAAGAAAACCCACTACACAACAATTTAACAATAGAACAATTTAGCAATCTAACTATTTCAACAGAATGCGCAGCATAACCCTCATCACTATATTCTTCCTGATCATCATAAAGGCTTTTCCCCAACAGGTTGAAACTGAAAATCTGGGTCTGGTGAAATGGATGGACCTGAAAACAGCACAGGAACTGAACAAGAAACAGCCCAAACCCATCATCATCGATGTCTATACTGATTGGTGCGGATGGTGCAAGCACATGATGAAGACCACCTTCTCCAATCCCAGCCTGGCAAATTATATCAACACTTATTATTATCCGGTACGTTTCAATGCCGAGACCAAAGATACCATTGAGTTTCTGGAAAAAAAATACACTAACAAAAACACCGGAAATCGTTCGCCCAACGATCTGGCTGTGATGCTGCTCGAAGGAAAGCTATCGTATCCAACCACCATATTTTATAACAACAATTTCAAATTCAAAATGCTGGCTCCGGGCTACTTAAAGGAGAAAGACATTGAGCCCATACTGGTATATACGGTGGAATATATTTTCAATACCACTTCGGTACAGGATTTTCAGAAGTATTTTTACAAAGCTTTTTATCCCGATTCCAACTTTGTGAACAAAGATTCGGTGCAGTGGCTGAAGAATTTCAATGCTGCTATCGACAGCAACACTCATAAAAAGCAAAAGACCCTGCTGTTCATCAACACCGATTGGTGTAACGGTGGCAAGACCATGCTGAAAAGCACTTTTAGGAATAGCATTGTGACGGACTATATCAATAAGAACTTTCATTCTGTATACATGAATGCCCAATCCATGGACACCGTCCGCTATAATGGCAAGACCTTTGTCAACCCAGCAGGCAACCAGGATTTCCATCCTTTTCTCCACGAATTGCTAGGACAACAGATAGTTCTGCCCGGAATACTATTTTTCGATGAGGATATAAAATACATTTCGGTGGTAAACCAATACCTGACTCCCGAAAATCTCAATCCTATTCTTCATTATTTCTCGGAAGATATTTACAAGACCCAGCCATGGGATGTTTATGTGAAGGGGTTGCAGGAAAAGAAATAAGACAATTTAAGACCTGTTAACCTTTTTAGCAATAGGATCGTTTATCCGTTATAAAACTTCAATAGTTTTATTTTCAAACACTTATTTTTAGACGTTCTCATCCAAAGGATAAGATATGACTATCTTTTTTCTGGCTTTCATTTTGTGTAAGCTAGCGTTCGTTTCGTGAAAGCCAGCTTTCATTTTTTAAAAATCAGGGTTATTGGCAATAATATGAATAAAACAAAAAAGCCGAACCAAATGGTCCGGCATTTCTTAAAATATATCTTTTAAAATTATGCTCTTGCCAAAACAGGGAAGCGCAGACGGGCCAGGTAGAAAGCACCGAAGAACATGCCGTTGAAGAAAAGATCACCTAACACCGAGTTGACGAGGAAAGAAATACCCTGCGAACCATTGTTAAAGAAAACCAGACCTGCAGCATAAGCTTCCATAAGACCCGTGAGTGTTTGCGGATAGTATGGGCTACCCATCCAGGAGGCAAAATTAGTGACCACAAAAAACAGTATAGAAGCTGACAACGAAGCACCCGCTATATTCAGGAAATTAGGTTTGCGTGCGATCAGCAGTCCAATACCTACTGTGGCTATAAAACTTAAATATACAGCCGGCATGGTCAAATGGAAACCCAGAATAAGGTCACTCACTAACATGGCTGCCAAAGGCACCAAAAAGGCCATATACTTACGGCTCATATAAGCACCACCGAACAAGGCCATAGCAGCTATCGGTGTGAAGTTGGGCCAGTGTGGTATCAATCGCATAAAAGCACCTGCAAAAATAATTGTCAGCAAAAACCAGAAACGGGTAGTAAAAACTTTTTTATCCATGATGTTAATATTAAATTTTAGATAGCAAAAGTATAAAACATTTTCCATTCACGGTTTTTTTTTCTCTATTATTATCAACATCGGTGGTGTTGGTAAAAAAAATGTAACAATTAAGAAAAAGCATACTCTAAGCTATAGTTTTTAAAAAATATAACCTGATCAACTTATGATATCATACCTTTTCAGTTTTCTTCAAATCATTGGTTTGTCAGCACAAAAGTCCGTGCAGAAAACAATTTTTAAGAATAAAACAGCACTCATAACAATATTTTGCTGAATTTTGCGTGATAAATCTAAAATCAAACCCTTAAATCATTATGAGCATCTATTCAATTCTGACACTTCTGTTCCTTATTTCATCCATTGCAGGTCTTTGGGGACTTTTCGAAAAAGCCGGTCAAAAAGGCTGGATGGTTCTGGTGCCTTTTTATAATTTCTACATCTGGCTGAAGATCATCGACAAGCCCCTTTGGTGGTATATTTTCATTCTGGTTCCCTTCATCAACATCTTCACCCTGCTGTTGATGATAGTTGAGATTGTAAAATGTTTTAATAAGAACGGCCTCATACAACAGGCTGTGGCCGTGCTGGTGCCTTTCTTCTACCTGCCCTATATAGCATTTATCTCGAAAAAAGATGTTTACACCCACCCTTCGAAACGCAAACCGGTTAAGAAATCTGCAATGCGCGAATGGGCCGACGCCATTATATTTGCCGTGATAGCCGCCACCATCATACGCACCTTCTTTATCGAAGCCTATACCATACCTACTTCTTCCATGGAAAAGAGCCTGTTGATTGGCGATTACCTTTTTGTGGATAAAGTTAGCTTCGGACCCCGTATACCCATGACACCGCTTTCGTTTCCTTTTGCTCACCATACTCTGCCATTGACTAAAGACACCAAATCATACCTTGAATGGATCAAGCTGAATTATTACCGCTTCCCTGGTTTTGTTAAAATAAAGAACAATGATGTGGTGGTATTTAATTATCCTGATGGCGACACGGTTGCTTTAAACATGCAAAACCGCAGTTATTATTCGATAGTGCGCGAAGTAGGTCACAAGGAAGTGTGGCGGAACAAACATGAGTTTGGTGAGATAGTTGCCCGTCCTGTAGACAAGCGCGAAAACTATATAAAACGGTGCATAGCTATCCCCGGCGATAGTCTGGAGATTAAACAGCAGATCGTATACATAAACGGGAAGGCACTTCCTGAAGTAGGCATCAAAGAATTCAAATACCTGGTTCAGACTGATTCAAGCCCGGTATCACCCAAAATGCTTGATAAATTCGATGTCACCGAAAACATTGAACAGGTGGATTACGACAAATACATTATTACATTGACAAACGAAACTGCTGAAAATGTCAGGAAACTGATCAATGTAAAAAAGGTTGAAAAGATTATATATCCCAAGGGAGCTTGGGCTTATTATACTTTTCCCTTCGATTCGAACTACAAATGGAACGAGGACAATTACGGGCCTATCTGGATACCCAAAGCAGGTGTTACCATTCCTATCAGTATAAGCAATATCAGCATTTATCAGCGTTGCATCGAGATTTATGAGCACAACGACCTAAAGATCAAAGATGGCAAGGTGCTAATCAATGGTGCTGAAGCCAAACAATACACCTTTAAGCTCGATTATTACTGGATGATGGGCGACAACCGTCACAATTCGGCCGACTCACGTTTCTGGGGTTTTGTTCCCCTCGACCATATTGTGGGCCGGGCTGTTTTTGTCTGGTTATCCATTGAGCCAACTAACCCTGATAACAAACAAATATTGAATATCAGGCAGAATAAAGGACTGTTCGATCGTATCCGCTGGCATAAGATGTTTCGTTTGATAAAGTAAATCACATTCTAAATCCGGAATGATTTTTGACAGGCTTTTTCCACAGACAAATTTATCATTATGAAAAAGTTTTTATTCATTTCCGCTCTAATAGCAGTTTTTATTGGTTCAGGTAGTGTTTCTGCCCAAAAGATCTATTCGGAAGACGCCGAATATAAAGCCGAAATTAAAGTGTATGTGGTGGAGGCAGAATACAATGCCGACCTGTTGGTATATAAAGAAGATGCTGAATACAAAGCCGACGGCAACCAGGGCAAATGGTTTTTTGTGGATGCTGAATACAGAGCCTTCAAAAAGATCTATTTCGAAGATGCCGAATACAAAGCCGACCTGAAGATATTTTTTGTGGATGCCGAATATAAAGCCGGCTGGAAAACCAACAGTAAGAAATACATGTTGTATTAATCAATCCTTCTGAAGTCAGGTTTTTCTTATTGCAATTGTTGAATTGTTCTATTGTTCTATTGCTAGCGTTGTGGATAATTGGATGAATGGAAAGAAAATCCTCAACCATTGCTTTTCAAAAACTATTAATGACCATGAATGACAACTAATGACCATCAATGACTAAAATCTACCGACTCCCGCAATCAGAACAATAGAAACAATGGCCAGCGCTATTCCTATAATATTTATTGCCGAAAGTTTTTCTTTGTAGAATAAATACCCTATAATGGCAGCAATAGTCACAATGGCGACATTGAAAACGGGGATGAATACCGACAGATCGAAATGGCTCAGTCCGACCAGGAAAAAATAGGTGGAAAACCAATTGAAAAGCCCCAAAATTATGCCTGCAAGAATATTCCTCAGCAATATCTTCGATTTGGTCATTAAGGTTCGGGAGATCAAAACAATTAAGCCGACCAGCAGCGAGACCGAAAAAGCCACTGTCAGAAAGTTGATGTATTCTCCTTTAATGTAAAGTTCCTGTGATACCTTAAAAATACTGTCGTTAAACCCGTTTCCAAAAAACAACAAAATGGGAAGGATAAGATAGCGGCCTTCAGCTTTCTGGCTGTCGGAGCGCAGTAAAGTGAAATAAAAGGCCGCCATAGCCAATATGATACCTGTAATCCTCATCCAGTTAAAATCTTCCTTGAACCATAAAAAACCAACCGATACAGGAATAACTACTGACATTTTTCCTGAAACACTGGTGATGGCAATACCGACTTTTTGGGTGGATATGCCGTAGATGTAAAAAGTAGCTATTAGAAATAGTCCGGAAATTACTGCATAAGGAAACCAGCCGGCTGAAAGAGTTTGCGGAAAAGTGATGCGTGCAGGAGAAGAAAAATATCCCAACAGGGAAGCCACAATATAATTCACTGTAATAGCCTGAAAAACGTCTATCTTAAATGTGCTGAACATTTTAAAGATAACAAAAATGATGGAAGAGGTTATGATGGCAAAGATAAGATAGAACATCAGGCTGGTTTTACGCTGCAAAAATAGCTTAATTATTTAATGCTTCCGATTCTTGTTTTTCAGGTATTTTATATTGTGAATAGTATTTGATTAATTCCAAAATATCGTATCTTTGCAGCCGAATTTAAACAAGCCTGAAAAGCTAACCATTTTGTCGTTCTTTTTTAATTAACAAAATGCGGATGTGGCGTAATTGGTAGCCGCGCCAGACTTAGGATCTGGTGCCGAGAGGCGTGGGGGTTCGAGTCCCTTCATCCGCACACAAGAGTAGATACTAACTAACTCAGGTTTCATTATTTTCATTAAATCCTATGCTGATCCATTTAGCAACAAAAGGAGTAATTCAAAAAAATCAATTTTAGAAATGCAAATTACAAAAGAAAACACCGGCAATTTAACAGCTACGATAAAGATTGAACTGGAGCCGGCCGACTATCAGGAAAAAGTAAACACACAACTGAAGGAATATCAACATAAAGCCAATATGCCGGGATTCCGTCCCGGAAAAGTACCTTTTGGGCTGGTTAAAAAGATGTATGGCAAAGCTTTGATGGTTGATGTACTTAACAAAGAATACAGCGAGGCCTTATACAGTTATCTTCAGGAAAACAATATCAATGTGATGGCCCATCCTATGCCCAGCGATGACATTAACCAAAGCATCGACCTTGACAAAGAAACCAATTATATTTTTTGTTTCGACATTGCCATGATTCCTGAATTTAAACTGAACATTTCGGACCAGATAAAGGTTGATTATTATAAGATAAAAGTTACGGATGAGATGGTAGATAAGTTTATCATGGAAATGCGTAAGCGTAATGGACCCATTGAAGATGTCGATACCGTTGAGGATGGCGATATGGTTACAGGGCAGTTTATCAAACTGGATGAAGAAGGCAACGCAATTGCCGAAGAAGGTAAAAATGATGTACATGTTTATCTGGAGCAATTGAAAGATGAAGCCGTTAAAAAGAAACTTATGGGTGTAAAGGTGAATGAAACAATAGCTCTTCAACCTAAGGAGATTGCCCGCAGCGAATACGAAGAAGCCTATTTTATGGGCGTTAAGAAAGAACAACTGGCGGAAGCCACATCAAAATACAGCTTTTTGGTAAAGAAGATCACCCGCACCGGCCTGGCCGAGATGAACGAAGAACTTTTCCGCAAGGTTTACCCCAATATGATTATTGAAACGGAAGAACAACTAAGGGAAGCGGTACGTGCAGGTTCGGAAATTGAATTTGCTAAAGAATCAGAACGCAAATTTATGAACGATGTTACAAAAAAACTTATGGAGGCTCATGATTTTGAGATGCCTGACAATTTTATGAAGCGTTATTTGCTAAAGAATCAGGAAGAAGGAAACCTTACACCTGAGAACATAGATGCTGAGTACGAAAGCTATAAACCACAACTCAAATGGCAATTGATAGAAAACAAAATTGTTAAGGAATTCGGCCTGGATGTGAACGACAATGATGTGAAAAACTTTATCAAAGGTTATTTCGCGCAAAGTATTAAAACCGTTCCATCTGACCACGACCATGAACACGATCATGACCACGAGCATGATCATGACCACGACCACGACCACGAGCATGAGCACGAGCATGAACATGATGACGAACCGGTTTTTGACAATGACAAACAAGCAACTGACAAGATTCTGGATCAGATAGCAGAATCATATCTGAAAAACGAGAAAGAGGTAAAAGAAATCAGAGATAGGCTTCATGAGGATAAACTGATGACATTCTTTAAGACAAAAATTTCAACCAAAGAGATAGAGACCACTTACGAAGGTTTTATTAAATCAATTTCCACACAAAATATTTAAACAATGGATAACGGAAAAGAATTTCGCAAATATGCTGTAAAGCACATGGGTATCAGCAGTGCACGGCTGGATCAGTATGACAGTGCTACCCGAGATATGACAAGAACCATAATCGAGGAACGCCAGGTTAACTTCCGCGAGGTAGATGTTTTTTCGCGTTTGATGATGGACCGCATCATTTTCCTGGGAACCCCTATTGACGATTATATCGCCAACATCATTCAGGCACAATTGCTGTTTTTGGAATCGACGGATGCCAAAAAAGATATTCAGATCTATCTGAACACACCGGGCGGTTCGGTGTATGCAGGGCTGGGTATTTACGATACGATGCAGTATATTGCTTCGGATGTAGCAACTATCTGTACAGGTATGGCAGCTTCGATGGGCGCTATTATTCTGTGTGCCGGTGCAAACGGAAAACGTACCGCCCTGAAACATTCGCGCATTCTGATTCATCAGCCTATGGGAGGAGCCGAAGGGCAGGCCTCAGATATAGAGATTACTGCCAGAGAGATACAGAAGCTAAAAAAAGAACTTTATGAGATCATCGCCGAACATTCGGGGCAAACGTATGATAAGGTTTGGAAAGATGCCGACCGCGATTACTGGATGACTTCGGAAGAAGCAAAAAAATACGGCATGATTGACGAAGTGCTGCAAAAAGTGAAGAAATAGAAGATGGCAAAAGATCAGGAAAAGTGTTCGTTCTGCGGAAAGAAAAGAGCTGAAGTAGGTTTGCTTATTGCTGGTTTGGAAGCTCACATTTGCGAAAGCTGTGTGGAACAGGCTCAGATCATTCTGAAAGAAGAATTCGGGATGCTCAACAAGCCCAAGGACCAAAAGAAGTTCGAATTGCTGAAACCCGCCGAAATCAAGCGGTATCTTGATCAGTATGTGATTGGGCAGGACGATGCCAAGAAAGTTTTGGCAGTTGCCGTTTACAATCATTACAAACGAATCAAACAGAAAAAGAACAAACAGGCTGCCGATGAGGTGGAGATAGAAAAATCGAACATCATTCTGGTGGGCGAAACCGGCACAGGCAAAACCCTGCTGGCCCGCAGTATTGCAAAAATGCTTCATGTGCCTTTCTGCATTGCCGATGCCACAGTGCTGACCGAAGCCGGATATGTGGGCGAAGATGTGGAAAGCGTGCTGACCCGCCTGCTTCAGGTGGCCGATTATAATGTGGAAGCGGCCGAGCAAGGAATTGTTTTTATTGACGAGATCGATAAGATAGCACGCAAGAGCGACAACCCTTCCATTACCCGCGATGTTTCAGGCGAAGGCGTGCAACAGGCCATGCTGAAACTGTTGGAAGGTTCGGTGGTGAATGTGGCTCCGCAAGGCGGACGGAAGCATCCGGAACAACGCATGATACAGGTGAATACCGAAAATATTCTGTTTATCTGCGGAGGCGCTTTCGACGGCATTGACAAAAAGATAGGTTCGCGCATGCAGACCAATATGATAGGTTATTCGGCTTCGTCGGCCAAAGATGCCATTGATAAGGAAAACCTGATACAATATGTGGCTCCCCAAGACCTGAAGAGTTACGGGCTGATACCTGAATTGGTAGGACGTTTGCCTATCATCTCGTATCTGAACCCTCTGGATGCCGAAACCCTGAAACGAATTCTGACGGAACCCAAAAATGCCCTTACGAAACAGTATGTTAAACTGTTCGAAATGGATAAGATAAAACTGACCTTCGACGAGGCTGTGCTCGACCTGATAGTGCAAAAATCTATTGAATACAAACTGGGAGCACGCGGACTGCGCACCATTATGGAGATCATCATGAACGACGCCATGTTCGAAATGCCCTCAAACAACGATACCGCCGACCTGCATATCACCCTGAAAATGGCTGAGGAAAAGATCAGCAAGACGGACCGCTCGCTGCTGAGAGTTGCCTGAAGATAATGGATTCTCATTTGTTGTCATTAGTAGTCATTAGTAGTCATTTATAGTCATTAATTGTCATAATTTGTCAATAGTTGTCATTGATAGTCATTTATTGTAATTATCGTTGCAGAAGGCAAACAAGCCATTTAACAATTTAGCAATAGAACAATTTAACCATTTTACCATCAATTTAAGACATATGAGCCTCAGTCTTACTTCGGTCTTCGGTCTTCGGTCTTCAGTCCTAAAACTTCATCATTCGACATTCATTATTCATTATTCATTATTTCTTCTTATCCTCACCTTCTTCTTCACTTCCTGCAAGGATATCCGAAAGGAATACTATCCGAATGGAAATCTAAAGCAAGAACTTACCTATAAAAAAGGGGTACTTGACGGACCTTCGGTATGGTATTTTCAGGATAGCAAAAAGATGATGGAATGTACCTACGTGGCCGGCAATATCGAAGGGAAAATGACCCGTTGGTTCTATAACGGCAATTACGAGAGCGAGGGATATTACAGTAATAATCGGCAGAATGGTAAAAGCACCCTGTACTTCGAAAACGGAGAAATACAAATTGAACAGAATTATAAGAACGATACCCTGAACGGGACCTTTGTGGAATATTTCCCGGGCAAACAGGTCAAGACCAAAGGCGGTTACTATATGGGCCTTTGGGACGGCAAATGGGAATATTACAACGATAAAGGCCTGCTGGTGGGCGAAGGCAATTTTGTGAAGGGCACAGGCATTCTGAAAGGCTATTATTGGAACGGCCGCCTGAAACGCGAGGTGCATTACCTGAAAAATCAAAAAGACGGCACAGAAACCTGGTATAAAGAAGACGGCCTGGTGGAAAAAGTGCTGATGTTTAAGCAGGATAAGCTGGTGGGGGATCAGAAATAATTCAGATTTTAGATTTCAGATTTTAGATTTATGGTTTTAGATTTACACTATTGCCAACCGACGACTGCCAAAAAATAGGAACCCATCTGCAAACCTTTGCAGGTTCATTCCGACTGATCGGAAGTCGATTGTGCAACTGCACAGGTTCGTTCCGATTGATCGGAAGTCAATTGTGCAACTGCACAGCTTCGTTTTGACTGATCGGAAGTCGATTGTGCAACTGCACAGGTTCGTTCCGACTCATCGGAAGTCAATTGTGCAACTGCACAGCTTCGTTCCGACTCATCGGAAGCCATATGTGCAACTGCACAGGTTCGTTCCGATTGATCGGAAGTCAATTGTGCAACTGCACAGGTTCGTTCCGATTGATCGGAAGCCAATTGTGCAACTGCACAGCTTCGTTCCGATTGATCGGAAGTCAATTGTGCAACTGCACAGGTTCGTTCCGACTGATCGGAAGTCGATTGTGCAACTGCACAGGTTCGTTCCGATTGATCGGAAGTCAATTGTGCAACTGCGCAGGTTCATTCCGACTGATTTTGGCACTTTGTAAACCTTTGCCGGCAGAACATGCAACACCCAACAGCGAGATCAGCGGGAAAAATGAAACGGCTGTCAAACCATGTTATCTGTTTTGAAGTTCGGTTCGTCATCCGAGTGGACTTGGTGGTCCTCTTCCACTTGCCCCCCCTTATGAAATAAATGACAACTAATGGCTATCAATGACCATTAATGACTATGAATGACATTCCAACTCCCAACTCCACACTTCCTACTGCCCTCCTCCCCTGTTGCCAGACACTCTTTCGCCGTTGATCCAGGTTTCCAACACTCGGGTGCTTAGGAGTTCTTTTTCGCTTGCTTTCATAATATCTTTATCCAATATCACAAAATCGGCGTATTTTCCGGCTTCGAGGCTGCCTTTTATCTTTTCTTCGAAACAGGCACGGGCCGCCCAGATGGTCATAGCTTTCAGGGCTTCATCACGGTACACAGCATTTTCCATTTGGAAACCACCTTCGGGGAATCCTTTCACGTCTTTTCGGAAAACGGCCGCATAGAAGGTCAGCATCGGGTCAACCTTTTCGATGGGAAAATCTGTGCCGAATGCAATCCATCCGTTTTGTTGCAGCAAGGTTTTATAAGCATAGGCAAACTTAACACGTTCCGGTCCTAATCTTTCGCCGGCCCAGTACATATCCGATGTGGCATGGGTAGGCTGCACCGAAGGAATTATGGAATATTGCTGAAACTTTACAAAATAATTAGGGTCAACACACTGACAATGTTCTATGCGCCAGCGGCGGTCGTTGGGCTGTTTCAGAAACTGTGCATACAGGTCAAGCATCATGCGGTTGGCCGAATCGCCAATGGCATGGGTGTTCACCTGGTAACCGTATTGCCAGGCTATGGCCATAATATCCAACAATTTCTCCGGCGTTTCTACAATAATGCCACAGTTGCCGGGATCGTCGCTGTATGGTTTCAGCAGGCATCCGCCCCGTGAGCCCAGGGCGCCATCGGCATAAAGTTTTATGGAGCAGACATGAAGGCGCGGGGTTTCGTAGACACCTTTCTTTACGAAATAGGTAATATTCTCGTCCGATGGATCGAGCATGGCATATATCCTCAGCTTCAGGCTCCCGCTGTGATGCATTTTGTCGAACAACAGCACCATCTTTTTCTCCAGTCCGGCATCGGCCACTGTGGTCAGTCCCGCCGCAAGGCAAGCCTTTTCGGCATCCTTCAATATCATTTCGAGTTCATCGCCCTGAGGTTTGGGCACCATTTCTTTGATCACATCGGCCGCTTTATCGAGCAATACGCCCGTGGGTTTGCCGTTTTTCAGCAGCACTTCTCCCCCATCGATTTTGGTTTGAGCCGTGATGCCGGCAATTTGCAGGGCCTTATCGTTGGCAATCACGGCATGTCCGTCCACCCGGGTCAGCAAAACGGGCACATCCGGGAAATTTGAATTCAGCAACGTATTGTCGGGAAACGCTTTCACCGCCCACAGGTTCTGATCCCAGCCCCGGCCCAGCAGCCACGCCGATTTGTGGATAGAGTTATGAACTTTAAGTCGTTCAATTATGTTTTCGAAGGATGTGGCTCCAAACAGATCGGCCTGCTGCATCATCAGCGCCAGACCGTAGAAATGGCAATGGGCATCGATAAAACCCGGATACACACAATCGCCATTCAGGTATACCTCCGTCTGAGCGTTATACAGTTTCTTCAGTTCGGCATCGGTGCCTGTCATCAGAATCTTACCATCATCCACAGCCATAGCCTCTGCCACGCTGAAACTGCTGTCGACAGTATAAATTTTCCCGCCCGTGAGCAGCAGGTCAATATTGGTTTTTTGATGGCAGGCAGTCATAAGTAAAGCGATTAGGGTTAAAATCAAAAGATTATTTCTTTTCATGGAAAAACTAATTTCTCTGTGTAAATTAATTTGATATAGTTCTTACAAAGTTACTCAATTTGTTATTAGAAGATGCCTTACATTGCAGATATAACTTTAGAGAAACCTTAATTTCCTCTCAAAACCTTAGTAAAACATTATTCCTCCCTGATAAAAACCATATTAGCTTATTATTGAAGAATAAGGTAATAAGGTCGAAAAAGCGTATATTCTATATTACTAAGGTTTAACGGAATGAAGAAATAAGGTATTGTGAAACACCAAATGAAGGTGGCAATCAAATTATCACTGAAACTTTCGTAAATTTGTCTGACCCAATTGCAATGAAAAAACTCCTATCCACGCTACTGCTTTTATTTGTCATTCTTACGTTGCCGGCTCAGGTGAAGCGCAATATAAATGATAAAGGCAGCAATGGAGTCACCGTCAATTATTCGTTTTCAGGAGTAAACACCAAGTTCATTCAATACAAGCAACATGATCTGCTGCAATACGCCTACAAATATTTCAGTTTTTTGCACGATGTCGGCAAACCCGCCCTTCCGGTTCGTTACGAACTGGTTCTGATACCCGAGGGTGCGCCGGCAAAGATACGAATGAAAAAATGCCTTACTCACGAATCGCCTTCAGGCATCGTTTACCCTGCCTTGCTCCCTGCCACCGACCGTGTAGGAGATCCGGAACCGGAATTCATCATAGATTCTGCATTTTATCAAACCAATGACTGGTATCCCTCACAGGCGGTCAGCATAGTGAAGATCGTAAAGGTAAAAGGACTCTCTATTGCGCTCATACAGCTTTGTCCCATCCAATACAATCCTAAAAAACAAAAGGTAAGGATATATGACCAACTCAATTTCGGGATAAGTTTCAGCGGACAGGGAGGATTTATTTCACGAAAAGAAAATGTTTCGCCCGGTTTTCTTCAAAGGCTTCAAAACGTAGTGCTCAATGCCGCTTCGTTGAAAACTGAAATGCTGAATTCAGAGAAATCCCTGAAAACAGTTCCCAATCCTATCACCAAAGATTATATCATCATCACCCACAACGATTATCTCGAAGCCGCCGACAGCCTGGCCCAGTGGAAAAGCCAGTTGGGATATTCCGTACAGATCGTATCCCGCTCCAACTGGACCTGCGCCCAGATAAAGTCGGAGCTGCACAGTCTTTACCAAACTTACAACCCCCGGCCCGATTACTTCGTCATTTTAGGCGATCACGATAAGGTGCCTGGCGAAATACATCAGGACCCTGTTTATCATGATAATTTTGCCACTGACCTTTACTATGCCTGTATGGATGGCACCAATGATTATGTTGCGGATATGGCATTCGGACGTATTTCAGTGTCTTCGGCAGCCCAGGCCATGCTGGTGGTAAACAAGATCATCTCTTACGAAAAAAACCCGCCCTTGATCCCCGGGTTTTATAACAATGGAATCGGAAGTGCTTTCTTTCAGGATGACGATTACAATGGATATGAAGATCGCCGCTTTGTGATGACCATGGAAGAGATCAGAAACTATCTGACCAATCTCGGATATAATATTTCGAGGGTTTATAAGGCCCGCGATTCGGCCAACCCGGTTTATTACAACGACGGTTTCTATGCCAATTCCGAACCCCTGTCCAACGACCTGCTGCGTCCCGGTTTTTTATGGAACGGCAGCAAAACAGATATTGTCAGCCAGCTCAACTCAGCCAGCGGCGATCTTTTTCTGGCTCACCGCGACCATGGTTTCGTTGGAGGCAGCGGTTGGGGCTATCCCCAATTTATCATCAGCGATATTGATCTGTTGAACAACGGCAACCGGTTGCCTGTGGTATTCAGCATCAACTGTCATACAGGCGAATTTCAGCTACCGGAATGCTTTGCCGAGAAGTTCCTCCGTAAAACCAATGGCGGAGCCGTGGGGGTGTTCGGCGCGGCTTATTATAGCTACAGCGGCTTCAACGACGGGCTCATCGAAGGTATGTTCGATGCCATTTGGGCCTCTCCGGGATTGATACCCAACCTTTCGGGAAACGGCGACCTTCCGGCGGGAACACCTCAGGTACATTTGCCCATTTACACTATGGGCGATGTGATGAACCAGGGATTGCTGCGTATGTTGCAAACCTGGGGCGACAATAGTTATACCAACGAAATCTACCATTATTTCGGCGATCCCGCTATGAAGATATGGACGGCTTACCCCGCCATAATTAACCCCACCCATCAGAGTTCACTCAACTGCGGCGACACCACCTTTTCTGTGTATACATCCTCTTGCACCGATGCATTGGCTACCCTGGTAATCGACGGAGAACTCGTAAGCAGCGCTACTCTGGTTGCGGGCGCTGCCACATTGCATTTTCCGCCCATTGATGGCTCACAGGTTGTGTTCACCCTTTCGAAACACAATTACAAACCTTATGTGGCCAATATCCCTTTAACATCCCAATGTCTGAAGGCAAAATTCAATATCACGTACCTCTACAATTGTGTGGGCGAAGATATATCCATTTCAAATGCTTCGGCCGGTAATATCACTTCCTGCAACTGGGACTTTGGAGCCGATGCCGCTCCTGCCACGGCTACCACCTCAGGTCCGTTCACAATAGTTTACAACTCTCCGGGAACCAAAATAATTACGCTCACCCTTACTGATGGC
Source organism: uncultured Bacteroidales bacterium (assembly GCA_964469155.1). Taxonomy (GTDB): domain Bacteria; phylum Bacteroidota; class Bacteroidia; order Bacteroidales; family CAIWKO01; genus CAIWKO01. Next base: position 20,620 of record CAYXXU010000049.1, read on the forward strand.
ACGAATATTAAGACTTACACCGATTCTATCAGCATTGCCCAGCCATGCATCTATACGGCCGTTCAGAACCATTTTACCATTGTTAATGCCTGTCAGGGCACCCTGTTTGATAATGGAGGAAATGGAATGTACTTGCCGAACAGCAACGATACTATTTTACTTACCCATGCTGCTGCCGATAATTTCCTGCTGCATTTCACCGATTTCGATGTGGAAATGGGTGATTCGAATTATTGCAATTATGATTATCTGGAAATTTATGATGGTTCCTTAAAACCTGCCCATCTTTTAGGAAAATTCTGTAGCCTACCGGGGCATTTGCCACCAACGAATTTCACCAGCAGCAACGATACAGTTACCCTGTATTTTTATTCTGACGGATACAGCACAGGACGTGGTTTTTCCATTGATTTCAATTGTACATCAGGTGGGCAGGCACCGGTAGCAGGCTTCACAGCAGATCAGGAAAGTACCTGCGATGGTTTGGTTCAATTTACTGATCTTTCCACCAATACACCCACCGCCTTCCTCTGGAAGTTTGGAGATGGTGCCACTTCCATCGCGCAGAACCCTTATCACTACTATACCACCAATGGATATTTTGACGTCTCTCTGACAGCGCAAAACACTTTTGGAAATAATACTTTTACCCGGCTCAGTTACATCAGCAACCAACGACCTTATGCACCCATTGCCACAAATTATGAAATATGTCAGCCCGCTTCTATAGCAATTACAGCCCAGGCAACAGGCACACTGAACTGGTATGACCTGCCTGTAGCCGGCAACCTGTTATACGTTGGTGACACCTTTACTACTCCGGTAATCAACACCTCTGCCCAGTATTACGTTGAGTCGGAGGTTGCAGAGGCCTTTGCTACCGGAGCAACAGATACACTAATTGGTTCAGGAGCATTTTATAACGGCTCCACAGATCATTACCTTATTTTCAATTGCCTGGATGATATCACTCTGCAATCGGTTGATGTTTATGCAAAAACTTCAGGCAACAGAACCATTCTGTTAAAAACACCTGCCTATACAGTTTATGACACTACTCTCTACCTCGCAGCCGGAAAAACCACACTAAGCCTGAATTGGTTTGTTTCGGCGGGTTCAAACTACAGATTAGTGGGAGCTGGTCCTATTTATAACCTCTACAGGAATAGCACAGGAGCGTCTTACCCTTATGATATCCAGGGAAAAGTAAGTATTATTGGCAATAGTTATGGTAATCCTGCCTATTATTATTATTTCTACAATTGGAAGATCAAAGGAAATACCTGCCGAAGCCTCCGCTCTCCTGTTGAAATTACAGTAAATACTTCCAATCCGGTCGCTGATTTTAGTTTTACGGAAAACAACTCTACCATTAGCTTAACAAATCTATCGTTACATGGAAGCGGTTATTTATGGGATTTTGGTGACGGTACATCTCCCTCAACTCAACAAAATCCTTCCCACACTTACGCGTCAAATGGTAGTTTCATTATCACGCTTACTGTCAGCAATGCCTGCGGAACCGATATTACACAGGACACTGTGGACATTTATACGGTGGGAATAACAGAAAACACATCCCAATCAAATATCCTCATTCGCCCCAATCCTGCCCACAGTAAGGTTACCATTAGCTGGAACGAAAGTCAGACCAACAGCCGCAAACTTATTCTTACAGATGTTTATGGGCAAAACATTTACTTACTCGATCTGAAATCGAAACCCGGAAAAAACTCTGTTGACATTGACTTATCTGCTTACGCAAAAGGAATATATTTTGTCACCCTGCGTTCGGGTAAAGAAATTTTTGTAAGTAAACTGATTCTGTACTAATTAATCCAACTCATGGCTGTGAAACTCCACCAACCCTTCCATGGGTTCTTTCATGATCTTGTGAATGGTAAGACCAAATTCTGCGGCTACTTCATGCAAAATATCTTTCAGGTTTGAAGAAACAGAACCGGTAAAAACCAAAGGCAAATTTTGATGATTGGTATAAACCAGGATATGGTCAGTAAAAAAACTCCTGAAACATCGGCTAACCAAATCGTGCAAAAACGGATGGTTATAATTGTGCTTCAGAAATGAAGTAAATGTGGCAAGGTATGCATTGGGGGCAGGACTATGATATATCCTTGTAAGCAATTCATCACGTGTAATCGAAAACTTTTCTTCAAAAGCGACCGATAGATCCGCAGGAAATTTCCGATAGAAAAAGGCCCGAAGCAGTTCTTTTCCCAAGGTAACTCCCCCTGCATCATCACCCAGAATAAAACCCAGCGATGGAACCCCGTCAGAGATCTTTTCACCATCATAAACGCAGGAAACTGAACCCGTTCCCAAAATACATACTATACCTGGTTTCTTTCCCAATAAAGCCCTTGCAGCACCAAACAGATCGCCGTAAACAAAAATATCCGCATTCGGAAAGTACTTTTCAAGAAATTGTTTAACCAACAAAATATTCTTTTCTGCGCCACAACCTGAGCCATAAAAATACAGACTGTTTACTTCTTGCTTACTAACCGGCAAATCATTTTCCAGAACTTTAAAAAAAGTTTCTTCACCTGCAAAGTAAGGATTCAAACCTTTTGTATAATGGCTTTCGGTCGTTTTATCCGGTCTTAATAATTTCCAGTGGGTTTTGGTCGATCCGCTATCTGCAATAAGTATCATCGAAAAAAAATAATTAGATTCTGGGCGCTAAGTTATATATTTGCTTCCAAATTGAAACAAAATTCCATAAGGTTATGGCATTAATTCATTATGTGCTGATATTTCTGTCCTTAATAATTATCCTGCTGATTGTTTACAATTATACTGTATTTCGTAGGATAAGAAAAAAAATTAAGGAGCTTATCTCTGCTCTAGAAGAATTTGGAGATACGAATATTTTTAAAACAGTTAAAATAACTTCACATGGTTATATTCAGGAGTTGGCAAGGTCGTTCAATACAATGAGTGCAAAGATCAAACAACAAACCGATGAATTTAAAGAAAGAGAACAGAGGTTGGAACATTTTTACAGGGCCACTTTCGACGGAATTATATTTCATGATAATGGAAATTCTATCCTGACGAATCAGGCTATGTCGAATATGACAGGATATTCTGAAAAGGAAATCCTAAAAATGAATGTATATAAGATCATTCAGGAACGACATATAGGGTCGGGCTTAAAGATCCCTTTAAAACCTTTGACCTACGAAACTCAGGTTATTAAAAAAGATGGCACCAAAATTTTCGTTGAAGTGCAGGAAAGCGCCATCGAATATGAAGGCAGGATGATCAGAGCATTAGTTATCCGTAATATAACAAAAAGGGTGATGGTTGAAAAGCAATTAAGGGAGGAGAGATTAATGCGCCTTTCATGGGTGATAGATGGTCAGGAGCTAGAACGGCAAAGACTTGCCCGCGAATTGCACGATGGATTAGGGCAATCATTAATTGCATTAAAATTAAAACTGGAAAGTGTTGAAGTTGAAGATATCAAGAATCAGAAAAAACTTGATGACCTGCGAAGACTCTTCAATAAAACCATTGACGAGATTCGCAGAATTTCATACGACTTGATGCCCGCCGGATTATATGAATTTGGTATTGTCAATGCCATACAGCGACTTTGCAACGAAATTGAGGAGCACACCAGTATGAAAATTGATTTTGAGGCAGATAAGAACCTTGAAAATTCGAAACTGAGTGAAAAGTGTAGCATGTATCTGTATCGCATTACTCAAGAAGCAATTAACAATTCGGTAAAACATGCAGAAGCATCGTTGATTTCTGTAAATATTTTAAAAATTGAAAATTTTATCGTTTTGTCGATTGCTGATAACGGAAAAGGATTTAAATTTGAAGCTACTCATAAATATGTGGGCAACGGGATTTACAATATGCGCGAAAGGGTAAATATGCTTGGAGGGACTTTTGAAGTAAATTCCGAAATAAATAAAGGAACTGAAGTAATTGTAAAAATACCAATGAATTGTTTATAACTACCGCAATGGAAAAGATAAAAATAATCCTGGTGGATGATCATCAGATAGTAAGGGACGGAATAAAAGCACTGCTGAATGATGCTGAAGATATTGACATTATAAGTGAAGCTGCAAGTTACAATGAACTACGGGAGAAGCTAAAACTTCAAAATCCTGATATTATCGTCATGGATATTTCATTACCGGAAATATCCGGTTTAGAAATCACCAAAATGCTTTCGGAGACCTATCCTCATTTAAAGGTCCTGATACTTTCAATGTATACAGGTGAAGATTTTATTTTTAATGCCATCAAAGCCGGAGCAAAAGGTTATTTACCCAAAAATACGACCCGAAAAGAGATTATTGATGCCATTCATGCAGTTTTTAACAACAATGAGTATTATAGTGAATCTATTTCAAAGGTAATTTTAAAAAGTTATGTTCAGAAAGCCAAGTCATCTGACAGTCTTCCTGAACGTGCCGAAGACAAACTTTCTGCCCGTGAGATTGAAATTTTAAAATACTTTGCCGGAGGAATGAGTAATCAGGAAATTGCCGACAAATTATTCATCAGCATTAGGACGGTTGAATCGCATAAAAATCATATTATGCAAAAACTCGAACTGAAAAGTACAGTGGATCTGATAAAATACGCTATAAAAAATAAAATAGTGGATATTTAAACAACAGTTATTGTTGATTCTTTTCGTATTCCAGTTTCAGTTTAGTAATCATCTCTTGCTTCTGTGATTCATTCATTTTATATGAATTTTTCACAATATTAATTGATTCCATTAAATCCTTATAAGGATCATGGCTGAAGTTGGTATTATTATTTTCAGGTAAAAGGCTCCTGGCTGATGCAGGAGTATTTATAGATTTATCATTGTCTGATTTATACTGTCCGAATTCATTTTCCAGCTTTGTCAACCGCTCATGCAGTTCCTTAATATACAGTGATTGAATTTCAACAGTTTCCCAAAGCTGCTGCGTTAATTCGCCCAATGAGAAATTCCCCTGTTTATTCCAATCATCCCGACCTTTGATGGAAGGCAAATGCCGGTTCTCTTCCACATAATTGATCATTTCATCCAGCTTGGCAATTTTAAAACCAAAATGTTTGGCAGAATCCCCTTGAGAGATTTTTCCATCAAAATAAGAATCAAAAACATAATCGGTCAGTAGCAGACCATCATCATATACGGCCTGTGCATTTATCGATCCGGGACCACGATATCCCCCAAAAGGGGTTCCAATGACCAGACCTCCTGGGTATGTCAGATAATTGCCGGTAACCGGGGGGCCGGCATTAGAACTCTGGCAATATCCTAATTTAATGTTTGGCCTGTTTGGATTTGTTCCTGTATAGGAAAGAATAGCAGTACAAGTACCGGCAGCGTAGGCATCCTGATAGCCATAATACGATAAATTGGCTCCTGTAGCCAGCATTTGAACAAAATCATCATTTGAAAAACCAGCATTATCAAAACAAGTTTCAACAACAATATTAGAATATCCATCCCAATCATAAGAAACAGAAAAATTATGCGTATTCCATCCGGTTGAAGTGCTGTAATCACCGGAATATACGGTTGTCAATCCTGCAATATAACCAGTAAGTGAGCCCACAGAAGTGCATCCGATTTTTATTGTAAAGCCTGTGAAAGGAATGGTACTGTTTTTTATCAATACATTAAAAGCGATTGAATTAAAAGATCCCGACAACATACCGGCAGCAGTTAATTCGGATGCCAGATAAAGATATTGCATCCTTCCGTCAGACCAGAAACCACGGTAAGGTGAATTTGGCGAAGCCTGGGAAACAGCACCTGTACCCACCTGAATGTACGATGGAGTATTACAGGCAGTCCCGTTTGCACCACAGGGAATAGTAGAAGGATTGTATGTTCCTGTCAATTCAGTCCAATAATGGTCACCGGTGGGACCTGTCGGACCTGTTGGGCCTAAGTCACCTGTAATACCCTGAATACCTTGTGGCCCGGTAGGTCCTGTCTGACCTATTGGTCCCACAGCGCCTGTGGGGCCTTGAGTGCCCGTGATACCATCTATTCCCTGGGCTCCAGTAGGACCTTGAGGGCCGGTAACTCCATCTAATCCCTGGGCTCCGGTGGGACCAATGGGTCCGGTTATACCTTGCGAACCGGTTACTCCATCATTACCCTGGGCTCCGGCGGGACCTTGAGGGCCGGTTATGCCTTGCGGTCCGGTTACTCCATCATTACCTTGTGGGCCTGTGGGGCCTTGAGGGCCAGTAATACCATCCACTCCCTGGGCTCCAGTGGGACCTTGAGGGCCGGTTATACCTTGCGGTCCGGTTACTCCATCATTACCCTGAGCGCCTGTGGGGCCTTGAGGGCCGGTAATACCATCCATTCCCTGAGCTCCAGTGGGTCCTTGAGGGCCGGTAATACCATCCATTCCCTGGGCTCCTGTAGGACCTTGAGGGCCGGTTATGCCTTGCGGTCCGGTTACTCCATCATTACCCTGTGGGCCTGTGGGGCCTGGAGGGCCAGTAATACCATCCACTCCCTGGGCTCCAGTGGGACCTTGAGGGCCGGTTATACCTTGCGGTCCGGTTACTCCATCATTACCCTGAGCGCCTGTGGGGCCTTGAGGGCCGGTAATACCATCCATTCCCTGAGCTCCTGTAGGACCTATGGGTCCGGTTGGGCCTTGTATTCCTGTTGTTCCTTGTATACCTTGCGAACCAGTGGGGCCGATACTTCCTGAAATTCCCTGTAAACCTGTAATACCCTGAATACCTTGAGCGCCTGTGGGACCTTGTATCCCTTGTGGTCCGGTTACGCCTATTAATCCCTGTGGCCCGGTCGGGCCTTGTAATCCAGTTGTTCCTTGTATGCCTTGCAAACCTGTTGGTCCGATAATTCCTGTAATTCCCTGAATACCCTGGGCTCCTGCCGGACCTGTTGGACCAGTGGCTCCATCATTACCCTGGGCACCTGTAGGGCCAACAGCTCCAGTGATCCCCTGAGGCCCTGTAACACCCTGAATTCCCTGAAAACCCTGCATTCCGGTAGGTCCCGTGGTGCCAACAATACCTACTCCAGTGCATAGCGAGGTCCAGAAAACAATAGTAGCATCATAAAAATAAATACACTTTTGATCAACATCATAAACCAACAACCCATTTGCCGGATTTACAATTGCCAAACGCTGGACACTTGTCAGACGGGGAATTAACATTCCTTTATCATTAGCATCCACATCAAGAGCAGCAGAAGGGTCAGGGTTCGCACCTGTGGAATTTATTCCAACATTATTCTGCGCCCAGGCATTTGAATAAAAAGCATGGGTTAATAAACAAAAAATAATACAGGTAAAAATCTTTCTCAATCAGAATATTATTTTGCAATAAACAAAATTATGAAATAATTGCTCACCTAATTACAATTCAAATGTTAATGGAAGATTAAATTTTCTTACTTTATGGTAATTGTTTAAAGCATTGGCAATTGCAGCAGCAGTCGGCACCAATCCTATCTCTCCCACACCTTTAGCTCCGAAAGGTCCAAAATCATCTGCAACTTCTACACCTATTACCTGAATCTGCGGAATATCTTTCGCCTTGAACAATCGGCAATCTTTTAACCTGGTACTTTTCAGGTATCCATCCTGCATGGGGAGATCTTCTGTCAGGGCATATCCTAATCCCATAACCACAGCCCCTTCTATCTGGCCTTCGAAAAGTGTTTTATTCATTATTTTACCGGCATCATGAGCCGCTACTACCTTAATGATTTTACCCGTATCGTCAAGAATTACCAATTGGGTAGCATAACCATAGGCAAAGTGAGTGACTATCTTTTCAACATCTGCCCCGGGCTTTGTGGTCCAGTTGCATTCGGAATATCCTGAGTAGGTTTTTCCCGACAGTTCTTTAATGTTGGAAGTTTTCAGGCTTTCATTCAGTTTATCACAAGCATCTATAACTGCATTTCCCAGCAGGACAGTGGCTCTGGATGACGTTGTCATTCCGGTTTCCAAACCGGCCTCCGTATCTATCTCAACGCTAATCATTTCTGGTGGGATATCTGTTTGTTCAGACATGATCTGAATGACCACATTATTGATTCCCTGTCCCATATCGGTCCACCCATGCTTTACGATCATTTCGGTTTCGCTTTTTACAACTATGGCAGCATGACTGAAATCTATCATGCCGTTGCCCACTCCACAATTTTTAATGCCACAGGCAATACCGGCAAATTTGGATCTGTAAAATTCATCTTTAACAGCAAGCAAGGTTGCCTTCAATCCTACTCCCTGCTCCAGTATTTGTCCGGTGGCTGTCATTTTACCTTCACATAAAGCGTTATTGTACCGGAACTGCCAGCGGTCATAGCCACCCTGGCGGCAGAGATCATCTATGCAGCCTTCCAAAGCAAACGCCACCTGGTTGGCTCCGAAGCCACGCATGGCTCCACTGGGAATATTGTTGGTATAAACCGTCTTTGATTCTATGTCAACCACAGGCACATGATAGGCCCCGGTAGCATGGCCGGCTACTCTTTCCATCACCTTAGTACCCACTGAGGCATAAGCACCCGAATCGCCAACCGCACGCAATTTTAAAGCCTTCAACATTCCTTTTTTGTCGCAGGAAACGGTGATATCCATGAAGACTGGATGACGTTTGGGGTGCATGCGTATGGATTCGTCACGGGTCAGTGTCACTTTTACGGGTCTGTCGGTGAGTAAAGCAAACAATGCGGCATGTCCCTGCACCGTCATATCTTCTTTACCGCCAAAACCACCGCCGCAAGGAACCAGGGTTACCTGAAGTTCATCAGGTTGGAGATTGAGCAGTTTCAGAATCTGTTTCTTGTCGACGTAAATGCCTTGCCCCTGGCTGTAAAGATGTATTTTACCCTTTTCCGGAACCCCTATTGCAGATTCAGGTTCGAGAAAGGCGTGTTCAATTCTTTGGGTTGTGTAAAAACCGGAAGATGTAAAAGCGGAGTTGTATAACGCCTTGTCGATATCTCCTCCCCTTTTCACGATGCAGGTATCCAACAGGTTGACATGACCGGGATGCACCTGGGGTGAATCGTTTTCGAGAGCCTTATACGGGTCGGTGACCGGGGTAAGGATCTTGTATTCAACATGTATCCTTGAGACCGCTTCACGGGCTATCTTCTCATTAACCGCTATCACAGCACAGAGAACATCACCAATGTAACGTGTAGTCTCGCCTTCAGCGATCATGAGGGGCCAATCGGCATAGATGAGGCCGGTATATTTATCTCCGGGAATATCTTTTGATGTCACAATTTTTATTACACCCGGCAGATGCAAGGCTTCGGAATAATCTATCTGTATGATCGTGGCACGGGGATGATCACTGAATTTCAATGCCCCAAACAACATACCTTCGAACTTGAGATCGGCAACGAATTTGCGGGTGGCAATGGCGGTTTGGTAAGCCTCATATTTGGGAAAGGAGGTTCCTACGGCTGCATGCTTCTCAGTATACTCAATGACATCACCTGCATTCAGTTTCTGACAGGCAAGCTCAATGGCGTCAATGATCTTGACATAACCCGTGCAGCGACACAGATTGATGTTTAAAGCTTTGACAATTTCTTCCCGGGTTGGGGTTGGATTCTTTTGAAACAATACTTTTGTCCGCATGATGAAACCCGGGGTGCAAAATCCGCATTGTACCGCCCCTTTTTCCACATAGGCCCTGGCAATCACATCACGCACCGCTTCGGGAACGCCTTCCATGGTAGTGACCACGGCATCGCTGAGCCTGCTCATTTTGGTGGTGCAAGAAAGCCTGGCTTCACCGTTGATCTCGAGCATGCAGGCACCGCAATAGGCCTGGCAGGAGCAACCGTCCTTTACGGAGGTTATATCCTTTTCTTCGCGAAGGAAATATAAAAGTGTATTGTCAGGATTACCTTCGTAGCAGATAGTTTCTCCATTCAAAATGAATGTAATCATAACCCTTGGTTTTTCGTTATTTAACTACTTTCCTAAAGTTCTCAGGGTCGGTATCCCCCTCCGAATTGATGAGCAACACTGAGGTCTTTGCATTGACTCCCATCTCTTCACGATATTTGGCAAACCTGTCGCCTTCGAATAAAGCCAGCATTGCGGCCATGCCCGAGGCTCCCGATTCGCCGGAAATGATCTGAGGATCATTGCCCTCAGGATGGTAATATTGCCGCATGGCCTGTTCGGCATAGCGATCGCTGACCGTCATCATATAATTCACGCCTTCGCAGATATAATCCCACGCCAGCAAGGAAACACCACAGTTGAGGCCCGCCATGATAGAGTCATAAGGCTGTTTGGATTCAGTAGGTTTGCCATTCTTGACAGATTCCATAAAGGCATCGGCCCTGACAGGCTCCATGCAAATGATCTTCGGACGTTTCTTTCCGTATTTTTTGGTATAATACCAGGTGCCGGCGGCCGCCAGTCCGCCCACTCCGGCCTGCAGTATGACGATATCGGCCATGCTGTGGAACTGCATGTTGATGATGTTGTCCATTTCGCGGAAGATGGTGGAGTATCCGGCCATAATATACTGAGGGTAATACATATACCCCCTATAAGCGGTATCGGAAATGATGACCCATCCGTTGGCTTTGGCATCGGCATCGACACGGCGCACACATTCATCAAAGGTACCATCAACCAGCACTACTTCGGCGCCTTCGGCTTTGATGTTCTCAATGCGCGAAGCGGCTGTAGCCAGAGGCATATAAATGACGGCTTTTTGTTGGAGCATGCGGGCTGTCCAGGCGACCGCACGTCCATGATTTCCATCGGTAGCGGCACAAAAGGTAAACGTACCCAATTCTCTCATCTTCAATGGTTTCTTAAAATCGAAAACAGAGAACTCCGTTTGAAATTCTTTCTCCCAACGTTCCTTCAAATAACGATAGATGCAATAGGATGCCCCCAAAGGTTTGAAAGCATTGACCCCAAATCGTGTGGACTCATCCTTGACATAAACCGATTTTATCCCCAGCTTTTTAGCCAGACCGGTCAGGGTATGCACCTTAGTGGCTTCATAGCCATCGAGCGAACGATGAAACTTCAGAATGTCGTCGTTGGCAAAAGCGGTCTTCTGGTTCAGCCAGTCGGGAACTTCTTTATAGTAAGGATTTTTCAGTATCTCACACATGATCAGTTACAGGTTTTTCAACACTCCGGTGCGGTCGTTAAAATCTTCTATCATATCGTCCCAATAGGTAACCTGTGAGAAGGTCTGTTTCCAGAAATTCTCATCATACCAGAGGCGGTTGATCTCTTCGAAGGTCTTGCCTTGTTGCTCTACCCAGGTATAATATTTCAGGTTGTGTATGGCTTTTTTATCGGTATAAGACAATTCTTTCATGGTGTCGGTGCGGGTTCCCAGCAGGCACTTTTCGTAATCTAAAGCAGCCTGCAGCGGATTGTACTTGCCTTTTTCAGCTTCCAGTTCCGTTACACGCGACTGGTACATATCGGCTGAGTCGGTGGCCAGAGAAATGATCATGTCGTCGCCGGTCATTTCGAAGTATTTAGCGGTCTTGATGGCCGACAACACATTGGCAATACCTGAAATGCCAATCATGTGAAGCTGATCGACCAGTTCGGGAGCTATGCCGGAATCCTTCAGGAATTTCTTTCCGTCGGGCTCGTTGAACAGTCGCAACAGGCGCATGCAATCTTCATCATCTATGGCGGTGACCACGTCGGTGTTTTTTACATTGTGTACCCAGGGAACATGCTTGTCGCCAATGCCTTCGATGCGATGAGCGCCAAAGCCGTTGTTGAGCAAGGTGGGACATTGCAGGGCCTCGGAAGCCACTACTTTAATTGCGGGATATTTCTTGCGAAGGTAATCGCCGGCGGCAATGGTTCCCGCCGAGCCGGTGGAACTTACGTAGGCAGCCAGACGTCCGTGTAATGAAACCGCCAGATCGTGAGCGGCTGTTCCGGTTACTTTATAATGCCAACAAGGATTTCCGAATTCCTCGAACTGGTTGAAGATGATGCAATCTTTGCGGTTGCGGCGGATGTCCCAACAGGCATCGTAGATCTCTTTCACGTTCGATTCGCAGCCGGGAGTGGCTATCACTTCGGCACCAATGTCTTTCAACCATGCGAAACGTTCCTGACTCATTTCTTCAGGCAAAATGGCCACAGCCGTAACACCCATGAGGTATGAATCGAACGCGCCTCCACGGCAATAGTTTCCGGTGGAGGGCCATACGGCCTTGTGATAGGTGGGATCGAACTGACCGCTGATGATGCGCGGCACCAGACAACCGTAAGCAGCCCCTACTTTATGGGCTCCTGTAGGGAACCATTTGCCCAGCATGAGTACGATGCGGGTCTTGACACCGGTGAGTTGCGAGGGCAATTCGATATAATTGACACCACCGAATCCGCCACCGAATTCTTTGGGTTCGTTCCGCCACGAGATGCGGAACAAATTGAGAGGATGCAGATCCCACAGGCCGATATTCTTCAGTTTATCTTTTACCACATCCGGTATCAGGTCGGGGTTTTGCATCTGAGCAAATGTGGGCAGAATGATGCCGCGTTCTTTAGCACGCTGAATTGATTTCAGCAGATATTCTTCGTTTAAAACTTCTGTTAGCATAGTTTGTTTGATTTGGATGACAAAAATATATAAAATCGGCGGAGTGGGTAGATTCATTGTTGAAATTAATGCAGCCGTTTGTATAGAAAAACATTTTTTTTAGTAAGTTTGGGGGACAATTTATGTTCAGTAAGAGGGTGACAAAATAACTAGCAACGCCATTTATGGCGTTGTAAAATTGCGTTCATAATCAGGCTTTAGCCTAAAATAATATGGGTCATGTCATTTATAAAAGTTTACGTTCATTTTGTCTGGTCGACCAAGAATCGAAACGCTTATTTGACCGAGGATATCAGGTCAAATGTATACGAACATATTCGTGAAAATGCGAGAACGAAAAAGATCTTTGTCGATTTTATCAATGGTTTTAAAGACCATGTTCATTGCCTTGTTTCTCTCAATGATGATTTGAGCATTGGAAAAATTGCGCAACTCTTAAAAGGAGAATCTTCATATTGGATCAATCATAACAATCTGACGAAAGAAAAATTCGAATGGCAGGATGAATATCTGGCTTTGGGTGTTGGGGACGATAAATTGCAAGTTGTCAGAGAATATATTGCCAATCAGGAAGAGCATCATCAGAAATACACCTTCCAACAAGAATACGATAAGTTTATTGCAAGATACGGGTTTGATATTAAGCATTGATTAGTTTGGGCTAAAGCCCGTTCCTTGTTGTGATTTAACACCCGGCCTGAAGGCCGGGCCTAGTGAACCATTTTTCTAAAAGCCATATGGTTTAAAGGCCGGGCCTGGTGAAATATCATCCATAGATTACCCTGTATAACTAGGCACGACCTTTAGGTCGTGTAAAACAATTCATACAATTACCGGACTTTAGTCCAAACGTTGAACCCAACAATCAGTGCATTTTGTTCAATTATTTATTTTGGGCTAAAGCCCGATCATTCTTGTGATTTAACACCCGACCTAAAGGTCGGGCCTAGTGAAAGATTGTCGTTCGAAATCATTTTTACCCGTCTTGAATTTTTCCTTGTATAACTAGGCACGACCTTTAGGTCGTGCAAAACATTTCATACAAATACCGGACTTTAGTCCAAATATGGAACAATTTATTTCAGGACAATTAAACCGCATTGCTAAAATCTCCATCTTTGCAACAGGAAATCACACAATGATAAGAGGATTGACATTGAACATTAATTATTTTGGGCTAAAGCCCGGTTATTCATATTCTATTATACCCGACCTAAAGGTCGGGCCTAATGAATCATAATACGAATGAATCAACCCTTTAAAAATATTAAAGACTTCAGCCTTCAGCTATTGAAAGATGTGATGCGCACGGTGCTGATACTGTTTCGTATCATGATACCCATATCTATCATTGTGAAACTATTGCAGATGGCGGGGTTCATTACGGTGATCGGCGACCTGCTGTATCCCGTGATGAAATATGTGGGACTGCCGGGCGAAATGGGCCTGGTGTGGGCCAGCGGCATGATTACCAATTTGTTTGGCGGCATCATCGCTTTTATCAGCATTTCGAACGGTATGGAACTGACCGTGGCCCAGGTGACGGTGATCAGCATGATGATGCTGGTGGCGCATACTTTCCCCATAGAGCTGCAGATAGCCCGCAAAACCGGGGTACGGCTGGTGGCCATGTTCCTGATACGCTTCGGCTTCGGGTTTATTTTTGGACTTTTCATCTATCACCTGTATGATATCCTGGGATGGCAGACACAAACGGCACAAATCGTCTGGAAGCCCGCTTCCCTTCCCGATAATTCGCTGGCATCTTGGGCCCTTGGCGAGCTGAAGAACTACGGGGTGATTGTCTGCTTTATATTCAGCCTGATGCTGCTGCTGCGGCTGCTGAAACTGATTGGTGTGATCGACGTCATCACCCGAGGTCTCAACCCTTTCCTGAGGCTGCTGGGCATAGGCAAGGAAGTGACCACCATTGCGCTGGTGGGGCTTACCCTGGGGGTGGTGTACGGCGGGGCGCTGATCATTGATGAAGTAAAAAACAATCCCGCCTTCCCGAAAAAAGATATTCTCTACGCCATGGTGCTGATGGGACTCTGCCATAGTGTGATAGAAGATACTATCTTAATGGTTTCTTTAGGAGCTTCTTTTGTAGGAATATTTGTGATTCGGCTGCTGCTGAGCATGATGGTGGTGTTTGCTTTGGTGAAGCTGACCGGGGGGTTGTCGGAGAAGACGATGTATTTGCTGTTTCTGAGAAGGGAAAAGAAGGTTTGAAGGCCGGAGAGAAGAGAAAAACCACGGAGACACAGAGTTCACGAAGATACACGGAGAATCTGTTTTAGTCATTAATGACCATTAATAGTCATTTATTGTCATTGATGGTCATTAGTGGTCATTGGTGGGGAGGCTTTTAGGCTATAGGCATTTAGACTGTCAGGAAGTGCCTTGAGTGCCTTGAGTGAGCTTAAGTGCCTAAAGTACTTGAATATTGAGCATTGTGACCTTTGTGTAATTTTCCTGGTGCACTTTGTGGTTAGTTTCTTTTTTCAACCACAAGGAACACAAAGAAGGCACAATGTTCACAAAGAAACCCTGCCCCCCCTTTCTTCCTTTTTTTCCATTTCTAAGTTCTCTTTGCGTGCTTTGCGTTTCTTTTCTTTGCGTCCGCCGCGGCGGATTTGCGGTTAATTTCTTTTTTTACCGCAAAGACCGCCAAGTTTTACGCAAAGGGTGCA
>CAYXXU010000050.1:0-35581 GCA_964469155.1 uncultured Bacteroidales bacterium
TAGAGCGAAAGCCTTCCAAGCTTTAGGTGGCGGGTTCGAGCCCCGTCTTCCGCTCAAACTGGCCGTTGTAGCTCAGGGGTAGAGCACTTCCTTGGTAAGGAAGGGGTCACGAGTTCAATTCTCGTCAATGGCTCTATAAGAATATTTAGAATTAAAAATAGTTTTATAATCACTTAACAAACTTTAATAAAATGGCAAAAGAAAAATTCGATCGTTCCAAACCACACGTGAACATTGGAACAATAGGTCACATTGATCACGGTAAGACTACTCTTACTGCTGCAATTACATTCTGTTTAGCAGAAAAAGGATTATCTGAATTGAGATCATTTGATTCAATTGATAATGCTCCTGAAGAAAAAGAAAGAGGTATAACAATCAATACCGCTCATATTGAGTATTCAACTGCTGCAAGACATTATGCTCACGTTGACTGTCCCGGTCACGCTGACTACATTAAGAACATGGTTACGGGTGCTGCTCAGATGGATGGCGCAATTCTGGTTGTTGCTGCAACTGATGGTCCTATGCCACAAACCAACGAGCATATCTTATTAGCCCGTCAGGTTGGTGTTCCCAGAATTGTTGTATTCATGAACAAGGTTGACCTTGTTGATGATGAAGAACTTTTGGAAATCGTTGAAATGGAAATCAGAGATCGTCTGACCTTTTATGGTTTCGACGGTGAAAATACACCGGTTATCAGCGGCTCTGCATTAGGTGGCTTGAATAAAGAACCGAAGTGGATGGAGAAAATTTATGAATTAATGGACGCTTGCGATAGTTATATTCCATTGCCTCCCCGCGAAATTGATAAAGATTTCTTAATGCCGGTTGAAGATGTTTTCTCAATTACAGGTCGTGGTACAGTTGCTACTGGAAGAATTGAAACTGGTGTTATTAATTCAGGTGACCCCGTTGAAATTCTTGGTTTAGGTGCTGAAAAACTGAAATCAGTTGTTACCGGTGTTGAAATGTTCCGTAAAATTCTTGACAGAGGAGAAGCCGGAGATAATGCAGGTTTATTATTAAGAGGTATTGACAAAGATTCTATCTGCAGAGGTATGGTTATTGCAAAACCTGGTTCAGTTAAACCTCATACACATTTTAAAGCCGAGGTCTATATCCTGAAAAAAGAAGAAGGTGGCCGTCATACACCATTCCATAATAAATATCGTCCTCAGTTCTACTTTAGAACCACGGATGTTACCGGTGAATGTATGCTTCCGGCAGGTATTGAAATGGTTATGCCTGGTGATAACTTAAGTATTGAAGTAAAATTGATTTCTGAAATCGCAATGTCCAAAGGATTACGCTTTGCTATCCGCGAAGGCGGCAGAACAGTTGGCGCTGGTCAGGTTACAGAGATTATTGAATAATTATAAAATGTCGCATTGACGTCCCGATTCTATCGGGATGCCAATGTAGTCATTGCGAAGCTTGTTATGTGAATTTAAACGGGTGTAGCTCAATTGGTAGAGTGGCGGTCTCCAAAACCGTAGGTTGTGGGTTCGACTCCTACCACCCGTGCTAATAAAAGCTTTTATGAAAAAGATAAAACAATATATTAAAGAAAGTTACGACGAATTGATGCACAAAGTCTCCTGGCCTACCTGGAGCGAATTACAAAACAGTGCGATTGTTGTATCCGTCGCTTCCGTTATCATTGCAATTGCAGTATATCTGATGGATATTTCATTCAGTACTTTACTAAAGCAGTTTTACAACCTGTTTTAGTTATAATTAGATCGTTGTTATATCTGTTACTTTATGTAGTCTCCTAATGGAGTATGATTTATGAGTGAGCAAGTTAAAAAATGGTATGTTGTAAAGGCCATTAGTGGAAAAGAAAAGAAGGTTAAGGAATTAATTGAAAGTGAGATCAATTACCAGAACCTTCAAGACTATATTTCACAGGTACTCATACCAACTGAAAAAGTATATCTGGTTAGAAAGGGTAAAAAGATCAGCAAAGAAAGAAATTTTTTTCCTGGTTACGTTCTGATCGAAGCTTTACTGGTTGGTGAGATTGCTCATATATTAAAAAACATTCCAGGAGTATTAGGATTTTTAGGATCTAAAGGTGAACCTATCCCGATGAGACCTTCAGAGGTTAACCGGATTTTAGGTAAAGTTGATGAACTCTCAGAAAAAGGAGAAGAAATCAGCGAACCATTTATTATCGGAGAATCCGTAAGAGTAATTGATGGACCGTTCAACAGTTTTAGCGGAGTTATCGAAGAAGTTAACGAAGAGAAGAAAAAATTAAAGGTGATGGTTAAGATCTTCGGTAGAAAAACTCCTCTGGAACTTGCTTTTGTTCAGGTTGAAAAAGAATAACGATTGAATGTTTTACTATGCTAAAATGATTAAAAAATGGCAAAAGAAGTAAGCGGAATCATTAAATTACAAATCAAAGGAGGTGCGGCAAATCCTTCACCACCGGTAGGTCCTGCATTAGGTGCCAAAGGTGTGAATATTATGGAGTTCTGCAAACAGTTCAACGCAAGAACCCAGGAAAGCGCCGGCAAAATTATTCCTGTAATCATAACAGTTTACAAGGATAAATCTTTTGATTTTATTATTAAAACTCCTCCTGTAGCAGTACAATTATTAGAAGCAATTAAAAAGCAAAAAGGCTCTCCTGAACCCAACAGGAATAAGGTTGGTTCCATATCATGGGATCAAGTCCAGGTTATTGCTGAAGCAAAAATGGTAGATTTAAATGCATTTACTATTGAATCAGCGATGAAGATGGTTGCCGGTACTGCACGCAGCATGGGAATAACAATACAGGGAAATCCACCTTTTTCAGTATAATATGGAAAATTTTAACTTTTGAACAATGGCAAAAATATCGAAGAAAAGAAAAGAGGCATTAAAACTTGTCGACAAAAGCAAAGTCGTTTCCTTAGAAGAAGCTGCTGAATTGGTAAAGAAAATTACCTATACCAAATTTGATGCTTCAGTTGATATAGATGTACGGTTAGGTGTGGATCCCCGTAAGGCAGATCAAATGGTGCGCGGTATCGTTACATTACCTCACGGAACCGGTAAAACAGTTAGAGTTCTTGTTTTATGCACCCCTGATAAAGAGGAAGAAGCAAAAAATGCCGGTGCAGATTATTACGGACTTGACGACTATATCACAAAAATCAAAGAAGGATGGACTGATATTGATGTGATAATTACTATGCCAAGCGTTATGCCTAAAGTTGGTGCTTTAGGTCGTATTCTTGGACCCAGGGGATTAATGCCCAACCCTAAATCCGGTACTGTTACTATGGAAATTGGAAAAGCAGTTAGCGAGGTTAAGGCTGGTAAAATTGATTTTAAAGTTGATAAATATGGTATAATCCATGCGGGTATTGCAAAAGTATCTTTTGACAGTAATAAAATTGCTGAAAATGCAAAAGAGATTTTACAAACTATTAATAGATTAAAACCATCATCTGCTAAGGGAACTTATATTAAGAGCATTTTTATGTCTACGACAATGAGTCCTGGAATTCAGATCGACACAAAATCAGCAATTTAAATTATTATATGGAAATAATCTGAAGCATATGAAAAAAGAAGAAAAAGATCAGGTTATTGTAGCTTTAACCGAAGAACTTAAGTTAGCCAATAACTTCTATATTACTGATATTTCCGATCTAAATGTTGAAAAGACAAATTCGCTACGTCGTCTTTGTTTTAAACGCAACATAAAGCTCACAGTTGTGAAAAATACATTGCTTAGAAAAGCAATGGAACGTTCCGAAAGAAATTTTGAGGACTTGTATGAAGTGTTGAAAGGTGGCACATCAGTAATGATTTGTGAATCACCCAATATTCCTGCTAAACTGATTACTGAATTTAGAAAAACCAACAAGATCGAAAAACCAATCTTAAAAGGTGCTTTTATTGAGGAATCTACCTATCTGGGCAATGATCAACTCGAAATACTCGCTGCATTAAAATCTAAAACTGAGCTTATCGGAGATATTATCGGCTTGCTGCAATCACCGGCTAAGAATGTAATAAGTGCGTTACAATCTGGTGGTCACACGATTTCAGGTATCGTAAAAACATTATCAGAAAAACCTGAGTAATTAAAATTATTAATAAACATCATATAAAACTTAAATAAAATGGCAGATTTAAAGGCTTTTGCAGAACAATTAGTTAATTTAACCGTTAAAGAAGTTAACGAATTAGCAAAAATTTTGAAAGACGAATACGGAATTGAACCCGCAGCAGCAGCTGCAGTAGTTGCAGCTCCTGCAGGTGGAGCAGCTGATGCTGGCGCTGAAGTTGAAGAAAAATCACGTTTTGATGTGGTTTTGAAATCAGCAGGTCAAGCTAAATTGGGTGTTGTTAAACTTGTTAAAGAATTAACCAGCCTTGGCTTGAAAGAAGCTAAAGAATTGGTTGATGCAGCTCCAAAAACCATCAAAGAAGGTGTTAGTAAAGATGAAGCTAATGCTTTGAAATCTCAATTAGAGGAGGCTGGAGCTGAAGTTGAGATTAAGTAAGAGTATTATAAATATTCTATAAATGGTTTAGACAGACCAAAAGTCTGTCTAAACTTTGTTTTATTTATATTGCGTTATATTTTTTTTCTTAACTATAAAACTTACTACTTTGGCTTCAAATAAAATTGAAAAAATAAATTTCGCATCCACTAAGGTTATAGCAGAATGTCCTGATTTTCTCGATATTCAGTTAAAATCTTTTAAAGATTTTTTTCAGTTAGAGACTACCCCTGAAAATAGACAAAATGAAGGGTTGTACAAGGTTTTTGCTGAAAACTTTCCTATTTCGGATGCAAGGAATAATTTTGTTTTAGAATTTTTAGACTATTTTATTGATCCTCCAAGATATGTTTTAGAGGAATGTCTTGAACGTGGATTAACTTATAGTGTGCCTTTAAAGGCAAAATTAAAACTTTATTGTACCGATCCGGAACATGAAGATTTTGAAACAATTATTCAGGATGTGTACCTGGGGATGATTCCATATATGACACCTAAAGGAACTTTTGTTATTAATGGCGCAGAAAGGGTCGTTGTTTCGCAATTGCATAGGTCTCCAGGGGTATTTTTTGGAAAAACCAGGCATGCAAATGGTCAGACTTTATTCTCTGCCCGGATTATTCCATTTAAAGGGTCCTGGATCGAGTTTGCTACTGATATTAATAATGTCATGTATGCATACATTGATAGAAAAAAGAAATTACCGGTAACAACTCTTCTGAGAGCTATCGGATTTGAAAGCGATAAAACCATTCTTGAAATATTTAATCTTGC
The DNA here is from genome assembly GCA_964469155.1 of uncultured Bacteroidales bacterium. GTDB lineage: Bacteria > Bacteroidota > Bacteroidia > Bacteroidales > CAIWKO01 > CAIWKO01. The sequence continues at coordinate 5,292 of CAYXXU010000050.1, forward strand.
TGATGAAATTAAAGTGAATCGTGCTTCCCTTAAGAAAATTGTTGGTCGGAAATTAGCTGCGCGTGTTGTCAGATCATGGATTGAGGACTTTGTTGATGAAGATACAGGTGAGGTTGTTTCAATTGAAAGAACTGAAGTGCTTATTGACCGTGAAACTGCTATTGAAAACGAACATATTGATACTATTATTGATTCAGGGGTAAAAACTATTCTGATTCACAATGAAAGTGTCGATAACAATGATTACTCAATTATATTTAATACTTTACAAAAAGATCCGGCCAACTCTGAAAAAGAAGCAGTTGAATTTGTTTATCGATTGTTAAGAAATGCCGAACCTCCTGATGAGGAAACTGCACGCGGTATTATCGAAAAATTATTTTTCTCTGATAAACGTTACGATCTTGGAGATGTAGGAAGGTATAGAATAAATAAGAAACTTGGCTTCGATATGAGTATTGATACCAAAGTTCTTACCAAAGAGGATATTATTTCAATTATTAAATATTTGGTTGAACTTCAGAATCTTAAAACTGATGTTGACGATATCGACCATTTAAGTAATAGAAGGGTTAGAACAGTTGGAGAGCAATTATATGGCCAGTTTGGTGTTGGCCTTGCACGCATGGCCCGCACTATTCGTGAACGAATGAATGTTCGCGATAATGAAGTATTCACCCCTGCTGATTTGATCAATGCCAAAACACTTTCGTCTGTTATTAATACATTCTTTGGAACCAACCAGTTATCCCAGTTTATGGATCAAACAAATCCATTATCTGAGTTAACTCATAAACGAAGAGTTTCTGCCTTAGGACCCGGTGGTTTATCTCGGGAAAGAGCAGGATTTGAGGTTCGTGACGTACATTTTACACATTACGGACGTCTTTGTACCATTGAGACACCTGAAGGTCCAAATATTGGACTCATCTCTTCGCTTTGTGTTTTCGCAAAGATCAATAAACTTGGTTTTATTGAGACCCCCTACAATAAAGTAATTAATGGCGTTGTTCAAAAAATTGAAGAGCCTAGATATCTTTCGGCTGAAGAAGAGGAAGATAAAATAATTGCCCAGGCCAGTACTCCTTATGATGAAAAAGGCCAAATTATTCAGCATCAGATTAAAGCGCGTTTTCAGGCAGATTATCCCATGACAGAACCTGAGAACATTGATCTGATTGATGTAGCTCCAAACCAAATTGCTTCTATAGCGGCGTCCCTAATTCCCTTTCTTGAGCATGATGATGCTAACAGGGCTTTGATGGGTTCTAATATGATGCGTCAGGCTGTTCCGCTTATGATTCCTGAAGCTCCTATTGTACAGACCGGAATTGAAGGTAAAGTAGCAAAAGATTCCAGGGTACTTATTAATGCTGAAGGTGATGGAACTGTAAAATATGTAGATTCAAAAGAAATTAAAATTGTTTATGATAGAACTGATCGTGATAGAAAAGTAAGTTTTGAAGATGATGAAAAAACATATGTTCTGCCCAAATTCGTAAAAACCAATCAGAATACTTGTGTTAACCTTAAGCCAATTGTAAGAAAGGGGCAAAAAGTTAAGCAAGGTGATGTTCTTTGTGAAGGTTATGCAACTCAAAATGGGGAATTAGCTCTTGGTCGAAATTTGAAAGTGGCATTTATGCCTTGGAAAGGTTATAATTTTGAGGATGCTATTGTAATTTCTGAACGAATAGTCAGGGAAGATGTTTTTACGTCTATACACATTGAAGAATTTGTTCTTGAAGTCCGTGAAACTAAAAGAGGTATGGAGGAATTGACCAATGATATACCGAATGTTAGTGTTGAAGCCACCAAAGATCTTGACGAGAATGGAATCATCAGGATCGGTGCCGAAGTTAATGAAGGAGATATATTAATTGGAAAGATAACCCCCAAAGGGGAAACCGACCCTACTCCTGAAGAAAAATTACTTCGCGCAATTTTTGGCGATAAAGCAGGAGATGTAAAAGATGCTTCTTTGAAGGCACCCCCTTCAATGAAAGGTGTGGTAATTGATAAAAAATTATTCTCGAGGGTTATTAGAGACAAAAAGAACAAAGCTAAGGAGAAGGAAACACTCAAGAATTTTGAAGACGTGTTTAATAAAGCAGTTCAAGACCTTAAATTGAAACTTGTTGAAAAACTCCTGTTCTTATTAGACAATAAAACTTCTCAGGGAGTATATAGCAATTTAAAGGAAGAATTAATTCCGAAGAAATCTAAATTTACTCAGAAAGGTCTTTTAGTTTTAGATTATACAACTATTAATCCTACAAAATGGACCTCTGATAAAGAAACCAATGAACTTATTAAATTATTATTACACAATTATACCATTAAGTATCGCGAATATTTAGGCGTGTATAATAGAAATAAGTTTATTGAAACCGTTGGTGATGATTTACCTTCAGGAATTGTAAAACTTGCCAAAGTTTATGTTGCAAAAAAACGCAAATTAAAGGTGGGTGATAAAATGGCAGGCCGACATGGTAATAAAGGTATTGTGGCCCGTATTGTTCGTGATGAAGATATGCCATTTTTAGACGATGGAACGCCGGTTGATGTTGTTTTAAACCCATTAGGGGTTCCTTCACGTATGAATCTGGGTCAGATTTATGAAACTGTGCTGGGTTGGGCAGGTCAAAAATTAGGATTATCATTCGAAACACCTATTTTTAATGGTGCAACACTTGATGATATCAATGGATATATGCGCAAGGCAGGTTTGCCTGATAATGGGAAAGTATATTTATATGATGGTGGCACCGGTGAGAGATTTGATCAACCTGCAACGGTTGGGGTAATTTATATTTTAAAGTTACACCATTTGGTTGACGATAAAATGCATGCCCGTTCCATCGGACCCTATTCCTTAATCACTCAACAGCCATTAGGTGGTAAAGCACAGTTTGGTGGTCAGAGATTTGGAGAAATGGAAGTTTGGGCGCTGGAAGCTTTTGGTGCTGCTAATATCTTGCAGGAAATCCTTACAGTTAAATCTGATGATGTTACCGGGCGTGCTCGCGCATATGAATCTCTTGTAAAAGGCGATAACATGCCTATACCTGGTGTTCCGGAATCCTTCAACGTGCTGGTGCATGAATTAAGAGGCTTAGGCCTGAATATTACTTTCGATGAATAATTTTATTCCCTATTTTTTGGAATTTAGAAATAATGAATTATGGCTTTTAGAAAAGAATTAAACACAAAAGGAAATTTTTCTAAAATAACAATAAGTCTTGCTTCACCTGAGCACATTCTTGAACGTTCAAGTGGAGAAGTATTGAAACCGGAAACAATTAATTATCGCACTTATAAACCTGAAAGAGATGGTTTATTTTGCGAAAGAATTTTCGGACCGGTAAAAGACTGGGAATGTCATTGCGGAAAATATAAAAGAATCAGATACAAAGGTATTGTTTGCGATAGATGCGGTGTTGAAGTTACCGAGAAAAAAGTAAGACGAGAAAGAGTTGGGCATATTCAGCTTACTGTACCTGTGGCTCATATCTGGTTTTTCAGATCCTTACCTAATAAAATAGGCGCATTACTTGGTTTACCCTCCAAAAAGCTTGAAACCATTATTTATTATGAGAGGTATATTATAATAAACCCTGGTATTAAGCATGAACTTAATTATCTCGACTTTCTTACCGAAGAAGAATATTTTGAGATTCTTGAAAACTTGCCCAAAGAGAATCAATATCTTGATGACAGCGACCCTAATAAGTTCGTGGCCAAGATGGGTGCTGAAGCACTTTATGATTTATTGACAAGACTTGATCTTGATGATTTATCATATACCTTGCGCGATAAAGCAAATAAAGAAACTTCACAGCAAAGAAAACAAGAAGCATTAAAGCGTCTTCAGGTGGTTGAAGCTTTTCGTGAAGCCAACCAAAGAATGGAAAATAATCCAGGTTGGATGATTGTTAAAGTTGTGCCGGTTATTCCTCCTGAATTGCGTCCTTTGGTTCCATTAGATGGAGGGCGATTTGCAACTTCCGATTTGAATGATTTGTATCGTCGGGTTATTATCAGAAATAACCGCTTGAAAAGATTAATCGAAATAAAAGCACCTGACGTAATTTTACGTAACGAAAAACGTATGCTTCAGGAAGCTGTCGATTCTTTGTTCGATAATTCCAGAAAAGCAAATGCTGTTAAAACTGAGTCAAACAGAGCTTTAAAATCATTAAGTGATAGCCTCAAAGGAAAACAAGGTCGTTTCCGTCAGAACCTTTTAGGGAAACGTGTTGATTATTCAGGCCGTTCAGTTATAGTTGTTGGTCCTGAACTAAAGTTGAATGAATGTGGTTTGCCCAAGGAAATGGCATCTGAATTATTCAAACCATTCATTATTCGTAAAATGCTCGAAAGAGGCATTGTAAAAACTGTTAAATCAGCTAAGAAAATTGTCGACAGAAAAGATCCGGTAGTTTGGGATATTCTCGAAAATGTATTAAAGGGTCATCCTGTAATGCTCAATCGTGCTCCCACCTTGCATAGATTAGGTATTCAGGCATTTCAGCCCAAACTTATTGAAGGAAAAGCCATTCAGCTTCATCCATTGGTTTGTACTGCCTTTAATGCTGACTTTGATGGTGACCAGATGGCTGTTCATTTACCTCTTGGGAATGCTGCTGTTATGGAAGCACAGATATTAATGCTTGCTTCGCATAATATCCTTAATCCTGCTAATGGGGCTCCTATTGCGGTTCCCTCTCAGGACATGGTTTTAGGTTTGTATTATACAACAAAGGGAAGAAGAAGTATACCTGAAAACCCTGTAAAAGGTGAAGGGTACACTTTTTATGGTCCTGAAGAAGTCATTGTTGCTTATAACGAGAAGAAAGTTGACTTGCATGCTTACATAAAAGTCAAAGTGGGTGTTAAAGAAAACGGCGTTATCACTGATAAACTTATCGAAACAACTGTCGGTAGAGTATTGTTCAATAAAGTGGTTCCTACAGAGTACGGTTATTTAAACCAGCTCCTTACTAAAAAAGCTCTTCGTGATATTATCGGTGATATATTAAAGATATCCGGAACTGCCCGCACCGCTCAATTCCTTGACGACATAAAAGATCTTGGTTTTACAATGGCCTTTAAAGGCGGATTGTCATTTAATTTAGGCGACCTGGTTGTTCCGGCAATTAAAACCGAACTGATCAGCAAGGCAGAAGACGAAGTCATTGAGATAAAGAATAATTATAATATGGGCTTCATTACAAACAATGAAAGATACAATCAGATCATCGATGTTTGGACCCATACGAATTCAAGATTGACTCAAACTTTAATGACTCAATTGTCACAACACATGCAGGGATTTAACCCTGTATATATGATGCTTGATTCCGGTGCCCGTGGTTCCAAAGAACAGATCCGTCAGTTATGCGGAATGAGAGGTTTGATGGCAAAACCACAAAAATCTGGAGCTACCGGGGGCGAAATTATTGAAAACCCGATTTTATCTAACTTCCGCGAAGGATTATCAGTTCTCGAGTATTTTATCTCTACTCACGGTGCACGTAAAGGTTTGGCTGATACCGCTCTGAAAACCGCTGATGCAGGTTATCTTACCCGTCGTTTGGTGGATGTTACTCAGGATGTTATTATTTCCGAACCGGATTGTGGAACCCTCAGAGGACTTACCGTTACTGCCCTTAAGAAAAATGAGGATATTGTCGAGACACTCTACGACCGTATTTTAGGTCGTGTTACTTTACATGATATTTACCATCCTCAAACCGGCGAATTGATTATTGAAGCAGGTGAAGAAATCGTGGAAGAAAATGGGAAATTGATTGAAAATTCACCTATTGATACTGTGGAAATCAGGTCGGTTTTAACTTGCGAATCACGTCACGGTGTTTGTGCAAAATGTTATGGGCGAAACCTTGCTACTGGTACAATGGTACAAAAAGGTGAAGCCGTCGGTGTAATTGCAGCCCAGTCAATCGGCGAACCTGGTACACAGTTAACCTTGCGTACTTTCCACGTTGGGGGTGTCGCCGGTGTCAATATCGCTTCCCTTTCTAAAATAGAAGCTAAATATCAGGGTGTACTTGAAATCGAAGAATTAAGATCTGTCGAATATACCAATGCCGAAGGAAATAAATTCGATGTGGTAATCGGTCGTTCTGCTGAAATGAAGGTCGTTGATCCCAATACCAAGATCGTACTTTCCTCAAATAATATTCCTTATGGCGCAAATCTCTTTTATAAAAATGGAGATATTGTTAAAAAGGACTCTATTATTTGCGACTGGGACCCTTATAATGCTTTGATTATTTCTGAAGTCTCTGGTAAGATTGTATTTGAAGATGTTATTGAAAATGTGACCTTTCGCGAAGAATCTGATGATCAAACCGGTTATCACGATAAAGTTATAATCGAAACTCGCCATAAAGCTAAAAATCCTTCCATTAAAGTGGTAAACGAAAAGACCAAGGAAGTTATTAAACAATATGATATGCCTGTAGGTGCTCATATTAAGGTAGATGATGGTGGAAAAATTATTGCCGGCGAGATAATTTGTAAAATTCCCCGGGCAGTTGGTAAAGCGGGTGATATTACCGGAGGTTTACCGCGTGTTACCGAATTATTTGAAGCACGTAATCCTTCCGAACCTGCTATCGTTTCTGAAATTGACGGTGTCGTTTCTTTTGGAAAAAAACTAAAACGTGGCAATAAGGAAATTATTATTACTTCTAAAACCGGCGAAGAAAAACACTATCTGGTTCCTACTACCAAGCAAATTCTTGCACAGGAAAACGATTATGTTAAGGCTGGTACCTCATTATCTGATGGCGCCACCACACCTGCTGATATTTTGGCAATTAAAGGACCTACTAAGGTTCAGGAATATATTGTTAACGAAATTCAGGAAGTTTATCGTCTTCAGGGTGTTAAAATTAATGATAAACATTTCGAGGTAGTGGTTCGCCAGATGATGCGTAAAGTTGAAGTGGAAGATCCGGGCGATACACGCTTCCTGGAAGGTGAAATGGTAAATAAGATCGATTTTCAGGAAGAGAACGACTGGATTTATGGTAAAAAAGTTATAATTGATCCGGGTGATGCACTGAACCAAAAACCAGGACAAATTATTGCCGCCAGAAAATTAAGAGACGAAAATTCACTGCTAAAGCGTAAAGATAAAAAACTCATCGAAGCGCGCGATGCTCATCCTGCTACAGGCCGTCAGGTTCTTCAGGGGATAACCAGAGCTTCTTTGCAAACCAAGAGTTGGATTTCGGCTGCTTCTTTCCAGGAAACTACAAAGGTACTTACTGACGCTGCCGTATTTGCTAAATCCGACGAGCTGGCTGGATTAAAAGAAAACGTAATTGTTGGACATTTAATTCCTGCAGGTACGGGTCTTAGAGAATACGATAAGATAATTGTCGGAACCCGTGAAGAATATGAACTGTTAATGGCTTCCAAAGAAAAAGATAACATAGCAGTTTCAGAAGAGTAGTGATTATTCTTAATCATTTAAGCGCTATTTTTTTTTAGATAGCGCTTTTTTTTTATAAAAAAAGTGTAGATTTGTTAGTGTAAAACCCAAAATATATGGAAAAGAAAAACGAACAACAGTTAAATATTGAACTGAATGATGAAACTGCTGAAGGAATTTATTCAAATCTGGCAATTATAACTCATTCTCATTCAGAATTCATTCTCGATTTTGTCAAGATCATGCCCGGGGTTCCAAAGGCAAAAGTTAAAGCCCGTATAATTCTTACACCCCAGCATGCAAAACGCTTGCTTAATGCTTTAAAAGATAATATCTCGAAGTTTGAGGATAATTTCGGGACTATCGACGATAATAATCCTGTCGATCTTTCACCTTTTAATTTTGGTGGACCAACTGCACAGGCTTAATTTTTCTGTTTATTGGTGAGTTTCGGTTAAAGAATCCCCCGGAAGACTAATTTTCCTCACTTTCATTAGAATTATCTTCCCCGTTTCTTTTCTTTTTCTGTTTAATACCACCATTAATTTTATACGAAGTGCCGAAAAATAATACCCTGGTCTCACGTTTACGGGTTACCTGTGAAAAATAATTGCTGCCTTGGGTATCCAACGAGTAGGTGTTGGTATTGAAAATATCGCTCAACCGCAAACTTAAAGTCAGTTTGTTTGTGAAAAAGTCTTTCTTCAAGCCAATGTCAAAAAAGTAATTGGCTTTTTGTTTTCCTTGCGAACCACCGCCTGACCCTCCGAAATAACCCCCGCTGTTTTGTGCAGTAAAAATTGCTGACCGGTAATTAAAGCTCAATTGAACATCAAACGATTTCCAGAAGGTCATCGAAGAATTTACTTTGGCTGTCCAACTGGTGTTAATATTATTGAAATCTAAAGTATTCGAACTTCCATAAAATTTAACCCCGAAATAGCTGAAATTCCCATTCATTTTCCACCATTTAAAGAGGCCTTGCGAAACAATCAGTTCAATTCCAAACGAGCTCCCTTTGTCCAGGTTTGAATACGAACTTCTCGAAACTCCCAGACTATCTAATTCAACAACCCTTGTAATCATATTTTCTGTTTCACGGTAAAATAAGGTGGTATTTATGGAAGTGGATTTAAAGTCTATCAAATGTCCCAGTTCAAATGCATTAGTGAATTCGGGTTCCAGGTAAGGATTCCCTGAAGAAATATTCATAGGATCGGTGTAATCAACAAACGGATTCAGCGTACCCGAGCGCGGCCTGTGCACCCGACGGCTGTAACTTATTTGCAGAGCATTATGCTCAGTGAATTCATATTTGAGGTGAATGGTCGGAAAAACATTAAAATAGTTGTGTTTGTAAGTAAGTTGAGTGGTTTTTTGCTCCGAAATGGTTAGCACTTGTTCTGCCCGAAGTCCCAACTGAAATTTAAACTTCTTGATATTGCCTGCATAAATAAAATAAGCCGAATGTATCTGTTCCTGGTATTCGAAATCATTGCTCGAAAGCGTATCCTTTTGCCAGATATCCGTAATCAGGTTGTTCAATAGATAATCGTTTTCGTTTATTTTATAATTGCCTTTGTAACCGGTTTCTATCCTGCCCCATTTGCCAAAAGGATGCACATAGTCTATTTGGCCGTTATAACTAATATTCTTATTTACCGATACAGTGTTCTGGTTCTTCAAAGTGCTGTCAATGGCAGTCATGTCTTGCTTAAACCAAAGAGTATTCAGATCCGAATTTGAATTCCACCCCGAATTTGAATAAAAAAGGCTGGAGGTTAACTCTTGTCCCTTATTTTTAAAGGTCTTTTTATAATCAATATTTATTTCAAAACCGTCATTGAGTGATGTGCCTGTATTCCCTTTTTTATAGAAATCTGTAATAACCTTATTGTAATCAAGGTTCTCATAACGGGTTGTATCATTTGGTTTCCCGCGTCTGAAATTATAAACTCCATAAAACGACAATGTATTTTCCGGATTAATAAAAAAGTCGGCCCCTGCTTTAAAATTTCCATAAAAACCTTTTCTGAACGAATTATTATTCTGATTAAAGTAAGTGGTGGTATCATTTACAAACAATTCACGGTAAGTATCGCTCGTCGATTTGAATCTGTTTCGCCTCATATCAATATTGGCAAACAAATTAAATTTCTTTCGGTTATATCCCAGGTTTAGCGAACCGCTGTATTGTCCGTTAGTACTTGCATTTCCTGATATCTGCCCGTTATATCCCGGTTCTTTTTTGCGTTTGGTCACTATATTGATAATACCCGACATCCCATCCGGATCGAAACGTGCCGACGGATTAGTAATAATTTCTACCTTATCAATCATAGCCGCAGGCATTTGGTCGAGGCTGGTCAGGCCCGATGGCCTTCCGTCCACAAATATGGTCACATTGCTCGATCCGCGTAAACTCACGGTCCCGTCAATATCAACATTCACCGAAGGTATGGTTTGCATAACATCAAGGGCGGTTCCCCCCGAAGCCAGAATATTTTTATCCACATTTATTACTCTTTTGTCCAGATTGTATTCTATCTGGTCTTTTTCGCCGCTGATCGTAACCACATCCAGGTTAGTAGCGGTAGTTTCCAGTTCAATGGTCCCTAAGTTTAGCGATAGGTTGTCCGGTGGTTTCACCATCAAGTCTGTTATGGTTTTCAATCCAAAACCAATAAAATTTACTTTCACGAAATACCTTCCCGGAGAAAGTTTTTCTATTAAAAATTTCCCTTTTCCATTAGTCAGGGCTCCGGTAACCATCGAAGAATCCTTGATCTTATACACTATCACATTGGCATATTCAATAGCATCTTTGGTCTTTTTATCAATTACAACGCCGTGTATTTCACCTTTGGGCGAAATATCCGTTTGGTTCCCGGTTTTATTTTGGGCCGATGAGTATAGGTTGAACAATAGTAAACTCACCAACAGACTGATGTACTTCATTAAAATGATATTACGGGTATTATTTTCGAATAGCTTTTTGTATAATTTTCTCAACATCATTCGTGGCATCGCTCATCACTTCTGCAATAATACCGCCTATCGAACCTGCTATTAGCCCTGAGTTGATCCTCGAGAAATACGTTTTTCCGTTCTCTTTTTCATAAACAGATATCCTGCAGGGCATCAGCGCAGATACTACCCTCTCATCATTCTTTTCCAGAATCCTCGACGAATGTTTTGGATGGCATATCTCAAACACCTTCACCGGCATAACTTCCTTTCCGAAATTACGCATGGTTTGTTGCAGATCATGAATGGCAGGTGTTTTCCATCCTTCTTCAAGTATGGTTTCGGTTAGTATTTCCACTGATCTTTCAAAATCATAAGGACTTTCCGATTCAAAAAATAACTCTTCAAGTTTCATAATTGTGGTTTCATTTAAAAAAAAGACAGGAAAACTCACATGCTGAGTCCTCCTGCTTTAAATCTTCATTATTTTTAATTCTTTTTATTGCATCCGTTTCCATTACCTCTGCCTTGTCCATGCTGACAACCCTGCATCTGGCCGCAACCTTGGCCCTGGCCGTTTTGGCCTTTGCAGCTTCCGTTGCCCGATCCCGATTTATTGCAATATTTCATATCGCAGTTTCCCTTTCCCGGGCACGAACTGTATCCACCCGATTTGCAATCCGATTTTCCCTTGCCATTCATCTGGCAGCCTTGTCCCATTCCCTGTCCTTTGCATTTACCGGCATGAATATCAAACATAACCTTCTGATCAGCGGTCAAAAGTTTTCTGACATCCTGCTGAAAAGTAATATGTTTTTTATGCAAATCAGCTTTTAAAGCAAAAAGTTCATCAATGGTTTTATTCACGGCAGCCATATCAACATTGTCGCCCGTCGAAATAGTTTTCAAATGAGCCTGTTTCTCGCCAATCAGGTTTTTGATGCTGATGCTTTCCTTAATTATATTCAGTTTTAAAGCGTCTATTTGTTTCTGTTGATCCTCCGTTAGGTCGGTGATAAAAGCCATATTTTTATCTCCTTTACACATTCCTTCTCCATGCACCCCATTTTTTCCGTGATACTGACACTGACCTTGTGCAATGGCATAATTCGATGCAAAACTTGCTACCAAAAAAGCAAGCATAATAATAAAATTGATTTTTGTTTTTTTCATGATTTTTGTTTTTTAAATATAATTGTTAATTGTTACTTCTTAACTTAAAACTTTGAACTTTAAACTTTGAACCTTGAACTCCAAACTTCTTAGTGTTTCTTCGTGATCTTAGTGTCTTAGTGGTTTTCTATGTTATTAGGTCATTGTCATTATTGTCATTAATGCTCATTGTGGCAAAGAAAAAATTTAACAATAAAACAATTTAACCATTATGGACATTCCGAACTTTAAACTTTAAACTCAAAACTTTCCCCTATTTTCAGGATTGCACCCATGATGCTCTCTTTTGCGTTTTTTATCCGGGCCTAAAGCATCGTTTCTGCCTTCACAACAAAACACATTCCCGATAATCGAAGCCAGTTTTTTCTTTTGTTCGGCTGTACAGATCTTTGATAATTCAAAATAATGATTGATATAAAGTTTGCGTGTCTTGGCATACAGCAATCCCAGTTCATCCGAAGTCTTGTTTAAAATGGCGGTATCAGCATTGTCGCGGGTCATTTCCGCAGTCATCAGCTCGCGTTTTTCCATCATCAACCTGTGCACGGATGAAACGGTATCGTGATACCTGTTCTTTTCAACCTCAAACTTTTCAGCCTGGACAGCCGTCAGATTCAATTCTTGTTTCAAATAGGTCTGAAAACATCCCGGCCCTTCTTTTTTACACGAATTTTCGCATCGCGGATAATTCATCTTATAATAAATGGTGGCCAGTGCGGCAATATTGAATAATACTACGGCTGCTAATATCCACAATATCGTTTTGTTTCGGCTAAAGTAACTCATGCTGTTATTTATTTTCATTTAAATACATCTCTAAATACTCATCGCTGGTCGACGTCAGATAATTTTCGTTGGCATACTTAGCCGCCATGTTGCTGATTCCATCATTTGCCAGATAGCTGTTCGATGAGTTTTCCGAATAATTGTTGCTGATCTTAATACCGGTAAAAATTCCCAGCACCACCAGCGAAACCACTAATACCGGACGTAAAAAATACTGCACCAACCTTGCCCCAGCAATCGAATGTGGCTGTTTTTCCATCTTTGCGATAATACGTGTACTGATAAACTCATTGGGATGCAAATCGGTCTTAACCAGATCCGCGCTCAGCACAACCGACATTTTATTATATAAAGTCTGGCAACTATGGCAACTATCCAGATGGTTCTGAACAGCTGCTTGGTTTTCAGTGCTCAGCTCCTTATAAAAATAATCTAACAGAAAGGGTTCAACTTTTTTGCAATCCATTGTAATGATGCTTTAGAATATTAGACACCCCTTTTCAAAAAAACTTGCAGAAAACAAAAAATATTTGTTGATTGGCAAAAAACCATTAGCCACAAATGGTCATTAGAGGTCATAAATAGTCATTAATTGTTATTATTGATCAGTTGAAGCTACAATTGGCTGTTTGAACGGCAAGGCACCCATTAATAATTGAGCCTTGAGCGGTCTTACTCCGGTCTTCCGTCTCCGGTCTTAAACAATTCAACAATTTAGCAATTTAACAATTCAACTATCCCTCAATTCAACAATTTCACCAACTGCTCCTGCAGCTGTTTCTTTGCCCTGAAAATTAGTGACTCAGTTTTCGCCAGGGATATCTTCATAATTTCAGCCACCTCTGCATAAGAAAACCCATCCACTTTGTTTAAGGTAAATGCTATCCGCTGGTCATCCTTCAGCAAAGCGATACAACCATAGAGTATGGCATTGTTTTCTTCAGTAATTTTTCTCGATTCCGGTCCGGCCTCTGACATGTCAGGATTACACTTCTGAAATTCCTTTTCAACAGACTGGCTTAGTCCCAGGCGTTCCAGAAACGATCTTCTTTTCTGCTGTCTTTGGAAATTCAGCGATTTATTAATAGCAATCCGATACAACCACGTTTGTATTTTTGCTTCTTCTTTAAACGAACTGATATTGGTAAATGCATCGATAAACACATCCTGCGTCAGTTCCTCGGCATCTTCTTTACCATTCACAAAGCTTAAGCATATCCTGAAAACCATCTCTTTATGGAGGTCTATAAAAACCCCATAGGCTTTCTTTTCATGATTTTTGATTTGCTCAATCAGTTCTGCTTCTGTCATAAAATCTAATACAGGGGTACAAAAGTAGATAAATTTACAGCAGATTCGCCATTTGAAGAAGGAAGGGTTCAAACGAGTACCTCAGAGCTTCAAACCAACTAAAAGAGGTTCTCTTTTAAAGCAAACAGCTTCAACCGAAGACCTCAGAGCATCCAGACCATTCGTGAGACTATCGAGAACATCCGAGAAAGCATCAATTCCATCCGTGAGACTATTAAAACCATCCGAGAGACCATCAAGTCCATCCCTGAGAGCATCAAATCCATCCGTGAGATTATCAATTCCATCCGAGAGACCAACAAATCCATCCGTGATGATTGAATTTCCATCCGTGAGACCAACAAATGTATCCGTGAGACATGAAAATCCATCCGTGAGACCATTAAATGTATCCGTGAAACATTTCAAAATTTATTTTCTGAAATCACAAATCCCCCCAAATCCCTGCAGTTGTTTATATTTGCAGAACATTTTCAAAAATATTATAATGCATCGTTTTCTGAAAATAATAATATTGTGTTCTATTCTGTTATCATCTTACAGGCTTTGTTCACAAACTGCCTATTCGTTTTACGAAGCCGGTGTTCAGAAATACAAAACCGGCGACCTCCCCGCGGCCATCACCGAATTCACTAAATGCGTCAACAAAAACGAATTCTTCTACGAAGCCTATTTCGAACGCGCAAAATGCTACATCGATCAGAAAAAGTACGACCTGGCCATGAAAGACCTCACCAAAGCCATCACCGTCGATGTCAAATACTACGATGCCTACCTGCTTCGTGCCAACACCTATATTATTATGAACCAGGAAAAATCCGCCCTGGCCGATTTTACCAAAGCCATCGAACTGAGACCGGCTGACGAGAGGGCCTTTATAGCTCGGGCTGATTTCTATTCAAAAACCAACGAAACAAAAATGGCTCTGAAAGATCTTAATCAGGCCGCCCTTATCAACGATAAAAACCCTGAAACCTATTATAAAAGGGGCCTCATCCTCATCCAATTAAAAAAAGAAAACGAGGCACTCACCGATTTTTCCAGATGCATCACCCTGCGACCTTCTTTTGCCGAAGCCTATCTGCAACGTGTTGAGATATACATACAGAAGCACGATCACCCTTCTGTAATTGCCGATATCACCAAACTCATCAGCCTGAAAACCGAAAGCGCCGACCTTTATAAAAAACGCGCAATGGCATATTTCTACACCCAAAAATATCCCGAAGCCATAGTCGATTTCACTACCCTGCTAATAAAATACGCCTCAAAAGATGCTGATATATTCTACAAACGGGGCATTAGTTATCAAAAATCCTCCAAACCGGCCGAGGCATTGAAAGATTTCGTCAAAGTATCGCAACTGCAACCTAAAAACGATTCAGTTTGTGTGTTGCTCGCTGAGATTTATATTGCCCAAAACAAACTTCCCAATGCACTCATCAGCTATAATAAAGCCATAGCAATAAATCCTTCCAATGCCAAAGCACATGCTGGTCGTGCAAAGCTCTATATGAATCAGAATAAATACCCGGCGGCCATCAACGATCTCGATGCAGCCATTCGTATCATCCCCGATGGCGAATACTATTATTTGCGTGCCGCCTGTAAAGATCAGCTTAACGACCAAAAAGCAGCCTGCGACGATCTGCAGTCAGCATTAAGCCTGGGTTACAAAAAAGCTCAGGAGAGTATTAATAAGATATGTAGATAAAAATTCTTGAAAATTATTTTTCGAAAAAGAGTATTTTTTTCGAAAAAAAATTATATTTGTAGTACTTTTAAAAAAAGTTTTATAAAATTATGGAAAAGCTAAAAAAATTCTTACTGATTATTGTGGGCATCGCTCTGATGATACCGGTATTAAATTCATGCAAGAAGGGAGAAGAAGATCCTGATTTTTCATTCTACTCACGCAAGCACCGTTTGTGCCAGGACTGGAAATTCTCTTATTATAAAAGGATACAGCAAAATAACAATGTCATCACATCCCTTGAATTTGACGGATCATCCTTACGGAGACTGGTAGGCAACCAAATGTATATTTCTTCTGCCGTAATGAAAATCTCCTTCAAAACCGATGGTTCCTATATTTGGGATGAAAGCGTTTCCACAGATACTTCTGCCTATACCTATTATGAAGAAGGTAGTTGGTATTTCACCGGAGGCGGAAAAGACAGCGATACCAAATACAAAGAACTGTTGGCCATGCAAACCAACAAAGCCACCCGCACACTTCAGGCAGGAGGCATCACAACCACTGATAACTATTACAGTACCGGCAATGTAGACGCAACAGTTTTCCAAATCATAAAACTGGCCAGCGACGAAGTGAAACTAAAATCGCGCCTCGAAACAAATTTTATCCAGATTTCACCTAATGAAACTGATCTGAAAATATTGACGGTTGAAATAAACCTGAAAAAGAATTTGTAAAAATTTTAACATTTTTTTTGTTATTGTTGTTTTATTGTGTAAGTTTGTATTCAATTATTAACCAAATAAAATTAAAAATTATGAAAAGATTATTATTAGTATTATTGGTAGCTGTATTTGCAATGCCAACATTTCAGTCATGTAAAAAAGGTGAAAACGATCCATCGATTTCCCTGAAATCAAGAAAAGCCCGCTTAGTAGGCGAGTGGACATTAGAAAAAGGAACTATTACCATCACCAGTGGCGGATCTTCAGGAGTTATTACCTATAATGGCTCAACTGAATCGTTCAGCACAGGTGGATCATTAAACTACACATTGAAAATTGTTATTGAAAAAGATGGTACATTCGAATCGACCGAACTCGAAGATGGCGATTTAACAGTTACTGAAGGACAATGGTATTTTCTTGATGGTAATAAAGACAAGGACATCAAAGCCAAAGAATGTGTGGCTTTTGTTAATACAAAAGTTACATCTACCCCGGCCGGAGGAACACCTACCATCAGCACCTATAGCAGTGTTGTTCCCGATGGAACCTGGCAACTTGATAAGTTAAGCAGCAAAGAAATCATTGTGAAATATGATGAACAGTACACCACCGGAAGTACCTATTCAAGAACAGGAACTTTGACCTTTACAAAGAAATAAATATCTTCTTATTACACAAAGTCCCGTTTTTGCGGGACTTTTTTTTTGTAAAAAAAACACAAATATTTGAATAATGCTGTAATGTTTTTATATTTGCATAGGATTATAAATTATTGAACAATGAAAAAGATCTTATCTCTGGTTTCTGTTAGTTTATTAGTAGCAATTTTTTGCATTGGCTTTGTTTCATGCAAAAAAGGCGATGGTGACCCCTTCCTCTCTCTGCTTTCGAGAAAAGCAAGGGTAACCGGCGATTGGAAGGTTTCATCACTCACATCAACCCTTAAATATAAAAATCAGGTTTATGAAACCACTTACGACGGGTTAAAGAAAAAGGTAGTTCATACTGTCAAAGATACTTCCATAAATGGAACCGTCACAAATTATGTTACTACTCAGACATTCACCGGCGAAACCCATACAGATTATAAAAAAGATGGTTCGTATTATTATACCGAAACATTTCAAAATGATTCTACCGGTAATTCAATCACCATTGAAATCAACGGAGATTGGTATTTTATGGGAGGTAATAGTCAGAATGGCTATAAAGATAAAGAACTGCTGGCAATGCAGGTAACAGATTATATTTATAATCCTAATATTGGTAATGACTATACCACTATTTATCAAGGTGCAAATACCCTCGATGTTTATGAAATTTATCAATTGAAAAACAAAGAGATCATTTTGAAAGTGAATACCGATGAAACCATTAATTTTATCAAGTACATCAATACCATGGAAATTAAGTTAACTCCCCGGTAATGTATAAAATATTTTACAAAAAATCCCCCGGCCTTATGGGGGATTTTTTTTTGCTTAACCGATGAAACGCATCTATAAAAGAATATTTTCAGACACTTTCGATAATATACAAGCCGAACATGGAGAGTATATGTCGGCTGGCGGAAATACTAAATTTAACCCGAAAATTCTGATCATTGCAGTGGTCGCTTGCATATCGCTTAGTTGTATTGAATACATCGGGAAGAACGACGGCTATTATATACTGATCAATTTTTTCAGAGGATTTGGCTTCGTTGATATTTCTGACAGGCTCAGGTTTTTCATCGAACACAAGGTCAACCAACAATTGTTTTCGCTTGGATATTGGGTATGTATCATCATGATATTCTATTTCCTGTTACCAATAATTGTAATCAAATTTGTACTAAAGGAAAAAACCATCGACTATGGTTTGAAAATAGGGAACCTGTTCAAGGATTATAAGATCTACCTGCTGTTTTTTGTGATCATGGTGCCAGTTATCTTATTTTTCTCAACTACCGAGAGTTTCCAGAGCCGCTATCCTTTTTATCGCATGGTTAAAGGAGAGGCACTTTATCCGAACTTCTGGACATGGCAACTGCTTTATTTCTTTCAATTCATCGGTGTCGAGTTTTTCTTCAGGGGTTTCCTGGTGCATGGATTTAAAAAGCAATTCGGTTATTACAGCGTTTTCATTATGACCATTCCCTATTGTATGATACACTTCGGTAAGCCATTTCCTGAAACCATGGCAGCCATTATTGCAGGTATTGTGCTGGGAACCTTAAGCCTGAAAAGCCGTACCATCTGGATGGGAGTGCTGATACATTATTCGGTTGCTCTGACCATGGACCTTTCGGCCTTGTGGCAAAAGGGATTATGGTAGCAGTAATAATTCTATAAATAACTTCTGTTTGTCCGAATGTTATTACCTTTGCACCTCAGAAATTTACTATTATGGAATACCGGTTAAATACGACGGAAGAGGCTATTGAAGAATTCAGAAAGGGTAATATTATTATCGTGGTGGATGATGAGGACAGAGAAAACGAAGGCGATTTTATTACGGCTGCCGAAACCATTACACCTGAGAAAGTAAATTTTATGGCCCGTCATGGACGTGGATTGATCTGCGCACCCATTTCGGCCGACTTGTGCAAAAATCTCGAACTGGATATGATGGTTTCAAAGAATACTTCATCCCACGAAACCCAGTTCACCGTTTCTGTCGACCTGTTGGGCGATGGATGTACCACCGGCATATCGGCCAGCGACCGCTCGAAAACCATTAAAGCCCTCTCCAATCCTAATACCAAACCATCAGAACTGGGACGTCCCGGACATATTTTTCCCTTGAGGGCAAAAGATGGCGGCGTTTTGCGCAGAGCCGGACATACCGAGGCGACTGTAGATCTGGCACGTTTGGCAGGGTTGAATCCGGTTGGAGCTTTGGTTGAAATTATGAATGAAGACGGCAGTATGGCCCGGCTGATGGATCTGTATCAGATTGCCGAAAAATTCGCATTAAAGATAATCTCAATTAAAGATCTGATAGCCTATCGCATCAAAAATGAAAGCCTTATCCATAAAGAAGAAGTTGTGGATATGCCTACTGAATGGGGCGATTTTTCTCTGACTCTGTATCGCGAAATCAACACCGGTCAACTACAGATCGCACTCACAAAAGGAAGCTGGGAAAAAGACGAACCTATTCTGGTCAGGGTACATTCATCATGTATGACGGGCGATATTTTTGGCTCCTGTCGCTGCGATTGCGGACATCAGTTGCACCAGGCCATGCAGATCATCGAAAAAGAAGGTAAAGGCATAATATTGTACATGAACCAGGAGGGTAGAGGAATTGGTTTGGAAAATAAACTAAAATCTTATCACTTGCAGGAATTGGGCCTCGATACTATTGAAGCCAACGAAAAGCTGGGATTTAAGGCCGACGAACGCGACTACGGTATAGGTGCCCAGATGCTTCGCGACCTGAATGCTACCAAAATCAGACTAATGACCAACAATCCCACCAAGCGAACCGGACTGATGGGCTACGGCCTCGAAATCGTTGAAAATATTCCTATTATTATTTCGCCCAATAAATACAACAAAAAGTACCTTAAAACCAAACAGGATAAAATGGGTCACATCCTGAATATAGAAGAATAAACCTGTTTTATGCAAAACCGTTGTCCCTGGCCTTCCGATGATGCATTAATGATTGCTTACCACGATTCTGAGTGGGGTGTGCCACTGCACGACGATCGTAAGATATTCGAATTTATGGTGCTCGATTCTTTTCAGGCCGGCCTGAGTTGGAAGACCGTTCTCCATAAACGTGAGGCTTTCCGTCAGGCTTTCGATAATTTCGATCCGAAAATCATTTCCATGTATGGAGCGTCTAAAATCGAACTATTATTGCTGAATGCCGGAATTATCCGCAATAAACAGAAGATACTGGCCACCATCAAAAACGCCACGCACTTTCTGGAGGTTCAGCAGGAGTTTGGTACTTTCGACAAATATATCTGGAGCTTTGTCGGTGGAAAGCCAATTTTGAATGGCTTTACCAATCTGAAACAAATACCTGCCCGTTCAGCCGAATCGGACCTGATGAGCAAGGACCTGAAGAAAAGAGGATTCTCTTTCGTAGGCTCAACCATTTGTTATGCTTTTATGCAGGCCGCCGGCATGGTGAACGATCATTTGGTTACTTGCCCCTGCTATCAGCAACAATAAAACCTATCTGGCTTATAATCATTAGATTACGATTCAAAACAAACCAATCTTTTGTCAGAATATTACTGTCTCCTGTCAAAATTATGGTTTGTCATGCTAAAATTATGGACTGTTATGTCAAAATAATTCCTTCTCGTATCAAAATAATTGAGCGACGTGTTAAAATTATCCCTTGTCATGTCAAAATAATTCGTCCTTATGTCAAAATAATTAAGAGACGCGTCAAAATAATAAAGAGACGTGGCAATATAATTAATAGACGTGTCAAAATAATTCCGTCTCTTGTCAAAATTATTAGCTGTTATGTAAAATTAATTGCGTGTCTTGCCAAAATAATTCACCCTCATGTCAATATTATTGACTGTCCATTCAGGATAATTTCATCTTGAGAGTCAATATTATGACAATAGGATATCATTCCCCTTCTTTCTTGCCCTTATGTCTCCGGTTCCTCCTTATAAAGAAACGAATAGTAAAATAGACTAAAAGATATAACAACAAACTGATCACAATTACCGACCAGCATTTGGTCAGGAACAAAAGAAATCCCATAAA
The DNA here is from genome assembly GCA_964469155.1 of uncultured Bacteroidales bacterium. GTDB lineage: Bacteria > Bacteroidota > Bacteroidia > Bacteroidales > CAIWKO01 > CAIWKO01. The sequence continues at coordinate 26,151 of CAYXXU010000050.1, forward strand.
TATCTTCCATCCGAACTGCAGGGAATCGACAAATTCGTTGCCGAAACCCGGTTCGTATTGTTCGGGATCGACACTGGCAATGGTGGTTTTGTAAAGCACTTTGTCCTGGTATAAACGCAAAGTGATATCGCTGTAATCAATTTTATCCTGCAAAGTAAGGTTTTCGATCTTCTTGTTAATGGTATTCTCCAGGTAATCGGCGGCGGTTTTTTCGGCTTCTACTACATCGTTCAGCTTGTTCTTGGACTGAGCCGAAGCATCATTAATTTTGCCGGCGGTTTTCTGATACAACCTGGCCCTCAGTTCGTTTGCCAGCAATTGTATGGTAACATCCTGTACGTTCAGGGTGCGGTGGTCGAGTTGAATCCATATCCTGCTAAAATGATACAACACCGAATCCAGGTAAAATGAGGGAACCCTCAGCGTAATATTGTTTTCGATGTTTCTGACGCCTACCACCTTCACCGAATCTTTGCTGATGCGGTATTCGTTGTAAGAGTAGTTACTGTTGGTGATGGCCGAGGAAGTGATAAACCCGCCATACTGCTTGGTAATATTCTCGATCTGATAAGTAGCTTTTTCAACTTCAGCCACTTTACACTCCAGGCTGACGGTTTTGATCAGCTTGCGGTCGGAGTTCCTTTTTATAAAAGCAGAATCCCAGATGGGTTCCTGTTTTTTGGCTTCACCGGGTTTTTTCTGCTGATCAACTTCAACTTTAGAAACCTCTCCTTCTGAAGATGGCGACATTAGCGGCGATTCTTCGTATACTGCTGCAATGGAATCCTGTTTGGCTTTTTCCTTACCTGCTTTTTCTTCAGCCGAGGGGCCGAAAGCACATGCTGCCAACAGCATAATGGGAACGATAACAAAAAGAATCTTTTTCATGATAGTTGGGGTTTAAGGAATAAAATTACGATAAAAACTTAAATCAGGAAAAATATTGTTTAACTCCCAACTCCGCATTCCGGACTCCGCACTCTCCCAAAGGCTAAGGTACAAAATCCTCCTAAGAAATTCCTCTCTGTTTCTTTATCTCCTCGTAAGCCGCATTCAGTTGTTGAAACTTCTCGTTAGCGGATTTTTGCATATCGGCTCCCAGGTGGCTCACTTTATCGGGATGATATTTTACTGCCATGCGGCGGTAAGCTTTCTTAACTTCTTCATCCGTGGCCGATGAATCTATTTCCAGCACACGGTACATACTTCCCGTATCCTTCACGAACATAGCTTTGATGGAGCCTGCATCCTGTTGGGATATTCCTAAATTTGCCGCAATTTGTTCGATAATATTTATTTCGGAACTGTGTATTTGGTTGTCGGACGATGAAATACCAAATAAATAATGCAGCAACTGCAACCTCGATGAGTAATCCATGTAATGGTTTATCTGTTGACAAACCTCCTGAAGCGGGATGTCCTGTTTCAGTATATCGCGCAGCATCAGCATATACTGACGCGTTTGTTCTTCTCCAAACTGCGACAAAAAAGTACGTTTCACATAATCCAGTTCCGCCTTGACTACCTTACCGTCAGCCTTCATAACGGCTGCCGTCAATACCAATAAAGAAGCAATAAAATCTCCCTGCTGTGTGGGCGAATTTGTGGTTTGAAGGGAAGTGATACTAATATTATCGACGGCGGCTCCGAGCGCAAAGCCAAGTAAGGCTCCTATGGGCCCAAAAAAAGCCCATCCCAGTCCTCCGCCAATCCATTTACCGAATTTCATGGGTTTACCAAAATTAATTTATAGATTTTCGGATAAAGGTAAACCGTATTCCTCTATCATCTTTATGTTGAGTTTTTCGAGGTTGTCGAGCACCGGATTATAAATATCGGCTATCACCGGAATATGAACTCCTTTTACTTTGATCTCCTGTTTCAGTATCATTTCCACGGCAATGGCAGCCGGCAATGCCACCGTGCGGGCAATGGCAGTATCAGTTTTCAGTGAGCCATAATCCAGCATGCGCGATTTAATGATCTCCGTTCTTCCATCGGGATATGATGCCTTAAATATATGCATCATGGCAACCATGTCTCTGTCTTTTTCCTGTATCATCATTTTTTCAATCATCAGATCGGAAGTGATCTCGTACATCGAATCTTCCTTACGGTTCATAGGCGTATTATCGAACAGACCCAGCCATTCAATAGCCTGCAACGCATAAGCGTTTTCATCCAGATGCAGCAATTTCGCAACTGCCATCTTGATATTTTTTTCATCCTCAATACCATTCACCATCGCAACCGCAGCGGCAAATGTTTTTCCACTGAAGTCGTATTTCTCAGGCAAGGTACATTTCAGCGCTTTCAGCACATCCAATGTTTCGCACCAGCCCTTGAAACGGAAAGTGCCACGGAACATAGTGGTGGTTTCAGGGATACCATAGATATCAATATAGGATAACGAATCGCGGTTTGGATAAATATCAAGCATGCCCACATCCGGGAAGTTAAGGGTCATAGGATTTTTGAACAGACCGGCGGTAGGCAGTTCAATGGTTTTGCCATCCTTTAAATATACTGCATCGTTATTTCCGGCCAGCACAACGCCCTTCGGGCTCCATGAGAATTTATAGTTAAACGGATTGTCGCACGATTCGGGTGCAGGCAAAGCGCCGCAAAGCGAATAAAAACCTTCTACCTTTCCACCCTGTGCATGCACCTTATCAATGATCCTCATGGCTGACATATGGTCGATACCCGGGTCCAACCCGATCTCATTCAAAATAATGATACCGGCTTCCTTGGCAGGTGTGTCCAACTCGCGCATTTCGGGTTTCACATACGAGGTGGTGACCATGTTCTTTTTGTTCTTAACACAATGTTTTGCAACAATAACGTGAAATGCATAGGGTAACAGACTCACCACTACATCGTTTTCCGCTACCATCCTGTCCAGTGCAGTTTCATCATCCGTGGTCCAGTAAATGGCTTTCCCGTTGGGTGCATTGCCGACCATTTTTTTTGCCTCATCAATATTCAGTGCGGCAACTGTGAGTTCGATGTTCTTTGAAAGTAAATGCTGGATAATAGGATTGGCAACCATACCAGCGCCGAGAATCAATACCTTGTTCATATTTGTAAGTTTATTTGTAAAACAGTAATTTTTAGGCTGCGAAATTAAATATTTTAAGCTTGGGGAGTCAATTTTTTCAAAAAGATAATTGAAAACTCCGGGGATAAAATTAATTCGGTGGAAGGGTGGTTTTTTATCTATAAAAATTCTATTTTTACCGCAAAAAATTTTTTGGAGACAAGAAAGAAAATTATCACCCGCCCCATTTGGATACTTTCGCTGATCAGCTTATTTACTGACATTTCGAGCGAAATGTTATATCCGGTTATGCCCCTATTTCTCAAGAGCATCGGTTTTTCCATTGTTCTTATCGGAGTGCTTGAAGGCATTGCGGAAGCAACAGCAGGATTGAGCAAAGGTTATTTCGGTCAGCTTTCCGACAGATCGGGGAAAAGGGTTCCTTTTATCCGTTTTGGGTACATGTTGAGCGCCATTTCAAAACCAATGATGGCTTTTTTCAGTTTTCCTTTGTGGATCTTCTTTGCCCGCACTTCCGACCGCCTGGGAAAAGGCATCAGAACAGGCGCCCGCGATGCCTATTTATCTGACATGACCACTCCTGAATTTAAAGGAAAGGTGTTTGGGTTTCACCGTTCTTTCGATACCATTGGCGCATTTCTGGGCCCCGTGGTGGCTCTGGTTTTACTTCATTTTTATCCCGGTCAATATAAACTGCTTTTTCTGCTGGCGATATTTCCCGGTATCGTCAGTATACTGCTCACTTTTCTTTTGAAAGAAAGGGAACATAAATCACCTCCGAAGCCTAAGTCAACCGTTGGTTTTTTCTCATTTTTTAAATACCTTAAACGATCTCCCAAACCCTATAAACTCCTGATAAGCGGGTTGCTGTTATTCACTTTGTTCAATAGTTCGGATGTGTTCCTGCTTTTGGTGATGAAGCAGGCCGGCATCACCGATTTTTACCTGATACTGGCTTATGTTTTCTACAATGCAGTGTATGCAATATTTGCCTATCCTATTGGAGCACTATCAGACAAGGCAGGGTTTAAAAAGATGATCATACTGGGATTTATTTTATTTTCCGTAGTGTATTTTGGTTTTGCCTTCACTACTAACATTTATTTATTTATGGGACTGCTGTTTCTCTATGGAATATATGCTGCCTGCAGCGAGAGTATGGGCAAGGCATGGATCACCAACCTCGTGGATAAAAGCGAAACGGCAACCGCGATAGGTTCTTTTACTGCGCTTAACAGTGTGCTGACCATGATTGCCAGTTCGTTTGCCGGATTGATATGGTTTTTATGGGGAGCCGGCGCTACTATGATTATTTCTTCGGTTGCGGTTATTTTTGTGGCAATATATTTTATAATTTTCGTTCCCGAAAAAACACCTTTACAAAATGGATAAAGAAAAGAAAAAATACAAAACAGGCATCGTCCTCAGTGGAGGTGCGCTACGTGGTTTTGCACATGCCGGTGTGTTAAAAGCATTGAACGAAGCAGGTATTTATCCTGATGTAATTTCCGGTGCCAGTGCGGGTTCTATTGTCGGTGCCTTCTATGCGGATGGTTTCACCCCCGACGAGATCTACGAAATGTTTATTAATAAAAAACTCACCAAGTATCTCGAGTTTATTATTCCCAATAAAGGATTCGTTCGGTTGACGGGCCTTTACAAAACCTTGCTGGAGAGCCTTCGCGCCAAACATTTCAATGAACTGAAACTTCCCTTGTTTGTGGCGGTCACCAATCTGAACGAGGCCAAATGTGTATATTTTTCTGAAGGCGAGTTGGCTCCGTATATCATAGCCTCCTCTACGGTTCCTATTATGTTTCAGCCCATGGTGATTGATGGGGTTACTTATGTGGATGGTGGCATTTTAAATAATCTTCCGTTAGAACCTATTGAGAATGACTGCGAAATGCTGATAGGTGTAAACATCAATCCAATTGTGGTTCCCATGACTGAATTCGAAGGTATGATGAATGTGGCCGACCGCACGGTTCATATGATGATACATGAGATCAACGCCCACAAGATCCCGAAATTCGATATCTACATTGAACCAAGGGAGCTTTATAAATATTCGTTGTTTGATATGGCCAAAGGGAAGGAAATGCGGCAGATTGGTTACAAAGAAACCAAAAGGGTACTGAAGGAGAAGGGATATTGACAGGAATTAGTAGGGACATGCCATGGCATGTCCCTACAATGCCTCCGGTTTTTTCCGGTTCTGTTTCTTTTCCGACACCAGTTTTTTTTCAGCCAATCGTTTTTCTTTTTCGACCGAAGGCGTTTGGGTTTCTATCCTTTCTTTCTTTGGTTTCAAACACTTGGTGATCAGGCGAAAGAATTTCTCCATGGCCTTTTTCTTGTTCATGTATTGCGAACGGTCTTCCTGGCAAACCATATGAATGTGCAGGTCGTCCTTGAGAAATGAACCCGATTTCATTAAGATCAGGAGTTTCTCTTCCTCTGAAAAAACCAGGGAGGCATTCACGTCAAATATCAGTTCGACCCTGGAGGAAACCTTGTTTACACTTTGCCCTCCTTTGCCCGAACTGCGCGAGGTGCGGAATTTGATCTCTTGTATCAGGCCTTCTTCGTCGAACATGTGAATTGAAATATTTTTCCAAAAGTAATGAAAGTTCCTTGATGTGGCAGCCCTCAGAGTTTATAAAAGCCTGACGATTCTCGAAGATTATACTTAAATTTGATTTGTAAAAATTTTTTCCATGCAAAGATCCGTCCCTATTCTTACTTTTTTCCTGCTTATGGCCTCATACGAGGTATCGCAGGCACAGTTTACTTTTACGCCTGACATACAATTAAAAGCGACTTGCATAAAAGACCAGAGCAATTCGAGCACCTGCTGGAGCTTTGCCACCACTTCCTTTATCGAAAGCGAACTGTTGCGCATGGGTAAGGGTGAGGTCGACATTTCTGAAATGTTCTTTGTATGGCATATCTATCCGCAAAAGGCCCTGAATTATGTTCGTTGGCAGGGCAAGGTGTTTTTAACCCCGGGTGGTCAGCCTCATGATGTGATGAATGTCATCCGCACCTATGGTATCATGCCCGAACAGGCTTATAGGGGGAAGGATGCCAACACGCCGGGTTATGATCATGAAAAAATGGACACCCTGGTCAGAGAAACCGTAAAAACTTTTCTTTCACAAAATAATGGTTCGGGCTATGAAAAGCTCAGGGCAGATATCATCAAAATTCTCAAGTCAGTGATGGGCGAACCTCCTGCCAATTTCAAATTTAATAATACCACCTGCGATCCCCTGATGTTTGCAAAACTGCTGGAATTTGACCCAGGTAAATACCTTGAAATTACATCCTATACCCATCATCCATATTACAAACCCTTTGTGCTGGAAACCAAATACAACTGGAGCCACGATCAGTATTACAATCTGCCTTTTGATGACTTTTTCACCACCATTGATACTGCCCTGCAAAAAGGTTATACGGTGCTTTGGAACGGAGATGTGAGCGAGAAAGAATTCTCTTATGAATATGGCATAGCATTGGTTCCTGAAAAAAAGTGGGAAGATAAATCCTCAGGCGAAAGAAGCGATACTTTTCTGAAGCCGGAAAAGGAGGTGGTTGCCGATGCTGGTCTGAGGCAAAAAACTTTTGAGAGCCTGGAATCGAAGGTCGACCATGTGATGCATATCATCGGAACGGCCCACGATCAAAGTGGGAAGAAATATTATATGGTAAAGAATTCCTGGGGCGATTCCGAAATAAACAAGGGCATCATTTTTATGTCAGAAGCCTACCTGAAATTAAAAACTATTTCTATTATGCTCAACAAGTCGGCCATTCCTGACATAATTTTGAAGAAGTTAAGTCTATAACAAATCGATTACTAAAATAAAGTGAATAATATAAGAAATGCCACTAAGACACTAAGGCACAAAGATAACACTAAGAAAATATTATGATTTGCAGAATCTTCTTAGCGATTCCTAGAGTCTTTGAGCCTTAGTGGCAAGCAACTTTAGAACTTTAATTCAAATTTATACCTGAAAAACTCATTATCTCTATGAAACGACTTTTCACATTCCTGCTTTCTTTTATATTGGTTCTTTCTTTATTTGCTCAAAAAGAAAAGATAAAGATCACCAGTGAGATGCCCACCACTTCCGTAAAGAACCAGGCCATGACCGGAACCTGCTGGAGCTTTGCCGCGGTATCATTCATTGAAAGCGAACTGCTGCGCATGGGAAAGTGCGATTACGACCTGTCCGAAATGTTCTATGTAAGAAAAGCCTATCCCCTGAAAGCCTTCGATTATTATCAGTACCAGGGCAACACCAACTTCGGCGAAGGCGGACAGGCACACGACATCATTACCCTGTTCAAACAATACGGAGCCATACCCGAAAGCATTTACAGCGGATTGCTCGACCGCACCACGCACGATCAGATGGAAATGGATGCCGCTCTGCTCAAACTCATGTCCGCAGCAGTAAAGTTGAAAACCGGCACTGACCCTGCCGGCTGGAAGTTTTCAGTGGACAGCATTTTGGATGTGTATATCGGCAAGCCTCCCCAGACTTTTGTTTATAAAGAGAATTCCTACACCCCTGAAACTTTTGCTGCATCCCTCGGCATCAATCCTGATGATTATGTGGAATTGACTTCCTATACCCATCATCCTTTCTATCAGCCTTTCGTGCTGGAGGTGCCCGACAACTGGATGTATGCCTCCTACTACAACCTGCCCCTCGACGAACTGATGGCAGTGATAGACCATGCCCTGGCCAAAGGCTACACCGTTTGCTGGGACGGCGATGTGAGCGACAACAAAAGTTTTTCATCCAATGGGGGAGTGGCGGTTCCCGACGATGGACAGAAAAATATAACTCAGGAACAGCGACAGGCCGCCTTCGACAATTTCTCGGTCACCGACGATCATTTGATGCATATAAGCGGACTCGCCAAAGATAAAAAAGGGGGAAAATATTACCTTACCAAGAATTCCTGGGGCAACAAAAGGGGCAATGCCGGATATTGGTTCATGTCAGCCGACTATGTGCGCCTGAAAACCATTGCCATACTGATACACAAAGATGCCATTCCGGAGGGAATAAAGGCGAAACTGAAATTGTAAATTATTTTTAAGTAAATTTGTACTACCCTAATAAAAAGAGTTTATGAACCATTATAGCGAAATAATTACCAAAGACCCAAATATTCGATTTGGCAAACCTTGTATCAGAGGACTCAGAATAACTGTTTACGACATTTTGGGTTGGCTGGCATCGGGCATGACACCGAAACAAATCATTAGTGACTACCCGGAATTAAATGATGCAGATATTTCAGCATGTCTTTCTTACGCCGCTGATAGGGAACATAAAATCAGACCTATATCATGAAGCTATTATTTGACCAGAATATTTCGTTCCGGTTAATAGCCAAACTGAAACATTTATATCCGGATGCTATTCAGGTAAGATTAGCAGGACTTGAGAATTCAACTGATATTGATATTTGGCAATATGCCAAGATCAATGGTTATACTATTGTAACTTTTGACGCTGATTATTATGAAATTAATTTGTTACGTGGACAACCTCCAAAAATAATTTGGCTAAGGACCGGAAATACAACTACCGATAATTTGGTTAAGATATTTGAAGATAACTACGATCTAATTTCCGAATTCATTTTAAACGAGAATTATAAAGACGTTGGCTGTATAGAAATAGAATAAAAGCCTTCTCTGTGAATCTCATTTATTCCTCCATGAACCTCAGTGTAACAAAATAGCTATAACACAGAGCTGCACAGAGAACCACAGAGGTTACACAGAGAATTTTATCTGTTAGCTAAGAGCTTTGAGCTATACGACATTTTTCAATCTTCCATTCACCCATCTTCCTTTAACAACCACAATAATTTCTTTGTGCCCATTGTGTTCTTCTCATGGTGAACATTGTGGTTTCTTTTGTTTTTTTGTTTCCCACTGGTAATACCAATTGTACTTATTTTTTAGCCCAATATAAAATAAGTAACAATGGTTAATGCCGATGCTACTAATAAAGGATATAATGAATCGGAGATGAAATGAGACCATATTATTAGTGCTATCGGTATAAAGCTGATTTACACTGATCAAAGGGTGAGTTTATTGAAAAGACTCAAATAAGAAAATCCATTTCTTTCCTCGAAAGTCAAAATCCTTTCCTCGAAAGTCAAAATCCTTTCCACCAGATTCAATATCCTTTACTCGAAAGTCAAAATCCTTTGCTCGAAAGTCAATATCCTGTACTCGAAAGTCAATATCCTTTACTCGAAAGTCAATATCCCTTACTCGAAAGTCAAAATCCTTTACTCGAAAGTCAATATCCTTTACTCGAAAGTC
>CAYXXU010000051.1:0-33503 GCA_964469155.1 uncultured Bacteroidales bacterium
CCGACAATAGTGTCGATTTCCAGGAGTTCATGATCATGCCGGTGGGAGCCGAATCTTTTGCCGATGCTATTCGAATGGGCTCGGAAATATTTCATAAGCTGAAAGATGTGCTGAAGAAAGAAGGCTATTCGACCAATGTTGGCGACGAAGGCGGTTTTGCACCTAACCTGAAATCGAACGAAGAAGCCCTGAAGGTAATCATCAAAGCCATTGAAGGCGCCAAATACAAACCGGGTGTGGATGTGTTTATTGCTTTGGACCCCGCAGCATCGGAGTATTTTATTGAGAAGGAGAATGTGTATCATTTCAAGAAATCGAACGGACATAAGTTGAACCCTGCTGAAATGGTTGATTTCTGGAAGGATTGGTGTGCACGTTATCCTATCATTTCTATTGAAGACGGCATGGCCGAAGACGACTGGAAAGGTTGGGGACTGATGACTAAGGCCCTTGGTAATAAGATACAACTGGTGGGCGACGACCTGTTTGTGACCAATACTGAGCGTCTGCAGCAAGGCATTGATAAGAATATTGCCAATTCGATATTGGTTAAGGTGAATCAGATAGGCACCCTGACTGAAACTATAAACGCAGTGAATTTAGCTTACCGCAACAGTTATACCGCTGTAATTAGTCACCGCTCGGGCGAAACCGAGGATACTTCTATTGCCGACCTGGCTGTGGCGCTGAACACAGGAATGATAAAGACAGGCTCTGCCTGCCGCACCGACCGCATTGCCAAATACAATCAACTGATACGTATTGAAGAAATGCTGGGCACTACCGCGCATTACCTTGGCAAAGACTTAAAGTTTTTAAAAAAATAATATTTTTTGGGTTTAATAAGTAAGGGGAAGTCGTTTGGCTTCCCTTTTTTGTTGTTTACCGCAGCATGGCTTTAAGCCATACTAATGCTTTCTTTTATCAGGGGCCGTATTATCACTCTGCGAAACTCCATTTTTCCTCCATTTACCTCTGCTTTTTTAAAATATTAAACCACAGAGGTAACAGAGGTATTTCACAGAGGGGCGCAGACCATATTTACTTTTTTAGGACAGCCCTTTCATTTCTTTCTCAGGGTGGGGTTTGGCAACAGTGCGTTAATCGCTAAAGCAATTTTTCAATTATGGCCTGAATATTTTGCTGTACGCCTCCGCTTTTCACATTATCAAAAATCCTTTTAAACCTGTTTTGTTTATCAAATATATAGGTGTGAGGCCAACCATTATTAGCAAAATTGGTTGATAATTTATCCCCGTTGGGAATTATGTTGAATTTGAAGTTCTTATCTTTTAAATAGGTGGTAATAGATTCTTTACTCTCTTTTCCAATAGCAATAAATACAACATCTTTATCCTGAAAATATTGCCGCATTGAATCAAGCCGGCGAATTTCATTATCATACTTTGGAAGATCAATTGACCAGAAGTTAATGACTACCACTTTTCCCATCAGTTTTTTATTGGTTATGGAGTCGCCGCTTATGGTCAGGTGATTTAATTTGGGCATAGGGCAATCGACCATACCGTCGTAAAAAAGGTCGTATTTTTGTTGCCATTCTTCCAATACTTTAATAACATTGGCAGAATCCTGTAATGCATTCGGATCAATCACCGGATATTTGTCGAGCGACCAGCAGTTTTGTTGCGAAAAGGAAGTCTGAATTGAAAATAGTAACAACATGATCACTAAAAAAAATGAGGTTTTCATAGATTTGGGTTTTATAAAGTGAGACATACGAATTTGTTGATATTTTAACTTCTTTGACTACAAATATAATATTTTCATTCAAATTTATTAAAAAAAAAATACCGTACATAAGACCTCCTGTCTTCAATATTTTTTATGGTTAGCTTTAGCAAGGGTTTACGCCTTACTATGGTTTTCATTTAACATAGGGTAGGGATATATCGCGCTTTCCGTGTAAAATAATATTCGTATTTGAGGGGGGGTACATCATATACCTCTTTAATAATGATTTTCATAGTAATTTCATTTGTAGTTCATTATACGATATTTAGTCCTTCATTCTCTGCCCTCCGGATGACTCAATCCGGGATTTTTCCACGTGGAGTTAGATACTTCTATGTGGAGTTATTATACTTTCATGTGGAGTAGAAATACTTGAGGCTGTTCAAAAAACTTTCGCTTGGAATAATCTGAAATTTGGGAGTCAATCAAAAATGAAAAGGGTGAGGCTATTATATGTATCACCCTTTTTATTTTCTTATACTGAACCCTTTAATTGCGCTACAGGAGGGTTTTCATTCCCAAACCAAAACCAAAGCATCACCGATCAACTGAACAATGGAGTAAGGGCACTGATGTTCGATGTTTACGATTTGTTGGGGGGCCTACGGTGTATCATGGCAATTTTGTGCTTGGTTCGAAGCCTTTATCTGATCATCTGAATGAAATACAGGGTTTTCTCGACACCCACCCCAATGAAATCGTCACCATAATTCGGAAATGTTATTTGAGCGCCAATACTATTGACACATCGCTCACCCATGCCGGCCTATTGCCTTTTGTGTTTGCCAAAGATACCACTCAGCCCGGGCCCAGGCTTCAGCAAATGATAGATGACGGACAACGCCTCCTGATATTTAACGATGTGGACGATGCATCGCCTGCATAGACATTTTATCATTATGTTTGGAATTTTGCCGTGGAAACCGATTATGATGTGAACACTACCAGCGGTTTTTACCAGCGATTTCAACCGAGGCGATTCACTGAACGAATTGTTTATATTAAATCATTTTGTAACCCATGCCCTTTTGGGATATGGTTCGGCTACCGATGCCGCCATCGTTAACCCCATTCCGTTTTTTTATGGATAGATTTAATACCTGCATGGCCCAGAAAAACAAGTTCCCCAATTTCGTGACCGTCGATTTCTAGAAACTGGGCAATGCCATGTATGTGGTGAATACGCTTAACGCAATGGATTGGTATGCGATTCCTGAAAATATCCGGTCAGAAAATGACATAATGATCTGGCCGAATCATGCCTTTGATCAGGTTACGATCGATCCGGGTACATCTCATGATGTAACCGGCTGGCAGGTAAAGATCTTCTACCTGATGAACCAGGAGATATTTTGCCATGCGATAAAAAAGCATCTTACAGGATAAATCTGCCCGTGAATATCGAAAGCGGATAATATTTTGCAGGCATTTTCGACAGGGATAAAAAGCCTATGTATTTTTCGATGATACTGATCAGGCGTTGAGGATTCTTATGGAGGATATAAATGATATGTTTGAAAATTCGGGAATGATATAATTTGAAAATTAAGAGCCTTGCACAAGTTATGTGAGGCTCTTTTTATTTTCTGCTCTTTAAATATTCAGGCCAATGATGCTTTGGGGACTAAAAAAGATTATCAATTAACCGGCTCCCGTCGCAGGTTCTTCTGTGAGAGTTATTGGCTAACATTTGTATCAGAATTTTTCGATCTAATTGTGTTTAATAAATTTGGGTTTAAGATTTCACATTATAAACGATATACAGGAGAAAAAGGCAAGGTATAGTGTAAAATATATTTGCTATTTTTTAAATAAATGATAAAATATTTTTGTTCAACCCAATACGTACTGTCTGAAGGTTCCAAAATAAAGAAAAAACCCGATAGGCTTCGATTGAAAACAACCTGGAAAAAAATAAAAATGCTTTGAACCATTGAAAAGTATCAAATTTTAAATAAAATACCATGTGCCGAAGCAAAATGCATAAAAATCCGAATTAAACCATTTTTGCCGAAACAGAATGCATTTTATTTTTAATTTAACCCGTTTTGACGAGGCTAAACGCGTATTATTTAAAAAATAACACGTTTTAACAAAGCAAAACGAATTTAATTTAAAATTAAGCCCGTTTTAACGATGCATGAACTATTTTATTTAAAATTCGGTCTGTTTGAGCGCGGCATAATGTATTTTATTCAATAGGCATAGGGTTTTCATTTTTCAGAGGATTATAAAATAGAATAATATTTAGTATGTATTGCCCCAAAAACCTTTGGTGCAGATTTGGAGTTTTTGTGATTTGGTGGCAAATTATTTTTGCTGAAAAAGATACAATTATGTTAAAAATAACCGTTGCGCATTATAATTTATTAGATTTGTGTTTGCCAAAGTGAAAAACGAATAACGAATAGTGAATCATGAAGAAAACAAACAGCAATCCTATATTGTTATTGATGCTTCTGTTTTTTACAAACGCATTTTTATGGCAAAATAGCGCCCTGCACGCTCAAAACCTGGTTCCCAACCCGGGATTCGAGGAATATGACGATGACAGTGCTATCTATTGGCAGCATCCGGGCGGTGGTTATTATCATTTCGAAAAAAACTCCGGATATGCCCGTACCGGTAACTGCCTTATGGCTCTTTGCGACTGGGGCGCTGATCCTACCGAATATGTGGAAGTGAAATTAACCTCTGCCCTCGTTAAAGATAAAAAATACCGGGTTACGGCTTATACCATGATAAAACCTGAGGACGAGAGATGGATAAACTACGATTCGGCCCGCTACATGGGCTTATGTTTCCTGAAAAACCCGGTGAATGTGCATGCCAGGCTCTATATTATTAAAAAAACCGAAAAAATACTTTATGTACATAAGGATACCTTATGGCACAAAACGGAGTTCGATTATATTGCCCGGGGCAATGAAAATTATTTAATAATGGGTCATTTTTATGATTCGACCCATATTCCGCAAAAAGCAATTGATACGAATTATCAGAATTACCAGATTAAGCTCGAAATCCTGACTTTGGAAAAACCTGAGACCATAAAAACAGAAATTGAGAAAATAAATCAAAAATATAAACAGATACAGGCCGATTCGTGGAACATCGATAAGGAAAAGAGCCCCCGCAAACAGGAAAAACTCATCAGGGCTTATCAAAAGGCAATGCTGAACCATAAAAATGAGATCAGGGATAAAATCAATGAGATAGATGAAGAATATAAGGCCAAAGCAGACGAATTGGCGGAAAAATATAACATAATGCCGGGTCGAAATAATTCGCTTTACAAATATAGGATGTGTTTCGACGATATTTCTGTCGAGCCTGCGCCGGAATCTCCCCCGGTGCAGGAACAGGTGATTATATTGAACAATGTTTTCTTCAACACCGCCGAATGGATATTATTGCCGGCCTCGTTCGCCGAATTGGACAAATACGTCGCTTACCTGCAAGAGGAACCCAATTTGAAGGTAGAAATTTCGGGGCATACCGATATTGTGGGCAACGATGAGGATAATCAACTGCTGTCAGAGAACCGGGCCAAAGCAGTGGTCGAATATTTCATTCAGAGGGGTATTGAGCCCGAACGCTTAACGTATAAAGGATACGGACGCACAAAACCCATAGCCGGCAACCAAACCGACGAAGGACGGGCCAGGAACCGGAGGGTGGAGATGAAAATAATTTCAGAATGAAGGATTAATGGAAGAAAAATGATTGGTAAATAATGAATAATGAACAAGGAACACCGAATGATGAAGTAAGGACAGAACCAACCACACTTTGGACTTCATAATTCCTTGTTCGATATTCGATATTTTTTAAAATGATCTAATGATGAAAGGAATTTCGAAATAGAAGACTTTATTTAACCAGAACCGCGAGGCTTTTCTTAAAATTATCTTAATGAAATCTTTGTGTCTTCGTGCCTTTGTGGCTATCCTTTACTTAAGGCAAAAACAAAGATTGTGAGAAGAAGATTGAAAAAATTTTCATATTTCCTCATTTTCAAATTTTCAAATTCTCCTCAATCCTTCATTATTCCCTATTCGTTATTCCCTATTCCCTTTCATGCAATCCGCATTCTTTTTTGCCGGCATTTTCCCACCACCAGCGTCCCGAACGGGCATCTTCGCCTTCCAGAACGGCGCGGGTGCAAGGTGCGCAGCCAATGCTTTTGTAATTCTTATCATGAAGTTTGTTGTAAGGCACATTCTCCTTGCGGATAAACGCCCACACATCTTCCTCCGTAAAATTGATCAGCGGATTCACCTTTAAAATGCTGAACACCTCGTCCCATTCGAACAACTGCATATCCGAGCGGTAGTCCGACTGTTCGCGGCGCAGTCCGGTTATCCAGCAATCCATATCGGCCAGGGCACGTTTCAGCGGTTCTATTTTCCTGATTCGGCAGCATAGTTTCCGGTTGTCAACACTTTCGTAGAAAAGATTCACGCCTCTGCGGTTTACCATGGCTTCTACCTGGGCCGCATAGGGAAAATAAACCATGATATTCAGCCCATACTTTTCGCGTGTGCGTTCCATCAGGCTGTATGTCTCCGGATACAAGCGGCCGGTATCTAAGGTAAAGATCGTTACGGGGATTTTCTCCGTAGCAATGATATGGGTCAGCAACTGGTCTTCTGCCCCGAGGCTGCTCGATAATGTTGTTTTACCATAGTATTCGGCCGCGCAAAACTCCATGATCTCTGTTGGAGATGCCTTTGCAAACCTTTGGTTGAGGTCGTTTATCTGGGATGGGGTCATTATTTGGTTTTTTGTCTATTTTGATTGCAATGATTGATAATTAGCGAAAATGTTTAAGAAATTTACCACTTAGACACTTAGTTCACTAAGAAACACTAAGTGGGAATTATCAATATTTCTTAGTGTACCTCTGTGGTCTCAGCGCCTTAGTGGTGTCTCTTCATAATCAATTAGTTCTTCAAAAAATACTCCAGCATTCCGGTTTCATTCAATTTCACACCTTTATCCGTATGTTGCACCGTGCAGCATTCGTTAATGGCATCATGCTGAAACAACAAAATGTAGTTTTTATCGGCGGCTTCCTTCACAAAACTTGTCTTTTCATCCATCGATATCAATGGGCGCGTGTCGAAACTCGCCACATAAGGCAGTGAAACATGCCAGGCCGTAGGAATGAAATCAGCCATATACACCAGGGTTTTGCCTTTATATTTTATGACGGGCAACATCTGTCCGTCGGTATGCCCATTCACCATCATCAGCTTAATGTTCTTGGTGAAATAACATTCTTTTTCGATCATCTTCAGCTTCCCCGATTGTTCAATGGGTTCGATGTTTTCCCTGAGATAAGAAGCTTTTTCGCGAGCGTTTGGATTTTTGGCCCAGTTCCATTGCGGTTTGCTACACCAGTAGGTAGCGTTTTTAAATACAGGCACAGTCTCTCCCTTATCATTCCGTCTGAAAGCCCCGCCACAATGGTCGAAATGCAGATGGGTAAACACCACATCGGTTACCTGTAAAGGTGAAAAACCTTTGGCCTTGATAGATTTAATAAGATTGTCGCTCCCACTAAGGTGAAAATTATTTTGGAACTTCTCGTCCTGCTTGTTGCCCATGCCGGTATCGAAAAGTATCAGTTTTTGTTCGTCTTTTATCAGCAGGTTGCGCAGCGAACAACTCAGCATATTGTTTTCGTCAGGAGGATACATCTTACTCCACATCGATTTGGGAACCACCCCGAAACAGGCACCTCCGTCGAGTTTAAAACTTTCGGCATGAACAAAGTGAACTTCCATAATCAGTCATATAAATTAAAAGGATAACAAATTTACGAAATATTACCCAAAAAATAGGCCGCTCCCGGAAGGGAACGGCCTTTTTCCGGTATAATAAATACCTTATTGAATAAATGTCATCTCATCGATAAGGTTTTTTGCCCCGGCATATTTGTCAATAACAAACATGACATAGCGGATATCAACGCAGATGCAGCGCTGCTTATTCGGTTCAAAATAATAATTGCCTACAACCGATTCCCAATTACCGTCGAAAGCTATGCCAACAAGCTGTCCGTCGCCATTGATAACAGGGCTGCCCGAATTTCCGCCCGTTATGTCCTGATCGGTGGTAAAACAAAGGTGCATTTCCCCGTTCTGACCATAGCGGCCATAGTCCTTGGCATTATAGAGCTGTTTCAGTTTGGCGGGAACAGTAAATTCATCATTTGAGGGATCTTCCTTTTCCATAACACCAGTCAGGGTAGTAAAATAGTTATAATGAATCGCGTCGTTGCCATCATAGTCCAGGGCACGTCCATAAGTCATACGCATAGTGGAATTGGCGTCGGGATAATACTTTTTGTCAGGATTCATTTCTCGCAATCCGGCAATAAACAATCTGTTTCCTTTGGCAATTTTGCTGTCGATTTCATCGGTCACACTGTATATGTCGCGCAAACAATTAAGCACCGACAGGGTGATATTGAAGCCCGGATCGGTCGATATGGCTTTATAAGTGGGTTTGTCAAGAAATGCCATGAGTTTCGTTTTATCAACAAACATGGATTTCGAATAGACATCATCGGCCCATGGGTTGAAGCCTCCTTTGAACTTCTTTTCAAGTACATTTGCGAAAATATCCGGTAACTGATCTTTCGGAACATTATCGTAATACATTTTCAACAAGGCAGCAAAAAGCTTTTTATCGGTCGGAAGATTATAATCCTTAAAATACTTTTCCGCTAAAGGTTTGAGTGCATCGGCCATAATTTTGATGTCGGCATCGTAGGATGCTTTCGCTGTTTTGTCTTTAACTTCGTTCTGAGCCTCCAGTTTCATCCAAAGCTCAATAGCCCCGAACGAAAAATTAATAAATTCCGGCCCCTCAAAAACGGCTTCTTCCAGATACTGCATGTTGACCTTATATTTCTTTTCCCGCGTATAGCAGTCAGCCAGAAGTTTCATTGCTTCGCCATATTTTGCTTGGCGGGTGTCCCTGTCGTTCACCCAGGCATTAAATGCATTTTCAATTTCTTTTTTCTTGTTATAGACATCAAAGCGTTTCAGGCCTTTGTCATCTTCAATATAAAACTTCCAGTAGTTTGCCGATTCCGAATATTTGGAAGCATATTGGAGTTTCACTTTGGGGTTGGCATCCATATCTTGTTTTATGATGGATAATTTTCGGGTGCGTACGGCTACGGTTATCGGATTGATAGATTCCTGAGCTTCCTTTATGCCATAGGAAGTTGTGTATCTTTCAGTGGCGGCCGGATAGCCCCAGACCATAGAAAAATCATCTTTTTTAACACCTTTCAGCGAAATTGGCAGATAATACTTGGGTTTCAAAGGAATATTTTTATCCGAATATTCTGCAGGCGAACCATCAGGAGCGGTATATATCCTTAACATAGAAAAATCACCGGTATGCCGGGGCCAGCTCCAGTTGTCAGTGTCGCCGCCAAATTTGCCAATGGCCGAAGGAGGGGCACCACACAAACGCACATCTTTGTAAATAATATAAACGAACATGTAGAATTCATTGTCGTTATAGAAACTGTTGACTTCTGCAAAATATTTTCCTTTTTCTTTCGCGTCATTTTCCAGCTTTTTGCAAACTCTGTCAATGGCATAGCTGCGTTCATCCTCAGTCATTTCATCGTTGACGCCTGCCAGCACCTTATCGGTAACATTTTCCATCCTGACAAGAAAAGAAGCGATTACACCTTCGCATCTGAGTTCTTCTTTCTTACTGTAAGCCCAAAAACCATTTGTCAGGTAATCCTTCTCAATGGTGCTTTGAGCTTGTATGGCATCAAATCCGCAATGATGATTTGTAAGCAACAGGCCCTGGTCCGAAATAACTTCAGCTGTACAAAAGTGATGCGAAGGGTTTTCTTTGTCGCCCAAACCGACTATGGCATCTTTCAGGGAAGCGTTATTCACATTATACAATTCATCGGCAGTCAGGTGCAACCCCATTTTTTGCATATCCACATAATTCAGCCTGTCGATGAGCATGGGCAGCCACATACCCTCGTCGGGCGGATTGGTAGCAAATAATCCTGTTCCCAGCGAAAGGAACATCAAAACAGAAGCAAATAGTTTTTTCATAGTTTTTTTACTTAGTTGATAAATAATTTGATTTTCACTTTTCGTGTTGAAAAGATAAGCCTTAAATGAAAAAGTATCATTAAACAGGCCTCTGAATTTTGATTGGTGGAACATACTCTGCCATTCGGCAGTAGCTTATTATGTTTGCAAATTTACTTATTTTTCAAACGAAATAACAAACAAGATAAAGAAGAGTCCACGAAAAATATTGTCAGAAACAGCCGTCTGCAAATGTTTTTATGGCATAATAGGTTTTTTCTTTGGCTTCCAGGTATCCCATGTGAGCTACGTCGCCCATAAGCAAGGCAACGCAATCGTTCGGCATGGCAATTTGTTCCAGCACTTTGTCGAAGGGTATACGCACATCTTGTTTGCCTGCCATGAATAATACAGGCACCCTGATGTTTTTCAGAATATGCGTTCTGTCGGGTCTCGATGCCATACCCAGGTTGGCAGCAATCACTGCTTCTTTGCTCATTTTTTTGGCATCGGCTACCAGTTTCCCGATCTCTGCTTTATATTTTACCTGGTTTTCGGCAGTAAACAAGGAGGGAATAAACTCGCAAAGAAAATGAAAATGGTTTTTTATAATAAATTCGTTGGTGCGCATACGGTTGTTTCGTGTCTCTGGGCTGTCGGCATAAGCGGTGGAATGGAACATGCACAGACCTTTCACCATTTCAGGATATTTCTCCGTAAAAGCCAGCGAAACATATCCTCCCATGGAATGACCGATCAGTACAAAATGTTTGATATTAATAAAATCCAGTATCTCTTTCATGCAATCTGCCATTGCCTCCATGCTGTGAACCTCGCCGATACATTCACTAAGTCCGTGGCCGGGCAGCTCAATGCAAACTACCTTACATGATTCTGATAAACGTTCAGAAAATTCATTCCATATATTTAATGTTTCGGTGAAACCATGTAATAAAACAATGGCAGGGCCATTTCCTTTGGTTGCAAAATGGATTTTCCTTCCGTGATATGAATAATATCGGTTCATTTTCTGTTTTTTTTGATCCTACTTTACCTAATACTGCCAATTTAAAAAATAGGTTTCAATTATTGTGATATTTTTGCAGAATAATGTTCGGTAAAAAACAATACATCTCTTCCGGTTCTTTATCAAAACTTGCCTGGCGAAAAATGCTCAGGAATAAAGTGGCTGTGGTTTCCATGGCATTTATTCTGCTTTTGGTTTTGATCGCTATATTGGGATATACTATAACCCCTGATTCCACCCCTTATGCCAATCAGCAATATCTCGAACTGAACACGAAGAAACCCGGCTTCTCTATCACCATGCTCAAGGTTCATAAAAACGAGCCCGGATCGGAAACAAATTTTTTTGCAAAGATGTTGTTTGGTGCGAAAAGCAATTATCTATTTATACCAATGTATATGTACGCCTTTTCGGGGGATAGGATAATTATTGAGGAATATACCGGCATGAACCCCAACGACGGAGAAAGCCGGTCGTTCGAACTGGCAAAGGTGGCTTATGCGGTTTCGGAAGAAATCCCGGTAAAAAGATCGGGTAATTTGATCGGGTTCGTTGATCTTTCAGGCGAAAGGATCTCAATTGGTTTGGAAGATCTGAAAAAGAAAATTGTAAACGAAAATATCGTACAGAAGAAGTTCCTGTTGGGCACTGACCGTTTCGGCAGGGATGTATTGAGCCAGGTCATGATCGGAACGCGGGTTAGTTTATCTGTCGGATTTATTTCGGTATTTATTTCATTGCTGATCGGCATACTGTTGGGTGCTTTGGCAGGGTATTTCAGGGGATGGGTCGACAATCTGATCATGTGGTTTATTAATGTGGTGTGGTCTATACCCACTTTGTTGCTGGTGATAGCAATAACCTTTGTATTAGGCAAAGGTTTCTGGCAGATATTCATAGCGGTGGGTTTAACCATGTGGGTGGAGGTTGCCCGTGTGGTGCGCGGACAGTTTCTGGCAATTCGCGAGAAAGAATTCGTTGAAGCAGGTATTGCGCTGGGTTATTCGAATATGAGGATCATATTCAAACATATCCTGCCGAATGTGCTCGCTCCGGTTATTGTAATTTCAGCGGCGAATTTTGCTTCGGCCATACTGATTGAGGCAGGCTTGAGTTTTCTGGGTATTGGCGTTCAGCCGCCGATGCCATCGTGGGGTTCGATGATCAAAGAGCATTATGGCTATATTATTCTTGATTATGCATATCTGGCAATAATTCCGGGGGTTGCTATCATGCTAACCGTTTTGGCTTTTATGCTTACCGGCAATGCATTACGCGATGCACTTGATGTGAAAGTGGTAAATAAATAAATTTCATTTTTTTTTGCTTGTTAAATAAAAGGCGTATATTTGCACGGAATATCCAAAATTCATACTGTTTCAGTAAGATTCGTTTCCTGAAACATTTCAAAAAACACACAATTCTTTCAAGACATTGTTTTCACAAAAAATAACATTTACTTATAATAATTTATGTACAACATCATCGACCTTAACGGAATGACCATACCCGAGTTAAGGGAAATTGCAGACAAATTAAGCATTCCGGATTTCGAAGAACTTAGAAAAAAAGAACTTATCCTGAAAATTCTCGACATTCAGGCAATAAAACCCCTGGAGAATAAAACTGATACAAAACCGGGAGAAGATTTCAAAAACCGCAGGAAGGTTTTAAAAAGAAGAACCCGCATCGATAAACCTGAGGCACAAAACCTGACTGATGCTGATAATAAACCGATTGAAAATAATCCGCCTCTTACAGAAAAAACATTCACTCAGAATCATAAGTTCGCTTATGGTACTCACAATAAAAACCGTCCGCGCAAACAACACAATCCCGAAGAAAACCAGAAACCAATAATTTCCAGTGAGAAGATAGTATTATCGAAAACTGAGAACACTCAGCAAAAAGAACTTTTCGAAGAAGAAGCCAAGAAATTCGATTTCCTGTTGCCTTCCCTTGATGAGAACGATACAATTATTTCGCCTGAAGTTCCTGAAGTTGAAACACAATTTTCAAAATCTTCCAGGCATTCATCTGAAGTTCTTCAGGAAGAAATCATTGAAAAGCCGGAAATTGAAAACGGCGACATCATGCTTGCTGAGGTTACCAATAATGATGAAAGCAAACCTTCAGAACTGGAAAAAGGACAACGCGATTTTCAGAATAAAAGAAATCAGCCCAGGGAAAAACAACCCGAATATACATTTGAATTCGATGGTATCGTTTCCAGCGAAGGGGTACTCGAAATTATGCCCGATGGTTATGGCTTCCTGCGTTCGTCCGATTACAATTATTTGAATTCACCCGATGATATTTACGTTTCTCAATCGCAGATCAAACTTTTCGGATTAAAAACCGGAGATACTTTAAAAGGACGAATCCGGCCTCCCAAGGAAGGTGAAAAATACTTCCCCTTAATAAAAGTGGAACATATTAATGGCCGTAGCCCCGAAATCGTTCGCGACCGTGTGAATTTCGACCATCTTACTCCATTATTTCCCGAGAAAAAGCTGAAACTGACAGGTCATCCTGCCATGACAATGACAACACGTATCATCGATATGTTCACTCCTATTGGTAAGGGACAGAGAGGATTGATCGTGGCCCAGCCTAAAACCGGTAAGACAATGATTTTGAAAGAGATTGCCAATGCCGTTGCTTACAATCACCCCGAAGTATATCTAATCATTCTTTTAGTCGACGAACGTCCTGAGGAGGTTACCGACATGCAACGCAGTGTTAATGCTGAGGTAATTGCATCCACTTTTGACGAACCTGCTGACCGCCACGTCAAGATCGCCAACATTGTGCTTGAAAAAGCAAAACGATTGGTCGAATGTGGACATGATGTGATGATATTGCTTGATTCTATCACGCGTTTGGCACGTGCCTATAATACTGTTGCACCGGCATCCGGTAAAGTTCTTTCGGGTGGTGTGGAAGCTTCTGCTTTGCAAAAACCCAAGAAATTCTTTGGTGCTGCCCGTCAGATAGAGAATGGGGGCTCGCTTACTATTATTGCTACGGCTCTCACTGAAACTGGATCGAAAATGGATGAGGTAATCTTTGAAGAATTCAAAGGTACCGGCAATATGGAATTGCAATTGGAACGCAAACTCTCCAACAAACGCATCTTTCCGGCAATTGATCTGGTGGCTTCCAGTACCCGTCGCGATGATCTTCTACATGATAAAGAATCCCTGCAGCGCATCTGGGTATTGCGCAATCATCTCGCCGATATGTATCCCATTGAAGCCATGGAGTTCCTGAAAGATAAAATGAAATTCACTTCTACTAATGAAGAATTCCTGGTATTCATGAACGGATAATTTAAAAATAGTTCCCAATAAAAAACCCGCTCAGTTCAACTGAGCGGGTTTTTAATTTCAGGTCAAATATTAATGAGTATTTACTGGCTGATCAGTTCCTGTGGCAGGTTTTTCAACATTTCCTTCTATGGTCAGCATGGTACTGGAATTAGCCGGATCGTTGCTGATAACCGTAATAGTTTTATATTGTTTTCCATCTTTTCCTGCGGTATTGAAGGTAGCGTTTATTTTACTGCTTTCACCGGGTTTTAAAGTGGTTTTTTCAGGATTGGTAGCGGTGCAACCGCAGCTGGCTTTAACCTTACGAATGATAAGGTCTGATTTTCCTTCGTTGGTGAAGTTATAGGTACATTCAACTTTATCACCTTGTTTTGCAGTCGTAAAATTAAATGAGGTCTTGTCAAATTTTATCTTGGGTGCATTAGCCAGTTGTTCTGGTGTCAGTTTGCTAAAATCTTCCACAACATTCATACTGATATTTAAGGTCTTGTCAGGTTGCAGGCTGTCGTTGGTGGTCAATAACATTCTATCGTATACATATCCGTATTCATTACGTTTGGCTACATCATAAGTAACAATGATTAGCCCTTCTTTACCGGGTTTCAATACTGTGGGAACAGCTTTGGCAGTAATATAAGTGGCCAGATCTTTAAATCCAATATTTAAGGGAGCATTCCATCCGTTATAGATCTTAAGTGTATCGCAACGGATTTCGTTATTTTTGGCATTGCCAAAATTGAATTGACTCGATTCCATGCGTAAATTTCCAATAACAACCGGATAAAGATCCAAATAGGTTTTTGCCTTTGGAATTACATCTCCTTTGATAATCAGGTTGACTACCTGCTGGGAAGGATCATTGGTGGTTACGGTAATACCTTTGCTGAATATTCCCGGACGTTGTTTAGGATCATATTCTGCTTCTATAAAACCGGTCTTTTTTGGCATAACGGGAGTTTTGGTCCATTCTGCAGTGGTGCAACCACATCCGGGTTTTACGTTAAGAATTTTCAAGGTATCATCTCCCACATTCGTAAAAATGAACTTACATTTTACTTTGCCACCCTCTTCTTTGATGGTGCCATAATCGTGTTCAGTTTTATCAAATTTGATAACTGCTTTCTTTTGAGCCATTACGGTTCCTGAAAAGATAAAAGCCAAAATCAGGCTTGCAAATAATAACTTTTTCATAGAGTTTTAAATTTTTTAAGTGTGCAAAAGTACAACAATAATTCTACCAAAATTAGATTATTTGATTTTTAAACAATTTTTAACTATTCCTTTTTTTATCAGGCGGTTTATCTCAATTGTATCTCTTTTGCATTTGCACGAATAAATTTCAATGAATGGGTCATTATCAATTACCCGTTTAATCAATGTTTCTGCCGTAGGTGTCGCTTCTAACTGGCTGTATTCACTGTATGAATAATCAGTAAAAGCACTGTTTTTGCCAATTCCCCGGTTATCTAGAAGATAGCCACCGACGAGTAGCGTTGGCGATGCAAAAGATCCACGGTAATAAATGTCAGTTTTGTCAGGAAATGAAACCACTGACATTTTGTCATTCGATAGGCTAATAGGAACTTTATCGAAATAATCTTTTCTGGTTTTGTAAATAATAACCGGTGGATTTGCTCTGACTTCCTGTTTGCTTTCAGCTGGCACATTCGTTGCCTCCTTTTTTGATCTGCACGATAAACTTATCAATAGTGATATTATTATAATAATATGAACAATTATCCCTGATATTCTGCCTTTCATTGTTATTAGTGTTTCTGTATGTCTGGCTTATGCCACCCTGCAAAAGTAAAAAATTATTAATACTTTTGCACCTCATTTCAAGAAAGAGGGCTACTGATGAAGATGCGGATTCTTACAGACTTTAATAGTTACATTCGGCGCAACCGCAAACGATTTCTGGTTCGGCAGGATCCAAAAGTCATTTGGCTTACAGGTTTGTCAGGAGCGGGTAAAACCACCATTGCCATAGCCCTCGAAAAAGAAATTCAGCGCAAAGGTTATTTTACCAAAATGTTCGATGGCGATATCATTCGCGAAGGGGTAAACAAAGATCTGGGCTTTTCTGATGCTGACAGATTAGAGAATATCCGTCGTACTGCCGAAATTGCAAAACTCTTTGTCGACCACGGACTGGTAGTGATCTGCAGTTTTATATCGCCCACAAAGGTTATGCGCGATCTGGCCCGCGATATTATCGGGAAAGAACGCTTCATCGAAGTCTTTGTCAATTGCCCTTTGGCTGTTTGTGAAGAACGCGATGTGAAGGGTTTATATAAAAAAGCCCGCGCAGGGCTGATTAAAGATTTCACAGGTATAGGCTCTGCTTATGAGATTCCCGATCATCCCGATATCGAACTGCGCACCGACCTCTGGGATATTAAAAAAACCGCCAAATACCTTATGAGAAAAATACTACCTCAAATCAGATATCAAAAACGAAAATGGCTAATTATCATTTAAATCATATCAAGCTTCTCGAATCCGAGTCCATATTCATCATCCGTGAGGTGGCTGCTCAGTTTGAACGCCCGGCCCTGTTGTTTTCAGGCGGAAAGGATTCAATTGTGATGCTTCATTTGGCGCGCAAGGCTTTCTGGCCTTCTCCCATTCCTTTTCCTCTAATGCACATTGATACCGGACACAATTTCGAGGAAACATTGGTTTATCGCGACCGCCTGGTCGAAAAAATTGGCGCCAAACTTATTGTTGGCTTTGTTCAGGATTCTATCGACAAAGGCCGCGTAACTGAAGAGGTCGGTATCAATGCCAGTCGCAATGTGCTGCAGACTGTCACCCTGCTCGATACCATAGAAGAACATAAAATTGACGCGGCTATGGGGGGTGCCCGCCGCGATGAAGAAAAAGCCCGTGCCAAAGAACGTTTCTTTTCACATCGTGACGAATTCGGACAATGGGATCCTAAGAATCAAAGACCAGAACTGTGGAATCTGTTTAATGGAAAGAAACGCTTGGGCGAACATTTTCGCGTGTTCCCCCTTAGCAATTGGACTGAAATGGATGTCTGGCAATACATCTACCACGAGGATATTGAAATGCCATCTCTTTATTTTTCTCATGATCGCGAATGTTTTGTGCGCGATGGTGTCATCTATGCCGCTTCCGAATGCATGAAACTGAAACCTACAGAGAAACCTGAAATGATGCATGTCCGTTTCCGCACCATTGGTGATATGACCTGTACCGGGGCTACTATATCCGAAGCAAACACTCTCGAAGATATCATCGAAGAAGTTGCCACCACACGTGTCACCGAGCGTGGCAGCCGCATCGACGACCGTCGTTCAGAGGCAGCCATGGAAGACCGTAAGAAAGAAGGATATTTCTAAAAAATAACGAATAACGAATAGTGAATAACGAATAATGAAGGTAAAAGATGTCTCAATTTCATTGTTTCCTTTGTGCCTCCTTTGTAGTTAATTTCATAAACAATAAATGACCACAAATGACCATTAATGACCACTAATGACAATCAATGATCTCAAATCAAAATAAAGAAATGACAACCAAAGTAAAAGAGGGTTATCTGGATATGGAGCTGCTGCGTTTCACAACTGCAGGAAGCGTTGATGATGGTAAGAGTACCTTGATCGGAAGGCTTCTTTACGATTCCAAATCTATTTTCGAAGACCAGTACCATGCCATAAAGATGGCCAGCGAAATGAGGGGCGAAACCACGGTTAATCTCGCATTGCTCACCGATGGCCTTCGTGCAGAGCGCGAACAGGGCATCACCATTGATGTGGCCTATCGCTATTTTGCTACTCCAAAACGCAAATTCATCATTGCCGACACCCCGGGCCACATACAGTACACCCGCAATATGGTCACCGGGGCATCTACGGCCAATTTAGCGCTGGTGCTTATTGATGCCCGCAAAGGCGTGATTGAGCAATCGCGGCGGCATTCGTTCATAGCTTCTCTTTTAAAGATACCGCATCTGGTGATTTGTGTCAACAAAATGGATTTGGTCGATTATTCGGAGGAGGTGTTCGAAAGCATTAAAAAAGATTTCACCAACTTCGCTACCAAACTCGAGGTGCACGACATTCGCTTTATCCCCATAAGTGCCCTCAAAGGCGACAACGTGGTCAGTTCTTCGCCCAACATGCCCTGGTATCAGGACGGCCCCCTTTTGCATCTGCTCGAAACCATTCATATAGGCAGCGACGAAAATCTGGTTGATTGCCGTTTCCCTGTGCAGTATGTCATCCGTCCCTACAAAGACGAATATCACGATTACCGTGGCTATGCCGGTCGCGTGGCCAGCGGCATCTTCAAAAAAGGCGACAAGGTGATGGTACTTCCATCAGGTTTCACCAGCCGCATCAAAGCCATTGATTCTTTCGACGGTGAGATACCCGAAGCATTTGCTCCCATGTCGGTCACCATTTTGTTGGAAGACGATATCGACATCTCCCGCGGCGACATGATAGTGCGCGAAAATAACCTACCCTCTACAGGTCAGGATTTCGATGTGATGCTTTGCTGGCTCAGCGAACGCAAACTGCAACTGGGCGGCAAATACAACATAAAACACACCACCAAAGATGCCCGTTGCGTCATCAAAGACATACGCTACAAGGTCGATATCAATTCGCTCCATCGAAACGAGGATGAAAAAGTAATTGGGTTGAACGATATCGCCCGCGTTTCGCTGCGCACCACCACGCCTTTCTTTTTCGACAAATACAAAATGAACCGCATCACCGGAAGCATCATTTTGATCGACGAAGGAACCAACGAGACGGTGGGGGCGGGGATGATTATTTAGAGGAAGTTCGGAGTAATGAGTGCCTGGAGTTCGGAGTTCATGATGTTCATAATACACTAATGACCACTAATGACAACAAATGACAATAAATGACCACTAATGACAATAAATGACCACGAATGACAATAAACAAAAAAAAATTTCACCTCTCAACAATAAAATATTCAATTCTTCGTTGCTGCGATTGTAAAGGCATTGAACACAACAGCAGAAAAAAAACTAACCTGAAAGAAAATATTTTTTACAAACAATGCAATAAAAAACAAAATTCAGCGTTACCCAAAAAATTAACGAACCATAAAACCTCATCTTATGAATGGAATTTTACTTTTAGCTTTTATCAAAAACATGGAAGCATTTGTAATTATTAACTCTTAAAAATGTCCGTCGAAAGGAGGAATTATTATGGACAGCAAGATTAGTGGTGAGATCACACCTACCAATAAAACTAATCTGGAAGCCGTTACCGGAATTGTTGACACGGAACTGCCGTTTTTGCGCAATGCAACCAAAACAGAGCGCAAATTCTTACGCAAAATGTCGACAGGTAATGCCGGATATGTCGACAAGGTGTACTCGAGCGTTTCGGCACATTCTGATTTATTGCCCACAACTTTTAGTTTGAGCGATTTTACAAAGGATGTGAAACTAATGGCAGATCTGCCTTATATCAGGCAGATTTTTCAGACCGTTTTAGAAAAGCTTGATGATTCTGAGTTATTGTTAGGTCACGATCTGATGAAACAGGCTGATTATTGTTATGCGCAACTCAAGCTGGGTGCAAAGGATAATGATGCGGTGAAGGAGGCAGTGAATGAGATTGCAGCAGGTTTGAAAGGCATGGGTAGCAAGAAAAATGCTACAATCTATGGCATTTCTGCCGGCAATACAATAACGGTTTATAAGGTGGTCACAGGTACTTTATTGGTAAACAAAGGCACTACAGTGCTGAAAATCAAGGCCGGATCAGAATTGGCCTCGAAGGTCAGGGCAATGGAGTCTTTGATCATAGAGCCGGGCAATTCGGCTATGATACATAAAACCTGGACTATAATTGAAGTGTCAAACCTCAGTAACAGCGCCGAAGGAAGTTTCTCTGTGAAGGTAAAAAAGTAAGGTGTCTGTAAGCTGCGCATTCAGCATTTTTATGTAAAGTTTTTGGTTTAACTTATTGAGACCGCATCCTGAAAAGATGCGGTTTTTTTTTGTGCTTTTGAAATCCATTACCGATACGGTATCTGTAATAGTCCAATAAATTGAACTATAACAGCTACTCTATCGGCATTATACAATTTTTATCAGACAAAAACTTTTCAATTATATAGTATAAAATCGCAGTCAGTGAAGTACGATACCTTAGTAAAGGTACTAAGGTAGTTTAGTGAAGGTAGTGCGGTGACTTAGTAATTTATTGCGGTGACTTAGTAAAGGTGGTGCGGTGACTTAGTGAAAGTGGTAAGGTGACTTAGTGAATGTACTAAGGTAGGTAGTAATTTACTACGATACCTTAGTTAAGGTACTAAACTACCTTAGTGATTTAGTGCGATACCTTAGTTAAGGTACGAAACTACCTTAGTGAATTAGTGCGATACCTTAGTAAGTTACTGCGATACCATAGTGAAGGAAGTGCGGTGCCTTAGTGGAGGTACTAAGGTGGTTTAGTAAAGGTACTGCGATGCCTTAGTGGAGGCACTAAGGTAGTTTAGTAAAGGTAGTGCGGTACCTTAGTGAAAGTACTACGTTGCCTTAGTGAAGGTACTACGTTATCTTAGTGAAGGTAGTACGTTGCCTTAGTGAAGGGACTGCGATACCGTAGTGAAAATACTACATTGTCGCAGTGTTTTTTCCCCTTCCTCATAGCCTCACAGCCTTATAGTCTCACAGTCTTCTTCCTAACAGCCTAAAAGTCTACAGTCTAATAGCCTTACACTGACTTCAACACATCCACCAGCAGATCCCAGCAGTTCTGAACGGTGTGTATTTCTATTTTTTCGCCGGGGGCATGAACTCCCATCATAGAGGGACCAAAGGAAATCATGTCGATGCCCGGATATTTCTCGCCTATCAGTCCACATTCCAGTCCGGCGTGTATGGCTTTGACGACGGGTTGTTTTCCAAAGAGTTTTTCGAAGGATTTTTTCGATACTTCCAGTATTTTAGAGTTCAGATCGGGTTTCCAGCCGGGATAGCCCGAGGCATGGGAAACGACTATGCCATTATGAGCAAAGACACTATCCACCATGTCGATCATATCATGTTTGGCGGAATGGATGGCGCTGCGCTGACTGGTGGCTATCTTGATTTCATTCTCTTTCAGTTCGGGTATTTCCTTGTCTTCAGCGGCATCGGCGGCATCGCCCTGCATTTTTATAGAAGCCAGGTTGGTGGAAGTCTGCACCAGTCCCGGAATATCGGGCGACATGGTGATCACCCCATGAGGACAGGCATAAAGGGTATTCAACAGCAGTTTCTGAGTTTCGGCATCAATCACCGTAGCCGGAAGATCTTCAGCAGTGCAACTGATGTTCAGATGGGGCTCATTGGTTTTATATTCGGCTTTGATATCAGATGCGGCTTGGTTGAACCAGGCGGCAAACTCAGTGAAGTTTTCGGAAGGCACCACACAGAGGCATTTGCCTTCGCGGGCTATGGCGTTGCGCAGGTTGCCGGCTTTGGCATACGACATGCGCAGACCGAATTTTTTGGAGGCATTCCAAAGCAAGCGAACCAAAAGTTTCACCGCATTGCCCCTACCCTTGTTGATATCTTCGCCCGAATGTCCGCCCTGCAGGTCGCTGACCGTAATTTTACAGGCATCGTATCCAACTGGAGTTTTTTCTTTTTTATAGAAGAATCGTGCCACGGTGTCGCCTCCACCGGCGCAGCCAATAGTGAATTCACCGTCTTCTTCCGAATCGAGATTGATGAGGAGTTTGCTTTTCACGAAATCGGGTTTCAGCGAAAAAGCGCCTTTCAGGCCGGTTTCTTCATCCATGGTAAACAGGCATTCGAGGGGGCCGTGCTGAATATCGGTAGCAGCGAGCACAGCCATTTGAATGGCCACACCAATGCCATTGTCGGCGCCCAGGGTGGTTTCCTTTGCTATCAGCCAACCATTTTCGATGACTGCTTTGATGGGGTCTTTTTCGAAATCGTGTTTGGTGCCTGAATTCTTTTCGCAAACCATATCCATATGGCTTTGCAAGACCAGAGATGGTTTGTTCTCAAACCCTTTGGTGGCGGGTTTACTTATCAGTACATTTCCAACCTCATCCACCTTTATTTCGAGTTTATGTTTGACTGCGAATGCTTTCAGATGGGCAATTACTTTTTCTTCTTTTCCCGAAGGACGGGGTATCTGAAGTATTTCATTAAAATATCCCCAAACGGCTTTGGGTTCTAGGTTTTGGATTTCAGGGTTCATATTTTTATTTTTTAAGTTGGGAGTTTTGAGTTCGGAGTTGGGAGTTAAATCTGTTACTATTCACTTTTCAGAGTGCATTTCATATCAAGCATCTTTTTGGCAAAGGCTTCACCATAATTGATACAATTTTGCAGATCTTCTTCAGAGGGAGTAAATTTAATGAAGATATTACCCGGAAAGAGTTCGAACTTCAGTCCGAAGAAATTTCCTTCCAGTATCTTTACCACTTCGCCGCTCCATCCGTAAGACCCAAAACATCCTGCCAGCTTGCCTTTATCCCGCAAAGGACTGACAGCAGCAAACAAAGTATAGACCGGCAAAAAAGTGTTTTTATTGATAGTAGGGCTGCCTATTATCACTGCTGTTGACTTTGTCAATTTTTCATCAAACTGAGCAAAAGCAAATTTCTCGATATCACAGAGGTCGACCTCAATTTCAGGGACTTTCGAAACACCCTGAGCAATAGCTTCTGCCATTGCTTTAGTATTTCCATAAGCCGAAACATAAGCTATGAACACCCTTTCACCTTCCGGAACCTTCATGGCCTCACGGGCGTATTCTTCTGAAAGTTCCACATAACGTTTCCAGTTATGCGTAAGCAGGGGGCCATGTCCGGTGCAAATGGCTTTGATATCCAGATGGCGAATTTTATCAATGGCCTTCAGCATGAATTTGGAATAGGGCTTCATGATCACATCAAAGTAATACTTAAAAGCTTCATCATAATTGCCCACCTTATCATCGTACATTTCGGGATTACAATAATGCGCCCCGAACGAATCGCAGGTAAAAAGCACCTTGTCTTCCTCCAGGTAGGTATAGGTGGTATCAGGCCAATGCAGGTTGGTGGCGGCAATAAACTGCAGTTTTTTATTTCCCAGGTCCAGCACATCTCCATGTTTCATTTCGATAGATTCGAATGGTTGGTTGAGCAGATCGGATAGAAAACGAATCACATTGCCCGAACCCACTATCTTTGCTTTGGGCGCCAGTTTCAGCAAATTATTCACGTTGCCGGAATGGTCGGGTTCGGTATGATTTAAAATGATGTACTCTATTTCAGCAGGATTGGTAAGTGAAGAAAGTTTCGCCAGATAGGTTTCCCAGAATTTCTCCTTGCAAACTTCCACCACGGCCTTTTTCTGCGCATTGATAAAATATGAGTTGTAAGTGGTTCCATATTTGGTTTCCATTACAATATCAAAAGTACGAATGTCAGGATCCAGCACTCCAATCCAACTCACATCGTCCGTAATTTTTAATACTTTGTTATCAGTCATTTCAATGATTATTTTGAAAAATATTTTGTTTTATCTAAAAGTCAAATTCTATCTCCAGGGTGCCTGAAGAGTCTTTCTTTTCAGGGTTATCCTTCCTGGGAGCCGGCATGGTCTTTTTCTTAATCGGAGCTTTCTTTTTGGGAGCAACCTCTTCTGTTTTATCAATCCCTGACTCAATGTTTAATTCCACTATTGCTTCCTTCTTGTCTTCAGATTTCTCTTTACTGAATCCCTTGATCTTAATCTCTTTCACCGGTGAAGGAGTTTCAGGAATTTCCTCTTTAATTATTTCAGTTGCTTCTTCAACCACAGTTTCTGTTTCCGTTATATCCAATTCAATGGGTTCCGATTCTTCCGATTTGGCTTCATCCAAAGCGGGTTCATCATCGTCTTCTTCTTCGGGTATTTCGGGGAGAATGAGTTTCATATCCAACACCTTGTTCATCGAAAGGCGTTTGCCCTTGGCTTTAAAACTCTTCACCCCAATGTACTCAACGAGGCTGATAACTTCAGAAGGTTTGCTGCGGGCATTTTTCAGTTCGTAGGTCAGTTCCACCGAAGGATCTTCATGATCCATGAATTCAATGATCTTTGATTCGGGACTATCGCCAATAAAACTGGACTTTTTGTCGGTATACTCCACATTGAAGCGTTTCACAAAATTGAATCCGGCCTCGGCATCGAAATAGATCACTGTGAAAACCTTCTCGGCATCGTATTTCTCGATCTGGAACATATCCTCGTCAAAATGTATGGACAGGTCGCAGTTGTAAATTCTGAAATGACCCGACTTCATAAAGGTGATAATCTTGTCCTCCGGCTCGAAAGCGCCCAGCCATTTGCCGCGCTGGTCGGCATTGATACGGTTCACACTGTCATCGAACCAGATATCGCGGGCACCGAGAGTTGAAACCCCTTCATCCTTCAGGGTAACTTTTCGCACAATATGTTTTGTCAGGCGGTTGCCCTGAGAACTGCGTCCTTTGATGGCTATGCTGCTGAAATCAAAATTGAAAGTTAATATTTTCAAACGTGGACGGGGACGCAAATTCACGGTCACTATCTCGGCTTCTCCGTTCGGGTTAGCTGTGAAATATAATACCTTGGAGCCGGCAGTTCCTTTGGTGAGGGAATATTCTTTATCGCGGTTCACGCCGGTCACGGCGAAACGTTTTACCATGGCCGGACCCGATTTTCCATCCTGATAAATCATATTATAGATGGTACGGTCGTCGTTGCGCTTAAAGACATTGACGTAGATGATATCCTTACCCACAAAAACCTTATCCGCAATTTTTGAGATGAGCAAGGTTCCATCG
This sequence comes from uncultured Bacteroidales bacterium, assembly GCA_964469155.1. Lineage (GTDB taxonomy): Bacteria > Bacteroidota > Bacteroidia > Bacteroidales > CAIWKO01 > CAIWKO01. The sequence goes on from CAYXXU010000051.1 coordinate 25,035, forward strand.
CTTTTAAAGGTAATGATATCATCGATATCCGAACAATCGCAGACATACTCATCTTTTTTCATACCCGAACCAATAAATCCTTCTTCACGGTTCACGTATAGTTTTTGGTTGGCAGCAGCCACCATGGTTGCCTGAATCTGGTCGAAGTTGCGCAACTCGGTTCTGCGTTCGCGGCCCTTACCGTATTTCTTTAATATCCGCTCGTAATAAGCAATGGCATAATCCACCAAATGGTCCAGGTCATAATTCACCTGCTCTATATCGTCTTTGATGGAGTTGATGATATCTTCGGCCTTGTCGGAATTGTATTTGGAGATTCGGTCTATGGGTATCTTGCGCAAACGGTGGATATCTTCCAGAGTTACCTCACGCACGAACATCTCGGTGTAGGGTTTCAAACCTCCGTCAATGGCTTCGTCAATTTCTTTATCGGTTTTGGCAGCACGCATCAACTGATATACTTCCTTCTCGATAAAAATGCGCTCCAGGGAAGCGAAATGCAGATTCTCCAGGCATTCTGCCTTTTGTATCTCAAGTTCCAGTTGCAGCAGGTCGAGGGTATTCTGTACCGAAGTTTCCAGTATCTCGTGAACCGTGATGAAACGTGGTTTCTTATTGTCAATGATACAGCAAATGGGTGAAATACTCACCTCGCAAGCCGTAAACGCATACAGTGCATCAATGGTTGTATCGGGCGATACCCCCGGCATCAGATGTATTATGATTTCAACATTTTCAGCCGTGTTGTCGTCAATCTTACGGATTTTAATCTTGCCCTTATCGTTAGCAGTGACTATACTATCGATCAGACTGACCGTGTTTGTCCCGAAAGGGATTTCCTTAATCTCAAGTGTCTTTTTGTCTACCTGGTTGATGCGTGCCCTGATGCGAACCTTACCACCACGGGCTCCGTCGTTGTATTTCGAGCAGTCGGCCATGCCGGCGGTAATGAAATCAGGCAAAAGTTCGAATTCTTCGCCTTTCAGGTGAGCAATGGAAGCATCTATCAGTTCAATGAAATTATGCGGTAATATCTTCGAAGACAATCCCACACCAATACCTTCCACACCTTGCGCCAGTAGTAATGGGAATTTCACCGGAAGGGTTACGGGTTCGCGATTACGACCATCGTAAGAGTTTTGCCAGTTGGTAGTTTTCGGGTTGAAAACCACATCCAGCGCAAATTTCGAAAGGCGTGCCTCAATATAACGGGGTGCAGCCGCGCTGTCGCCGGTAAGTATGTTACCCCAGTTTCCCTGGCAATCTATCAAAAGGTCTTTTTGTCCGAGCAATATTAAAGCTTCTCCAATTGAAGCATCCCCGTGAGGGTGATATTTCATGGTGTTGCCTATCACGTTGGCCGCTTTGTTGAAACGTCCGTCGTCGAGTTCTTTGAGGGAATGAAGTATGCGACGCTGAACGGGTTTCAGTCCGTCGAGAAGGTTGGGAACCGCACGGTCGAGGTTTACGTATGAGGCATAATCCAAAAACCAGTTCTTATACATCCCCGAAAGGTGCATAGTCTTGGGCAGGTCTTCGTATTCCTCTTCGTTATGACCGTTTAAATGTTCTTCCGGAGATTCCGTATTCTCAATTTCGTCGCTCATCTTTACAAATCAAAATTTCATTTCCAGAAACGCAAAAGTATAACTTCTGCGGCAAGAAATAGCAATGCCAGCAGGATAAAAGTTTTCCACAATTTTATCCCCTGATTCAGTTCGGTTACTATCTGCGAAATGGGCTTGGCTTTGGAATCTATTAGCCTCACATTTTTGACGTTTTGCTTCTCTATGATGCTTTTTATTTCGGCAGATGTGTAGCAACCCAGGTTCGATTCGGCACGGTCGTAGTTGAATGAAACACTGGTCACTTCGGTCTTTCCCTGCATGATGCTGTAGTTGCCGTCGCTGCGGATCTGGTCGTGCATCAGCAGAGAAGTGCGGCCCACTGTTTTCCGTTGTCCGGGAATAATTTCTACATCCGAATCGGCTTTCTTTACCTTAAAGACATTGTCACTCACGGCATCTTCGCCGGAAGGGATGTCTATCACCTCGTCCTTACCGATAATGTAATACAACTTCTGCTGGACATGGCTCAACAGCGATATCTTATAAAAAGTGGGCACGAACAGGGCATGTTTGGGCAGGTTGCTAAACTGGGTCTGCAGGGGCACCGCCATCAGATAGACCTTTCCCACCCCGCACAACTGTGAAGTGAGGAAAGCATCGCCGTTTTGCATTTTCAGCAGCATTTCCTGGTCGCTGCGGCTGCTGCGGTTTATGGTGTAGTAAGAAAACACCTGCGGCAGGTCGATGTTCTCGGGCAGGCTTTCGAATACATCGTTGTAGATGTTGCTCTGCAGGTTCATGAAGGATATCTTTTGAGTGACCTTGTTCAGCGGGCCGTAAGTGTTGGAACCCAGGGAAGACAGGAAGGCGGCAAAGTTCGGCACATCCATATCCGAAGCAGGGACCACCATGAGGTTGCCGCCGCCTCCGACGAATTTCTGCAGTTCCTGTGCCAATCCCGACGATATCTGTTTCACTTCGTTCAGAATGATGAGATTGTTGGAAGCGAAGGCAGCATAATCAATTGAGTTTTCGGCCACGTTCTGAAACCTGAAAGCCGAATCGCTGCCCAGCAAGGAATTCAGATAAGGACTGGGCTGGCCGCCGTTGATGCAAAGCAGCGGAATGGCCGCCTGTATATCGTAAGAGAAGTAGAACTTATCGTCGTAAATCAAAGGGTTGTCAATAATCTCGAGCAGGCCGTTGTGTATGCCGGCTTCATTGTCCATATAGCTGATGGTGATGTCGACCGAGGCATTGGGGCCCACGTTGAAACTGCTGACAGCTTTGCGTGATTTATTCAATGTAAGTGTTAAAGGCACTTTTTCGACGGCGGTGGGTGAAGAGTTCTTCACGCGCACCATCAGTTTCACCTTCTGCCCTACCAAATGCACGGGCGATTCGAACCAGCAACTGTCGATATAGAGGTTGGTAAGGGTGTTAGCCACAAGAGGCACCAGGAAATAATCGGTGGTGGTGTCGGTTTTCAATTGGTCCAGTCGGGTGGTGTTTTTCTGGAAGTCAGACAGCAGGTACACCAGTCGCGAACCGTTTCCAGCCTGAACAAAAGCTTCTTTCTGACGGGCCACCACATCGGGCAGGCTGCGCGTCACAGGGCCGGTCTCTACCTCGCCCAGAAAACCGCCCAGCTCGTCGCGGTTCACAAACAGGCGGTGCTTAGCCTCGAAATCGTTGGTCACCAACTGGTAATAATCCGAAGTTTTATAAGCCGAGGCAATGCCCGTGGCTTTGGTTTTGGCTTCGTCCAGCAGGGTGCCGCCGCTGCCTTCGGCCTGCATGCTGAAAGAATTATCGACATAGATGCTCACATAGCTCACCGCTTTAGGATTCACCGAACGTTCCGAAAGCGGAATGAAAGGCTGGGCAAAGGCAAACACCAAAGCCATAATGGCCAGTATGCGCAGCAGCAGCACAATGAGGTGGCGCAACTGCGACTGTTTGCGGGTTTCCTGCTTCACTTCCTTGATAAAGCGCACATTGGTGAAGAACACCTTTTTGTAGCGGCGGAAGTTAAACAAATGAATGGCAATAGGAATACCCACCGCCAACAAACCAAACAGAAACCAGGGATTTATGAATTGCATTGTGAAAAATGAAAGGGCAAATTTAGGCAAAATTTGGTTAGCCACAGATTCAAAAAGAAGAAGTTTGGAGTTTGGAGTGAGCTAGAGTTCGGAGTTGGAAGAAAAAAAATGCCACAGATTCGCAGATTTAATTTTTAGGAATCAATTTCACTGATTAATTGCTCGAAATTAAAACTTCTCACATTTTAATTTATGGATTCGGGATTAGTATTTTGGGGATGCGGGAAGGATATTTGGGGTTTGTATGACATATTGGCAGCATGTATGATGCGTGGAGACTTTCCGCGGTTACAAAGAAAGCTTCCGAGAAGGCTTTGATATGTTTCGATATTGCAGATATACCTCCCGAGGATACTATTTTGGCTTGCGAGATTATTAAGAGACCTTCCGAGGAGACAAATTTGGCTTCCGAGAATGCAAATAGTGCTTCCAAGAATGCAAATAATGCATTCAAGATTACTAAGAGAGTGTTCAAGATTACAAATTTTGGCTTCAAGATTGCTTAGAATTGGATTGCATGATACAATATAATACTAAATGAAAATGAATTACGTAACGTATTGAATACAGGTGATAGAAATGTGAGAAAGTGAGGAAAATCGATTTGAGAGGGGATTTTTTATGACATTGTGGCAGGATTTCAAGAATTAGTCGGAGTGCGACTGCAAGTCGCGCCCTGACTAAATGCTAAATTCGCTAAAAATAATATCACCCCGCTGGGGCTTCTGGTTTGGGGTTGTTCATATACCACGGGCGATGCCCGTGGCTACCAACATGTCGCCCCGCTGGGGCTGTAAAACTTCATAATTCGATATTCCTTGTTCGATATTCGATATTTCCTCAAATATCTTCTCAGTGTTCCTTCGTGCTCTTAGTGTCTTAGTGGTTTTTCTTCAACTCCGTGCTCATGGCTTTTGGCTAATAGCTCATGACTCATGGTTATTTCTATTGTCATTGATTGTTTTGGATGAACATAAAGATTATTTGATTTTATTGTTCTGAATTGAAATAATTTTTGTTTTAATTGTTAAAGATTTTCTTTCATAACGATTATTTTCTTTTATTGTACGGTAATGCCATTCAAAATGTTATTGCTTCGTTCTTTACAATGTATGAATTATTATAGGGCGTTAGCTTTTATTCTGGTAACCGAAAACTGGTAATTTTCAAAAATGTCCAAGAATAATAAGTGTTTCGCCACCCAAAGGCGTGGGCTAGACTTATTTGGACATTAGGTATACCAGTACCTCGGTTACGAATTTAGTTATAGTTCCACGCTTATTTTGTCAAAAAATAACGTGTAGACCAGAGACAACTAGACAAAAATGTGTGAGGGCTTCGCTCTGACGGGTGAAGCCCTTACTGTTTGATGTGGATATAAATTTAATAAAACTGACTTGGATATAATAAAACTTTTACATTTGTATAAGAATAAAAACAACCTAAAATGAACTTTATGAAAAAAATAATTTTACTCTCCTTAATGGTCTCCTCAGGTTTATTGTTTTTAACAAGTAATGCAATAGCTCAAAATTGGGTACAAAAAGACAAAACTCTATGCCCTCCATACACTTATAACTTTTTACCCAGTCAATTAGGAGCATCTGTTGCAGTTGACAGCAATTATTCGGTTGTTGGTGATCCTTTGAGTAATGGCGGGAAAGGTGCTGCTTATGTACTTTATTTTAATGGGACCACATGGGTGATTATTGCGAGGCTAAAGGCATCTTCGGGTAGCTTATCTGATGATTTTGGTTGTTCTGTTAGTATATCAGGCGATAATATTGTTGTTGGATCACCAAATGGAAGTAATTCGGGAACTAATTCTGGTTCAGCATATGTTTTTACAAAACCGGTTTCAGGTTGGGCCGATATGACTGAAACTGCAAAATTATCGCCTAGCTCTCTTGCACCTGATTATACTTTTGGATGGTCCGTTAGCATATATGGTGATGATATTGTAGTTGGATCTCTTTATAGTAATGTGACTGGTATTGCTAGCGGATCAGCTTATATATTCACAAAACCTGTTACCGGTTGGACTAACATGACTCAAACTGCTATTGTTCACGCATCAGATTATTCAGATAGTGATCAATTCGGTTATTCAGTTTGTATTTTTGGAAATGCGATAGTTGTTGGTGCACCTTATAAAAGTTCGCCTTATTCTTACTCAGGGGCGTCTTATTTATTTTTAAAGCCTTTAACAGGTTGGACAAATTGTACTGAAGATGCAAAATTGCTTCCCACAACAGCAGTTTCGAATGGTCAATTTGGTCATTCAGTGAGTATGACCACAGATAATATTGCAATTGGAGCGCCACATGATGGATTTGGAGCTGTGCATGTTTTTACAAAACCTGTATTAGGGTGGATTAACATGACTTCTTCTGCGAAACTTACTCCTTACCCGAATAATATGGATGAATTTGGTACATCAGTGAGTATATCAGGTGATATTGTTGTAGCAGGATCGCCCAATGTAGCTGCTAAAATGGTTGGAGTTGGTGCTGCCTTTATATTTAAAAGGCCTGTTGCTGGATGGACCAATATGACGACACATACTGCAAAATTAACTCCATTTAGTGCTGCTAATTATGATTACTTCGGCTCGTCAGTTGCCATATCAGGATCCAGAGTAGTAATTGGTTCTCCTCATTTTAGCCAATTGGATTTTATTCAAGATGGAAGCGCCTATTTATTTATTAAACCACCGTCTGGTTGGGTTAGTACTAATACTTCCAGAAAAGTATATCCTCCTGCATATCTAGGGAATGTTAAAGATTATTATGGATATTCTGTTGCTATCGATAGTAATTATGCGGTCGTTGGTGCTTATGGTTATAAAGATAATCGGGGCGCTGCTTATGTACTTTATAATAATGGCAGTAATTGGATAAACATCGCCAAACTAACTCCAACTGATAGTTCCGTTAGTAATAAATATTTTGGAAAGAGTGTTAGTATATCTGGCAACACTATAGTAATTGGTGCAAGCCAGAATTTTGATAATAATTGTACAGATACAGGATCTGTTTATGTGTTTGTCAAACCTATTACCGGGTGGGCAAATATGAACCAGACTGCAAAGCTAAGACCATCAGATGGAAATATTGGAAGTAGTTTCGGATGCTCAGTAAGCATTTCTGGTGATAATATTGTGGTGGGAGCAAGAGGCAATACTTGTGCTTACGTTTTTAACAAACCATTAACTGGTTGGCATAATATGTTTCAAACTGGCAAACTAACCTGTTCTACTGGTGGCGCTTCAAATAGCTTTGGTTGTTCTGTGAGTATTGCTGATAATGATATTGTTGTTGGAAGCTATCTGGAAATGGGTTATGGTTCAGCTTTCGTATACACTAAACCTTTGTCAGGATGGACTAATATGGTTGAGACTGCAAAATTGGTTCCTTCAAACGGAACAGGAGATGATTATTTTGGCTATTCGGTCGGTATTTCTGGAAATACCATTGTTGTTGGAGCCTATGGTAATGATTCCGTTGCCCCGGAGGGAGGAATGGCATATGTATACACGAAACCCGGTACAGTTTGGGTAAATAGCACCCAAAAGGCAAAACTAGTTGCGAATGATGCAAATGTTTATTCATATTTTGGAAGATCTGTTGCCATTAACGGTGATAATATTGTAATTGGTACTTTTTATCATCCAAATAATTACGCCATTTTCGAAAACTATGGTTATGTTTTCCAAAAACCGCTTTCCGGTTGGCACGATACTGGCATTGTAGCCAATTTAAAAGCAATCGATGGCGACAAACTGGATGTTTTTAGTTGTTCTGTCGGTATTTCAGGTGACAATATTATTTTAGGAGCTTTTAGAGATCAAGAACAGGGCGATAATTCTGGCTCCGCTTATATATTCGGTAAATGTTTATCAGCAAGTGTAAGCCAGGTAGGCGACACACTTTCTGCCAATATTAGTGGTGCAACATACCAATGGTTAAATTGCAATAATAATTTTGCTGTAATAAATGGAGCAAACAATCAAAGTTTTATCCCTTCAATCAATGGTAATTATGCAGTAGAAGTAACCCAAAATGTCTGTATCGATACTTCAGCCTGTATTAATATAGCATTGGGGATGGGGGATAATAATGAAAATTCGAAATCTGTTCTATTCCCCAATCCTGCCAATAATACTCTTTATTTTGATGGACTTTCAAACACTGCCACAGCCGAGATATACGATATAAGCGGCAAACTACTGCTAAGAAAACAACTCAACGAAAACCAGCTTGATATCAGAAACCTTGCCAAAGGCTTGTATTTTATAAAGCTCAGCACAGAGGAAGGCAGTGTGGTTAGGAAGTTTGTGAAAGAATGAAAACAGTGAAAAGGGAATAGTAGAAAGGTACAAGGGGCAAGGTAAAAGTTAAAGTAAAAAGATTTTTCTTTGTCAGGTCCTAGAATACCTTTTACTTTATTCATTATTCCCTATTCACTATCCACTATTCACTATAACCTATTCCCTCACAAACCAATATCTATCCCCGCCCTAATCACAGGGTTACTATATAATGTATAAGGCGTTTCATTAAAATTCCAAAGCACCATCAGTGTGATGGCCGACCGGCCGTATATTCTTTGGCGATAGCCAACTCCTGCCAGTACATTCGAAAGATTGATCCATTCTTTTTGACCGTTCAGGCTAAACACATTAGTATTATAGGTCATGTACTCATACTCTCCGCTGGCTCGGAATTGTATTCCGAGTCCTTAAATAGTCGTTCCTAAACAATCATATAAACATTTGATTGTTAATAAATTGAATT
>CAYXXU010000052.1:0-33182 GCA_964469155.1 uncultured Bacteroidales bacterium
ACAACTTACATAGTTTCTAAAATAATTTTGTATTTTTACCGGACAACAGTGATTATTATTATAAATAACTAATTCTTCTTCAGCATCACTTTCAATTTCTTGTATAGAAAATTTTTCGTTTAGCTCTTTAGTTATAGTATTTTCGTCAGTAACATTTGTATCAATTAAATCAATACATTTTAAAGTATTAAGAAAATGAGGTTCTACTTTGTCAATATCAGACTCAGTATATTTCTCTGTTTTACTTCTGTTAACAAGTAAATACAAGACAGTAGCCCACCCTCTATAATCAAAATGAATATTTTTAATCCTATTTCTCAAGTCATGTAGCACTTTTTTTGAATATTCAGGAAGTACGAAAATTGGATGAAAATTGTATATATCTGGATATGTAGCTCTAATTTTTTTCAATAGGGTGTCAAAATCGGTAATTAATTCTTCATTTCTGGTCGAAATACCCCAATCATCATGATCAAGGCCCATTTCTGAGGTTCCGAAATGGAATGTGTAATTCCCATTTTTATCCTTTATACGATATGCTGATAAAGAGCCTCCTTCAGTACCGATTTCAATAATTAATTCTGGATTGTTTGTCATAATATTGAGGTTGTTTTTAAATGTTGGGGTTTTTCTTGGTTTGTTCGGTAACTTGCTTCTACTCGACATACTTTCCATTAAAACCTACGACAATCCCCACATTTTGGGGTGTTATTCCGTAGGTTTTTCAATTTTTGTATTACGGGTATTTCACCACAAATTTATACTTTTTTATATATCCAAATCCCCCAAACCTAATTTTATTTTCCACCTTTTCACCCCCCTGCTGTTCTATGCTTTAAAAAAATTCATAGCACTTCAAGGTTGCTTGAAGTCACTTTAAGGTTACGCGAAGTTACTTCAAGGTTGCTCGAAATTACTTGAAGGTTGCTCGAAGTTACTTTAAGGTTACTCGAAGTTACTTGAAGGTTACTCGAAGTTACTTTAAGGTTACTCGAAGTTACTTCAAGGTTGCTCGAAGTTACTTCAAGGTTGCTCGAAGTTAATTCAAGGTTGCTTGAAGTCATTTTAAGGTTGCTCGAAGTTATTTCAAGGTTACTCGAAGTTACTTTAAGGTTGCTCGAAGTTACTTCAAGGTTACTAGAAGTTACTTCAAGGTTACTAGAAGTTACTTCAAGGTTACTAGAAGTTACTTCAAGGTTACTAGAAGTATATTTAAGGTTGTTTGAAGTAATTTTGAGGGGAGTGTTCAAAAAAGTGTGTCAGATTTTTTGTATGTGTCAGCAAAAAAAAGAGGGCAGCACTGTGTGAGTTCTGCCCTCTGCAAAAACGCAGGCCCTGCGTTGCAAACCAACCGCCTGTTAATGTTTTTTAATAACCACCCTGATGCTGGGGCTCCATTCAGGTTCTTTGTCTAAATCCACCAGCTTTGAGTTTTGAAAATAGATCACATCGCCGGGCGTATGGCCCTTGGATTTGGTGACACGGGTTTTGCTTGCCAGCAAATTCGACCAGCTTTCCTGGTCCTTGCTCATGCGCCAGTTGTGGGCACCTTTCCAATTGCCAATTAAAATCACTTCGCCTTCTTCAGCACCATCTTTCGACGTATTTTTCTTGGGCTTAGGTATAGAAACATGTTTTACCTCAAAACCGGCATCGGTGATAATAAGGGTGGCATTGGCAGGATCCAGATCGGCCATTTCCTGCACATTGCCGGCCAAAATGCGGATATCGCCCTTGCTTATTTCCCAGTATTTGTTGCGGGTTTCGGTGCTTACGGTGCGGGGTTTTTGCGCCCAGCCATTTTGTGCATCGCGCAGGTTCTCTGTGTCCGTTTCGAAAGTGGCCAGCTTGGAAAGCAAGGCTGCAAAACGTGAGCAGTTTTTCATTTTGTCGTGCTTGGCAAAGGCCCAGGTGATGTACTCGTTAACTTTCGGAGGCATTCCGATCACCACCGCGGCACGATACGATAATTCAGAATCTAATGGGGGCATAGTTTTATTGTTTTAGAGGTTAATAATGAAAGCAAATTTCTGAAATGTTTTTTTAAGCATGTATATTCATTTCGACGAATGCGCAATTATTTACAGGGGCAGTACAATTTTTTAACAACTGCCATTATATGCCTGTCAACTTATTGTTTAAGCCTTACTTTCGGCCTGTTCACCTGAGGAGCCCTGCATTTTTTTCTCTTCAAATGCTGCCTTCACCTCATCAAAAATGCGGTAAGGGAAATCGATGCGTGTATCATTTTGTAACAACACAAAGGTATCCCTGCCGTGCTCAAGTGCATTGATATAATAATCAGCGTTTACCAGATATGTGCGGCCCATGCGCACAAATCGGCCGGAATCGATCAACTTTTCCATTTCGAGCAAATGGCCCGAAGCACGCATAGGCTCTTGCTGATTTGCCGGAAAGAGTTTGTTGAACATAGTGATTAAGGTATAATCGCCTTTGGCCCGGCAATACAATATCTTTTCGACGACAAGGCAAGTCCGTTTCCCGTCGACCAAAACACGTATTGTTTTGGGTTTATCAGTGTTTTCCATGTTTGTTTAATTTTACTTATGATCTGCTTGGCCATAAAATTAAACCCAAATTAATCAATAGGAGATTTGACAAAATCGAACTTCTTGATTTAATTAGCCTGTCCCGTAATAATGGTCGGGAGTGGAGGAAAAAAAATTAACCACGAAGGCCTCAAAGGAATTCACAATGGGTAAAATATAAAATTCCTTAGTGTTCCTTAGTGAAAATACCGGGGGTTTCCTTTGTGGTAAATCTTCTTAGTGTCTTGGTGACTTTGTGGCATTCTCTTCCACTTGAAAATTAAAAAAATGCTCAATGCTTAATGACAATAAATGACCACTAATGACTATGAATGACCATAAATGACCTCTTCCCAATAGCCTTAAAGCCTGGAGCCTATAGGCTATCAATGATCCAATGACAAAAAATATATTCCTATTTCGGCATTTGTTTGCTTAAATTGTTTGTTTTACTAAAAAGATTAGTATTTTTGGATACGTTTTTAAAAGATGAATATTCTCTACCTGCTTATCGGAGTAAGTTTGTTTGCCGCGCTGATCTTTCTGTGGCTGTTTATATGGAGCGTACGTTCCGGACAATACGACGACAACTACACACCTTCCGTAAGGATACTGTTCGACGACGACGTGGTCACTGAAACAGAGCCGGAAAAGGATATCGAGGTTGAGAAATCCTGACGAGTTAGAATTAAAATCTAAAATCTCAAATAATAAATAACAAATCCGCCGCGGCGGACAAATAAATCCTAAAAATCAAAAACAAAAAAAATCTCAAAGAAAATGAAAGCAAATGCTGCAAGCCTTTTGGAATTTATAAAGTTTGGTCATTGTAATTTACCTGCCTGCCGATAAAACGTCAGTCAGGCAGGTTTGTTATTTGTCGTTTGAGCTTTGTTATTTGTAATATTTTTCAAATTAATCATCACTTTAGAACATAAGATACTAAATATTATTACCGTATGGAGAACGAAAAATTCAGTTACGACAATGCGATTGTCAGAAATTTTATCTGGGCCACCCTCATCTGGGGTGCCGTGGCTATTATTGTAGGTTTGCTGGCAGCGCTTGAGCTTGCCTGGCCGGTGTTCAACCTGGGCCTTGATTTCACCACCTTTGGCCGCATCAGGCCCATTCATACCAATGCCATTATCTTTGCCTTTATCGGCAATGCCATGTTTGCCGGAGTGTATTATTCCCTGCAAAGGGTGCTGAAAGCCCGCATGTTCAACGATCTGCTCAGCCGTGTCAACTTCTGGGGATGGCAGCTCATCATTTTGCTGGCTGCCTTAAGTTTGTTTGCCGGCATCACCACAGGTAAAGAATACGCTGAACTGGAATGGCCCATTGATATCCTGATCGCTCTCATCTGGGTGGTTTTTGGTATGAACATGATAGGCACCATCATCAAACGCCGCGTCAAACATATTTATGTGGCGGTATGGTGGTATCTGGCCACTTTTATAGGTGTAGCTGTATTGCACATTGTCAACTCCATCGAAATTCCTGTTTCTCTGATCAAAAGTTATCCGGTCTATGCCGGCGCTCAGGATGCCGTGGTACAATGGTGGTATGGTCACAATGCCGTGGCATTCTTCCTCACCACCCCCTGGCTGGGATTGATGTATTATTATCTGCCCAAAGCCTCCGACAGGCCCGTATATTCTTATCAGTTATCCATCATACATTTCTGGGCACTCATCTTCATCTATATGTGGTCGGGACCCCATCATTTATTATTCTCAGCCTTGCCCGATTGGGTTCAGGCACTGGGGGTAACCTTCAGCATTATGCTCATTGCGCCTTCGTGGGGAGGTATGGTCAACGGATTGCTTACGCTGCGCGGAGCATGGGACAAGGTGCGCGACAGTGCAGCCCTGAAATTTATGGTAGTGGCGCTTACCGCTTACGGAATGGCCACACTGGAAGGACCTCTGATGTCGCTCAAGAGTGTGAACGCCATCACCCACTTCACCGACTGGACCATAGCCCACACCCATATTGCCGGAATGGGCTGGAATGCCGGTATGATCTTCGGTATGCTTTACTGGCTGGTACCTAAAATAATGAAGACCAAACTCTATTCAGAGAAACTGGCCAATATGCATTTCTGGATAGCCACCCTGGGGATTCTCATGTTTGCTATTCCTTTGTATTGGGCAGGTGTGCTCCAATGGTTGATGCTACGCGAATACAATATCGACGGACTGTTGGTATATCCTAACTTCATTGAAACCTCCGCACGTTTGCACCCCATGTATGCTTTCCGCATCTTAGGCGGCACTTTCTTCCTGGTGGGCTTCCTGATGTTCCTCTTCAATATGTTCAAAACCATGAAGCAGAGTAAGCTGGTTCGCAACGAAGCAGCCGAAGCTCCTGCTCTGATCAACACCCAAACACGCAGCGCTGCCGGCGAAACCATTCACCGCTGGTTGGAACGTAAAGGAGTTCGCTTCTCGCTGCTTGTATTGCTGGCACTCATCGTCGGTGGAATAGTGGAGATAATCCCTATGCTGAAGGTACAGTCGAACATACCTACCATTTCAACAGTAACCCCTTACACACCCCTGGAACTGGCCGGACGCGATGTTTATATAGCCAATGGATGCTACAACTGCCATTCACAGGAGGTAAGACCGCTCAGATACGAAACCGACCGCTATGGTGAATATTCCAAGATTGGCGAATATGTGTACGATCATCCATTCCAGTGGGGTTCGCGCCGCACCGGTCCGGATCTGGCTCGTGCAGGTTACATAGGAAGTTCCACTTATAAAACGGCCATCTGGCATTACGACCACTTTATGAAACCTCAGGAAATGAACCCTCAATCCATGATGCCTGCCTATAAATGGCTGCTGACAAGAGAAGTCGACCTGACGGAAATTCCTAAGAAAATAAGGGTGATGCAGATGCTGGGGGTTCCCTATCCCGAAGGATTTGATGCCTTAGCGGTAGATGCCTACAAATTGCAAGCCGATAAGATAATAGCCGAACTCAAAGCTGCGGGAGTTGAAGTGAAACCTGCGGCACAGATGGTTGCCATGATTGCCTATCTGCACAAGCTGGGTCGCGATATATCGCCTGCTGCCAATAAAATTGCAACCGTAAAATAAACGATATGGGTTTTGTAGGCGAAGTTTTACGTAATGCGGGCATTCAATGGTACTATATCATTGGATTATTCATCTTTTTGACCTTGTTTATCGTGATCGTTTACAGGACCATCAAAATTCCCAAATCGGTTTTAAAACAAAACAAAGAATCCATTTTAGAAAACGACGAACCCACTGAATTGAATTAAAAATATTAATACCGTATTATATGGCTGAAGATATTAAAGAAAACAACCACATCGGACAGCACGATGATTCGACCGAACACATTTACGACGGAATAAAGGAACTCCATAACCCTGCCCCCTATTGGGTACTCCTGCTGTTTTTCGTAACCATTGCCTTTTCAGGAATGTATGCCATCAAGTATTTTGGATATCCCAACAACAAGATGGACCAGGCCAATGAGTACAAGGCCTCTGTGGAAGAACAGAAAGAAAAATTGAAACTGGCTGCCGGCAAAGGAAATGCAATGAACGATAAGGAAAAGATAGCTGCCGGCGAAAAGCTCTTTAAAGAAAAAGGATGTGTGGTGTGTCATGGTGACATGGGCGAAGGGAATAAGATCGGTCCCAACTTGTGCGACAATTTCTGGCTCGATGGCTGCAAGCACGAAGAAGTGGTGCGTACCATCACCGAAGGCAAACCCGAAAAAGGCATGACTCCTTTTAAATCTGTTTTATCCGAGGCACAGATCGACCAGGTGGCGACATATATTTTAGAGTCGCTGGCAGGCACCAACCCAACGGGTGGCAAAGAAGCCCAGGGAACAGAGTGTAAATAAAGCATATCTTTGCTTTAAGTTCTATAAACCCCGCCAACCTGGGAAATATTTTATTCTATGGAAAAGACTATTGATCCATCGTTTCGCGACAAGCCGGTAAACCTGGATGAATCGGGTAATCGTAAATGGATACGTGCCCAGCAACCCAAAGGCAAATGGTACACCCGACGTACCATTTTTGCCTGGTTTTGTATAGCCTTCCTGGTCCTGGCTCCTATCATCAAAATCAACGGCAACCCAATTATGTTGCTTGATATTGCCCACCGCAAATTCTCCCTCATGGGAAATCTGGTCTGGGCACAGGATACCTTCATCATGGCCCTCATCATGTTGGTAGGTGTCGTCAGCATTGTGCTGTTCACTGTTGTCTTTGGCCGTCTGTTTTGTGGTTGGGCCTGCCCTCAGACGGTCTTCCTCGAAATGATTTTCCGCCGCATCGAATACCTTTTCGAAGGCAACCACCGCGGCAGTGCCCGCAAACAACCCGAAGGCACCAACCGCACCCTGCTCATAGTCGGGAAACATGCTTCTTATATTGTGGTGTCCATCCTCATCACCAATGTGTTCGTCATGTGGTTCACCGGGCCGGAAAAGCTGCTGCAGATCATCACATCACCCATCAGCGAAAACCAGTTGGGCTTCCTCTTCATGATGGGCATCTCCATTTTCTATTATGTGGTCTATGCCTTTTTGCGTGAGCAGATATGCACCTTCTTTTGTCCTTATGGAAGATTACAGGGTGTGCTGCTCGACTCCAAATCCATTTGTGTGATGTACGATTACAAACGCGGCGAACCCCGTGGTAAAAAGGATGGTGGTGATTGCATCAACTGCGGTCAGTGTATTGCAGTTTGCCCCACGGGCATTGATGTCCGCAACGGCACCCAGCTCGAATGCATCAACTGCACTGCCTGTATTGATGAGTGCAACACCGTGATGAAAAAGGTAAAGAAACCGGGTAACCTCATCCGCTTCGATTCTTATCATGGCATAGAAACCGGCAATCGTTCCATAGCCAATTTCCGCACCTATGCTTATTCTACCGTTTTGGTCATACTCATGGTTGTGCTTGGTTTCACGGTTTCCAACCGCAGCTCGCTGGATGTGTCCATCAATCGTATGCCGGGAACCATCTGCCAGGAAATTGATTCGGTCACGGTTTCCAACATCTATAATGTGAAGATCATCAACAAAACCAATGAGCAGAAGCATATTAGTTTTAAACTGATGGAAACTCAGGGCGGTAAACTGCAATTCACCAACGACATCACCACGCTGGCCGGCGCCAAAGCCGCCGAAAGTGTGCTGATGATACAACTTCCCAAGGCAAGTATTCACACCCGAAGCACCGACCTGAAAGTAGGCGTGTATGAGAACGACAAGCTGATTACCGTAAATACAATTAATTTTATTGGTCCTCAAAACAGAAACAAATGAAACTAAACTGGGGTCACGGCATACTCATCTTCATCATTCTGTTTTTGGTTCTGATAGGAAGCTTCGTCATCTTTGCGCTCTATCAGTCGCAGGATCTGGAATCCGACGATTATTACGACAAGGGAGCCGGATATTCAAATCAGATTGAGGTCAACAAACGTTCCGACCTTTACAAAGACAGTATCAGCATGACCTCCTCCCAGCCCGGGGTTCAGATAGTATTGTGCAAAAGCCTGGCCTCTTCCGGCGACTCCATCCACCTCTATTTCTACCGGCCTTCCGATAAAAAATCCGACATTCAATTAAACTGCCTGATGACGGAAACGATAAGCCTTCCCGCATTAGAACTGAAGAGCGGCCGTTATGTAGTGAAGATGTCGTGGACCCATAAAGGAGAATTATTCAACGTGAACAAAGACCTAATCATTCCCTGATGGAAATCATTTTTACCGGTTTTCTGCTCGGCCTCATGGGTAGTTTTCATTGTGCGGGTATGTGTGGCCCCATTGCTCTGAGCCTGCCCTTAAGAGGAAACACCTTTGGTGAAAAACTACTGAGCGGGCTTTTATACAACCTGGGACGCACTCTGATGTACGGCATTATGGGCGCCATATTCGGCCTCATTGGTCAGGGTATGTATCTGATGGGATTTCAACGCTGGGTATCCATCATTATGGGAGCCATTATGATATTTTCGGTGTTGCTGCCCATGGTCTTTAAGCAAATGGAGTTTTCCAGGTTCGATCTGTTCACAGGCTTCATCCGCAGGGGTATGCAAAAACTGTTCACTTTTCGTTCATACGGAGCCATGTTCCTGATAGGTATGCTCAACAGCCTGCTGCCTTGCGGACTGGTGTATTTGGCCATCATTGGTGCTGTTGCTATTGGCAATATCTGGTATGGAAGTTTCTACCTCATTTTGTTTGGATTGGGAACCCTGCCCATGATGCTTACCATTTCGCTCATCGGCAATGCCATTACGACCAATGTCCGAAGCATGCTCAATAAGATCGTCCCATATATTTTCATTCTGGTGGGTATTATTTTCATCTTCCGCGGCATGTGTCTGGGCATACCCTACCTGAGTCCTTCCAAAGAAAATCTGGAACAGACCATCTTCATGAAGCACAAACCCACGGAAGAAATGCCCACCGGGGCTCCCTGTTGCCACAACAATAAGAAATAAACTACGCCATGCAGCCCGATAATGCTTGTGTTCACTGCGGTGCCGATTGCGGCAAGGCTCCCATTATCTGGAACGAACATCCCTTTTGTTGCAACGGTTGTGTGCAGGTATATCGCATTCTCAACGAGCATAAGCTAACGCAGTATTATGCTCTGGCCAAAGTGCCCGGCATCAAAACAGAGGAAGTGCTCTACAAAGGCAAATACGCCTATCTCGAAAAGGAAGAGATTAAGGAAAAGTTGTACGAATTTCACGAGAACAACCTGGCCACAGTCACCTTTTACATCCCTGCCATACACTGCATTTCGTGCATATGGCTGCTCGAGAACCTGAGCAAACTCAATACCGGTATCAATCAATCTTCTGTCAATTTTGTGCAGAAACGCTGCAGCATCACTTTCAAAACCGATGAGATATCTTTGCGTCAACTGGTCGAATTGCTGGTATCTATTCATTATGTGCCCGAAATTTCGTTGCAACTGCTTGATGGAAAAGGTAAGAAACGACAGAGCAGGTCGCTCATGTATAAGATTGGTATATCGGGATTCATAGCCGGTAATGTGATGCTGTTCAGTCTTCCCGTTTATTTCAACGGCAAACCCCTGGAAGATTCGCTGGGAGTGTTTTTCAGTTATATCTGTTTCATCCTCACCCTCCCTCTGGTTTTTTATTGCGGCAGCGACTATATCATTTCGGCATGGAAGGCTCTGCGCAAAAAGCATGTCAACATCGACCTGCCCATTGCTTTGGGCATACTCACTTTGTTTGCCGTTACTACTTTCGAGGTGTTCACAGGGCGTGGGCAGGGATACTCCGACAGCCTTTCGGGATTTTTGTTCTTTCTCTTGCTGGGCAAATGGTATCAAAGCAAAACCTACGAGGCCCTCTCTTTCGACCGTGACTATAAATCTTATTTCCCCATTGCTGTAACCAAGGTCACCGACGAGGGCGAAGAGAACCTCCTCCTCAAAGACATTCAGGTGGGCGATGTGCTGCTCATACGCAACAAAGAATTGATACCTGCCGATGCCATGCTGCTTGAAGGCGTTGGCCTCATCGATTATAGTTTTGTTTCAGGAGAATCCACCCCCATAAGAAAAGAAGCCGGTGAAGCTCTGTATGCCGGTGGCATTCAAGTGCAGGGAGCCATCACCATCAAGGTGGCCCGCGAGGTAAGCCAGAGTCACCTCACACAATTATGGAACCGCAGCGAAATCCGTCAGCCATCTTCCAAACTGCTGCTTCCCCTCATCGACCGTATCAGCGTGTGGTTTACTGCTATCATCATTGCTTTGGCGGCATCGGGTTTTGCTTATTGGTGGCTGCATGGACAACAGTTTCACGAGGCCGTACTGGTCTTTACTTCTGTTTTGATAGTCACTTGTCCCTGCGCACTGGCACTTGCGCTGCCTTTCACTTTGGGCAATTCGGTTCGTTTGCTGGGCCGGAAAGGGGTGTATCTGAAAAACACTCAGACCATGGAGAACCTCACCCGTATAGATACTATGGTATTCGACAAAACGGGCACCATCACCATACCCGACCAGAACAATATCATTTATACAGGCCAGCCCCTCAGCGAAGAACAAATCGTTGCTCTGGCTTCCCTGGTGCGCCAATCCACTCACCCCCTGAGCCAGGCCTTGTCCAGACATTTCGAAGCCATCCCCACCCTACCCGTCACAGGTTTTGTAGAGGTGTCGGGAAAAGGAACTTTCGGTGTGGTGGCCGGAGCCAAAGTGAGGGCCGGTTCAGCCGCTTATCTCAATCGCGAAGACAACCATGAACAGAGCACTGCCGCCCGGGTTTTCGTTAGTTTGGATGACCAATACTACGGTTATTATACCATTGGCAACAAATACCGCGAAGGTTTTCTGCAGCTTGCCGCCCAACTGCGCAAGGATTTCAAACTCTACCTGCTTTCGGGCGACAACTCCTCCGAAAAAGAAGTGCTAAAGGATTATTTCGACGAGGATGCCCTGCACTTCGAACAGACGCCACAGGACAAGATGGATTTCATCAGCCGCCTGCAGCAACAGGGCCACAATGTGATGATGGCCGGCGACGGCCTCAACGATGCAGGGGCTTTTATGCAAAGCAATGTAGCCGTGTCGGTGGCCGACGATATTTACCATTTTTCGCCCGCAGCCGACATCATCATAGAGTCGGGACAATTCCACATACTGGCGCAGATGCATCGTTTTGCGCGACAATCGCTCAACATGGTGAAGGTGAGCTTTGGCATTTCTTTTCTATACAACATCGCGGGCCTCGCCTACGCGCTATCAGGACACATGACACCTGTGGTTGCCGCCATATTGATGCCCATCAGTTCGGTATCGGTGGTGGCCTTTGCTATATTCGGGACACAGTTGCTGGGACGAAAGACCTTGAAGAAGTTCGGAGTTGAGAGTGCCTAGAGTTCGGAGTTGAAGATTTACCGCAGAGTCGCGGAGGCCGCAGAGTTAAGAATAAAAACAGCCACAGAGTTATACCGTACAAACCCACCAACCCGGAATGGGGATAAATATCCATCAGGCTATCCGTTTAATCAATCTAATCATCGTTTCAACCAATTAATTGTTCACTCCTTTACCAATAAAAAAAATCGATGCTTTTTGCAAACAACTTTTTTTTATATTTGTACTCTTAAATAAATAAAATGACAAACGCCAATCCCACAAGTGCTAAAAAGTCTAAAAATGAAGAAGCAGATACGGCATACCGGGAATATTATAATATGCAAGATCAATCTAAAATCAAACAAACCATTTTTGATTTTTTTCAAATTGACCTGAAAAATATTCCTGACCAAGGTTTTATTGAAACAGAAGTTGTAATCAATAAGACGGGGAAACCAGTACAATGTTTTCAAAAGTCTTTAAATTACAAAGAATGTGGCATTTTTGAAACTATTGAAGTAAAGGTATTTCGCAATAAAAATAAAAATGTCATTCTGAAATCAGATCAACCTGAAAGGGTAAATATGGAAAATTTGAAAAATCTCATTGACGAACTTTATCTTATTTATGGCGAGGATAGCAATGGCAAAGGGAAATTTACAAATATAGACATTGAAGACTTTAACTGCTCTCTTGCATATTCATTGTTTGGACGAAGATGGAGTGAATTTCCTAAAAATGAAAATCAAGTATGGCTTAGTCGCGATGAAAATGAAATTTCAATTACTATTTGGGGAATAGGTAATGAATAAATAATTACTCCAATTGCAAATATTTTAACCATGCTTAATCATAATCGTAAAAAATAAAAAAATGGAAACTAATACAGATGTTTTAAAAAAAATAAACGAGATTGAAGAAGATATTGAATCTCTTGATAAGGAAATAAAGAAAATTTTGGATAAAGAAACAAAGGAAAAAAAGTATAGACTATATAAAGGTGTCCAGACTTTTTTTAGCCCAATTGTTTACAAACCCAAATTAATGATTATTGGAATTAACCCTGGAAATGGATATTTTAAGCAAAATAATGAAAAACCTATATACAAACTACATAAAGTCCAGCCAGAAAAATGCGTTGAATTTTTAACAGAAGATAAAAATAATAAAAGTGGTTATCTTTATAATTATAGTTTAGCCCGGACTTTAAGAGAACTTTTACAAATCGCAGAATGTGGTGATCTTAAAAAGCAAATTGTAATGACAAATATATTCCCATTTGCAACTACAAACGAAAAAGAACTACATGAATTAATGTCTGTTTTAAAAAAGAATGGAATCAATCGCCCTTATGGGAGGTGTTATGATTTTTTAAGGTTGGTTATTCAAATATTACAGCCCAAGGTAATTCTTATTATGGGTAAGTCTGCATTTGATATTTTCTACAAAGAAAATAATTGCACAGACAAAGAAGACAAGAAAGATTATATCACGACTACTTATAAAAATTCGATTAAAGTTATTGGATTCCGAAGAAATAGAAGTATAATCAGCGGCGATAAAAATCTGCTAGCAAAGAAACTTAATGAAATTATAAATACATAAATTCCCAGTTAGGCCGAGGTTCCATCCTCGGCCTTTTTATTCTTTCAGGCTTTTGTCTGAATCATCCTAGTCATTTAATCACTTCCATCAGCGGTTCAGACAATTTCCGTCTTGCACAAATCAAACCCCGTCTTGTAAATAGTAAACCTCGTGCTGCAAATATCACACCCCGTCTTATCAAACTCAAAACCCTTGCTGCAAATTCGTCACCCTGTCATGTCAATCTCAAAACCCGTCCTGTAAATATGACACCCTGTCCTGCACTAATCTAATTCAGTCCTGTCAAAGTTCAATCCCGTCCTGCATCAATTCCACCTCGTCCTGCAACAATTCAATCCCGTCCTGCATCAGTTCAACCCCGTGCTGCATCACCTCGTCCCCGTTATGTAAACGTTTATATTTTCAGCTATTTACTAAAAACGTGAATCTATTTAACAAATCATTGACAAAATCGGGAAAGTTGGGTACAATGGCATCCTGTCTGAGCACAATCGCATGCCGGTTGCTTACAATCGCATACCGGTCGGGTACAATGGCATCCTGTCTGCGTACAATCGCATACCGGTCGGGTACAATGGCATCCTGTTTGAGCACAATGGCATTCTGGTTGAGTACAATGGCATCCTGTCCGTGAACAATCACACTCTGGTTGCGTACAATCGCATCCTGTCTGCGTACAATGCCATGCTGGCCGGGTACAATGGCATCCTGTCTGGGTACACGATTATCCTGCGCAACTTTTTTTTCAGCCGTAGCAAGGCTAAAAAGCCCAATCCACTCAAAATAATACCGCCCCGCTGGGGCTGTTTTTCCAACTTTGAACCTATCCTTAGTGTATCCTTCTTGCTCTTAGTGTCTTAGTGGTTTTTCTTCCACTCCAAACTCTAGGCACTCCAAACTCCAAACTTCTTCAGTCAAATCTCTGGCTATTTATGCCTCTTCTACCAACATTACTTATCTTTGATTGCGAAATCAACCCACATTCAGATGGAAATATCCGAAATAATCAATCATCTTGGCGAAGAACGTTCGGAATACTATAATGCGGTTTCGCCTCCGGTGATGAAAACCAGCAACTTCTGCTTCAGGTCGGTGGCCGAGATGCGAGCCAATATTGACAATGAGTTTACGGTGCCTTTTTATACGCGCGGCAATAACCCTACCGTGACTATATTGCGGAAAAAGATGGCGGCGCTGGAAAAGACGGAAGATGCGCTGATCACTTCGAGCGGCTGCGCGGCCATTAGTGCGGCGGTGATTGCCAACCTTTCGGCCGGCGACCATGTGATTTGCGTTCAGCACTGCTATAGCTGGACGAAGACCCTATTTATGGATGTGCTGAAGCGCTTCAGGGTGGAAGTGGATATGATTGACGGGACGCGGACGGAGCATTTCAGAAATGTGATACGGCACAATACCCGCATGATATACCTGGAAAGCCCCGGCACTTTTATGATGGACCTTCAGGACCTGAAAGCCGTGGCGGAACTGGCAAAACAACATAAGATACTTACCATTATTGATAATTCGTACGCTACTCCTCTTTTACAGAATCCGAAAGATTTCGGTATAGACATTATTGTGCATTCGGCTTCGAAATACCTGGGCGGCCACAGCGACCTGATTGCCGGGGTGATCTGTGCAGACCAAGCTATGATAAGGAAAATATTCGAAAAGGAATACCTGACGTTCGGGGGCATTATTACGCCCGAGAATGCCTGGCTGATGTTGCGCGGATTGAGGACACTGCCCCTGCGGTTGAAACAGATCCAGGAGACTACGCGCAAGGTGGTGGACTACCTGGAGCATCACCCCAAAGTGGAAAAAGTGATGTGGCCCTTTGCGGCCCATAACCCCCAACTGAGCCTGGCACAAAGGCAGATGAAAGGGGCCGGAGGGTTGTTCTCCTTCTTGCTGCGTACTCACAGCGTGGAAAAAGCCGACCTGTTTTGCGATTCGCTGAAACATTTTTTGTTGGCCTGTTCGTGGGGCGGACATGAATCGCTGGTGTATCCGGCTTCGGTTTTGTATGATACGCCGGAAAGCAAACAGAATTGGCTACCGATGAACCTGGTGCGCATGTATGTGGGGCTGGAAGAGGCGGATTACCTGATAGCGGATATTGACAGGGCGCTGGATTTAGTGTGACAGTAACGACTTTTGATATACCCTGAACCTTTTGTGGAGCCGGGCCTTTAACCTTTCCATTTCGTTGAGCATGGATTTATTGGTTTCGAGCATGAGGTGAATTTCTATTTCGGTATAGTTTCCTTTTTTTGCAGATTCAAGCAAAGGTATCATCATCAATAAATCAATGCCCATTCCCTGAAATTGCGGATGCACCGCACCCAGCATGAGGTCGAGTTGTTTGGTGGTTTTGGCCGCCCTGAGTATGTGAATGATGCCGAAGGGAAACAAATGCCCTTTGGATTTTTGAATTCCGGCAGTCATATGAGGCAAGGCAATAATGAATGCCAGCAATTGGCCATCTTTTTCAATCAGTTTGATGAAGCGGGGATCGAGTATGGGCAGATATCTTCTGGCGAACTCGTCCATTTCGGTTTGATCCATGGGCACAAAGCCATATAAAGGGCTGTAAGTTTCGTTCATTAGGTTAAGAACCTTATAGATGTATGGTTTGACCTGTTTCCGTTTTGTGAATTCAATTGTCTTATAATTATTATTTCCGTTTACCCTTTGGGCTACCCTTTTATAAATCTCCTCAACGTTATTTTCAAGAGGATATTTATACACCAGACAATCGATTTCTTTGGAATAGCCTTCGTACTCAACCAGCTTCACCAGATAAGGGAAATTACAGGCGCTTGAGATCAGCGGGGGATGCTCAAAACCATCAATCAATAATCCCTGGGGATCTTTATCTGAGAATCCGTAAGGACCTACTATCTTTTGCATGCCATTTTCTTTGGCCCAGTTTTCAATATACCGGAGTAAGGCATGAGCCACATCCTGATCTTCGTAGCATTCGAGATAGCCCCAACGGGCATTGGCTTCATTGCGGATCTCGTTGTATTTGGTGCTGATGATACCCATGATACGGCCCACCAATTTGCCGTCTTTGTATGCCAACAACAGTTTTGTTTTACTATAGCTGAATGAATGATTCTTTTTCGGATCGAAGAAATTCCATTCGTCCATGTAAATATTGGGCAACCAGGTCTTGTGACCTTTATGAATGACTGCCGGCAAATGAATGAAACGGCGCAGGTCCCGGCGACTTATAACCTCCTTAAGATATATTCCCATCTGAAAACTCATTTCCGTATGATCAAATGTACACAAAAAAAGTGAATGGCAAGGAAACAGTAGTTTTTCATAAACATTTAGTATTTTTGTTGAAAGATAAATCATCATGAAACGCATAGCCGTGTTTCCGGGGTCGTTCGATCCCATCACCATAGGCCATGAATCAGTAATACTGCGAAGCCTCGGTTTGTTTGACAGTATTATTGTGGCTGTCGGAAAAAACGCTGAAAAGAGACACATGTTTCCTTTGGAGCAAAGGCTTCATTGGATTAAAGCTGTTTTTGCAGATTATCCGCAGATAAAAGTTGATTCGTATGAAGGCCTGACCACTGAATTCTGTAAGAAGAAGCAGGCCGGATTTATTTTGCGGGGGTTGCGTACCTCTGCCGATTTCGAATTCGAACGCAGCATCAGCCAGATGAATAAACAGATGTTGCCGGAAGTTGAGACTGTATTTTTAATGGCATTGCCCGAATACAATGCTTTGAGTTCATCCATCATAAGAGATATTTACCGAAACCATGGAGATATCACTATGTTTGTTCCTGAAAAAATAAATTTACACTTTGCACAATAAATCTGAACTTTTTTCGTTCGTGGTCAAATTCTTTTTATGAAATTAAAAAGTCTCAACCTGTCGTTTCTCGCAGTCATTTTATCCGGGGTTATTTGCTTTCATTCAGCAATTGCAGGAAATGTAATCATAAAAGGTACCGCCAAAGGTGCCGAAGGCAAGATCATTTCGCTGAAAAGATTCAGTGATAACCTGTCGCAAAAAGAACAACTGCTGGCGAAAAGTACCATAGACCCAGATGGTAATTTCGAGTTGAAATGCGATCTTGCATCAACCGGATTGGCTATCATACATATTGAGTATTACATGGGCGAAATGTACCTCGAGCCTGACAATTCGTATACGGTTGAGATCAGAAATCTGGTATTTAACGATAAACTGGATAAGGTGAATCATTACCTGAGCCCTTTGAACTGCTATATAAAGGTTATTACAGATAAAAAGAATGAATTGAATTACCTGATATCAAAGCTCAACCTGAATTACAATCTGTTCATCCGGAAGAACATTGTTCTGGTTAAGAACAAGGAGATTCTACTGAAAACAGATACTTTTCTGATAGCTTTGCAGGATACATTTGCAGGAATAAACCATCCGTTTTTTAACGATTATTTTACCTATCGGATTGCTTCGCTGAAATTCCTGACCGGTTATTCGGATCCTTATAAACTGATGACAGAGTATCTTGTGAACAAGCCTGTGCTTTACGATAATATAGAATACATGACCTTTCTGAGTGATTATTTTGAGAATTACTTTAAAGATATCACCCGTTCGGTGAAACTCAATGACCTGAATGTTCCGGTGAATAAAAACAAAAGCTTTTATGAGGCTCTGGATGTACTGGGAAAGGACTCTTTGCTACGTAACGAGGTGTTGCGTGAAGTGGTTTTGTTGAAAACCCTTGATGTACTGTATTCATCTGCCAGTTTTAGCAAGAAATCTGTGTTGGAAGTATTAAGGCAGTTTTCATGGAAAAGCAAATTCGAGAAGCACAGGCTGATAGCATCCAATCTTTTGGAATCATACAGCAGGTTCGAAAAAGGTATGCCTGCACCCGATTTTAAATTGGGAGATACCAAGGACAGTGTTGTTAATTTGAGCGACTACAAAGGGAAGCCGGTGTATGTGAATTTCTTTGCTAACTGGTGCAAACCATGCTTGGACGAATTGGAGCTGATGAAAAAACTGCATGAAAAATATAAGAACCAGATAGCTTTTATCAGTATTTCGGTGGACCGGGAGTTTATGAAAAGCTTCTACCTGCAACGCGATAAAAAATATGACTGGGAATTCCTGCATTTCAACAACGACTATGACCTGCTCGAAAATTATTCGGTATATTCCTACCCCAGTTTTGTATTGATAGATAAGGAAGGCAAAATCATACAATGTCCTGCACCCAAACCCAGCGAAAATATAGAAATGACCTTTGAGTTGTTGCTGGCTCCACCAAAATAATATTCCTTCAAAAGCATTTTTTTTAATTTTGTGGTAAAATATCCCAAATATTAGGTGTTTTATTAAAGATGTTTTAAATTTTAGGTTTGCAGTATGCCATTGCAAGAAAACCGCATGGCATTGTATACTTCCTGCATGCCTCTGCAAACTTCCTGCATGCCATTGTAAACTTACTGCATGCTATTGTAAATTTACTGCGTGCGATTGTAAACTTCCTGCAGGCCATTGTAAACATCCTGCGTGCGATTGCAAAC
Organism: uncultured Bacteroidales bacterium; assembly: GCA_964469155.1. Taxonomy (GTDB): domain Bacteria; phylum Bacteroidota; class Bacteroidia; order Bacteroidales; family CAIWKO01; genus CAIWKO01. Next base: position 18,633 of record CAYXXU010000052.1, read on the forward strand.
TTCCTGCGTGCGATTGTAAACTTCCTGCGTGCGATTGCAAACTTCCTGCGTATGATTGCAAACTTCCTGCATGCCATTGTAAACTTCCTGCATGCCATTGCAAACAAATTACCAGATTTTGTCAAATAATTGTTAATTTTCATTTTAAGGCTAGCAGATAAGGAAAAACTAATACTATCCTACCCTTTTTTTCTGGATGATCGAATTAATGTAGAGAAATATATATTTATAAAACAAGAATGCTAATCATTGATGCAGGCAAGGAATTCCAAAAATTAAGTGCACCCTTATAAAATACGGGAAGAATATTTTATATACCGGGCAGACAGGATTGAATACAGGGCACTATTAATTAAAAAAGATTTTTTTACTAATAACGCCGATTGGTTGCTGATTGATAAATACCAATAGTTACATTTAGGATTAATTGGTAACTTTGTAAAAATCATTACAAATGAAATTGATCCTTTGGTTGGTGAAACTGATATGGTTTCTGCTAAGGTTTATTATAGGGCTGGCAATTTTAATTGCTTTGCTGCAAATGCTATGCGCTCCGGTTTATAATTTTCCTCAAAAAAAGGTATTCAGTGGCAGTAAATTCTATAATCCTTACCAGGGGTGCGATACTGCCTGGTGGAGAAAATCAGTTTTTCACAAGCATACCGAGAGCTGGGGAGGGGTAAATTATGGCATCAATACGACACAAGCTACTTATGAGCGTTATAAATATTTAGGCTATGATATTGTTGCCCTATCGGATTATCAAAAAATAAATACAGCAAAATTCGAAAAACAGGACGAACTCATTCCGAATTACGAACATGGTTTTGGCATGAAAAAAAACCATCATCTCAGTATAGGGGCAAAATCAATACTGCCTTTCGATTTTATTTTTCCACAGACCACAAGCAACAAGCAGTTTATGATAAATCTGTTGCGGAAACGCACCGAAGTATTGGCACTGGCACATCCCGACTGGTATGGCGCCGTTACGGATTACGATGTAAAGCGATTGTGCGATTATGATTGTTTTGAGATATTCAGCAACTATCATAATTCGCTGAACATTTGGGATTCGGCACTTTCGGCAGGCATGCCGGCTTTTTTGCTGGCCGATGACGATAATGATGAAATTGAAAATCCGAATGTAGTAGGTAGATGCATGACCCTAGTAAATGCAGAAAAAACGACCCTGGCTCAGGTTGCAAATGCCCTGAAAAAAGGCAGAACGATAGGTGTAAGGGTATACTCGAAAGAAGATGAATCGTGGGAGGCGAAAAAGAAAAATATTGATGCCATTCCGCTGCTGAGAAGTGTGAAGATGACGGGCGATACATTAAGGGTTTCGGTTTCTGAGCTGACCGATACTATTTCATTTATCGGTCAGAATGGCTTATTGAAGAATTCGGAATCCAATACTAAAGAGGCCTATTATGTATTTAAAAGAAGTGACACTTATATCCGCACCTATATTGTTTTTAAGAACGGAACACGGTTTTACCTGAATCCTGTGCTAAGGTATAATGGGATTAGCCTTAATCTCTACCAAGCAAGTGTGAATGTATGGATCACTGTGGTAAAGAATTTATTGTTTCTTGTAATTGTGATTTTGCTGGTATATTTTTACCGTCGCACCAGGAAAAAGAGAAAAGATCGGTCGCTTGAATCGGACTTTCAATAAGTCTTTTACAGATTGTACAAATAAACAATTTTTTTGGAGTCGAAGTATTCTTCGGTAAAATAGCTGCTGATATCAAAAACAAACTTGCCCACCTTCATTTTCCTTATTTCCTGCAGAGCATCATCGCCCTTCAGATAAAGCACACCGTTTTGCAAAGTATTGATGCTTTCGGCGGCAATCATATTTTTTACCCATTTCACAAATTCATGCAAATCGGTAACGGCTCGTGAAACAATGAAATCGAAGGTTAATTCAACATCTTCTACCCTTTTTTGCTCAGTGGTAACATTTTCGAGTTGCAAGCTTTTCACAATTTCATTTACCACCTGAATTTTTTTCCCAATGGAATCGACCAGATAGAAATCGACCTCAGGAAACATTATGGCAAGCGGAATGCCGGGGAAACCGCCTCCGGTGCCGACATCAAGCACCGTAGTTCCGGGCTGGAATTGAATCAGTTTTGCAATACTCAAGGAATGCAATACATGATGGAGATACAATTGCTGAATATCCTGACGGGATATTACATTGATCTTTTCGTTCCACTCGTTATATAAAGGCTCAAGTTTTTCGAACTGTAAGATCTGCCCAGGCGTAAGGTTGGGGAAATATTTATTTATCAGTTTCATAGCTTTTAACAATTTCGTGTGGAAAATTACTAAAAACATCGGGTCTGTCAATGAAAAACTTACCTAATTTTGAAAATAAATATTTCTGAATGAAGAAAACCCTTCTCCTGATTCCATTTCTGATCAACGGCCTGTTACTTCCTGCCCAACCAAAACAATCGGTTACTGACTATATCAACAAGTATGCGAAACTTGCATTGATGGAGATGCGCCTCTACAAGATCCCGGCCAGTATAACCCTTGCACAGGGTTTACTGGAATCGGGCAACGGCAATAGTGAGCTTGCCAGGAATGCCAACAATCATTTCGGGATCAAATGCAAAGTTGAATGGAAAGGCGATACATACTTTTATGACGATGATGAAAAGCACGAATGTTTCAGGAAATATAAATCAGATACGGCTTCATACCGCGATCATTCACTTTTTCTGACCACCCGCGAATATTATAAAGCATTGTTTCTTCTCGATATATGCGACTACCAGGGATGGGCCTACGGGCTAAAAAAGGCCGGTTATGCTACGGAACCCTTATATGCTGAAATGCTGATAAAATTGATAGAGGATAACCAACTTTATAATTACGATTGTCCCGGTCAGGTCATTAAAAAGGATACTACGAGGATCAGTCAGGTGAAACCCAATGCGGTTAAACAAATCAGTGTTCCCGACACAGGGAAGGCACACGGAATGAATATAAAGCCTAAAACGAATAATGAAGATGATTTTGGCGAAATTACCCTGGCGGGAAACTCGCGAAAGGTATATACCAATAATGGGGTTAAATACATAAAGGCCCGTAAAAAGGATAATTTTGAAACCATTGCGAATGACCTGGGATTATCGGCAACCGATATTATGCGGTATAATGATGTCAAGCAAAAGCACCCATTGAAGGAAGGTGAAATGGTTTATATTGAAGCCAAAAAGAAAAAGGCCGAAAAAGAATTCCATGTAGCAGCAGTTGGCGAGACCATGCATGGTATTGCACAAATTTACGGAGTACAGGTCAGAGAACTTTATGCGAAGAATCACATGAAATCGGGCAGTGAACTGAAAGCAGGCCAGAAGATATGGCTTAAAAATACCAGACCGGAAAAATAAAAAAAGGTGGCCTCTGAGCCACCTTTTTTTTTCAAAACACCTGACAATTTACCTCAATACAAATGAGATAGGCATATTGAATTGTACCCTTACTTCTTTACCGTTCTGCCGACCAGGTTTCCATTTCGGCATCATGGTGACAACCCTTTCAGCTTCTTCGTCACAACCGGCACCAATTCCGCGTAATAGTTTAATATTGGAGATACTTCCATCTTTTTCAACCACAAAGGTTACATAAACCGGTCCTTGTACCCCTGTTTCTTTTGCTACTAAGGGATATTTCACATTTTCGGAAAAGAATTTAATTCTGGCTGCATCACCACCGGGGAATTCAGGCATTTCTTCTACAAAGGTTGGTGGAGGCGTGTTAGAATCTTCATCTATAACTTCCTTTTTTTCCCTGTTATCAGGGATATCAATAGTCCCTGTATCGTTTGGGTTTTTGTTAACAGACAGGTTCATTAATGCTTCCAAATCCTCTGTTACCTCTTCAGGATTAGATGTAACTATAGGGGGTCTGTACGCGGGTGCTTTTTTCTCAAGTGGTTTGGGAGCCTCAGGGAGTTTTAGTGCATCGGGCTTGACCTTTATTTTGCCAATTTCAATTTCTATATCCTTTTTCTCATTGACATACTTTTCTTCACTCATGTAGGAAGCTATCAATGGGATGGAAACTCCCATCAGGAAAATGGTGAATGAAATTACCATGGCCCTGATCAGATTTTTACTGTAACTTTTACGGAGTGCATAAGCTCCGTAAGTTTTGTTTCTTTTCTCGAAGATGATATCGTCGAGATTTTTTTCCGTGTTTTTCATGGTTTTTAAATTTTAATTGTTTTACTTTTTTTAATAATTGTAAAACAATATTACAACCAATCGAAAGTGGAAATCAGGGTAAATCAGTTAACGGTAGGAGAAAATCAGTTAACGGTAGGTTTGAGCCAGTTAACGGTTTTTATTTATGAGCCATTACGAAGAAATCAAAGCAATTTTCAGTTGCCTTCGCGATAAAAAAATCGGAAGTGAGTACCTTTCCAACTAAGGCCGTGTTCTTTTTCATGAGTTTATTGCGATTCATGCGGTTTGCAAGATCATAGGGAATCTGCAATAATTTGCGTGGTAAAATATATTGAAGTCTGAAGATATCAAAGCGGGTGAACTTGCGCACCGAACGGCGGTTCTCTTCATAATAGGCCATAACTTTTTCGTTTCCGAACACCCCTTCGATCTGATATGAACTGAAATACTTTGCTATCAATCCGGTCATTCCGGCCAATTCGTATTCGCGCACATGCCAGGGATTGCGGGTAAGCGACATTTTGCGGTTAGGGGTTGTCAAAATGAGCATACCTTCAGGTTTTAAAACCCTTTTTACTTCCTGTAAAAAAAGATCATCGTTCTTAATATGCTCAATTACCTGAAAAGTGACTATCATATCAAAACAATTGTCGTCGAAAATACTCAAAGGCGGGACACTTAGTTGATGAAATTCCACGTTTGCGGAATCAGTTTCCACAGGAGTATTGTGCTTATCGATGGCCACATATTTTGATGATTCAGGGGCAAGCACCCTGATACCATACCCTTCACCACTACCGATCTCCAGCACCGTACCGCTTATATGCTTCGATGCCTCCTGATAAGCTATCAGATGTCGATGATGAATCACATTATCTTCGGGGAGAATGCCAGAATTGCGTTCGGCTGTCTTAATGCTCATGTGCTACCTTTTGTTGTGATAAATTATTTAGCTAATTCAGTGAGATTATAGGGTATGGCTTTAAAACAGAATCCTTTTTTATGAAAATGGTCTAGAAAGGCAGGCAGTGTATAGGATAAATTGTTCCAGGCTTTGATGCTGTCGTGAAAGACAACGATAGACCCTTTTTCAACAGATGTCCTTGCGTTTTCGAGACATTTTTCGGGTGTGATATTCTGATCAAAATCGCCGCTGAGGACTGTCCAATATACCAGGTTGAATTTTTTCTCCAATAATTTATGTTGAGCCGGGGAAACCTTTCCATAAGGAGGCCGAAATAAGGTGGTGTTCATAAGACCATCGCATTTTCCAACATTCTCAAAATAATCTGCAGGCTCTGTTTTCCATCCGTTCAAATGACTGTAGGTGTGATTTCCCACCGTATGGTTGCGTCTGATGATCTCCTTAAAAATGTCAGGGTTTCTTCTTACATTTTCGCCCACACAAAAAAAAGTGGCTTTTGCCTCGAAAGTATCCAGCATATCTAGGACCCAGGGAGTAACTTCGGGCACCGGACCGTCGTCAAAAGTGATGTAAATAACATCTTCTGATGTATCAACCCGCCACAGGTCTTTCGAATTGTAAAGTTTATAGAACAGAGAGGGGGTTTTGGCTAAATACATGACCGGCTATTGCATCCTAAAATTTTGTGCTTACAAATAACGTAATAATTTCTCAATTAATTTGTGGAGCAATTCGATTTCATTTTTCGGTTTTATCTTTTGCAAAAGGATCAGGCATCGGCTTTTTCCCATATTTGTTATATATCCTGAGAATTTCTTTTTCCATTGCTGACCGATCGTAGACTTTCGCTATGGCATATAACTTTTCCAAAGTTTCCACCGAACTATTCCTTTCAATACTCAGATAGGCAGCATCACCACCCGAAAACTGACTATAATAGTTCAATTCCTGTTCAGAATACTCCGCGAGCCTTGCGGCTATCTTCTCAGCCTTGCCGGTTTGTCCTGCTTTATAATACACATTGATGAACGGCAGCATCAGATCGTCGAAAGGAACGCAATAATCGGGCATCACCTCCACACATTTATCGGAAACCTTCACAGCCTTTTCAATTTTCCCCTCAACCAGCAAAGCATTGGCCAGTCGCGCAAATATATTTCGGAAAGCGACGGTCATCCGCATATTGGTTTCATCCAGATAAACATTTGGATCGTTCATATTGCCCCAGGCAAATTTGTTCATCAGGTTGTTGTACATCACTTCGGTGTTGACACCTCCGATCTGCTCATCAATCTTGTTTTGTTTATAAGGAACCAAACGATATGCCAATCCTTCCAACTGCAGATAATCAAAAAGGCCAAGGTAGGCATCATCGCCCGTGGTGGTGGCAAAATAAACCGGACGCTTCCAGTTATTGTTGGCTAGCATATTAAGTAGCACGAAAGCGCTTTTCTGGAAACCATAATCACTTACCGTCCATGCGATGTCAGACTTTACCGAATCGCGGTAAAAAACAGGCACCGAAGCATCCTTTTTAAGAGAAACCGAATCGACATTTAACAGTAAATTGTGTGTCGGGAAATAATTCAAAGGGCCATGACCCGTTTGCAGCATGGCGGAGGGATCGTCGCTTGAAGCAAAATTGACCAGTATATTCACATCTGCAAAGTGGTCGGGTTTTACCAAGGTTGTGTCATCATAAATCAGCACAAAATCGCGTTTTGAGGCCCGGTATTTATCACGGCTGAGGGTTATGGGAAGCGGATCGGAATCGTAGCATTTCAGTTTCATCTGATCGATGTACCAATCCATATTCAACAAGCTCAGGTTCACCACCCGCACATCGGTGCGTATGCCTTCCACTTCCTGGGCATACCAGAGGGGAAAAGTATCGTTATCGCCTAAGGTAAACAATATTGCATTGGGAGCGCATGAGTTAAGGTAATCTGCTGCTACATCGCGCACGGAATAACGGTTAGAACGATTGTGATCGTTCCAACCCTCTTTGGCCATGATGCCGGGAACCAAAAACAAACAAATGACAAAGGCTATAATCACCGACATGTTGGGCTTCAAAAATTTCCTGAACAATTGAACCAGGCCAAACATCCCGATACCGATCCACACGGCAAAAGCATAAAAGGAGGCCGCATAGGCATAATCGCGTTCGCGTGGCTGATAGGCCACGGGGTTGAGATAGAAATTGATGGCGATACCTGTGAATAGAAACAACAGAGCTATCACCACAAAACCTTTCAGATCGCGGTTCAGGTGAATGAGGAAACCGGCCAGCCCCAGTAATAAAGGAAGTAAATAAAACACATTCCTGCCTTTATTGTTTGCCAGCGGTTCGGGCAAATGCTTCTGAGTGCCCAAACGGGCATTATCGATGAAGGGAATCCCGCTGATCCAGTTCCCCTTAAGTATGCCTCCATGTCCCTGTAAATCGTTCTGCCGACCGGCAAAATTCCACATAAAATAACGGAAATACATGTGACCCAACTGGTAACTGAATAGATACCGCATGTTTTCGAGGAAAGTAGGTTTGTAGATTATTTCAAGATTACCGTAACCATCTTTCACGGTGATGGGCGTTCCTGAAATTTGTCCCCACGATTTGTATCCTGCTATATGCGATTCTGAATTGTTGCTCCACATACGCGGAAATAGGGTCATAAAACGGCTGTCGTAGTTGGGTTCGGAGTTTTTGCGCGGATCGATAACGATATATTTTTTCGAAACATCATCCTTTGCATACAATGGATTGCCGTCAGTATATGGTTTCTTCGCATCGAGGGGGGCATTGAAATAAGGCCCGTAGAACAAGGGCCAGTCGCCATATTGTTCGCGATTCAGGTACGATAATAAACTTATTGCATCTTTGGGGGCATTTTCGTTCAAAGGAGTGTTTGCGTTGGAACGAATAACCAGCATAAAGAAACTCGAATATCCTATCAATATGAAAGCGAATCCGAGCAAGGCTGTTTTCAGCATCTCTTTTCTGTGACGTGCAAAAAATACCAGTACCGACAACCCACCAATGAGAAGTAACCTGAGAATGAAATTCCATAACGAAATGCTGGAATAAATCACCAGGATCACCAGGATAGCATACAGCACTAATACCAGAACCGTAGCAACCTGGTTTTCCTTTTCGGTATACCCTATTCCGATAACAATAAAAGACAATAGCAGGAAACCGAAAAACAAGGTTCCCGAATTAAAGGGCAGGCCCAGAGAATTTACAAAGAACAGCTCGGTTTTGGCAAAGAGGGTGACCACTTGGGGAATGATGCCATACATGATGGTGGCCAACAAAAGAATGGATATGCCAAACGCCAATAAAACACCCCATTTGGTGACCTTATATTTGCGGAAGTAATACACGAGTGTGATAGCCGGAATGGCCAAAAGGTTGAGCAGGTGAACTCCGATAGACAGGCCCATGCAGAAGGCTATGAGCAACAACCAGCGAAGGTTGCCGGGCTGATCGGCTACGTTTTCCCATTTGAGTATAGCCCAAAACACAAAGGCAGTGAAAAAGGATGAGGTGGCATACACTTCCCCTTCGACGGCCGAAAACCAGAATGAATCGGAAAAAGTATAGGCCAAAGCACCAATAAGACCCGAACCCATTATGAGCAGTATATCAGATAATCTGATCTCATCGGAGCAGTTCAACATTTTTTTCATAAGGGCGGTGATGGTCCAGAAAAGGAACAGAATGGTGAGTCCGCTAGCCAGTGCAGACATAATGTTAATCATTAGTGCGACATGATGCACATTGCCAAAGGCAAACAAGGAAAAGAATCGTCCCATCAACTGGAAAAAGGGAGCCCCGGGAGGATGTCCCACCTGAAGCTTGAAAGCTGTTGAAATATATTCGCCGCAATCCCAATAAGAGGCCGTTGGCTCGGAAGTAATGATATACACTATGGTTGCCAGCAGAAATACCGCCAAACCAGTCAGGTTATTAAGCAGTTTGTATTGCTTCATGAAGCTGATTTAATTTGAGGGAACGAAATTAATTAAAAAAAGTTTACAGAATCAGGAAGTTTGCAGTGCCTTGAATGCAGAGTTCGGAGTTTAGGGCAATTGGCATCCTGATTAATCAATTTCTCAGTGATAGCCATATCTCTCAACTGACAGGCACAATCAAGAGCCTGCGCACCTTCAGAAGTTTTCAGGTTAGCATGGTTTTTCCACCCAAACATTCGTTGGTTACATCGTGGAGGCGGAAACCCACCGAAAATACCAAAGGCATGAAATTTTTCCTGCTTCCCCAGGTGATATTATCGGTCCTGAGCTTACGTTGCTCCATCAGTTGCTGAATGGCTGCGAAATCATGTTTTTCGATGGCATCAGCCAGTTCTTTCGTATTAGGTTTGCTACTGAGGTTCTGGCAATTGCCTGCTGATGTTATTAAAAAAATGAGAATGGTCAGTAATAACCCGGGAAAATGAGGTGACATAAGGTTAGGTTTCAATGGTTACTGATGGAATTTTTTAATAAATTTTTGGAATGATTTGCACAGCAAATTTTGGCCCACAATTTATTGAATCCCGAAAATTGTTTATCTCTCACCCCCGATCTCCTGTAACCCAACTAAAAAACCATTATAAGATCACTATGGCCTCTTTACACTTGCCGCAGGAGGCGCCGAATTGTTATCAACCATCGACATATCCGAACCATCCACAATACCATCGCCGTTAATATCTGCAGGAAAATAACCGAGTAAAGCAGGAGGAGCACTGGCATTATCGATAGCTGACATATCCGAGCCATCCACTATGCCATCCTGGTTTGGATTTCCTCCCCAAATGGCATATACCATGCCCATCAGTTTTTGATTATTACCATAAGCCTGTGAAGCTGCTGTGCTAAAATCGTAGCTGAAAGGACCTTCGCCACTGAAATCAAAAGGCAGGGCACTCCAGGTTTCTATGCTGTTGCGGTGTTTGATCACTATATAATAGTTACCTGAAATATTGCAGGGAAAATTATTGATGCTGAGCAAACCATTTGTAAGAAGATCGATATTACTGACCTCATAGGCCAAGTCATAGGGTGAGGTTGCATTATGAAACCTAAGGGCAACCCTGTCGGCAATACCTGCACCAAACTGAGGACCCGATGCGCCCTGAGCCTGCCTCATCAAACCGTTGCCGGCATACAGGCCCTCCAAGAAGAACTTAATATGTAAAACCTTACTGGAGGTAGAGATATTGGCAATTACCGGCACACGTGCACTCAGACAGTTCGACTCATATCCGAACATCATATTAGGACGCATTTTGTAATAGGTGCTTGCCAGTGCCGAAGAAGCCTGCACACCGCAACTTTGGGCGTTATCGGCATAACTGCCAAAGCATGAGTTAAAGCTTGTTGAAGTATAAGCAACGGTTGAATTGGTTCCATAACAATTGGTGCAGGAATTTGTGGGGTCGTTATCATGACAAATATCTATCAATAGGTTAGAAACTCCATTCCACACAAAAGGAGTCGAAAAAGTAAAAGTTTTCCATCCTGTCGCCGGAGTGGTGAGCGATGCATTGGTATAAACGCTGACAAATCCACCAACCGGTGTTCCATAAGCACCTGTGATAACCGTATTGGCGGTATGAGCCATTTTAATGGTGAAGTTGGTTTGGGCATAGCTACCGGAGGCCGTTACATTGAACGAAAGAGATGTGATATTTCCGGCCGGAAATCCGGCTGCTGTCAGTTCGCTGGCTTTGACAAGGTATTGTTCGCGCGAACCCTCATAATAGCTGCTGAAGGGGGTAAGCCCTGTTGTGGATGTAGTATTTATTCCGCTACCTATGGCCGAAAAAGATGGAAAGGGAATAGCAGCCTCTGCATAGTAGGTTGTGGTCGTACTTATGTAGGGACTTGTCCAGGCAGTGCCCGTGCCCAATGAGTTTCCTCCTGTTGGGTTGGCATACCAGTTTATGGTTCCGTTGCCCGATACTGACAAGGCTACTGGCCCGGGTCCGCAACTGATGCCATCGGTCGTATTTGAGATCACCGGAATATTGATACTGATATAATTGGTACGAACCAAAGAATCTGTCCCTTTGCAGCTATAGGCTTTTAACTTCACAGTGAATGTTCCGGTCTGGCTATACAGGTGTTGAGGATTCACTTCTGTGGATGTACTGCCATCGCCAAAATCCCAGAAGTAGGATTGAGCAGCCATTGAAGTATTCGTAAATTGAACGAGTCCTGAGCATAAGTCGTTTTGAACCCCTGTAAATTGTGCCAGGGGACTCGACAAAGGACTCAATTGCACATTTGCCACAGTGGCAGTTCCATTATTCAACACAATATTATTTACTGTTTTAGATTTATAGCCGGGTGCCGAAAATGTGATATTGTATGTACCCGCCATCATGTATTTATAATAATTCCCTAAAGGCAGGGCAGAATATACCTGCGAGCTGTCGTTCGCCTGGTCATAGCCATTCACCCATACCATTGCCCTGATCGCTTGTCCGCTGCACGAATCAGTGATTATCCCGCGAATACCATAGGTGGCCTCTTGCAGGTAATTCAATAAAGAGCGATAATTTTGACTCCATTTCAGGTTAAGATTTTCAACCGGGGTTCTTTTAGTTGCATCTAATTCAATAGTAACTTCCCTGCAATGATGAAAGTAGTTCATATAATCCTGCCTGCCACCTGTAATAACATACCAATCACCTCCTTCAGATATACCATCTGAGGTAACATCGGACATGTAGTTTGCAGAAATAAGACGAGTAGAATCTACATAAGCTGTACAAACTCTTTCCCACCAGGGATAATCTGCATTTACATTAACCGTTCCATTACTTGTATTATAATGCACCCAGGTATCCCAGGGATAATTCACCACTTCGGCGCCACCATGAAAATTTGCTGACATATTGAAATGATGCGTGCCTGCAAAATTCATGAATGCCTGGGTTTCCGGTTGCCATGAATAACCATCGGGATGCTGACCGTCACGTGGATCAGGGTAATTGCGGTTAAGATCAACATTCGAAAAATTACCCCTGCGTGAAGTGGCAATCGTGCTTCCTGCAGGGTTCGATCCGTAGTACGATCCTTCGGGATTGGCAAGCGGATTGATCCATATTTCTAAATTATTCACCAGGTTGGTAACTTTGGTATTGGTGCCATAGTTCAAAAGCAGATAATCTATCAGTCTCAATGTAAGTATAAAACCGGTAAGTTCATCACCATGCATCGACGAAGTATATAAAAATTGCGGCTCATTCTCTTTCAAATTGACGTTATCTGATATTCTCGCAACCAGAATACGGTAATTACCCGAGGGGGTAATGTTGAGAATAGTATCAATATCACAAAGGCCGGGATAATTGGCAGCAAAATTTGCCATCATCTGCTCATAAACGCTGTAAGTAGGATAACGGTCCCAATTAGCCATGGCTGCCACTGTAGTGGCCATGGTCAATGCTTTTGGCTGTAGCGGATTGATCAACTCATAAGCAATATTCCGGGTTAGGAATTGCTGAAATTGCACAGGTGTGGCGTAGGCTGTCACTTCATATCCTTGTCCATTCGACAAAGATCTGACATAATCAATCGAAAGAATATAGGTCAGGTCATTATTGATCTGATTTTTATCAGCCACATGGAATCTGATCAGTTTGGTTTCATCACTGATAGAAGTGGCCGGTTTATTTTGTAGCTGTGCTGCCTGATAATTCTGCGCCTGTAAACAAAGATTCAGTATATAAAGTATGAAGAAAATAAAAGTCTTTTGCATAGTAAATTCATAGAAGTTTTATCAGCAATACTGAGAAAAATATTCGTAAAAGTAAGCATTATCCTCAAAAAATACTACGCATAAATGAAACTTTAATAGAATGAAAAGCCATTTTAAAGCCGGGAACAACGATTTTCAAAACCATTATAATATTTCGACAACATCAATTTTTCCCTGATCGCCGGGTGCGAAACAGCCACAAATGCAGTATTGAATTCCCTAAACTAAAGTCAAATAGCCTATAGCTTGATAAAGCCTAATAACCTATCCTTATTATTAAGGCCTCTTTACACTTGCCGCAGGAGGAGCAGAATTATTATCGATTAGGGTCATATCCGAACCATCCACAATACCATCGCCGTTAATATCTTCTGGATAATAACCGTGTAAAGCAGGAGGAGCACTGGCATTATCGATAGCTGACATATCCGAGCCATCCACAATTCCATCCTGGTTTTCATCTCCTCCCCAAATCAAATAATAAATGCCTGATGGTTTAAGGTTGTTTCCATAAGCTTTTGAGGCAGCAGTAGTGAAATCGTAGGTAATTGATCCTGAAGTACCAAAATCAATGGCAACACTACTCCAGGTTTCTATGCTGTTGCGGTGTTTTATAACAATATAGTAGGATCCGTTAATATTTCCCCCCAGATTATTGATCACCAAGGTGCCATTGGTATTCAGATCTAAATTGCTGAAAGTGTATGCCGGAGAATAAGGCGATTGCCACCCATGTAATTCTAAGGTTACCTTATCCGCAATCCCTGTACCGAATTGAGAACCTGAAGTTCCCTGTGCCAGATACATCATCCCGGATCCGGAATAAAGCCCTTCTAATAGTAATTTTACATGTAAAGATCTACTGGTCAAAATATCGGTAGTAAAACTATAGGGGCCTGACCAAACACTTTGTTGTCCGCCACAATCGGACTGAACATAAAAGGAATAATTAGTTTCAGGGGCCAACCCAAACACATTATAAGGCCGGGATGTTATTCCTGAAACCATTGTTCCTGTTCCAAGGGGAAATCCTTGTAATCCATACTCAATGTTCCAAACTGAACTGTTGATATCTGACCAATTCAGATCTGCTGAAGTTGCAGTGATATTCGTGGCATCCAAGTTTGCAGGAGTACTGATAACCCAGCTAACAATAACGGGCAGGGATGTTTCACAACCCGACACCGAAGAGGTTCGATAAGTTCTGATTTCAACAGAAGTATGACCACTGGTGTTTATCGGGAGGCCAGAGGTGTATGAATTCCAGTTTCCACCATCGTAACGATATTCAAGTATATCTGTGGAAATACTTGCACCTCCTAATCCGGGTGTCGCTATTGCAGAAACCGGATTCCCTTCACATATTACCGGCACATCAGGGGTTTTGGTCAGAGTTCCCGAAAAGGGTTGTTCGTTTATTATCACCGTTACATACTCACTAATATCTCCAACAATGGGTGAACATGGAGAGGCGGTTCCCTCACCCCGAATATAATAGCTAGCGGTTGAATTTGGAGTGATAGTAAGGCTTGCATCTGCTGAAGTCAGATTGCCCCCTATTGCATTTGTATAAGCAGGATCGCTATACCATTGCCAATAGGCATTGGTTCCTAAAGATCCGCCCGTTTGACTTAGGG
>CAYXXU010000053.1:0-33119 GCA_964469155.1 uncultured Bacteroidales bacterium
CTATAAAGTTACTCATTTTTCCTGTTTGGTTCTGGCTTGTCCAGGTTAGGGGTTTAAATTATTAGGGGGTTTAAACTTCGTTATTCATTATTCGTTATTCGCTATTCGTTATTCCCTATTCCCTATTCCCTAACAACTACTTTCCCTGTTTCCACCCACCTGTCATCGAGCGTGAGTTTCAGAAAATACAAACCGCTGTTCAGGCCGTTGCGGTTGAGTTGTATCTGGCTGCAACCGGTACAGTTTTGTTGCATGAGCAGTTTGCCCTGTATATCGTAAACGGCAAGGGCTATGCTGTGGTAGGTTTGGGGGAGGGTGATCTGGGTGGATTGGGTGAAGGGGTTGGGGGAAATATTTAGAAACATTGTTGGATTTTCATTTACGTTCAAATAAATAACGGTATCACACGTAAGAGGAGTAAATACAAAATTACTAATACTGTCTTCATAACATCTAATAGGGCCTGTCCAGGGATCACAAGTTGCATAAAGTGGATAAAATGATAAATCATTTCGAATATTCCTAATAATACAATGAATGACCCTTAATGACAATGAATGACGCGAAGCAAATGACCATGAATGACCTCTCCTGTCTCCTATCGCCGGTCTCTTGTGCTGAGCGAAGTCGAAGCATCCGTCTTCCCCAAAAAATATTTTCTCAAAATCTTTGATTATCAAAAAAAAATACTGATCTTTGCACCCCATTTTGAAAAGGGTTCACCAAGAAAAACATAATACCATGTCGAGAATTTGCGAAATAACAGGAAAAAAAGTGATGGTTGGCAACAACGTATCGCACTCAAATATTAAAACCAAACGGAAATTTGTTCCCAATCTGCAAACCAAAAAATTCTTCGTCCCCGAAGAAAACAAGTGGGTTACGCTGAAAGTTTCTGTAGCGGCCATGCGCACCATCGATAAAAATGGCATCACCGCATGCATGAAAGAAGCCAAAGAAAAAGGTCATCTTAAGAAATAAGTTGGGATTTTCTGATTATTATGAAATTTGCTGTTACTTTTTGGTGACAGCTTTTTTTATTTTATTTAGTTTTGTATTCGTACAATAATTTTAAACAAATTGCGTTACTGCCCAAAAATTCGCGCATTGATCATAAAATCCACTCAAACTACCTGCTAACAGCCCACGGATGAAACAAAACCTTACGAAACTGCTGCTTATCCTATGCCTGCTGATTTTTATTGCGGCTCCAAAAGCAGTCAGGGCACAAATCAGCGACTCCACCCTGGTTCAGTTCTCGGGCGTGGTGGTTACGGCCGACAGCCTCAAACCCATACCTTTTGTCAACATCTTCATCAAAGATTCGTGGCGGGGCACCATCACCGATCTCTACGGTTTCTTTTCCTTCGTGGCCCACAAGAACGACGCCATACTGTTCAACGCCCTCGGCTACAAAACCGCACACTTCACCATCCCCGACACCATTCGTGCCAACCGCTATTCGATGATACAGGTAATGCGCATGGATACGCTAATACTAAACGAAACCGAGATATATCCATGGCCCACCTACGAGCAATTTAAGCAAGCCTTTGTGAATACCAATATCCCCGACGACGAACTGGAACGCGCCAAAAAGAATATCATCGAAATTCAGAAACGTATCATGTTCGACGAGGTGGCAATGGGCAGTTCGATGAACTACCGCAACTATATCGACAAGCATGTCAGCCAGCTCTATTATGCCGGACAGATGCCTCCCAACAACCTGCTGAACCCCTTTGCGTGGGCGCAGTTCATAAAGGCATGGAAACAGGGCAAATTCAAAATAAAACACCGCGAAGATTAATTGCATGCTGAAACGCCAATTATACCTGTTATTATTGCTTTTTGGATATGGTTTCACCACCTTTGCCCAGGAAAAAGCAACAATATTTGGCAGGATCACTGACACCGCTTCCCAGCCCATCGAACTGGTGAATGTTTATGTTATGGGAAACACCCAGGGAAGCAAAAGCGACCGCAACGGCAACTACGAACTGCTGATACCCGCCAACCAGGAAGTGACCGTGGTATATTCCTTCGTGGGATTCCGGCAGATAGAGCACCAAATTACTCTGGCCCCCGGCCAGCGCAAACAGATGAACCAGATAATGGTGTCCACCACCGCCAACATACCCATTTTCAACGTGTATGCCAAAGACGAGCGGGCCGTCATCACACGCATCGACATCAAGCAGGCCGAATTTATACCCACCACCTCGGGCAACGCCATTGAAGAACTGATCAAGAAAACCAGCCTGGGGGTCTATTCCAACAACGAGCTCAGTTCGCAATATTCGGTACGCGGCGGCAACTTCGACGAGAACCTGGTGTATGTGAACGATATTGAGATATACCGTCCCCTGCTGCAGAAATCGGGGCAGCAGGAAGGCCTTAGTTTTGCCAATCCCGATCTTACTTCGGGCATTTTGTTTTCGTCGGGCGGATTCGATGCCAAGTATGGCGATAAAATGTCGTCGGTGCTCGACATCACCTACAAAAAACCCGATAAATTCCGCGCTTCCATTATGCTGAGCCTGCTGGGAGCTTCAGGACACATTGAAGCCGCTTCGAAAAACCAGAAGTTTACTTTTTTGGTCGGCGTCCGCCAGAAATCGAATCAGTATGTGCTGAATGCACTGCAAACCAAAGGGCAGTACAAGCCTTCCTTCACGGATGTTCAGCTCTACACCACCTACCAGATCAGCCCGAAAGTGGAAGTGAGCCTGCTGGGCAACTATTCGCACAACAAATACCTGGTGATACCCGAAAGCCGCGAAACCCAGTTCGGAACAGTCAAAGAATCGTACCAGCTTAAGATCTATTTCGACGGAAAAGAACTCGATATCATTGATACCTACCTGGGTGCGCTTACCTTCACCTACAAACCCAAATCGAACCTCTTCTTTAAATGGATCAACTCAGGCTACCAGACCCATGAAACCCAATCGTACGATATCAACGGACAATACATGATAGGCCGCCTCGAAGCCGATTTCGGCAAAGAGAATTTCGGCGAGGTAACCGATGTGTTGGGTGTGGGCACACATCTGCAGCACGCCCGCGACGACCTCCATGCCACCGTCATCAGCAGCGAGATCAAAGGCGGTTATACCAAAAAGAAAAGCTACCTGCAGTTCGGTGTGAAGTACCAGCACGAGATCATCGACGATAATCTGAAAGAATGGGAAATGATCGATTCGTCGGGCTACACCCTGCCCCATCAGTCCGATTCGGTGGGCTACACCCATCCTGAGCTTCAACCCTTCAGTCCCATCATTCTTCAGGATGTGGTCAACAATAAAATTACCCTTCAAAGCAACCGCATTTCGGCATTTTTGCAAAATACCTGGACATTTAACGTCGACAGCGCCGAACTGGCACTGACCGTCGGCGGCCGGGCCGTGTATTACGACCTCAACCAACAGCTCTGCCTCAGCCCCCGCCTTACCTTATCATATAAGCCCCACTGGAAAAGAGATATTGTTTTCAGGTTCTCCACTGGTATGTACTATCAGCCGCCTTTCTACAAAGAAATGAAGCGTTTCGACGGGACCATCAACACCGATCTCAAAGCGCAGCGTTCTATCCATATTTTGGTGGGCGCCGACTGGAACTTCAAAATGTGGGACAGGCCTTTCAAATTCGTCGGCGAGGTGTATTATAAAAAACTCGACCATTTGGTTCCTTACGAGATCGACAATGTGAAGATTCAATACTTCGCCAACAACAACGGCACAGGCTATGCCACCGGCATCGACCTGAAAATAAACGGCGAATTTGTGAAAGGCGACGAATCGTGGCTGGGTATCTCGCTGATGCAAACCCGCGAAAAGATTGCCGGCGAATACTATATGCAATACTACAACCAATCCGGCGAACTGATTCAGGCGGGTTATACCAAAGATAATGTGGCTGTCGACAGTTTGCGCCGCGAAGCCGGTTATAATCCCCGCCCCACCGACCAATTGCTCAATGTAAATATCTTTTTCCAGGACCATTTTCCGCGCTGGCCCACCTTTAAGATGCATCTGAATCTGGTCTATTCCAGTCCGCTCACTTTTGGTCCTCCCGAACATGTGCGCTATAAAGACACCCTGCGCATGCCATCCTATTTCAGGGTGGATATAGGCTTTTCGAAATCCATACTCGACGAAAGCCGGGTTACCTCAAAAAAGAGTTCCTTCCGCTTCCTGAAATCGTTGTGGATATCTGCTGAAGTGTTCAACCTGCTGGGCAGGCTCAATACCATTTCATATCTCTGGGTAAAGGATGTGAACAACCGGCAGTATGCCGTTCCCAATGAACTCACCAACCGGCTGTTTAATGTGAAGCTGGTGGCGAAGTTTTAGTGCAGATTGTCAATCTTCAATCCTCAGTTAGCAGTTTGCCGGTTGCCGACTAAATTCTAAAATCTGAATTCTGAATTCTTTTCTATCTTTGTAAAAAATAAATCCATCACTATGCATACCCTCAACGAACAAGAAGAAGAACGCATTAAGGAAGCCATTAACCCAAAAGACTGGAACGAGATCAAGATAAACGACTCCTGGCAGATATTCAAAATCATGGCCGAATTTGTCGATGGTTTCGAGAAACTGGCCAAAATAGGCCCCTGCGTCACCATCTTCGGTTCGGCACGCACACCTTCCACCAATAAATACTACCGTCTGGCCGAAGAAATAGGGTATAAATTGGCCAAGCTGGGTTTTGGTGTTATTTCGGGTGGCGGTCCGGGCATTATGGAGGCGGCCAATAAAGGCGCTCACTTTGCCGGTGGCAAATCGGTAGGGCTGAACATCGAATTGCCTTTCGAGCAATCGCCCAATATGTTTATCGACGCCGATAAATATCTATCGTTCGACTATTTCTATGTGCGAAAGGTGATGTTTATCAAATATTCGCAGGGATTCATTGTAATGCCAGGCGGCTTCGGCACTTTGGACGAACTGTTTGAAGCTGTTACGCTAATACAAACCCGCAAACTGGTTAATTTCCCCGTGGTGCTGGTGGTAAAAGACTACTGGCAGGGCCTGCTCGACTGGATGAAAGATAAACTGATAAGCGAAAAAAATATACACGAAAGCGATTTGGGCATGTTCGAACTGGTCGACACGGCCGAAGAAGCTGTAAATTTTATCGACGAATTCTATAAGAAATACTCCCTGAAACCCAATTTTTAGGAAGCAGATTAAATGATAGAATGATATAATGGGAAGATTCTGATCCCATTAATTTTCAAATTCTTACTACCTGGATATAACAAACTTTTTTGTGCCTCCGGCATGTAAATTTCCCAGTTTATCAATAGTTTGCAAACGGCATACATAAAAACCGATTCGGTATGTCTGCAGATCTAGCTCAGCCACAGCCGTATTATTGAATTCTTTTGCCAGAATCTTTTGTCCAACCACATCAAAAACCTCCACCTTAATGCGCCCTGCTTTTTGGTCTGATACATTTATATATAGTTTCCCCGAAACCGGATTCGGGTAAATACTGAAATTCACAGCTTCGTCCGCCTCTGCTTCGCCTATGCCCACAAAACCATAGGGCTGTATACCTTTATAATAGGTTAGACCACCGGCAAAATTTCCAAGCACCATATCCAAATAGCCGTCTGCATCCAGATCGGCCACAGCCACACCACTGCGGGTGCCATCTTTAATTAAAAAGGTAGCCGAGTCTGCATCCATAAATATTAGCACCGAGTCGATGGCCGTAAACTTACCAGAAAGGTTGGCCACAATATCTTTAAAATAATAAATATAGCCATTATCTGAGCCCACAAACAGCTTTACCTCGCCCGAATCCCTGAAAAAACAAGGGGTACTATATCCGGTATACGAAACCGTTGGGTCAATCACATTCACCTTTCCAAGCGTATCGGTAATTTTGGTATAAGCGGCATTGGCAGCAGTGCCTGTATTTTGATAATAAGTGAGGAATCCGTTCTTTTTGCCGACAATCAAATCCTGAAGGTTATCGCCATTGAGGTCGAAAAGTTGTGGTGCACTGAAATCGCCCACATCAATTCCTTTATAGTTAAACACAGGGGTATTATACACAGGCAGGTTTCCGGGAGGGCCGGCAATATTTTCGAAAAAAATCAGGGTTCCGTCCGATTGGCCGCAGATCATATCCACATCGGCATCGTTATCAATATCGGCAAAAGTGGGTTTTAAACCCGTTAGTTTAAGTTGCGAAAGATGCGCGAAATCTCTTGTAGCCAAACGAAACGATGGGTTGGTAAGTGTGCCCGTATTTTGCAGCACCGCTATCTGCGAACGGAGTTTCGACTTCAGGTAACCAAATTCATAATACGATGAATCGAGATAAGCGAAATTACCCAGCATAATATCGGGCAGTCCGTCGGCATTCACATCATAAATAACCGGATAGGCCCCGCTGCCCAGATCAATCATCCTGCTTTGCAGAAAACCGGGCTCTCTGTATGTGAATATCGGCACCAGTGTATCGCCCGTATTTTCATAATACCACACACTGTTCAGGTTTTCGGGAATATTAATATTGGAAGTAAAGGGAGAAGCCAGCAAATCGGACTTATGATCGTTATTCACATCTACCAGGTTCACTACCGGAAAGGAATTAAAATGAATGGGCAAGCTATTCGAAGGAAACAAAGTGTCGGAAGCGCTGATATGTGCCGTATCGATGCTGCCCCCGTTGGTGAGCTTGGTCAGATTAAAATAATCAACATCGCCCAAAATCAGATCGGTAAGTTGATCGCCGTTAAAATCGCCCGCAAGCATAGTTGAACCGGTATGCCGTGTCGATTTCGAAGGGGGAAAACTATCACAGCGGTTCGGGCAGGTAATGTCGAGAAAAATCTGGTTGTTTGCTGCGCTCTCAGCAATATCGCCCCAACACTGAAACGTGAGTTCATATAATAAGGTATCCGCATTGCCAAAAAGTTCGTGCGATAAATTTTTATGCAATTGTATAAAAGTTCCCAATCCGAAAAACGACAGTATATCGAGGTCGCCGTCACGGTCAATATCATATAGGGCCGGATAATCGTCGCTGGTAACGAAAATATTCGAGGATGCCGAACCCATATCCGAATTAATGATGGGATACATCAGTTTAAATTTCAAAACGGTGTCCGATACATTTTTATACACCATAATACCACCGGCCGGTGTGTAAGCGAATATATCGTTCTTATTATCGTGATTATAATCGATGCAATGGGCCCATCCGTAAAAAGATGGAAAAAATTTCTGGTACGAATAATCGTAAACATAGCAGATACTATCCGCTATTCCCAAGTTGATAAAGGTGAGCACCCTATTGGTAGCCTTGTCGAAAGCAAACAGGTCTGAAGTGCCGTCGAGGTTTAGATCAATTTCAGAAAATTGCATAGAGTTCATCCCTCCTACCCAAGGCATTTTCAAAACAGCTCCCAAGCTATCGTTAACCGCAATATCGAATTTCTTCGCGAATCCATAATCATAAACCAACTGGGTATAAGCTATAGAAGGCAGTAAAAGTAGGAAGGCAAGCAAATAAATTTTTTTGGATTTCATAGTAAAATAATTATCGACCGTCAAGCAAATTTACTAATAAATTTAAGTTTTTCCATAATAAATAAGTGTCAAAAGGCAAAAATAATGAATAAAGTTTGCTTATAACTTTGGTTATTAACTGAGGAAGTTCTATATTTGCACCCTCAAAAAAAAATAGTAATAAAAAATTAAGGAATTATGCAGAATAAAGGAGCTTTCAGGTTTTTAGCTATACTAATTGCGTTGGCGTGTGTATTTCAACTTTCATTTACCGTATGCACCAGATTGATTGAAAAAGATGCTAAAAATTATGCCAATCAGGTAAATACTGACTCAATTGTAAAAGTATTGGCAAAAGACAAACCGGGTAAAGAAGGTTATATTGCCGACTCGATTAAAAACAGCATTGAGACTCATTATCTCGACTCAATGTCAAAAGAAGTAGTGTATAACATACTCATCCGTAAGTATACCTATAAAGAATGTCAGGAAAGAGAGATCAATTTAGGCCTCGACCTGAAAGGCGGGATGAATGTTACCCTCGAAGTATCTATTCCGGATATAGTTTATGCATTGGCCAGCAACAGCAAAGATCCATTGTTCAACAAAGTCATGCTCGAAGCCATCGAAATGCAGAAAAACAGCGACCGCGATTTTGTTTCTCTTTTCGAAGAATCGTTCAAAAAGAATAACACTACTAATGCCAAACTGGCTTCTTTCTTTATTATCGGACTAAAAGACAGAATTAACTTCAATACCAGCAACGAGGAAGTCATAAAAATAATTCGCAGCGAAACCGATGATGCTTTCGATCGTACCTTTAATATTATCCGCACCCGTATCGACCGTTTTGGTGTAGCACAACCAAACGTTCAGAAATTAGCTACTACCGGCAGAATCCTGATCGAACTACCCGGTATTAAAGATGTAACCCGTGTTCGTAAAATACTTCAGGGAACTGCAAAACTCGAATTCTGGGAAACCTACGAATATAAAGAAGTTTACCCTTTTCTGGAAGCAGCCGATAATAAGTTGAAAGCCATTATCAACTCTGCAGACACAACAATTATTGCCACAGATTCTGCCACAGCAACCGATCAGGCCACTGCTGAAGCAAAGGCAAATACTGATTCAGCAAACACCGCCATTAAAGAGAAATCAGCTAACGATACTTCTAAAGGGAAGGCCAAAGATCAACAGTCATTCGAAGAATATGCAAAAGATCATCCTCTTATAGCTTATTTGCAGCCGGCACTGGTTCAGGACGAAAAAGGAAACTATTTTCCCAACAAAGGACCTGTGGTCGGGTATTGTCAGATTTATGACACGGCCAAAGTAGGTATGATGCTGCGTCATCCGCAGGTTCAGCTTATTTTCCCCCGAGAGATTCGTTTCAGGTGGACTGCCAAACCGGTAGATGAAAAAGGAGCTACCCTGCAACTCATCGCTTTAAAAGCCACCCGCGATGGTACGGCATCCATGGGAGGCGATGTGATTACTGATGCCCGTCAGGATATTGGACAAAACTCAGGTAATGAAATTACCATGAGCATGAACACTGAAGGTACCTCTAAATGGAAAAGCATAACCGGAAACAACATCGATAAATCAGTGGCTATTGTTCTTGATGATTATGTGTATTCTTTCCCAACTGTACAAAATGAAATTCCAAATGGGAACTCATCCATCACAGGGAAATTTACCATTGAAGAAGCAAAAGACCTTGCCAACATTTTAAAGACCGGTAAACTGCCGGCCCTGACCAAAATTGTTTCAGAAGACGTGGTTGGTCCTTCTCTTGGTCGCGAAGCCATCAATTCAGGAATGTTATCTTTTATTTTCGCCTTTCTGCTTGTTCTTTTTTATATGCAGTTGTATTATAACAGATCGGGTTTTGTTGCAAATATTGCTTTAATTGTAAACCTTTTCTTCCTGTTTGGTGTATTGGCATCACTGGGAGCAACACTTACACTTCCCGGTATCGCAGGTATTGTATTAACCATGGGGATGGCAGTCGATGCCAACGTTATTATTTATGAACGTATCAAAGAGGAAGTGAGGGCCGGAAAAGGAATGCGCCTGGCCATATCCGACGGATTCAAACATGCCTACTCTGCCATTATCGACGGTAACGTTACCACACTGCTTACTGGTATTGTGCTTTTTGTTTTTGGTTCAGGTCCTATCCAGGGTTTTGCTACTACACTTATTATAGGTATTCTTACTTCGCTCTTTACGGCTATTTTCATTTCCCGTTTGGTTTTCGAAACCATGTTGAACAGAAACTGGAAAATAAAATTTGGCAATAAATATACCAATAATGCCTTTACCAAAGTTAATATCAACTTCATCGGCATCAGGAAAAAACTATACATCGTATCCATAACCATCATTGCAATTGGTATGGTTTCATTGTTTACAAAAGGTCTGAGCTTTGGTGTTGATTTCACTGGGGGAAGAACCTATGTGGTACGTTTCGACAAAGCAGTTGAAACTGCCAAAGTGCGCGAATCTTTAGCCACCACATTTGGTGAGGCTCCCGAAGTAAAAACATTGGGATCGAGCAACCAGATTAAGATTACCACCAAATATCTGATCAACAGCAACGACCCTAAAACTGATTCCATTGTCGAGAATAAATTATTTGCCGGAGTTAAAGGATTCTATGAAAAAACAATTTCTGAAAATGATTTCCTCGTAGAAAAAGAAGGAAAATCAATAGGAAAACTTAGTTCCCAGAAAGTAGGTCCAACCATCGCTGACGATATCAGGATTGCTGCTGTATGGGCAATTGTAATAGCGCTTCTGGTTATCTTTATTTATATTGCTATACGGTTTAAAAAATGGCAGTTTGGTTTGGGGGGTGTTATTTCACTTTTCCATGATACCTTAATTGTCATTTCCATGTATTCCATTTTCTATGGCATATTGCCGTTCAGTCTGGAAGTCGATCAGGCCTTTATAGCGGCAATTCTTACCATTATTGGTTATTCTATCAACGATACGGTTATTATCTTCGACAGAATTCGTGAATACGGAGTGCTTTATCCTAAGAGAGATTTAATGGACAATATGAATGCAGCCATGAACAGCACTTTAGGCCGAACCTTTAATACAGCAGGAACTACATTGGTAACCCTGTTAGCCATGTTCTTTTTCGGAGGTGAAATTATCAGAGGATTTATCTTTGCATTGTTGGTTGGTATCGCCATCGGAACCTACTCTTCTATATTCAATGCGACTCCAGTGGCTTATGATTTTTTAATGTTAGGTAAAAAAAGAAGAGAAAAGAAAGCACTGGCAATAGCACAAAAGAAATAATTCAGAAAATGCCTTTTTTAAGGCATTTTTTTTTATTTCTATCGGACAGCACACAAAAAAGTCATTTTTTTTTCAAAAAAATAAAAATTTAAACAATTGATTTTTATACCTTTGAAAAAAAAGATTGATATTAATAAAAAATTGTCTTTTTTTTATAACAAATTAATAGTTAAATTAGCACCCTATTAAACTTGGGTATAATATTAAGCTTATGAATCGTAAAATTTATCACTTAGGATTTCTTATTTTATTTGTTTCTCTTGTTTTCGCATCAGGAGATATTTATGCACAACGTAATTTTGGTTCTGACGCTGACGAAGCTTATGAAACAGAACAATACACAATTGCAATCGATCTGTATAAGCAAGCCTACAACAAAATCAAGAAAAATAAAGCTGAAAAGGCGCGTGTTCTGTTTAGATTAGCAGAATGCTACCGCAAAACCAATAACCAGAAACAGGCTATCAACTGGTACACAAGGGTGGTAAAATCAAATTATCCCGATCCTGTTGCTCACCTTTATCTGGCCGATGCTCTGAAAATTGATGAGCAGTATGCAGAAGCAATTGTTGAGTACAATGAATACAAGAAATTGGCTCCCACCGATCCACGCGGAGGTTATGGGGTTGAATCGTGCCAGTTGGCCATCAAATGGAAAGAAGATCCTACCCGTTATGTGGTTGAAAATGTTAAGAAATTTAACACTAAAATGTCAGAATTTTCACCCTATTGGGCGGATAAAAACTATAAGGCACTGGTATTCACCTCTACCCGTGAAGGATCGACCGGAAATGGAACTGACGGATGGACAGGACAAGGTTTTTCTGATATTTTTGTCACCACTCTCGATAAAAAAGGCGCCTGGAGCGAGCCTTTACCTGCCGATGAAAACCTTAATACTGAAGTGAACGAAGGTTCTACCTGGTTGAATAAAAAAGCTAATGTTATTTATTTTACCCGTTGTCCTATCGTAAAGAAATCAAAAATTGGTTGTCAGATCTATTATGCTAAAAAACAAGGCCGCGGATGGGCTCCTGCAGATACCCTGAAATTAAATAATGATATGAGTGTTGCCATCGGACATCCTACCCTGGATGATGATGAACTTACTATTTATTTTGCTTCAGATATGCCAGGCGGTATGGGAGGCAAAGATATCTGGATGGCAAAAAGAACCAAAAAGACCAAGCCTTTTGATGCCCCGGTTAACCTGGGACCCACCATCAATACCACTGGTAATGAAATGTACCCCTATTTAAGAGATGACGGTGTTTTATATTTCTCATCAGATGGTCACGAACATTTGGGATTGGGAGGATTGGATATTTTTAAAACCACTTTCGAAAATGGGAAATGGACAACCCCCGAAAACCTTAAATATCCTCTGAATTCAGCCGGTGATGATTTTGGAATAATTTTCAAGGGACTCAAAGAAGAAGGATATTTGTCATCAAACCGAAAAGGGACAAAAGGTTCGGATGATATTTATTCATTTATACTTCCTCCATTGATCTTTACTTTGCAGGGTGTTGTCAGAGACGATAGTACAAAGCAGGTTATTCCTGATGCAGATGTAAAACTATCCGGATCTGACGGAACTGTTATCGAAGTTAAAACCGATGCAACCGGTTTGTATCAGTTTGGTAAGACACAGATACTGGAAAATACTTCTTATGATTTAACCGTATCAAAAACCAAATACTTTGCTGCAAAAGGCCGTGAAACCACCGTTGGTTTAAAGACCAGCAAAGATCTCATTCACGATTTTAATTTGGTTCCAATTCCTGTATTGCCGGTAGTTCTTCCCGATGTATTGTACGATCTGGGAAAATGGTATCTCACACCACAGGCTAAGGATTCTTTAAACTGGCTGGTAAATATTCTTAACGAAAACCCACGCTGGGTAATTGAACTGTCCTCTCATACTGATATCAGGCCTATTCCAATGACCAACGATTCGCTGTCGCAACGCAGAGCTAAATCGGCGGTTGACTATATCGTTGATTCGAACGGAATCAATGCCTTCAGAATTAAACCTAAAGGATATGGCGCCAATCGTCCCCGAATTCTTGACCGTGACAAAAATGTAGTATTGGATGCCAAGAAATATCCACAGTGTAAAGGTCAGAACTTCTTCTTTGCCAAAGGCACCCAAATGACCGAAGCCTACATCAAGGGATTGAAAACCACCTGCGAAAAAGAAGCCGCACACCAGTTGAACCGCAGAACTGAATTCACGATTTTGAGCGAAGACTTCGTGCCGCCTATGACGAATGATTCCAGCGCACAAAGCCTGGTGATAGAGGTAAACCCTATGGATAATATTCTTTCGATTTTACCTATTGGCGGTGGTGCGTTCGAAGGGCGCCTGACCATTAACAAGATTTCGTCTGACTTCAAATATGAATCTACCAGTGATACCATGCAAATTTCAACCGATTTCGCACTGAGGTTGCTGAAAGAATACAGAATCACCGTTTCTGATTTCAAAGACAAGGACAAGGCTTTCAACGAAGATGGAAGTATCAAGCCAAACGCAATAGTAACTCTGAAAACAGTAAATATTGCCAAGAAAACACAGGAAAACATTAAGGCTGTTATCGTAAAAGGTATAACAACAGATGTTATTCTGGGTTCTAAAGTCTTATCAAAATTCGGTGATTTCACTATCGACGAAGATAAAAAACAACTGATATTTGATGCCGCGGTAGTTCCCGATGGTGGAAATAAATAATTGAAAAATATAAGGAAATAATGATGCGTCCCGACACATTTGTGTCGGGATGCTTTTTTTACAGAACCTATGAATAGCTCAGAGAAGTACAATCAGCGGGGAGTTTCAGCCTCAAAAGAGGATGTACACAATTCAATACGGAATATTGACAAAGGCATTTTTCCAAAAGCTTTTTGTAAGGTAATCCCCGACATTTATAATAACGACACTCTGTATTGTTCGTTAATGCACGCCGATGGCGCCGGCACCAAATCATCACTGGCCTATGTTTACTGGAAAGAAACCGGTGATATCTCTGTGTGGAAAGGTGTGGCCCAGGATGCTATTGTAATGAACACCGATGACCTGTTATGCGTGGGAGCCACTCAGAATATAGTTCTGTCTTCATTGATCGGCAGAAACAAATTTTTGATTCCTGGTGAGGTGATCTCTGCCATAATAAACGGAACCGAAGAGTTTCTTGCACTGCTCAGAAGCTATGGCATTTCCATCTATTCTTCAGGCGGCGAAACTGCCGATGTAGGCGACCTGGTGAAGACCATTGTGGTCGATTCGGTGGTTTCGTGCCGAATGAAGCGCGAAGATGTGATCTCCAACGAAAATATAGCGGCAGGCGATGTGATCGTCGGATTGGCTTCTTACGGACAAGCCACTTATGAAAATGAATACAATAGCGGCATAGGCAGCAACGGTTTGACCTCAGCACGTCATGAGGTATTTCATAAAATGTATGCCGACAAATATCCCGAAAGCTATGATCAGCATATTCCCGCTGACCTGGTGTATACAGGCAAATACCACATGGAGGATTGCCTTCCCGGTTTGCCTTCCAATGTCGGCAAGGCCGTGTTATCCCCAACCCGCACCTATGCACCTTTGCTGCTCGAAATATTGAAACACCACCGCAGTAATATCCATGGTATCATCCACTGCACAGGCGGGGCTCAAACCAAAGTATTGAATTTCGTTTCGGACCTGCATGTAGTGAAAGACAATTTGTTTACAGTCCCTCCCGTTTTCGCTATTATTCAGGAACAATCGGGCTACGCATGGAAAGAAATGTACAAGGTGTTTAATATGGGACATCGCATGGAATTGTACGTTCCTAAGGAAATTGCCTCAGATATTATTGCCATCTCCAGATCATTCAATATCGATGCCCAAATAATCGGACATTGCGAAAAATCAGATGCTCCCGCGCTCACCATAACATCTCCTAACGGGCAATTTACCTATTAATTCTGAAATTTCTATTACCTTTGCAGCCAAAATTGATCATTTATGCTTGAAAAACTCGAAGCCATACATACACGTTGGGAAGAAATCGGAAGGTTGATGAACGAGCCGGAAGCCATAAACGATGTGAAACGGTTTGTGAAACTTAGTAAAGACTACAAAGAGCTTTCACCCATTATTGAAGCTTACAAAAAGTACGATACCCTGCTGAAACACATGACATCGGCCAAAGATGTGATGTACAACGAAAAAGACGAAGAAATGCGTGCATGGGCCAAAGAAGAAGTCGACCTGCTGACCCAGGAGAAAGCCAGAATGGAAGAAGAGATACGCATTATGCTGATACCGGCCGACCCCGAAGATGGTAAAAATGCCATCATCGAGATTCGTGCAGGTTCGGGAGGAGATGAGGCCAGCATTTTCGCCGGCGACCTCTACCGCATGTATCTCCGCTTTGCCGAACTGAAAGGCTGGAAAGTGGAACCTGTGGATATGACCGAAGGTACCGTGGGCGGATATAAGGAAGTTATCATCAATATTTCGGGCGAAAATGTGTACGGTCAGATGAAATACGAATCGGGGGTGCATCGCGTGCAGCGTGTGCCCAAAACCGAAGCACAGGGCCGCGTTCATACCTCGGCGGCCTCAGTGGTGGTGTTGCCCGAAGCCGATGAATTTGATGTGGATGTGAAAGAAAGCGATATCCGCCGCGACACTTTCTGCTCATCAGGGCCGGGAGGGCAATCGGTGAATACTACCTATTCTGCTGTAAGGTTGACGCATATCCCTACAGGCATTGTGGTTATTTGCCAGGATCAGAAATCGCAGGTAAAAAACCTCGAAAAGGCCATGTCGGTGTTGCGCAGCCGTATTTATGAACAGGAACATCAGAAATATCTCGACGTGGTTTCGTCGAAACGAAAGACCATGGTCTCCACAGGCGACCGTTCGGCCAAGATACGTACTTACAATTATCCTCAAAGCCGTGTGACCGACCACCGAATCCATCTTACTTTATACAGTCTGCAAAATGTCATGGACGGAGCCGGAGTGCAGGAACTCATAGATGCATTGCAACTGGCCGAAAATGCAGAACGACTGAAAGCGGCGGGAGAAGAGTGAGGAAGTCAGGAATTAGGTAAGTAAGTTGATTAAGGTAAGTAAGGAGGAGATAAGGCAGGAGTTATAATGTATAGAGCAATGAAACCATTTACTCTTTTCCTTATTCTTACTCAATAAACATAATAAACATAATAAACTTAATAAACTCATTAAACACAATCAACCCAATAAACTTAATCAACTTACTCAACTCAATAAACTCAACAAACTCAATAATCCAAAAACATGACCCGAAAAGAATTATTTTTAAACATAAAAAAGAAAAAGTCGTTCCTCTGTGTGGGTTTGGATACTGAATTCTCTAAGATCCCAAAACATCTGCTGAGCGCCGAGGACCCTGTTTTCGAGTTCAACAAAAACATTATCGATGCTACCATCGATTATACCATTGCCTATAAACCCAATATCGCTTTTTATGAGGCTATGGGAATTTCGGGCTGGGTGAGTTTGCAGAAAACCGTGAACTACCTGGAAGGCTACCGCAACGAAGTATTTCTGATTGCCGATGCCAAACGCGGCGATATTGGCAATACTTCGGCACAATATGCCAAAACCTATTTTGATAAAACCGACTCTGGTTTCGATTTCAATGCCGTTACGGTGGCCCCTTATATGGGTGAAGATTCCGTGTCGCCTTTTCTGACACATGCCGGAAAATGGGTGGTGCTGCTGGCGCTGACCTCAAACAAAGGAGCCTTCGATTTTCAGTTTAAAAAGATCATGACCCCCGAAGGCGAAAAACACCTGTTCGAACTGGTGCTCGAGACTTCGAAACGTTGGGGCTCGGCCGACAATATGATGTATGTGGTGGGCGCTACCCAGGCCAGCATGCTGGAAGGTATACGCAAGATCATCCCCGATCATTTTCTGCTGGTGCCCGGGGTGGGCGCACAGGGCGGCAGCCTGCAAGAGGTTGCAACGTATGGCATGAACGCCCAATGCGGACTGATAGTAAACTCGTCGCGCAACATTTTATATGCCTCGGCCGAAAAAGATTTTAAAGACCGCGCCCGCGACGAAGCCAAAAAGCTCCAGAAGGAAATGGAAGCGGAACTTCGCAGGTATTCGATTATTTAGAAAGCGTCTGCTGCAACAAACCTTCTTTAGTGTAATCATTCCGGAGTTTGTTTTTTGATCTCCAAAATTATTTAACTGTAACCCTTTACTGCCAATCTGGCATTGTTATTAAAGAAAAACTCCTTCTCCCTAATTTGTATTGTTTTCAGCCATTTGGTAATGGTTCCTGATACTTTTCAATCGCACTTCAGACCATAATCAGCTTCAATTTCTTTATTTTCATAATAATATATGGTATGCTCCGGTTTGAAACGTTAATGCTCCGGAATATATCGAGTAAGTTCCAGTTTAAATCGTGTAAGTTCCGGAACATATTCAGTAGGCTCCAGTTTAAATCGTGTAAGTTCCGGAACATATTCAGTATGCTCCAGTTTGTATTGCCTATTTTCCAGAATAAATCAATTATTCTCCGGAATAAATGTATTAATTTCCACTTTGTTTTGTATTCAAACTGGAATATTTCTTATTTTTTAAAGAATTTACTACTTTTTTTCTGGAGCATACACGATTTAAACTGGAACTTACTCAATTTTTTTAAGAACTTACTTCATAAATTTTAAGATATTGCCAATTTAGGTTAGAGAATAACTGTTTTAATTAGGACAAATTACGTATTTTTTTAGAACTTTCAGTATTTTTTATGGATTAGTATCATTTTTTACAAGAAAATCGCATGATTTATTGAAAAAAAGAACTAGAAATCATAATATAATAGAGGTAGATCCTGGATTAATTGTCAGCTCAACATGGATTTGAGCAATTTTATATTATAAATGGAAGTTACCTGGTAATTTTGTAAATCGTCCGGGACAAAAAAAAACTCCTTACGGAGTTTCTTTTCTAATATTATTCAATTACGCTCACCCAGTTATGCGTGTCGGGTTCGTCGCCATATTGAATGGCACGCAGCTTATTATAGAGTTTGGTCGAAACCGAGCCGGCATTGCCACCTTTGCAATAGGGATATACCTTACCGGTTTCGCGGTCCTGAATGGCGCAGATAGGCGAAATAACCGCAGCCGTGCCGCAGGCTCCCACTTCGTCGAAGGTTTCCAATTCTTCCACCGGTATCTGCCGACGCTCCACCTTCATACCCATATCTTCGGCCAGCTGGCGCAGGCTCATATTGGTGATAGATGGCAGAATAGAAGGCGATTCGGGGGTGATATAGGTATTGTTTTTAATAGCAAAGAAATTAGCCGGACCAGCTTCGTCTATATATTTGCCTTCTTTTGAATCGACAAAAATAGCGGTCGAAAATCCCTCGGCATGTGCCCTTTGGCCAGCTTTCAGGCTGGCAGCATAGTTTCCGCCCACCTTAATGTTGCCGGTTCCTTTGGGTGCGGCGCGGTCGTAGTCGCGTATCAGTTGCATCTTCACCGGGTTAAATCCTTCTTTGAAATAAGGTCCCACGGGCGATACAAAGATCATGAACAAATACTCATCGGCCGGCGAAACACCCACTTTAGGCCCTGAGCCGATCAGCAGGGGGCGGATATAGAGCGATGAACCGGTTTCGTAAGGCGGCACAAAGCGCAGATTTTTCTTTATGGCCAGTTCCATAGCCGCTTTAAAAAGTTCCAAAGGCGGTACCGCCATCATAATGCCTTCGGCCGAACGCTGCATGCGTTTGGCATTCTCAACCCATCGGAATACCCTCACCTTGCCATCTTTTCCCATAAAGGCTTTCAAACCTTCGAAGGCTTCCTGCCCATAATGAAGGGCGGTGGCAGCCATGTGGATATTGATGGTTTCTGACGATGACACTTCCAGTTCGCCCCAGGCGCCATCGCGATAGTAGCAACGTACATTATAATCGGTTTTCAGATAACCGAACGGCAGGTTTTTCCAGTCGATATTGAGCATATTGTTTCTTTTATAAAGGTTAATAACGGCTACGAATTTATGAATAGTTTCGATGCGAACGAAGATTTTTCAGGAAAATTTTTGTTTCCCATACAGGCCATCAATACAAACAAAAAAAGCGGAATAACATCCGCTCTTAAAAAAGTAGTTCTTAGTAGTTCTTAGTGTTTTTATCTTAAGTCTTCAATCATCAGTCGGCAGAATTTGCCGGTTGCCGATTGCCGACTGGAGACTTCCGGCTGACTAAACCCACTCCTCATGCAGTATCTTCCCCGAGATACCCACGGTAACAGCCTTTATCGGAACTTTGCGTCCCGATTGTTCCACACCTTGTTGGGTCATGTGCAACAGGCCACCGCAACAGGGAACTTCCATCAACAATACGGTAAGGGTATTCACTTTGGCATCAGCTACCATAATTTTGATCTTCTCGACATAAATTTCCTTGTTCGAATCGAGCTTGGGGCAGGCGATCACCAGGGAACGGCCCTTTAGAAATTCGTTGTGAAAATTGCCGTAAGAGAAGGCAACGCAATCGGCCGCTATCACCACATCGGCATTGCGAAAATAAGGTGCATTGGGGCTCACCAGGTGCAACTGAATGGGCCATTGACGCAACTGCGATTCAACGCTTACCTGTGTGGTTTCGTTTGTAGTCTCAGCCGATCTGAGATCAATGGTTTTTGAGCCGGGGCATCCGCAGAAACCGCCATCTTCTTCGTGTTTGTGTGTTTCCATTTGAAATTCTTTTATAAGGTCAGTAAATAAATTTTGTTCAGTAAGGTATCCTACAGCTTGTTTCACATATTCCTTCTCATTGTGATCGCGCAGGTGACGCAGGTGCGCCAGCACTGTGTTTCTGCCGGTTTTGGCGATACGTTCTATGGTCTTCACTTCGTCGTAGGGTTCGGCTTCGCGTTCCTCCAGTTCAATGGCTCCTTCGGGGCAATCGCCAATGCAGGCACCCAGCCCGTCGCAATACAATTCGCTGATCAGGCGGGCTTTGTCGTCGATAATTTGTAGGGCACCTTCGTGGCATCCGCTCACACAAATGCCACAACCGTTGCATTTTTCTTCATCAATTTTAATAATGGTACGTTTCATAAATCAAACAATCTAATTAGGTAATCGAGTACGCAAATGTATAAATAATTTTTGACCTGCACCTAAATACAATCAAATTTATCAACGCTTACAGATGAGCATAAAAAAAGGGAGTCAGTCAATAACTCCCTTACTCCTGCAAAAATAACCCTGATTATTTGATCAGATCGCTCAATTTCTGCTCTTTGAAATACTTCCTGAGCTCATCAGTCATTTTATGAATAATACCATTCATAAGGCATTTATGAAAGGGGCATATTTTATTGTCAAAAGGACACTCTGGCATATCCATTTTTCCCTCCACGGCTTCATATATATTCAGGATAGTAATTTTAGACGCAGGTTTACTCAACACAAAACCTCCTGCAGGTCCGCGTGTCGATATCACGAAGCCATTGCGAACCAAAAGTTGCATCACCTTGGCTATATGATTTTTCGAAGCCCCTGTTAATTCCGTCAATTTACTTACATTGATATTGTCCTTTCGCGACTGGGCTATAAGCACCATTACATGAATGGCAATGGAAGCCGCTTCAGAAATGCTAATAATTTTTGAATTGGTTTTTTTATTCGGGTTAAGACTCATAGACAATAGTGGTATTTTTAAATAATTATAATAACAAATCTGGTAAAAAAATGATTTTAAAATGCTGAACAATTCCTATCCATAAACTTCTTCCGAACAAGTCAAATTGCAAACTATCATGATAGAAATGAAAAGCTTTCTTTATCACGTTTTTAGGTATAGCTATACTTAAATTCCGGTTCAAAAGTAAAAAAAACTTGGTAAAACGTTGCTTTATAAAATTAATTATTTGTATGTTTGAACAAAAAAACACGTTATTTCTGATAAATAATTAGTAGAAAATCTTTAAATTTCCCCTATGGCAAAAGAACAGGATAAAAAAAATGAAAATACCAGAAGGAATTTCCTAAAAAAAGTTGGATTGATAGGATTTGGTGCGGTGGCAGGTGGCGGTGCAATATTTTCTGCAATGAATTTTGAAAAGGGTAAGGATGCTTCCGGCAAAAAAACCAAACTTCTGACTCAGGACAACAAACTGGTGGAAGTGGATTCATTAGCGATGGCATTTATTGAGAAAGACCCTGCCGATGTACTTCAATCGGAAGGTCGCGAAGGTATTGCCGGCAAACGTTGGGTAATGGTGGTCGATCTTTCGAAATGCAAGAATGCGCGTAAATGTATAGGCGCCTGTCAGAGTGCCCATCATCTGTATCCCTATCAGTTCCACATGGCTGTTCTTCAGATGCAGGACACTCCGAAAACCAAACCGTATCACATGTCGAAACCCTGCCAGCATTGCGACAATCCACCCTGTGTTTCGGTTTGCCCGGTGGATGCAACCTACAAAAGACAGGATGGCATTGTTCTGATCGATAATGAGCGATGCATTGGTTGCCGTTTCTGTATGGCTGCCTGCCCCTATTCGGCCCGTATGTTCCAATGGGTCGAACCCAAGGATGCCGAAAAGGACCTATTGACACCTTATAATGTAGAGTTGAATGTTCCTCAGAAAAAGGGAACCATCACAAAGTGTCTGTTCAGCGCTGACCAACTCAGGGTAAACAAACTGCCCTACTGTGTTTCGGCCTGCCCCAATGGAGTTTATTATTTTGGTGATGAAAACGAAGATGCCGTAACTAACGGAACTACAAAAGAAACCGTTCGCCTGAGCGAATTGCTCGAAGCCAATGCAGGTTACCAGTTGTTCCCTGAACTGGGCACCAAACCCAGGGTGTATTATTTACCCCCAAAAAACCGCACCCTGAAATTCAACACCACGGAAGATAAAATTGAATCAGAAATTATATAACAGCATTTATGTTTGAAAACAATACAGCTTTAGACAAACTGACCGCCAATCTAACCGGTCACATCCGAATGAGTAAAGGTTACCTCTCCTGGATGACCATTCTTACTCTGGCTTTAATGGTATGCTTGTACGCATATTACATTCAGCTCAGCACAGGCCTGGGAGTGACCGGTCTTCGCGACATCGTATCGTGGGGCATGTACATTTCAACCTTCGTATTCTTTGTAGCTTCCAGTTTGATAGGGATGCTTATCAGTGCCGTTTTGGGAATGATTGGCATGAAGTGGATTACCCCCATCACCCGTATTGCCGAGATCATTGCTGTGGCTTTTTCGGCTGTTGCCGGATTGGTAATTGTTTCTGATATGGGTCGTCCCGACAGATTGTTGAATGTTTTTATATACGGTCGTTTTCAATCGCCCATTCTTTGGGATGTTACAGTGGTCACTGTATATTTCCTATTGAGTTTCCTGCTGTTCCTGATTCCCATGATACCTGATATTTCCATTATTTATCAGAAAAAGATCAACATACCCAATTGGGTTAGGTTGGCTTACAAATACCTTTCATTTAGCTGGTCGAACCTCCCCGAACAAAACGATATTATCCGCAGGGTAGTTAAAATATTATTGCTGCTGATTATTCCCACTGCTTTATCCATTCATACAGTAACCTCCTGGTTGTTTGCCGTCACCCACCGTCCGGGTTGGGACAGTACTATTTTTGGGCCTTACTTCGTTTCGGGAGCCTTTGTTGCCGGAGCTGCAGCAGTGATCATTGCCATGTTCGTATTTGTAAAAAATTACAAACTTCATGAATACATCACCGAGAAGCATTTCAATAACATGGGTAAATTATTGGTGTTGGTTTCTTTGGTCTACCTTTATTTTAATATCAACGAATATTTGGTGCCGGGTTACAAACTTAAAACGGCCGATGCCAAACATCTGCATGACCTTTTTGTGGGTGAACATGCACTTTTATTTTGGACAGTTCAATTGGGAGGACTCATTATACCAATTATATTAATGTTGTTCCGGCGGATGCGGAAGCCTCTCCCCTTGTTGGTTATTGCCATTGCAGTATTTGTTGCCGCCTGGTTTAAAAGGTACCTGATTGTGGTCCCTACCATGGAAAATCCTTTCCTTCCAGTGCAACATGTTCCTCTGAACTTTAAAATATATTCACCGACTTTGGTTGAAATTGCTGTGACGATGGGATCCTTTATAATGGTTCTTATGATCATTACGGTGTTGGCGAAGTTCTTCCCTGTGGTTCCAATCTACGAAACTGCCAAAGAGGAAAAAATCATTGAATAATAATTATGTTTAACAGTAAGAATTTACAGATTATGAAAAGATATAAAGCCGCATCCTTTCTTTTGTTGTTCCTCTTTATAGCATCAGTATCCATTGGACAGGTGCCCTGGAAAGTACCTGAAGTGAAGAAACTCAAAACCGCTAATTTCAAATTTACTGCTGAAGTAATTAAAAACGGAGAAACCATATATACTGCCAATTGTTCGGCTTGTCATGGTATTCCGCGAAAAGCAAATTTTGCACTGATGACACCCTCGCCCGGTGACCCGGCTACTGATAAATTCCAGCTACAAACCGACGGCGAGTTGTTCTATAAGATCACCAATGGGCGTATACCAATGCCCACCTTTAAAAATATACTGGCAGATAAAGACAGATGGGCAGTGATTTCTTTTTTGCGTAGTTTCAATCAGAAATATGTTCAGCCAGATACGGTTCCTGCCAAAGGTTTGATTGATTATATTCTGGAAATGACAGTAAGCAGATTAAATGATACCAGCAACAAAGTTAAAGTTACTGCCATTGCCTATACTATTGAAGACCCTACTCCGGTAAAAGTGGTTGGAGCCGATGTCACGCTTTTTGCCGAAAGGTACTTCGGGATGTTGCCGGTCGATAAAAAGAAAACGACAGACAATAATGGTGAGGCCATTTTCACCTTCCCAAAAGACTTGCCCGGTGACACTGCAGGTAATATTAACCTAATGGTGACTCTTATCGACGAAGTCGGGGCCTTCGGTGAAGGCGAGACCAAAACACAACTAAAAATAGGCATGCCATTTACACCGGTTAGCCTTATCGACACCCGTGCCATGTGGAGTGTGCGTGGAAATGCTCCCTTATGGGTAGTGATCACTTATTGTGGAGCGGTTTTACTTGTTCTTGGTTCTGTATTCTATATATTGAAACAATTATTGAAAATGAGGAAGATCGGTATTAAATCAAACAAATCCTGAATCATACAAACATGAAAAAATCAAAATTAGTTCTGTCGGCCATAATCTTTCTGTTCATCAGTGTTCAGAACACTTTTGCACAGGTGGATCCTAAAGATGTTGAAGTCGGTGTTGTTGAACATCTGGATGAAATGATTCCTTTGAACCTTACTTTTAGGAACGACAGCAATAAAGTGGTAGTACTTCAACAGATTATCAATAAACCGACCATTCTGATATTGGTCTATTTTGATTGCCCCGGAGTTTGCCCTGCTATTTTGAGCGGAGTGTCGGATGTAGTTGAAAAAACAGACCTGATATTGGGCACCGATTATCAAGTGGTATCTGTTAGTTTCAATCCACTGGATAATCCTGAAAAGGCAGCCAAAATGAAACAAACCTTTTTGCGAACCAAAAGCAAACTTCATGCAAAGGATTGGATTTACCTGACCGGCGACAGTTTGAACATCCACTCCCTCACTGAAGCCGTTGGGTTCAGATTTCAACAAACAGGGCTCGATTTTGTTCACCCGGCAGTAATAACCATACTTAGCCCGCAGGGAAAGATTACCCGTTATCTTTATGGAACCCGTTTTCTTCCCTTTGATGTAAAAATGGCCATTATAGAAGCTCAAAAAGGCTTATCGCGTCCCACCGTTAACAAACTACTTGAATTCTGTTTCAGCTATGATCCGGCAGGAAAAAAATATGTTTTGGATATTACCAGAATGGCCGGTATCGTAATTCTGTTCTTTGCGGTATTGCTCTTTGCGATATTGCTGATCAGGTCGAGAAAAAAGAAAAGAAACAATAAAAATAAATCATAAATATGCCAACTGAAACCATCAATCATTCACCGTTGAGCTACCTGAAAGACAACGGCAAGCGGAAAGGTCTTCTTGCATTCATAACATCAACGGACCATAAGAAGATCTCGTTGCTTTACCTTACGTCCATCGCCATCTTTTTTGTGGTTGGGGTGTTATTAGGTGAAGCCATGCGACTGGAGTTGCTCTGGCCCGGACAACAGTTCTACGGGGCTCAGACCTATAATGCCATTTTCACCGTCCACGGAATTATCATGATATTTCTTGTTGTAATTCCCGGCTTATCGGCTGTATTTGGGAACTTCTTTCTTCCCATCATGATCGGAGCCAAAGATGTTGCTTTTCCCAAACTCAATTTGTTTTCTTGGTACCTCTATGTTTTGGGTGCGTTGATAGCTTTTTACGCATTGTTTGGCGGCTCAAGACCTCCTGATACCGGTTGGACATTTTATGCGCCCTACAGTACCCAATCAGGTTCGAATGTTATACCTGCCGTTACGGCTGCTTTTGTATTAGGGTTCTCGTCTATCTTAACCGGTCTGAACTTTATTGTTACCGTGCACCGTATGCGTGCCCCCGGCATGACATGGTTCCGTATGCCCTTG
Organism: uncultured Bacteroidales bacterium; assembly: GCA_964469155.1. GTDB lineage: Bacteria > Bacteroidota > Bacteroidia > Bacteroidales > CAIWKO01 > CAIWKO01. The sequence goes on from CAYXXU010000053.1 coordinate 25,514, forward strand.
TTTCCCTGGTCGGTGTATGCTACAGCATGGATTCAGGTATTGGCCACTCCTATTGTGGGTATTACTTTGTTGATGGTTATTGGTGAACGTTTATTTAAGATCGGGTTCTTCGACCCGGCATTGGGGGGCGACCCGGTGCTCTATCAGCATCTGTTCTGGATCTATTCCCACCCGGCTGTCTATATTATGATACTTCCTGCCATGGGGGTTATTACTGAGATTGTTCCTACTTTTTGCCAGAAAAAAGTGTTTGGTTATAAAGCTATTGCTTTGTCCAGTCTGGCCATTGCCTTTGTAGGGTACTTTGTCTGGGGTCACCATATGTTCACCTCAGGTATGAGCGGCACCGCACAGTGGTTCTTCTCCTTCCTGACTTTTATTGTTGCTGTTCCCAGTGCCATTAAAGTATTCAACTGGGTGGCTACTATGTATAAGGGCTCTATTGATCTGAAACCCCCTTTCCTGTATACCCTTGCTTTTATCTTTCTTTTTATGATAGGCGGTCTAACCGGTTTGTCATTGGGATCAGTGGCTACGGATATTCATGTTCATGACACCTCCTATATTGTGGCCCATTTCCATTATATTATTTTCGGAGGTATGGGCTTTGCGTTTTTTGCTGCCATACACTATTGGTATCCGAAAATGTTCGGGCACATGTATAACTTTAAAGTTGCCAATGCTGCCTGGTTTTTCATATTCGTTGGTTTCAATCTCTTATACTTCCCGCAATTTGTCATAGGTATCATGGGTATGCCCCGCCGTTACTTCGATTATCTGCCTCAATTTACTTTCGGACATCAGGTTTCTACCATTGGGGGAGTCGTTTTGGGAGTGGGAATATTAATCATGATTGTAAACCTGTTCCGTGGCCGCAAAGGCCCCCTTGCCCCGGCAAATCCATGGGGAGGGTCTACATTGGAATGGCAGATACCATCGCCACCCCCAACTGAGAACTTTGATGAAATACCCACCATTACTTCAGAACCTTATAATTATAAATAGCTTATGAATCATTTTGAAGAGCATTACGATCCGGAGGGTGCCAGGTTTGGCATGTGGGTCTTTCTATGTACCGAAATACTTCTGTTTGGAGGCCTGTTCATCGTATACTCGGTAATGAGGCATAATTATGCCCAAAGTTTTCATGACGCAGCCGAACATCTGGATGTGGTGATAGGTGCAATTAATACTATTGTGCTACTGGTGAGCAGTGCCGCTGTTGCTATGTCGATAACGGCTATGCAAAAAGGCGACAAAAAACTTACTTTAACCTTGTTGCTGGTCACTATTTTCTGTGCATTAATCTTTATGGTGAATAAATATTTTGAATGGTCCGGAAAAATTCATCATGGACTGTATCCCGGTTCCGATCTGATGATAGAACTCGACAAGGGGCACATACTCTTTTTTAGTCTGTATTATTTTATGACTGGACTTCATGCACTTCATATTTTAGTGGGTCTGACACTGCTCATTATTGTCTATGGGAGGGTAAAAAGTGGACGTATTCATAAAGAAAGATATGTTTTGCTGGAAAACAGCGCTTTGTATTGGCATTTGGTTGACCTTATCTGGATATTTTTATTCCCATTGTTGTATTTAATAACCTAAAATTATGGAAAAAGAACACGAACATATTGTCCCCTATTTTTCGCACGGAAAGATACTGGTTATCTTGTTATTCCTGACCGCACTTACCATATCAATTTCCATGATTCATTTATCCACTTTTACGGTGACTGTGGCACTTAGTATTGCATCCGTAAAAGGATTTCTGGTTATGTATTATTTTATGCACCTTCGATACGAAAAAAAGATCTTCAAGGTGGTAGGTTTCGGGGTGGTTATCTTCTTCGGAGTGATTGTATTGATTACGTTTCTTGATTATTTGTATCGCTAATCTAAAAAGAAAGTATTATGGATTTTTTTCAACAAAGTTCAAATTTCGTTGCCGGTGTAGACTTTGCATTTTATTTCATTTTTGGAATAGGCATATTTTTTCTGATATCAATAACGGCTGTAATGCTGGTTTTTGTCAGAAAATACCGTAAATCGAAACACCCGAATGCCACCCAGGTGAAAGAAAAAACATGGGTTGAACTTATCTGGATCATTATTCCGACCATTCTGGTTATGTTTATGTTCTATTATGGCTATGTGGCCTACAGTCCCATGCGCGATGCTCCTAAAGAGTCTATGGTGGTGAAAACCATTGGCAAAATGTGGTCGTGGAATTTTGAATATCCCAATGGTAAGGAATCGGCAGAATTGTTTGTCCCCATTGATAAACCTGTGAAATTAGAGTTGACATCGCTAGATGTAATTCATGGTTTTTCGGTACCTTCGTTTCGCATCAAAGAAGATGTGGTGCCCGGTAAAAACAATATGGTTTGGTTCATTCCACAGGAATTGGGCGACTTTGAAATCTATTGTTCTTATTATTGCGGTTTGAATCACTCTTTCATGGGCTCGAAGGTAAGGGTGGTGCCACAAACAGAATTTGATACCTGGTATGCCAATGTACAACCCAAAAAGATTGAACCCGAAGGACTGGTACTGATAAAAAATAATGGCTGCACCGGATGTCACTCTATTGACGGATCCAAAGCGGTTGGCCCCACTTTTAAAGGATTGTTCGGATCGAACCGAGCCCTGACTACGGGAGGTGCCGACAAAGAAGTGGTAGCAGATGAACTTTATATTCGAAGGGCCATTCTGGATCCGGGCAGCGAAGTGGTGAAAGGATATGCCAACGGGGTGATGAAATCGTATCGTGGGGTGGTGAAGAACAGTGATATTAAGATCATCACTGAATATCTGAAAACTCTTAAGTGATTTTACTTTATTTCGATTATCACTAAGTCACGCAGAACACTAAGAATCACAAAGAAATTCATTTCCCTAAATGTACCTCAGTGCTCTTAGTGGTACTTTTCTCTTATATTGCTAATTTAACTCACCCATTTATCACAAAAAAGCATTTTGAAAAGTTTATCCTTCTTTATCAACCAGATCTTACTGCTTTCGCGCTTTAAACTTTCCCTTTCGGTTGCTTTTTCTACCCTGGCGGCTTATCTGCTGGCATCCGGAAGTCTGAGCCTCACTCCTGCTTTTCTTTTTCTGGGTATCTTTCTGCTGGCCTCAGGGGCTTCAGCACTGAACCAGATACAGGAACGCAGATTCGATGCCAAAATGCAGCGGACACACCTCCGTCCTGTTCCCAACGGCACGTTAAGCCTGAATGTTTCGTGGATAAGTGCCATTGTCTTACTGGTTGCAGGGCTTGTGATTTTGTTTGTTTTTGGAACCTTATTGAGTTTGCTGCTGGGTGTTTTCAGCCTGTTGTGGTATAACCTTTTGTATACTTTTTTGAAACGCGTTACGGCTTTTGCTATGGTACCGGGAACGCTGACGGGAGTGATACCCATCATCATTGGATGGGAAGCTGCAGGAGGTTCATTGACAGACTTAACGTTCATGTTCATCTGTCTGTTTATGGTGGTTTGGCAGTTGCCGCATTTTATACTATTGATGTTGCGATATAAAGAAGATTACCGAAGAGCAGGTTTCCCGGCTCTCACGGATAAATATTCCATTCGCTCGGTTAAAGATATCATCACTTCGGGTGTGGTGGCTATGCTGACAGTAGTTGGGGGGATGATGTATTTTGGGGTGTTTCACTATATGGTGATACAGATCATAACCGGCATTTGGTGCCTGGCTTTTGTGATCATCTTTATGAAGGACCTCTACCAAAAGCATGGAGAACTGAAGGTGGCCTTCATTTCCATAAATATCTTTATGCTGGGAGTGATGATAATGCTACTGGCGGATGAAATATTAGTAAGTCAATAAGTTTACAGAAAAGAAATTGTAGTGCATTTTACTTTGTGAAACTTTGAGGTTCTTTGTGAAGCTTTGTGTATAGCTGTTACACGAAGATACACAAAGGAGACACGAAGTTCCACAAAGAGTTCTATGCGCAAAGAAATATACTCTATCTGCAATTCAACTTATAATATTTCTTCGCTATCTTATCGCCCAGTTCGGTAGCTTTCCAGAAATCGTCGCAGGCTTCGCTTTTCATGCCGGCATTTACTTTGGCCAGGCCGCGGTTGTAATAAGCATCAGGACTGTTGGGCTCCAGTTCTATCACTTTGGTGTAGTCGGCTATGGCTTTATCAAACTCATAGGCTTCGTTATGCATAAAAGCACGATTGAACCAGGCATCCGAATATTTGGGATCCAGCTCTATGGCCTTCGAATAGTCGTGAATGGCATCCTGCTTTTTCATCACTATCTCATAATCGTATGCTCTCTGAAAATAAGCTTTGGCGTTGCCCGAATCCAACTGTATCACTTTGGTATAATACTTAATGGCAGTGTAGTATTCCTCCATACGATCGTATTGTTGTGCCAGAGAGAAGTTCACCTTGATACTGTTGGGATTCTTTTCGAGATAAATAAAATAGTTGTCAAGCGCCAATGAATCAGCACCCAGTTGTCCATAAATAAGGGCCTTGCGATATATCGCCGTCGAAAGGTCGGGGTTAAGTTCCAGGGCCTTGGAAAAATCCGATAAGGCACTTTGCCAGGATGAGGTAATTTCATTCAACATGCCGCGGTTGAAATACGCATTGGCATCATTAGGCTGCAGGGCAATAAGAGTGGTATAATCGTTTATGGCTTCGCGCTTCTTTTCGAGCTTCTCGTAAGCAATGGCACGGTTGAAGTAGGCATCGGCATAATCAGGCTTCTGTGCTATCACTTTCGAATAGTCGTCTATCGCTCCCTGGTAATCGTTGTTCTGATATTTGGTGAATGCCGAAACAAAAAGTTCGTCAATGCTCTGGGCAAAAGAGATGCCCGACAAAAACAGTAGCAGCAGGGAAAAGGAAAGTGTTTTACTCTTCATGGGGATGGAATTTAAGATACAAATATAATTAAATCGGGGAATAAAAAGAAAGAAGATTCTAGATAAAAGATTCACCGCAGAGGCGCAGAGGACGCAAAGAATCATAAAAAAGAGTCCCACCAGGGTGAGGCCCGATGGGAGTTTTTTTCTACCCAGATACTACATATTAATTCCTAAGCAAAACCATCTTTTAGTTTTTCATTTCAATTCGCAGGTTACTGTTTCGACAGTGGGTCCTTGCCCCTGGGCCTCATAGGGCGAAGTATATGAATGTATAGACTCTCCCATTTTGCATCCCGATTCGGAATCTTTTTTGGTCGAGGTAAAAGTATTGGTTATGGTGTTCATGGTTATTTGCTCAGGATGGTACACTCCGCCATTGGTATAGGCTGGTACGGTTACTGTCTGCAAACAACTGCATGTATAATTCTTTTTGCACGAAACCATCCATAGTAAGCCTACCAGAATTATCGGTAGGATGATTTTAATTTCTTTTCTTTTCATTGTTTTTCGGTTTAATAATAATTGTTTACTTCTTTTAATTAATCGGGTACGTTTGCTTTATCCTCTTTCAGCCATCCATCAAACTGCATTCTATTCCATTAAGGCTCTCTCCTGCCGCATTCGTTTTATGCCCACATTGGCTGCTGCATCACCCCTGGCCTTACTACTCTATGGCCAGATTTACCATAATTCTCTCCCAAAAATTGGGGGCATAAATAAAAACATCATCACTGGTGTAAGGCACATTGTCTGTGCCTGCATAGATCTGAATCAGGTTTTGGGTATTGAAGCTCACGGTGGCGGTCATTTGTACGGTTTCTCCATCGGCCGGAGTGTTGAGGGTTACCATATTGTATTTATTGCTGCGTACGATCTGCAACATGGTTCCGCCTCCAAAGGGCCAGTTGACAGAGTTGGTTACCGAATTGCCTTCGGTATTAAAAACAAAGGTGGAATCGCAGTTGCCGAATATATAGGCTGAAGGCCAGCCATGGGTGGTGTTAAATATTTTAGAAATAAGCGCAAAGTGTTTTATTTTGAGAATGTTGTTGACCTTGACCATATCGCTTGTTATAATATCGTTGTTATACTGGCCGTTGAACATGTCAATATTCAGGGTGTCGTATTGAGGAGGTAAAGCTGCTTCCTGGTAGAAGTACAGCAGATCAAAATAAAAATAGTTGAAGTTTATCTGTTCGTGGAAATACATATCCTGGTTGTCGCGAATGCCGCTAAGATCGGGAGTGAAACTCACCTCGGCATGGTCAGAGAAATCGGCAAGGCGATTGGGGTCGTCGGGGGCCTGATTGCCGTTGATAAACAGCAGCATGCTGGTGTTGCCGTCCATGGTATAGGTATCCTGAAATCCCAGCATCTGGAATTTCCCCGAAAAATGTGAAGGCGTTACGCTGGTAATATAATCGCCAAATGTGGTGTATAAAGTATCAGAGGCGGTTTGCGACAGCGATTTGCCTGCCGAAGTGGTATACTGCATTTTACAGAGTATGTCGCCACCCTTATCTTTTTTGCAGGAGGGCAACAAGGCCGCTATGATTAGAATCCCTATTAGTTTTTTCATTATTCTATTTTTTTAAAAGGCTGATGCTCGTTTTGAATTTTCTAATTTTATAGGATATGGTGGGTTAATTTCAATTACTTACCACTATGAGCCTTCAAAGATAATGCTTTTAGCTTACACTTTCACTCAATCATGCAGGATTAAAATGCATTGAGTTGGCAGGCAAAAGCCTGAAAAAATATATTGGGCTGAGGCTGGAGCCTCAGTCCAACGGGGTGACATAAATTATTGTTTCTAAAGGTTTTTTAATATTTCATTTAGTTCCTCATAAATCCTATTATCACTATGATACTTAGGAAATTTTACATAATGAAATTGAACAGGAAAATCATAAAATCTCATGCCTACTATATCTCTTGCCTTAGTACCGATGCAAACGACTAATTTTGGTTTAAAGAATTTAATTTCGTCGTGTATAAGATTCATGTTTTTTTCATCATTGTCGAACCTCACGGCATCTGAGATATAACTTCTTTCAATAATTCTATTATCTAAAGCAAGACGATTTTTAATGTTTAAATAATTTGCTTTAGTCCACCATTTATTTTTTCCACAAAATTTATCAATAATTGATTCGTCATCTGTTAACCATAAGTGAGATAGTACTGTGATGCTAATTTTTTTCGTGTCTTGTCGACTACCCTCAAAATAGAACATAAAATCTACCGAATCGTTGTAAATTGCTTTTTCTCCTATAAATGGGAGATCTATATTAATTGCTTCTGGTCTGGTAATTTTATTAGTAATGTTATTATCAAATTGGGCAATATAATTTTCATAAAAGATTCGTAAATAAGAAAAATCATCCAAGAATTCTATTATATTATTTTCTTTCTGAACATTCTTAAAATCATTTTGTGAAAATAGCTCATAATTGTTATGTATTCTACTTAAACCAGTAGCGAAATCTTCTATTTTTTCAAGTCTTTCGACAGTAATTTCTTCAATGGTTTGCATAATTGGCAATCTTTTTTCTGGATTGCAACGCGATAGAACTTTATACATATTGTCTAATTCTTGCATAGGAAGTCCTGCTAAGTAATTATTATTATTCACTGTTGTCCGGTAAAAGTTTAAAGGAAGCCGAAGCCTAAGCCCGGCTTCCT
>CAYXXU010000054.1:0-32501 GCA_964469155.1 uncultured Bacteroidales bacterium
TGGCAAGGAGCCGCTATTTATTATTCAAGCCCGAATCAAAATGGACACAAACCCAACGACAAAGAGCAGAAATATTGTTTGCCAAATATCCTGATATTCAAGAAGCATATAACTTATCGATGGAATTAGGACACATCTACCATACAACCAAAGATAAAGGTGTTGCTTTTACAAGATTAGCCAAATGGTATGATAAGGTTGAAAAATCGGGGTTTAAAACATTCAACACCATCGCAAGATCAATACAGGAACATTACCTAACCATTTTAAATTTCTTTGACAACAGAAGTTCCAATGCATCAGCAGAAGCTTTCAATGCTAAAATAAAAGCATTCAGGGCATCTTTTAGAGGGGTAAGAAATGTTTCATTCTTCCTCTTTAGACTATCAAACATTTATGCTTAAAAAAACAAACTCCTCAACTTTATCGATTGATCCCCTTTTTATGCTTTTATTTCGATGTGGAAAGTTAGAGGTGTAAAAATTAATGGTTGTACTTTTGAAAATTCAAATCCGAGCGCTACAACTATTTCTGAGCTTGGAATGGGGATTTATACCATTGATGCAGCTTATAAAATCGATAACTCATGTGCGAATAGTATTATTTCACCCTGCCCGACTTCTGATATTATCAAGAGTCAATTTATTAGATTAAATTATGGTGTTAAATCGGATAAGATAGAAACAAATAATACCTATTCAATTAAAAATGCGATATTTTCTAATTGTGCAACCAGTTTGCTGAATAATGGCGTGAATAGTTCGGAACTGCTATTCAACCGGTTTGAATATAAGACACCATATACGCCTATACCTTCAGGAACAGGAATATTTTTCAATACGGGAACCGGATATAAAATTGAAGAGAATGTTTTTACGTCAACACTGCCTTCTCCTTTTCAAACTGTAGGTGCATATATGGTTAATACTGGAGTGGCTCCAAACCAAATATATAAGAATACTTTTACCTCTCTTTTATATGGAGCTGCATCGGTGGGTCAGAACAGGGATCAACAAGGGGCAAGGGGTCTACAGTTTTTATGTAATACTTTTACGGGAGGGATTTTAACTGACATTTATTCGAAAACAATAACCGGGGCGCCTTATAATGGAGCAAGAACGAATCAAGGGGAATCTGCGCCTACTACTTTAGCGGCAGGTAATAAATTTTCAACAATTGTACCTGGGGGTTTTAATATCAGAAATAATTCAGGTTGGGCTATGAATTATTATTATGGAAGTGGTTTGAATGAATATCCGACTGTAATTACCAATAATGTGATAAGATACTCAGCGAATAATAACACTTGTCCTTCGAACAGTGGAAGTGGACAAGGATCGCAGTCAGCAGCCATGACTACAGCTTTGGAAAATTTGTTTTATACTGAAAGGACCGCAGAAACGGATTTAAGAAACCAACTGAAAACATTAATAGACGGGGGAAACACTACAACCCTTAGCTCGCAAGTAGAAAATAGTTGGCCAAATGAAACCTGGCAATTGCGAACAAATTTATTAAGTAAGTCGCCTTATTTATCTGAAGAGGTATTGGCAGAAGCAAGGGAAAAATCATTGGTCTTGCCTAATCCTATTTTATTTGAGATTTATAGAGCAAATCCTGACGGACTAAATAGTGATGAACTTCTAAAAAAACTGAGTGAAAAACCAGACCCCATGTTAGAATGGATGATAGATACACTGAGAGATGTGAGAAAAATACAAACTTACCGTAGTGGTTTGGAAGGATTAATTGCATTTCATTCGGCATTTAAAGATCAAATAGGGAATGAGATTATTAAAAGTATCCTGTCAGATACAAATGGAATTGATCATGTTCGTTTGCAAACCTGGCTCGCAAACATGAATACGGTTCAGACTGACATAATGGCAATAAATGACTATTGTCAGACAGGAAATTATCAGACTGCCAAAGTAATATTGGATAATTTACCCTCGAAATTCGATTTAAAAGATTATGGGTTGAAAGAGTATGAGACTTTTGCCGACTTGTTTGGAAATCTAAAAGGATTTTATGATAATTCGAAAACAATTTATCAACTTGATAGTACTGAAATAAATAAAATTAAGGAAATAGCTGATAATGGAATAGGGGTTGGACAAATTTATGCTCAAAATATTTGCCGGATTTATGGATATGAATATGAACCCATAATTAATTTGCAGGGTGAAGATATTCCTATTAAATCGCATAGTAAAAATACTGCATCTGGAACATCAATAGACGTAAATGAAGAGTATGTGAAAATTTATCCTTCTCCAGCTAAGGAATGGGTCTTGATAAAATGGAACTTACTATCAAATGATAATATCACGAATGTTGAAGTTACAAATTCATTAGGCGTAAACCAGACTGCAATCCTTTTGGAAGCATTAGAGGGAGAAAAAATAATAGATACCCGCGAGTGGAATGCAGGAATTTATTATTTTAAAGCTATGCAGGGAGGAAAAATTATTCAGACAGGGAAGATTGTTATAAGTAGGTAGTTGATTGTTTTTGAGAAGTTGCACTTTCCTTTTTAAGGGGGTGCTTCTTTTTTGAATAACAAAGAAATAGACATAAAAAGATTTGACAAAAAAAAGGGGCCAACCCTGATTGACCCCTTTTTATTTTAGTTGTGTAAAACAATTTATACCGATACGGTATCTGTAATAGTTCAATAAATTGTACTATAACAGCTACTCTATCGGCATTATACGATTTGGTTGAGATTAAAACTTTTCAAGAAATGGTATTATTTTACAGCATCAACCACTGCTTTGAAAGCTTCGGGTTGGTTCATAGCCAGATCGGCCAGGGTTTTGCGGTTGAGCTCGATACCTTTGGCGTGGAGTTTTCCGATAAATACCGAATAACTCATTCCATACTGGCGCACACCTGCATTGATACGGTTGATCCACAAACCTCTGAAATCGCGTTTTTTGTTACGACGATCGCGGTAAGCATATTGCAAACCTTTTTCGTAAGCGTTTTTGGCTACGGTCCAAACATTTTTTCTGCGACCGAATTGACCTTTAACCCGGCTGAGAATTTTTTTCTTTTTGTGTTTTGATGCTACTGAATTTACTGAACGTGGCATAGTTTTTAGTTTTTTGTTTCAGCGTTCCCCTTTAATGGAATCTTTTGGGCTGCAAACAAGTTAATAATTAAGTTACCTTAACAGGCTAACATTTGTTTCACTCTTTTTTCGTCCACTTTGGCAACGGTGTCGGAATAGGTTAAATTCCTTTTGCGTTTGATGGATTTTTTGGTAAGAATGTGACTTTTGTAAGCGTGTTTCCTTTTAATTTTCCCGGTTCCTGTGAAGTCTAACCTTTTCTTAGCTCCGGAAATTGATTTCATTTTTGGCATGTTACAAATTGATTTTTATGTTGAGTTATTTTATGAATTATTTTTTGGGAGTCATTATCATTATCATTCGCTTTCCTTCCAGGCGGGGCAGTTGCTCGGGTTTGCCGTAATCGATCAGTTCCTGTGCAAACTTTAACAGTATGATTTCGCCTTGTTCTTTGTACACTATCGACCGGCCTCTGAAGAATACATCCACTTTTACTTTGCATCCGTCCTGCAAAAACTTTATGGCATGTTTCAGTTTGAAATTAAAGTCGTGATCGTCTGTGTTGGGACCTAACCTGATCTCTTTTACCACCACTTTAGCCGCTTTGGCTTTCATTTCTTTTTGTTTCCGCTTTTGCTCGTAAAGAAATTTTTTGTAATCGACCACTTTACAAACCGGCGGATTGGCCGTTGGCGATATTTCCACCAGATCCAAACCCATCTCTTCGGCTATTGCGATTGCTTCTTTAATCGGAAATATTCCTGTTTCAATATCTTCACCTACCACACGAACCACTGGTGCCAGAATTTTGCCATTAATTTTATGTAAATCTTCTTTTTTTACATAACCTCTGCCACGGTAATTATTTGATTGGATAGCTATAACAAATCCTCCTATTGATTAGTTAATAATTTATTTTACTGTGTTTATTCTATTGCTTTTTTAATTTCATCATTGATAAGCGCTGCAAAATCTTCAATGGAGAACGAACCCAGGTCGCCTTGTGCCTGTTTCCTTACAGAAATAGTTTTTTCGGCTTCTTCTTTTTCGCCTACTATCAACATGTATGGAATGCGGTCAACCTCTGCGTCCCTGATTTTCTTCCCCGTTTTTTCGTTGCGGTTATCAATTTGGCTGCGAATATCGTAATTTTTTAGCAATTCCGATACATTTTCCGCATAATTTTCGAATTTCTCGCTGATAGGGATAATGGTAACCTGTTCGGGAGCAAGCCATAAAGGGAACTTGCCTGCGCAATGTTCTATCAGTACCGCCACAAATCTCTCCATCGAGCCGAAAGGAGCGCGGTGTATCATCACCGGCCTGTGCTTCTGATTGTCGTTGCCTATGTATTCCAGTTCGAAACGTTCGGGCAGGTTGTAATCTACCTGAATGGTTCCTAACTGCCATTTGCGGCCAATGGCATCGCGTACCATGAAATCGAGTTTGGGGCCATAGAAAGCAGCTTCGCCAATTTCAACCACGGCCTCAATTCCGTATTCTTTGGTAACTTCCATAATGGCTTGTTCGGCTTTGTTCCAGTTTTCGTCGGAGCCTATATATTTTTCTTTATCGTTGGGGTCGCGCAGCGATATCTGTGCCGTGAAATTTTTAAAATCCAAAGCTTTGAAGATCTTCATGACAATTTCTATCACCCCGACAAATTCGGCTTTCACCTGGTCGGGGGTGCAGAAAATATGAGCGTCGTCCTGTGTAAATCCGCGCACACGTGTCAACCCGTGCAGTTCGCCGCTTTGTTCGTAACGGTACACAGTTCCGAATTCGGCCATACGCAGCGGAAGATCTTTGTAAGAGCGGGGTTTGAATTTGTATATCTCGCAATGGTGAGGGCAATTCATAGGTTTGAGCATAAACTGCTCTCCCTCAACGGGTGTATTGATGGGCTGAAACGAATCGGCGCCGTATTTCTGAAAGTGTCCGGATGTTTTATACAGGTTCACATTCCCGATGTGGGGTGTCATCACCTGTACATAACCTGCTGCACGTTGCGCCTTTTTCAGGAAGGTTTCCAGCCTTTCGCGCAAAGCGGTTCCTTTGGGCAGCCACAAGGGGAGACCCGAACCAACGTTCTGCGAAAATGTGAACAGTTCCAGTTCTCTTCCCAGTTTGCGGTGATCGCGTTTCTGGGCTTCTTCCAGCAACACCAGGTATTCCTGCAAATCTTTTTGTTTGGGGAAAGTGATGCCGTAAACACGTGTCAGCTGTTTGCGTTTCATATCCCCCCGCCAGTATGCACCGGCCAGGCTCATCACTTTCACTGCTTTAATAAATCCCGAGTTGGGCATGTGAGGTCCGCGGCAGAGGTCGGTAAAACGGCCGCTTTCGTAAAAGGTAATTTCGCCGTCGGTCAGGTCGTTTATCAATTCCAGCTTATATTCGTCGTTCTTTTTGGTAAAATAGTCAATAGCATCGGCTTTGCTCACTTCTTTACGTACCAGGGGCTGACTTTCGCGGGCGAATTCAAGCATTTTATCTTCAATAGCTTTGAAATCGGCTTCGGTCAGGGGGCGTTCGCCCATGTCGATATCGTAGTAGAAGCCGTTCTCAATGTCGGGGCCAATGCCGAATTTGGTTCCGGGGAAAAGCGTTTCTATGGCTTCGGCCATAATGTGAGCCGAAGTGTGCCAAAAGGCAGCTTTGCCTTCGGTATCGTTCCAGGTCAAAAGTTTTATGCGGGCATCGCTATGCAGCGGACGATTGGATTCCATTACTTCACCGTTCACCTGTATTGCCAGTACGTTACGTGCCAGACCTTCGCTGATACTCAGGGCTATCTCATGCCCGCTAACTCCTTCAGGATATTGTCTAACCGAATTGTCGGGTAACGTTATATTAATCATTGTATTGATATTCAAAAAAATTTGGGTGGCAAAAATACATAATTTAGTTGAATTGGCAATGGATTATTATATTTGATTTAAGAAAGAAGATTAGAGACCGAAGACCGAAAACGGAAGATGGAAAGGGGATGGGTAAATTGTTGTATTTTGCGGATTGTATACGGATAATGCAGAGAATTTTAGATAAATAGTCCCCAAATTTCAAGCAACTGATAAATGAACCCTGAGAATCATTGAATCAGATTGAATTCTGAGAAACAAAGATAATTATTGATTACAGCAGTCAGTGGTATTATTTAAATTCTATCCTGAAAGAATCGTAAATGTTGATCCCCAGCAGGTTTTTTGCGCTGCCTTTGTTGATGGCAATTTCGAGATGGGAAGTAGTACTGAACAGCAACACAATGTCGCCGTGGGGGACATCGGAGTATGATTTATGCAGCACCTGTATCTCTTCGCTCTTAAAATAGGCGGAGAATTTGCGTCCCTTGCCTACTTCGCGGAAAAGGGCTTCGGTGATATTGGTAAAGGCATTGTCATAAGAGTCGAAATACACAATGATACCCTTGATGGAATTTTTATCCGAAACGGGCAGGTAAGAGTTCATTTTGGTAAGCTCTTTGCGCGGGACACCGATCTTGTCAAGCGGTGTGCCTTCGGCTATCATACAGGCCACCTTGGCGAAAATATCGCGCGAGGGAAAAGTAAAGTAATCAGAATCCTGCATCACAGTTATCTCGAATATTTTTTCGGGCTCATGGTCGCAGAGCAAAGAAAAAAGCCCGTTATCAGAACCAATAAAATAATGTTCGTCGTAGAAAATTATCGTATGAGGCTTTTCGATGGAAGACTCAGAATTCACCCCAATAATATGTATACTGCCTTTAGGGAAGTTTTTATAAGCGTTTTTAATGATAAAGGCGGTTTCGCCCAGGCTGAACTTACTAATGCTATGGGTAATGTCAATAATGTTAGCGTCGGGCATGCGGCAGATGATAGCCCCTTTCACAGCCGAAATATAGTGGTCGCTCAATCCCCAATCGCTTGTAAGTGTAATAATAGCCATGTATTTACCGTATTAATTCGGGTCAAAATTACGAATTAAAATGTTTCCTTAATTTTTTTTAATATTTTTGCGGAAATATTGTACACCTAATTCCTTAGAATGGGCGAAAGAAATATCAATCTCGATCTGCTGAATCCTGTTGCCTTTTTAGGGGTGAACAATCAGAACATCGACTTTCTGTGCTCACGTTTTCCCAAGTTAAAGATCATTACCCGCGACACCAATATCAGGATCATTGGCGATGAAGCCGAGACAGACATTTTCGAAGGCGTCATTCATTCGCTGATAAGGCATTTTAACAACCAGGGGGTACTTTCGCCCGAAATCATTAAGAACTACCTGAATTCCGATGTTTTGTATAATTCCGGTGAAACTGAAAACGGCAACGATATTATTCTTCATGGTCAATATGGTACCATTGTAAAAGCTCGGACCGTTAATCAAAAGAAATTGGTTGACACCTTCGCCCACAGCGATCTTGTGTTTGCCATAGGCCCTGCCGGAACCGGAAAGACCTATACTTCGGTGGCGCTGGCAGTGAGGGCTTTGAAGAACAAGGAAGTGAAACGCATCATACTGACCCGTCCTGCGGTGGAGGCCGGCGAGAACCTGGGTTTCCTGCCCGGCGACCTGAAAGAGAAACTCGATCCCTATATGCAGCCTTTGTATGACGCGCTGTGGGACATGATACCTTCGCAAAAGCTTTCGCAATATATTGAGGACCGCATTATAGAAATTGCCCCACTGGCTTTTATGCGCGGACGTACACTCGACAATGCCATTGTAATACTGGACGAAGCTCAAAACTCAACCATCAGCCAAATGAAGATGTTCCTGACACGATTGGGGCGTTCGGCAAAATTTATCATCACTGGCGATATCACCCAGATAGACCTTCCGAAAAATCAGACCTCAGGCCTGATCCATGCCATGCAGATCCTTAAGAATATTGAAGGAATCGATTTCGTGTTTCTTGACAACACCGATATCATCCGTCATAAACTGGTTTCGCGCATCATTAATGCTTATTCCATCGAAAAATGAAAAAACTACTCTTACTTGTTTTTATACCCCTTCTGTTTGTTTCCTGTAATAAATATGAGGATGGACCTGCCATAAGTTTTCGCAGCGCTGAGAAGCGGCTTTGCGGAAAATGGAGATTGAGCCACCTGCTTTATAACAATAAGGATATCACGGTGGCTTACTATTCCCCCCACTTCGATCTGTATCCTTTCAATATTTACTCCGACTGGAGCCAGTCGTTATATATTGCCATCACTAATTCGGATGGTAGTGTGATTGCCAAATCGGTGATGACCCTGAACAAAAAGAAAAATGAAATGACGTTTGGAATGATGCCCGAAGCACCAAACGAAACCATTGCGAGGGATATCTTTACCATTATTCCCCCCTTATCCGGTGATAATAAATGGGATATTCTGCGATTGAAGAATGATGAATTGTGGATACGCACCCAATTTGAGACCAATAATTTTGAGTTACATTTTGATCTGCTTACTGATTTCAATGATTTTTGATAAATACAGTTTCTAATGAGCCATGCCATTGTAAAAACAGATTTTAATTTCCCCGGACAGAAAAGCAAATATATAGGCAAGGTCCGAGATGTGTATGATATTAATGATGAACTGCTGATAGTGGTGGTTACCGACCGTATATCGGCATTTGATGTGGTGCTTCCGAAAGGGATTCCCTTCAAAGGCCAGGTGCTTAACCAGATCGCAGCAAAATTTCTGGACGAAACGGCTGATATCATTCCCAACTGGAAGATCTCCGTTCCCGATCCCACGGTGACGGCAGGGGTGAAATGCGAGCCATTCAAGGTGGAAATGGTAATACGCGGCTATTTGTCGGGCCATGCCTGGCGCGAGTATAAATCGGGCAAACGCAGTCTTTGCGGCGAAGTGATGCCCGAAGGCATGATAGAAAATGATAAATTTCCCAAACCTTTAGTAACACCCACAACCAAAGCCGTAGTGGGACATGACGAAGATATTTCGAAAGAAGAGATCATTGCCGAAAACCTGGTTTCGGAAGAGGATTACAATATGTTGGAGCAATATACCCTGAAATTATTCGAAAGGGGCACTGAGATTGCTGCCAAAATGGGCCTGATACTGGTGGATACCAAATATGAGTTTGGCAAAAAAGGTGATAAGATCTACCTGATAGATGAAATTCATACACCTGATTCTTCACGGTATTTTTACAAGGATGGCTATTTCGAACGCCAGCAAAAAGCTCAACCGCAAAAGCAATTATCAAAAGAGTTTGTGAGGGAATGGCTGATGGCAAATGGGTTCCAGGGGTTGGAAGGCCAACAGGTGCCTGAAATGACCGACGATATCATACAAAGCATCTCCGAACGCTATATTGAGCTTTACGAGAATATCACGGGCGATAAATTTGTAAGATCCGATGTAAATAATGTATTGCAGAGGGTGGAAAGCAATATCCTTGATTTCTTAAAGAGAGACTAAAGTTTAAGAATTACTGCCAAAAAGTCACCAAAGCACCAAGTTATACTAAGAATAGTCTTTTCTTCCTAAAGCCTAATAGGCTAAAGTCTAATTGCCTTCCTCCAACACCTCCTTTAGATATCGGGCCGTATAGCTCACTTTATTCTTAACAATCTCTTCCGGGGTTCCGGTGCAGATGATTTCACCTCCGCGGTGGCCGCTTTCGGGGCCCAGGTCGATGATGTGGTCGGCCACTTTTATCACATCCATATTGTGCTCTATCACTATCACCGTATTGCCTTTGTCCACCAGTTTGTTCAGCACTCTCAGCAACACGTTGATATCCTCGAAATGCAGTCCCGTGGTAGGTTCGTCCAGTATATACAGGGTTTGGCCGGTATCTTTTTTGGCCAGTTCGCTGGCCAGTTTCACCCGTTGCGCCTCTCCCCCCGACAGAGTGGTAGATTGCTGTCCCAGTTTGATATAGCCTAGACCCACATCCTTGAGGGTACGTATCTTTTGTATGATGGAAGGGATCTGCGAGAAAAATTCTACGGTCTCGTCGATGTTCATCTCCAGCACATCGCTGATGGATTTGCCTTTATATTTCACCTCCAGGGTTTCGCGGTTATAGCGTTTGCCGTTGCAGCTTTCGCAGGGCACGAACACATCGGGCAGGAAATTCATCTCGATGATACGAACACCCGCACCTCCGCATACTTCGCAGCGCCCACCTTTCACGTTGAACGAAAACCTGCCGGGCAGGTAGCCGCGAATCTTGGCTTCGGGTATCTGCACAAACAGCTTGCGTATATCGTCGAACACACCCGTATAGGTGGCCGGGTTCGAGCGGGGCGTGCGGCCAATGGGTGACTGGTCTATCTCTATCACCTTGTCGATTTGCCTGATGCCTTCGATCTTTTTATAATCAAGCGCCTTGTGTTCCGAACGGTAGAAATGTTTGCTCAGAATGGGGTAGAGCGTATGATTGATCAGTGTCGACTTGCCGCTGCCCGAAACCCCCGTCACACAGATCAGGGTGCCTAATGGGAAGGTGGCCGTCACGTTTTTCAGGTTGTTGCCGTTGGCGCCAATCAGTTTAATCTCCATACCGTTCGATTGGCGGCGGGTGGCGGGTATTTTTATTTTTTTGGTGCCGTTCAGATACAAAGAGGTCAGGCTGCATGTTTTCAATATTTCTTCGGGCGTTCCGGTAGCCACGATATGACCGCCGTTTACGCCTCCCCCCGGACCAATGTCCACAATATAATCGGCAGCCATAATGGTTTCCTTGTCGTGTTCTACCACAATCACCGAATTGCCTATGTCTCTGAGTTCTTTCAGGGCTGTGATCAGGCGCAGGTTGTCGCGCTGATGCAGGCCAATGCTGGGTTCGTCTAATATATATAGCACATTCACCAGTTGCGAACTGATCTGTGTGGCTAGGCGGATGCGTTGCGCTTCTCCTCCCGAAAGGGTGGCTGCAGGGCGGTTGAGCGAAAGATAATCCAATCCCACTTCCAGCAAGAAAGTGATGCGGTTTTGTATCTCGCGTATAATTTCGAAGGCTATCTGCTGGTTCTGCTGGCTTAGCGATTTCTGGGCGGCTTCCAGCTTTTCCTTCAGGCTGAAGAGGTCGGAATTGGCAAAATCGGCTATGGTCAGCCCGTTTATTTTATAATGCAGCGATTCTTTTTTCAGGCGTGCCCCATGGCATTCCGGACATTTTATCTTGTTCATGAAACTGCCCGCCCATTTCTTTATGCCCGCCGACGAAGCTTCGTTGCTTTGGTTGATGATGAAGTTCACTATTCCATCGAAACTCATCTTATAAGGCGAGGTCACCCCCAGGTATTCGTTCCTTACGGAGAAAATCTCGTCGGTTCCGTAAAGAATCACATTAACGGCATCCTCGCTGAAATCCGACAAGGCCGTGTCGAGCGTAAAATCGTACTTCTTGCCAATGGCTTCCAGTTGATGAAATATCCAGCTGCTCTTATATTCGCCGACAGGAGCGAGGGCTCCTTTGCGAATGCTTCGTGAGAAATCCGGTATGATCTTGTTCAGGTCAACTTCCGATATTTCCCCCAGTCCGGAACATTTGTGGCAGGCCCCATAAGGCGAATTGAACGAAAACGTATTGGGTTCGGGTTCGCTATACGAAACACCGCTCACGGGGTCCATCAGCATACGGCTGAAATGCTGCACCTCGTTGGTATCGGCATCGGCCACCATCAACGAATTCTTGCCATGTTTCAGCGCCGTTTGTATGGTCTGGCTCAGGCGCACTCTGTTATCCTCATGAATGGCTATCTTGTCGATCACTATCTCAATATCGTGCTGTTTATAGCGGTCGAGTTGCATGCCAAAAACAATATCTCTTATCTGTCCGTCCACCCTTACTTTGATGAAACCCAGCTTGCGGATCTGTTCGAACAGTTCGCGGTAGTGTCCCTTGCGACCTTTTACTTTGGGCGCCAGTACAATGATATTTTTCTTCAGATACTTTTCGAAGATCAGGTCCTGTATCTGTTGTTCGCTGTATCGTACCATCTTCTTGCCCGTCACATATGAATAGGCATCCGAGGTTCGCGCAAACAGCAGTCGCAGGAAGTCATATATCTCGGTGATGGTTCCCACCGTCGAGCGGGGGTTCTTGTTGGTCGATTTTTGTTCAATGGAGATCACGGGGCTGAGGCCGGTGATCTTGTCCACATCGGGCCTTTCGATATTGCCCAGAAATTGTTTCACATAGTTCGAGAAGGTTTCAATATAGCGCCTCTGTCCTTCGGCATAAATGGTATCGAAAGCTAGTGACGATTTTCCGCTACCGCTCAGGCCGGTAAACACCACCAGCTTGTTGCGCGGTATCACCAGGTCTATATTCTGCAGGTTATGCACTTTGGCGCCATAAACGCTCAGCTGCGATTCTTCATCCACCTGAAGCTCCCACTCCGTGTCGTTCATTTCCATCATCATCTCATTCATATCCTCAGCAGGCTCAGCGTATCTGGTCGGTTTTTATAGTATCATTGAATAAATGATCTTCGGTTTTCATAGTACTTCTCAACGAAGTGTAATTCTCAAATCCCGGTTTGGGGAATCTCACCAGGTAGGTTTTATTTTCCTTGTTGGTCAGGGTATATTTCAGTATCCAGGGATTCAGTTCTTTCAGTATACGGTAGTTCGATTTGTTCTTCAAGGCAAAACCGGCCCAGTCAGCCACTGCCGAATCAACGGCCACCGTATAGGTAGGGATCTCAGGATACAGGTCGAGGTTTCTCAAATAGAAACCATACATGACCGGCGATTGATAAATTAGTTTCATTGCGAGTATCCGGTAGATATACCTTTGGGTTTCCTTGTTCAGGTAGAGGTCGTAATAGCTATTTGCTTTTTGTTTCTCCATTACACTACTGATGCCTTCAGTGCCCATATTATAAGAAGCAGCGGCCAGTGTCCAGCTATTATATTTGGCTTTAGCGGCTTTCAGGTATTTGCAGGCAGCTACACTGGCCTTAACAAGGTCGTAGCGTTCGTCAATCTCAGCATTAATGGTCAAACCATATTCTGTTCCGGTTCCTTTCATAAACTGCCAAATCCCGCTAGCTCCGGCAGGAGAGACAATGTTCTCCAGTCCGCTCTCAATCATAGCCAGGTATTTGAAGTCGGTGGGAACCTGATTGTTTTTAAGCACAGAGTCAATGATTGGGAAACATCGTTGGGAACGTTTAAACATAAGGAAGGTATTGGAGTGCCAGAAGGTATTTACCATCAGTTCCCTGTCGAGCCCCTCCCTAACATAAAATTTATCAAGAGGCACAACTTCACCTGCAAAATCAAGTTTCTCAGGAATGCGAACCGTAAATATTTTATAGAATCTCTGACTGGCATTAAAATAAGTCTCATCCGATTTCTTATCCTCCTTTATTTTTTCAGAAAATACGAATATCTTTAAGATTATCGCCATAATCAGAAGGGACATAACAACTATAACAACTTTTTTCAGGAACGACATCAGGCTTTTGGTTTACTGGAATTGGCAATGGTGAAAAGTACGGTAAACAAAATCACAAAATAAGCCGCAAACCCAAAGGTATGCCACCTCGACCACTCTGTAATGCTCAAACACCAAAGGCCAAGGCATAATGAAACCATCGATAATACCGTAAAAATTACTGCCACTTTTGTGTCGGATAAACCCAGATAAACCAGGTGGTGTGTTGTGTGGTCCTTTCCGCCTACAAAGGGTGAGCGTCCCTGGAGGATGCGTTTTATGGTTACTGTAGTGGTGTCAATCAAGGGTAAAGCAAAAATTAGCAGCACCGAAATGATTTGCTTGGCTGGGATATCTACCTTATTAATTTCCTGGTGATTCCATAAATAGGTAATACTAAATACTGCAAGCAATACACCCAGAAACTGGCTGCCTGTATCTCCCATAAACATTTTAGAAGGGGGCCAGTTGTAAATCAGAAAACCAATCAAGCCTGCAATAATACCTAGCAGCAGCATCTTGTTATCATCACCAGGAACTGAACCCGCCATATTAACCATTATTATGGCCAGAAAAATAAAAATGGATACTATGGTGGAAATTCCATCCATATTATCCAGCATATTTATTGAATTCATCATGCCCACCACCCACAAAACAGTTAAAATATAATTAAGAAAATCGTAGTTGAAAAGTTCAATTGTGGTTCCGGTAAGAATAAGAATAACTCCACAAACAATTTGAGATAACAGTTTAACTATTACTTTTGTATTAAAGGCATCATCAAAAAGACCAGTAAGAAATCCAAGGGTGGTGGCAAATACAATACCCAACAGTTTGATATTATGAAATACATTACTGTTTTCGAAAAAGAATGTAAGTCCGGAAATTGAAATCAGGAAAATAATGAAGAATGATATTCCTCCAAATGACGGTTTTTCCTGAACATTCCATCTTACCTGGTTATTAGTATTGCTCCTGGTTCCAAGATTACCTGAAAATTTTACCAGTAATCCATTAATTAGAATAGCAAAAAACAAAGTTACTATAAAGAATATTAAGTATGGTAGCAGAAGATATATTAATTCTGTTTTCAATACAAGGAAATTTCTGCAAAAGTAAAAAAATTAATCAAAAGGGCTCACGAACTCTTTAAAAGAAAGTCCGTTCATATCTCTTTCAGAAACTAAAGGATTGGAAATGTTCCATTCAATGCCAATATCATCATCATCCCATTTTATAATACCTTCTGAAGCCTTATTATAATATTCTGAACATTTATAAAAGAAAATGGTTTCAGGTTCCAGGGTAAGAAAACCATGAGCAAATCCCGGAGGCACCCACATCATCATTTTGTTCTGTTCGGATAAAACCTGAGAAACCCATTTCCCATAGAAAGGGGATTTCTTCCGTATGTCCACCGCAACATCCAACACAGCTCCTTTTATAACCCTGACAAGCTTTCCCTGAGCATATGGCGGCGACTGGTAATGTAACCCCCTTAACACATCCTTTTGCGATAAGGATTGATTATCCTGAATAAAATTAACATCGATTCCTATATCAAGAACCTTAATAAAGTTATACGATTCAAAAAAATATCCGCGATTATCTTCATGCACATCAGGTTCCAATAGAATAATATCAGGAATTGAACTTAAAATTTTCTGCATAAAAACCCCG
Organism: uncultured Bacteroidales bacterium; assembly: GCA_964469155.1. Classification (GTDB taxonomy): domain Bacteria; phylum Bacteroidota; class Bacteroidia; order Bacteroidales; family CAIWKO01; genus CAIWKO01. The sequence continues at coordinate 15,164 of CAYXXU010000054.1, forward strand.
TCTATTATTTATTAACCCCAAAAAAATTTAACATTCTGCTTAACCTGCTCGTTTTTTTTCTGTTAGCTGATTTGGAGGTGTCAAAATATCCATCAGCATCATCTCCATAACCATAACCATAACCATAACCGTATCCGTATCCATAGCCATAACCTCTGCTCTTCCCTTTTTTGTGACCGTTGCGCCCTTTATACCCATAGACAGCATTAATAGGCTCGATAGCATTCAACAGTAGAGAAATGTGATTTATCTTGCTATCCTCAACCATACGCTCCATATCCAGAATGTAAAACTTTTTTGAATAGTTCGCCTTTAATACGTAGATAGGATAATCAGCCATGGTCATTGATTTTACACCGTCAGTAACCAGTCCAACAGGAGGATTATCAATAATTATATAATCGTATTTGGTTTTCAGATAGGTGATGACCTCTTCTGTTGCCTGGCTGAAAATTAATTCCGAAGGGTTGGGGGGTACAGGTCCGGCCGTGATAAAATCAAGGTTAGGTACCGTACTATGTTTGATACAGACATCAATTTCATCTCTTTTGGCCAGAATAGTACTCATCCCTTTTTGATTGGAAACACTAAAGCCAATATGAATCTTTGGTTTACGAAGATCAAGGTCAATAACAATCACTTTTTTATCAGAAAAAGCAATGATTCCGGCAAGATTTATGGCCACAAAAGTTTTTCCTTCACCCGAAACCGTTGAGGTAATGGCTATCACTTTTGATGTTTCATCATTGCTAATAAACTGAAGATTGGTTCGAATAGATCGCAGGGCTTCTGCAATGATCGATTTGGGATGTTGATCAACGATAAGTTGAGAGACCGGGATGTCATTTGTATATTTCGGAACAATACCGATAACAGGTATATCAGTGTATTTAAAGATATCATTTAATACGAGTATGTTATTGAACAGAACATACTTTACAATAATTATACTTAACCCAAGAAGTAAAGCTACAATTATAGAAATCAAGTAAATACTTTTCTTATTCGGGAAAATGGGTTCAGTGGCAACAGTTGATTTCTGAAGGATCACGTTCTGTGAGACATAACCAGCTTTATCAATAGAATATTCTGCTTTTTTCTGAATCAGTTGGCTATAATAGTTTTCGTTGATCTGAAAAATTCTTTGAAGACTCGCTAATTCAATCGGATTGTAATCACTTTCTTTAATATTTAGCTTATCCTCGTACATTTTTATTTTATCGGATACTTCGTTTTTGCGCTGCGATATATTTTCTTTTAGATATTTGATACTTTCTGTGATCAACTTTTTCTGGATCCCTATCTGGTAATCGATTTCTTTGATTTGTCCGCTGTTTTCAGTAACATTATACAGAAGTTTTTCACGCTTTAAAGTAAGATCCTGAAGAGTAGACAGTAAACTTCCTATTGATCCTTTAAATTCACTCCCCGATGTCAACGCAATCAGTTTATAAATATCAATATTCTTTGCCGATTTAATATTTTTATCGATTTCGTTATAAATATTCTCTTCAAGTTCCAGATTGACGATTTGATTCTGGTAATCGTTGAGGCGGGAAGTAAAACTTGGAAGAGGTTTGTTCGAATTAGTATCGATATTGTGAACCCGGTAAAAATTCGCTATATCGCCCTGTGAGTTCACAAGGGTATCATAGATCAAAGCAATTCTTTTGTCGATATAATCCAATATCTTATCAACACTCTCACCCTGTTTTTCCACATCATACACCTGAAACTCTTCTGCTATGGTATTTACAATTTCAGTTGACTTTTCAGCACTTTTATCTTTATAAGATATTAATATTGTATTTGCAGCCTGATTCATCACCGATATGCTGAGTTTCGAGGCGATGTTCGGGACTATATTCTCCGGATTGTTTATGATAAAATAATATTTATCCCCCGATATAAAGTTCGTATTTTCATCAATAGATTTAAAATCGATATTGGATATTAAGATACTAACATCTGGGAAGACCGCTTTTTGATTGATGTGTATTTCTTGATTGTAGTGGCTGTTTTTATCTAATTTATAGGTTAGTATGCATTTTGAGTTGTCGAAAAATTCGATATTTATCGGTTTGTCGTATATCTGAGGGTTATTAACATTAACCTCTACTTTAAAAGGGGCTTTATTATATTGTTCAAAATCGAGAACCGTACCTTTCACAAAATATGAAATATTCAGAGGCAATCTATTTGCTACCCGGTTAAGAAAGACCTCGGACCGAAGCAATTCAATTTTTTTTGCCAGGAAATTATCATCCTGCACCATCGAAGGGTTTAAAGAGAATAATGTACTGGCTTCATCATTTTTTTCTATCTGCATGATGGCTTTCGATTCAAAGATAGGGTGAGTATACCTGAGATACAAATAGGCACCCAACATAGCGATCACTAAAAAGACAACCGGGAAAAAGTAGTTTTTCCGGACAATGAAATAAAATAGTTTAATGTCTATTTCATCGTTTATGGCTGATATTTTCTTTTTCTTTGCCATCACTACCTATTTAACAAAAAGCCCATAAATCAATAAGAATGTTGATAATAAAGTCAAATATGGCGTAACACCTTCAATGATCTTCTGTGGGACTTTATTTCTGGGCTCAACATAAATAATATCATTCGCTTGAAGTGTAAGATCTGCTTTTGTCATACCTTCAACGGTAGAAAGATCAATAAAATAAACCTGAGGTTTTTTTAGATTCCCTCTGATAAGTTTGATTTTATGAGCTTTCCCATCCTGAATCCCGCCTGCTTTGGCCAGGGCTTCAAACAAGGTTGTATTTGGGTTGTCCAATGTAATAACTATTGCTTGACTTCCTTGTCCTCCTGGAAATACAGTAACTCTGTTATTGGTAACTTTGAGTTGTACATAGGGTTTATTGAAATAGGTAGAATATTCCTGTTCAAGCATTTTTTCAGCTTCTCGAAGGGTAAGATTGCTTATCTGTTTTCTCCCGATAATTGGCAGTTTAATTTGTCCATCAAATTCAACTAAATACAAAGAATTCGCAGTAAGGACATTTCGATTACTTTCATTTCCAGTGGGATCAATAATCTTTTCACCATTGTTTGTATAAACATTTATTTGAAGTTCATCATTCGGAGCAATTTTATATTCCTGATGCTTTAATGTATCAGGAAATTCAGTGATAGGATATTTTTCCTGACGAAGCATTTGGTATGGAACAAAAACTTTGCACCCTGATACAAAAATGATTAATACTATTAGATAGGCAAATCGCTTCATCAACAAATAATTTCTACAAATTTAATAAATTATAACTTGTGTTGTTTTTTATCCTCAAGTAATTTATAGTAAAGTTGTTTCATATCCGATACCAAACGGGTAACATGAAATTTTTCTCTTACGAAATTCCAACCATTATCAGAGAACTGCAGTCGCATAGCATCGTTCTCAACCAACTGTAAAAGTTTTTCACCGAACTCCTCAACGCTATTATTCTCTGTAAGAAGTGCAGTCTTTCCGGGAACAACAATATTTTCAATTCCACCCACATTGGTGGTGATTATTGATTTGCCGGCTGCCTGGGCTTCAATCAAACTAACTGGGGTACCTTCGTTCAGCGATGTTAAAGCAACAATATCCATCCCCGCATAAACATAATCCACATTCTTGATCCAGGAGGTGAAGGTTACTAACCCTTTTCGTTTTTCTCCGGAAGTTTCGGCATAATCCAATCCCAAATCTCTGCACTTTTGAACCAGAGTGCCTTTGTCCTCCCCATCGCCTACAATGAATGCCCTGATTTTCCTGTTTGAGTTTTCGCACACATATTTTAATCCCTCCAAAAAAAGCGTATGGTTTTTAATAGGCACCAGCCTGCCCACAATACCGATAGCAATTTCATCATCTTCCAGGCTAAAATTGTTACGAAATTGTTTCCGTTTTTCATCCATATCTTCGCGAAAACGGCTCAGGTCAAAACCAAGAGGAATGATCTGGACTTTTTCTTCAGGACATATTTTATATTTTTCAACCAGGTCATACTTCTGAGCCTCGCTCAGGGCAATGATCTTGGTGGTCTTTTTTGCAAGGTTTCTTTCAATATTCTGATAAACTGCCGATCGAACCCCACTGAAATAGGCATCGAAAACGTGACCATGAAATGTATGTATTATAACCGGTACACCCATATTGTACGCAGCCCTGCGGCCCAAAGCACCTGCCTTGGAGGCATGCGTATGAACGATATCAGGTTTGAACTCTTTAATTATTGATTTGATTCTTGAGTAAGCAGCCAGATCTTTCATGGGGTTGATGGTTCGGCGCATTTCAGGTAAAATAACAGGTATAAGACCCAGATTATGAACGATATATTCAGAGTTTTCTTCAGAATCATCTTTTTGTCCGCCCAATAAAAAGGTTTTAAATTCAGGAGCCAGGTATTTCGTCAAATAGGAGGCGTTATAGGTGGGTCCTCCCAGGTTAAAACGGTTTATGATCCTTAAAATCCTTGGCATGCAATAATTCCTTAATTTTTAATATTCTTTTTCCACCAATATTGAAACACTATTAACCCCCATATTTGAGCATGAACATCGCCCGGATTATTGGATTGTAAACGGATTTTAATTTTTTTTGTTTCACTTATATTGAAAATGTTTTGTTCTTCGATAAAATCATCTGCCAGCAAATCGTCGTTAATTAAAGAATACAGTTCATTCCGGAACCATTTGATAAGAGGAACCTCAAAGCCATGTTTAGGCCTGTGATAAATTTCTGCGGGCAATAAGTTCCTGAAAGCATCCTGCAATATCCTCTTTCCTGTATTTCCACTGACCTTATACTTATCTGGCAGCGAAAATACATAATTTACCAGATTATAATCCAAAAAAGGCACCCTGACTTCAAGAGAATTTGCCATCGACATTAAATCGACCTTGGTGAGCATATCGTTCACCAAAACATGGTTCATGTCGGCCAGCAACACATCATTCAAATTGCCTTCGGGTTGGATGAAATCGGTGATGGTGTTTCTGCGTTTGTGATATTCGGCAGGGTCACAGGTTTGTTTCATTAGTAAAGCAGCATCTGCTTCGTCAATAAAAGAACACCAGCGCCAGTAGCGGTCTTTGGCAGAAAGCGACAATCCATTGGCAAATTTGGAAGCCTGCCTCATCTTGTTTGAAAAAGACGAATTGCGCGATTGAGGCAAATGTTTCAGCAAAGGTATCAGCGTTTTGAGAACGCTTCCGCTAAACCCTGCGTTTCGAATCTTCAATTCGGCGGCATGCTTCAGGTAACCTCCGAATAATTCGTCGGCGCCATCTCCTGAGAGGGCCACGGTCACCTTTTCACGCGTCTTGCGGCTGAGGATATTTACCGCAATGGCCGAAGAATCGGCAAAGGGGTCATCGAGGTAATCCAGCACATCAAAGAGAACCGAAAACAGGTCGTCGTTAGTCAGAGAAAAGACAGTATGATTGGTGTTATATTTTTTAGCAACCAACTGGGCATAGCGGGTCTCATCGAAAAAAGGTTCATCCTTAAATCCAATCGAGAATGTGTTCAACTGCTTCGTAAATCTGGAAGCCAAAGCCACAATAATGGATGAATCTATTCCTCCGCTCAGGAAAGCCCCCAAAGGAACATCTGATATCATCCTTTTTTCAACAGAATCTTCCAGCAGCGAAACGATTCTTTTCTGTGCCGTTTCATAATCCTCGGCATAAGTTACCAAGCTGTTAGGTAAATAAGGAATCTGGTAATATCGGTTTTGTGTGACTTCCCCGTTTTCTAACCAAAGGTAATGTCCGGGCTGCAGTTTATACACATCGCGCAGCATGGTCCGGTGAGCCGGAACATAGTTCATCTGCAGATATCCCAGCAGCGATTCGTTATCTATCTCTTTGCGTACACCCATAGCAAACAGGGCTTTCATCTCCGATGCGAACATCAGTTTGTCTTTATCGCAGCTTATAAGCAAAGGTTTGATGCCCATTCGGTCGCGGGCTATGAAGACCGTCTGCTTTAACGCATCGTATATCGCGAAAGCAAAAAAGCCATTCACCTTTTCGAGGCAGGAGGGACCTTCGTTTATATAAAGATAGAGCAACACTTCGGTATCGCTGTTCGATACCAGTCGCACGCCCTCTTTCAATAATTGTTCTCGGTGTGTCTTGAAGTTGAAGAACTCCCCGTTGAAGATAATGGTGTATCTTCCCGAAGCATCCGTAAAGGGTTGCGCAGCGGCATCCGAAACATCTATAATGGAAAGGCGGTTGTGCCCAAAGGCTACCTGGTCTTTAACGAAAACGCCCTGATTGTCGGGACCGCGGCTGTGCATGGCTGCCACGGCATCATGTATCTTACCCAGAAACTCAGCTCCGGTAGGGTTAAAAGCAACTATGCCGGAAATTCCGCACATGCTTCTATAGGTTTACAGGTGGATTACTTCACCATAAGCAGCGGCCACGGCTTCCATCACCGCTTCCGACATGGTAGGATGCGGGTGCACCGAATTGATTATCTCGTGGCCGGTGGTTTCCAGTTTGCGCGCCACCACAGCCTCGGCTATCATTTCGGTTACATTGTCGCCAATGAAGTGGGCCCCCAGCCATTCGCCGTGTTTGGCATCGAATATCACCTTGATAAATCCGTCTTTGTTGCCCGAAGCGCTGGCTTTGCCCGATGCCGAGAAAGGGAATTTCCCCACCTTTATCTCGTATCCGGCCTCAATGGCTGCTTTTTCGGTATATCCCACCGAAGCTATCTCGGGCGAGGTGTAGGTGCATCCCGGAATATTGTTGTAGTCCATGGGTTCCGGTTCCTTGCCGGCTATCTTTTCCACACAGATGATGCCTTCGTGCGATGCCACATGCGCCAGGGCAGGGCCTTTCACGATATCGCCAATGGCATAATATCCTTCTACATTGGTGCGGTAAAAATCATCCACGGTCACCTTGCCTTTGTCCGTAGCTATGCCGGTTTCTTCCAGGCCCAGACCTTCCAGGTTGGTGGCTATGCCTACCGCCGACAACACTATCTCGGCTTCTATCACCTCTTCCCCTTTGGGGGTTTTCACAGTTACTTTGCACAGCTCGCCGCTTATGTCCACACTCTCCACCACCGACGAGGTGAGCACCTTCATGCCGCTTTTCTTGAAGCTGCGTTCCAGTTGTTTCGAAATTTCTTCGTCTTCTATCGGAACCACGTTGGGCATCATTTCCACCAGGGTTACTTTGGTGCCCAGGGTGTTGTAGAAATGAGCAAATTCCGAGCCTATGGCGCCCGAGCCTATCACCACCATGCTTTCGGGCTGTTTCGGCAGGGTCATGGCTTCGCGGTAGCCTATTATCTTTTTTCCGTCAATCTTCAGGTGAGGCAGCTCGCGCGAACGTGCGCCCGTGGCCAGTATGATGTGATGAGCTTCGTACACGGCGGTGCTTCCGTCGGCAGCCATCACCTGCACTTTGCGGCCGGGCTGCACTTTGGCCGTCCCGCTGATAATCTCTATCTTGTTTTTCTTCATCAGAAACTGAACCCCTTTGCTCATGCCGTCGGCCACGCCGCGGCTGCGGTTCACTATGGCTTCGAAATCGGGGCGTATGGCTCCGTCCAGCACAATGCCGTAGTCGGCGGCATGTTTGGCATAGTGAAACACCTGGGCCGATTTCAGCAGGGCCTTGGTGGGGATGCATCCCCAGTTGAGGCAAATGCCTCCCAGTTCGGCGCGTTCAACAATTGCCACTTTCATTCCGAGTTGCGACGCCCTGATGGCAGCCACATATCCTCCGGGACCGGAGCCTATTACTATGAGTTCGAAGTTCATTCTGGTATGGTTTTTTATATTTAGTGCAAAAGTAATAAAAATATGAATGAATCCGCCGCGCCGACGTATCCTCAACTATTCGTTATTAATTATAAACTTTTCACTAATTTGGGCGTGCCCCTACGGGTCGGGCTTTTCATTCCAAGTCCTCGGTCCGCCTTCCTGCCTCTTTGCTAACATTCTGTACAGACGCAATGCTTTGCGTCTCTAATCAATTCTGGTAGGCGGCCCTGTGGGCTTTCCATTACAATCCCTCACGCCGCGAGCCAACCACCTGCCAAATTCTCACATCCTACCTCGCGACATAATGGTCCTAATGGTCGCATATGTCCCATTTGTTTCACTAGCAACGCCATTCATGGCGTTGTATAAATTTCACACCTTTTTCGGCTTCAGCCAAAACTAAAAATATTTGGGTTAAAACCCACAATATCGGGTGGTCTTCTAAACACGACATAAATGTCGTGCCTAATCAAAAATTAATTTCTTCCAGCCCCATCGGTTTATCCCGTATCCGCCCCATGGCGGATCGGGAGGCGGCATATTGGTAGCCCCGACCAGGTTGCTGAGCGGTTCATCGAGCGTAGTCGAGATGCAGTCGAAGCCAAGCCCGTGGTAAATCATCACCCCCCAAACCCACCAACTCCAGCGGGGTTGAACAGATATCATTTAATCATTTTATAGTGGTTCATACAATTTTAAAGTATATAACCTGCCATCCAGCTGGCCTTATACTTTATCCCAAACAACAGGATGGTAAATCCAGTCGAGCGGTGCAATAATACTCATTAACGCTATTAATTGAATTTTAATTATAAATTTTCGAATTTCCACGGTGACTTAAATCCAGCTAAGTTTATTAGTTCTTTTACTAATTTCTTATACTTTTCCGATAATTCTTCTAATCTTTTTTGGTCTGATTCCGCAATATTAACGTTGTTTAAACTAGCTTCCGAAATTTTTGTTCCAATATTTTCAAATTCTTTACAAATTTCATCTAGTTCTATTTTGACTCTTTCGACATTTTGGGTTTCTTCTTGAGCCTTCTTCATATTTTCAAGAAGTCCTTTTAGAAATTCTTTTAATTCCATAGCGTTATGATATAAATTTTAAAAACAAAGTATCTTGTTCATCGTTTTGACAATAAACAGGATAAATTAGTTAATTAAAAATCTGATTCAGAGATTGTAACTTTGCTTTCTGAGAGCGAGTGTGCACTACGTTTTCTGTTCCAATGGCACTTTGGTAATTTAAAATGAACGTAATAGGTGTGTTCACCGTAAGAGTAGCTTGCAAATCATCATTATTATTATAGTGAATAATGGAATATTTCCTATTACCTTTACTTTTATATTGCCCCCTTGTTGGACCAAAAACATCATCAGGACAATTCCAATTGCCTTTTTTATCAAATATCATAGGAAAGGAATAGGTGCTAGGGGGTAATTTATAAATCCAAGTCCCAGATAAAATCTCATTTTCACTAGCTAATCTAAATTCAACCTCAATATCATTTTGATTTTTTAATATTAGATTCTCTCCTTTTTGCTTAAAATCAATAGTTGTGGCATTTTTGTCGTCAAATTGAATTTTTCCATCAACATATTTACCTTCAAAACTACTTTTGTAATTCAATAATTGAAGATTAAGATTCTGATTAATAGTAAAAATATAGTTAGCTTTTGATTCATCAAGTGGAATATAAAATTTCTCTGAAATAACCCTTATGGTTTCTTTGCTATCAGATTTTGGTTTTTCTACAGTTCCTTCATTTTTAATTGTGTCAGAATTTGGTTGATTTGATTTTGTTTTACTACCTCCACAACTAGTGAAGACAGATGAAGCAAAAAATATTGCTCCGAAAACTGTTATTATATTTTTCATTGTAGTCAATCTTTTTTTAAGAATTACTCATTTATTTTTGCTGGTTCTTTAATGCTGTTCGACTCTTTTTTCACATTACCTTTAACTTGAATTTGGCAACCTCCCTTAAATCCTTCTTCATATGATAAATCGCCTCCAATATATTTATAGAGAAAATATTCTGTAGTAAAAAAATACGAAAAATAATCTCGTATATTATTCATTGCTGCACACAAATCGCTTCCACATATTGTATCGATAGTAATTCCAAAATTATCTCTTTCATTCGGTGGAATTGCAATCGCTTTTTGTAGCTCATCATATTCTTTTTGATATTTAGCTGGTGTATCTTTTAATTCTCCAGTTTTATCTCTCCATATAGCCTCATAAAGCATGTTATCTTTATAAATCAACTCTCGACTATCACCAAATCCAGCATCATCAATATTCCATGTACCAATACATAAACTTTTGTCATCAAAATTGCCATTTGCTTTAAATTTAGCAAATTCATCATTTATATTAACTGAGCCGACTAAATAACCTTTTTTAAAATTCATATTAATAGTCATTGTATTAAGGGGGCTAAATGCCTCCCACCTATCCCAATTCTTTTTTCTATTTTTAAGTGATTTTATTAATTTCCAATTCCCATCTGCATAACCTTCTTTATAGTTTGCAACAAGAGTAACTGTTCCAGTATTATAAACATTTTTATACCCGAAATCGGTCATAGTAGTTGAATATGTCCATGTCCCAATTTTAAGTCCTTTTTCAAAATTTCCAGTGATAACCTGATTGAACCCCTTATAATCACCTGAACCATTAAAAGTATATTTGAACAAACCTTGTTTTAAATATTTATGGGTTGAGGGGTCTTCATAATAGGTATATACTGCGTTTCCGTTTTGTAACTTACCATCATTAAAAGTACCATTAAATGTTTTTAATGTTTGACTAAATATGCTAACTGGAAGCATTATCATAATAATTGTAAAGTTTTTCTTCATTTTTTTTACTTTTAATTACCCCGTTTTTTCAAATGGTTTCTGGTCTCCACTAAATTTTAATTCAAAAATACTTTATTTTTAATTCAAAAGAAAAAAAGCAACATAAAAAAAACTCCCGCCACCAAAATCATCCCAATCATCATAATCAATTCCATCAGCGGTTCAGACATTTTTTTTATTTTTTTTAAAAAAATATTTTGCCATAAAAAAACACTTTTTTAAATTTGTAATCAAAATTCGTTCTTTCTTAGTAATCAGTCGTTTCTTAATTATAAACCCGTAAATTCATACCCATGACTTCAACATCTGAAACAGGTCACGGCAAAAACGTGACTTTATTGGAGCAAGTACTCTCCATTTGCACTGGTTTCGGCGCCGATTACGCGCCTGTAAAGCTCTTCATCACTCTTCCTTCCATCACCTCCAAGCACAGCGCTTCAGCTGATGCAGTTCTCAAAGTCCAGAATAAATATGCTGCTATTGTCATCAAAGTCGACACTCGTTCCGCCGAATTCGAAGGAATTTCGGAATTGGCGTCTAAAGTCCGCAATGCTGTAAAAGCCTCCGATTGTCCAAAAGAATTTCTTCCCAACATCGTCGAATTCGTCCGCAAACTTCAGGGCAAACGTGCCAAAAACATCAAGGTCGAAATCACTCCTTTTACTCCAGAAGCCGAAGCACACAAAAAGATTTCCGTTTCCCAGCTTAGCTACGATATGATTATCAACAACTTTTCACAAATTGTTGAACTACTCTCTGCCCAAACTCTCTACAATCCAAATGAAGATGAACTAAAGGTCATTACATTAAAGGAAAAATTAGACAAAATGAAAGCTGCCAACACAGCCGTTATAGATGCAAACACCGATTTAGGCAAAGCCCGCATCGAACGCGATAAAATTATGTACCATCCCGAAACGGGCATCATCCCAATGGCTAATGATATCAAAGCTTATGTAAAAAGCAAATTCGGTGGAGTTAGTGCTCAATACAAAATGTTAAGCAAAATTCAATTCAAAAAACCCAAAAAAGTATTCATCTGATAAGAAACCTTATCACAATAGTAATAGCCCGAAACCAAAATTTCGGGCTATTTTCTTTATTGGTAAAAAAGCAATCTGTCATACTCAAAGTGTAATCTCCCAACCGCAAAGTGTAAATTCTCGTACGCAAAATGTCAACTCCCATCCGCAAAGTGTCAACTCCCGTACGCAAAGTGTTACCTGCCATACGCAAAGTGTCAACTCCCACCCGTAAGGTGTCATCTCTCATGCGCAAAGTGTAAACTCCCATACGCAAAGTGTAATCTCCCACACGCAAAGTGTCAGCTCCCGTACGCAAAGTGTAACCTGCCGTACGCAAAGTGAAGAAAATCAAACGAATAATGTTTTTTTCGCTTTCTCCTAAAATAATGTCGCCCCTCTGGGGCTTCTGGTTTGTGGTGGACAATTAACCACGGGCGTTGCCCGTGGCTACCAACATGCCGCCCCTCTGTGGCTGTTTGGGCTAAAGCCCATAATAAGGATGCACACAATAAACCCCGCCATAAATGGACGGGGCTAATAAAAAAACATTTTTCTCAGTGTCTCTTCGTGTTCTTAGTGTCTCCGTGGTTTTTCTTCAACTCCGAACTTCCTACTCTCCCTTAACCGTATCCGTGATGATAAGATAAATGTCCTCGTTGTCTTTTTTCATGAGGTATTTTTCGCGGCCGAAGCGTTCGAGGGCCTTGGAGTCGGTGCTGAGGGAGCGGACGAGGTCTTTGTTCTTCTGGATTTCGTCGGTGTAGTATTTTTTCTGCTGCAGCAGGGCGTTGAGTTCTTTGCGGGCCTGAAACTGGCTCAGGATATTATCGTTGTCGAAAAAACCTACCCACACCACAAACACTACGGTTGCCAGTATGTAATAGTTCTTTAGGATTTTCCAGGTGAAGGCAAGTATTCGTTTTATCATGCAACAAAGATAATGATAGCTGATGGAATTTGCAGGCGGGGGCGTAAATTTTATGAACTACTGAGTGTCAATTTCGAAAGCTTGCAGATGTTCGTGGGTGAGCTTTCCGTTGACCCAGGTGTTGTCGAGCACGGCATTGTATTTTTTATAGAAATTGATGGCGGGTTCGTTCCAGTCGAGCACTTGCCAGTGCATGCGTTTGGCGCCGCTTTCCTTGGCCCGGGCGATGACGGCTTCAAACAAGCGTTTGCCGATACGACGGCCGCGCAGATGCTCGCGGACGATGATGTCTTCGAGGTAGAGGCATTTGCCTTTCCAGGTGGAATAGCTGTAATAATAGAAAGCCATGCCTGCGAGTTGGTCGCCCAGGTGGGCGAGGATGACATGGAAGATGGGGTTTTCGGAGAAACCGTCGCGCAGGAGGTCATCAGGGGTGATGGTGACTTCCTGAGGGGCGCGCTCGTAGAGGGCCAGTTCGCGGATGAGGTCTAATATCTGTGGGATGTCGGTTTTGACGGCTTTGCGGAGGGTGATTTCCATAATGTGTAAGTGTTTTTTGTTGTGTTATAGTCCTATCTGGTCGGCTATTTCTTTCATGGCGCCAACGGCTATCTCGGCGAAGAGAGGCAGGGGTATGCCTATGAGTTCGCATTCCATGATGTTCTCGCGGCTAACCGAAGCGGCAAAAGCTTTTTCTTTCATTCGTTTGACCACCGATGAGGGTTTTACGGAAGCTATCTTCCGGTCGGGGTAGACATAGGTGGTGGCCTGAATGAGCCCGGTTACGGTTTCGCCGGCGGCCAGAGCATGCTGGAAGAGGTTGCTGCGGGGAACGCCGGTGGCCATTTCGTTATGATGTTTGATGACATCGATGATGTTGGGGGCCATATTTTTGGCCTGAAGTATCTTAGCCGTCTCCAGTCCGTGGGTATAGGGGTCGGCGTTGGTGATTTCGACATCGAGGTCGTGGAGCAATCCGGCCATGGCCCATTGGTCCTCGTCATGACCGAGGTGTTTTGCCAGAGCGCGCATTACGGCTTCGGATGCGAGGCTGTGCCAAATCATTCGTTCGTTCTTGATGTATTGGTGGAGGAGGGTGAGGGCTTCTTCGCGGTTCATGGAGAGTTGAAATTAGTGTGAATCTATGCCGTAGAACATGAAGAACAAATGGTCGAGCACCTTCAGTATCTCGGCGCAATACTCGTCGACGGCTTTTACGCTTCCGGGCAAGGCAAAAACAATGGTATTGCCTATGATGCCCGCCACGGAACGACTGATGAGGGCGTTGGGTTTTTCGGCTCCGTATTTCATACGCACGAAATCCATGATGCCGGGAATCTCTTTATCGAACATTGGTTTGAGCACATCCACGGTGATATCGCGGGCTCCTATGCCGGTTCCACCCGTGGTAAAGATGATGTCGATGTTGTCGTTGACTGATTTTGTCACCAGCTCTTTCAGGCTGGTTTCGTCGTCGGGAATGACGGTGTTTGTGGATTCAAAAAGTCTGAAGTTCTTATGATAGTGCGATGCCAGATGTTCGGTGATGCGGGGACCGCTACGGTCGGTATATTCGCCCCGGCTGGCGCGGTCGCTGAGGGTGATGATGTGAGCCTTGAAGACTTTGGGCTGATATTCCAGTTCGTCGCCTGCTTTGAGGCTTCCGCCTTTCAGCACACGGCAGAAGATGCCTTCTTTGGGCATGACACAGTTGCCTACTTCTTTAAAGATATTGCAGGATGTTCCGTGACATTCTTTGCCAATCTGGGTTACTTCCAAAACGATGTCGCCCGAAACGAACCTGTCGAATGCATGTGTATTATAAAGCAACATGCCTGTAGTGGTGATGTTCTCGGCAAACTCTCCGAATTGAATTTTGCGGCGGGCCTCTTCCGAAAACTTCTCAATGCTCTCGGTGCCCAGCATGCTCACCTGACGGTGCCAGGTTCCTGCATGGGCATCGTTGGCCACCCCGATGGGTGTCAAGGTGATTTGTTCGACGGGTTTTTTAATGGTTCCTTTTTTTTCGGAAATGTTTACCGAATCAACTTTTATCCTTGTCATTGCTGAGTATTGAATTCTTTAATTATCGATTGTGAAATGTATTGTGAGGCCGGCATATCATTCATGGGCTCGCGTTTTTTACCCAGACGGACAGCGACTATGTTCCTTGAGGGAATCACTATGATGAACTGTCCCAAAATGCCCTGTGCATAAAAAATCTTCTCTCCGTTGATGCCGGAGAGCCACCAGGAATAGCCATAGCAATCCGAGGGTCTTCCTTCATCATCCAGCAGATTGGCAGGTTCGACGGAACGCTTCACATAATCTGCTGAAATTAGCTGGCGACCGTTGAACATTCCATCGTGGAGATATAAGGTTCCGAATCGTGAGAAATCGCGGGCATTGGCATTGAAGCAACAGTAGGCCTTCTCGAGACCATCTTTATGGTCGAGGCTCCACAAAGCATCTGTTTTGGCCCCGAGAGGCTTCCAGAGTTTCGCGGAAGCATATTCGCTGAGGGTGGTGCCGGTAGCTTTGCGAAGTATATAGGCCAGCACAAGCTGGTTGCCGCTTTGATAGTTGAATTTCTTGCCGGGAGTTTCGGTTACTTTCATGTTCAATACTATCTTTTCCAGGTTACGGCCGTAATATGCCTTGGTGGTCATAGAAAAAAGGGTGGCATAGCTTTCGTCCCAATCCATGGCGGCACTCATGGTGAGCAAATGTTTTATGGTGAGTTGGGCGTTGAGTCCTTCTTTATATTCGGGAATGAAGTCCGAAACTTTCTGGTCGACACTTTTTATTTTGCCTTCATCTATGGCAATGCCTACCAGAATGCTGACTATACTTTTGGCCACCGAAAAGGAGCCTGAAATGGCATCGGGACCATAGCCATCCCAATATTCTTCGTAGCAAACGGAATCGTTTTTCAATACCAGAAAAGCGGTGGTTTGGGTTTTGACAAGATAATTCCGGAACTCAGCCGATAACTTGACCTTGTTATACGAAATTGCATCAGGTATGGGAATGTAAGTTCCGGCCTGAACCGTGCGGTTGTCGAATATTTTGTAATCGTCAATGTCGACGTACTGATAATAGAGTGTCTTGTACACATAAGCATTGCCCGTAATGAGCAGCAGCAGGTTGGCGAGAACAATCAGAATGAGAAGCCAGAAAAGAATCTTTTTTATGATGCGCATGGCTTAAAGAATGTCTGTTTTGGTTTTACTGAGTAAATTGATATCTGAAATGACCATAGTCTTGTCAACGGCTTTGCACATGTCATAGACTGTTAGCAGGGCGGCACTCACCGCGGTGAGGGCTTCCATTTCCACGCCGGTTTGTCCGTTGCATTTCACCATGCTTTCGGCTTTGATACCGGTTTTAGTGAGGGTGCATTTTACTTCCACTTTGGTCAGCAACAAGGTGTGGCAAAGAGGTATCAACAAAGGCGTTTGTTTGGCGGCCTGTATGCCGGCAATTTCGGCTATGGTGAGAACATCACCTTTTTTAATGAGGTTTTCTTTCACTAGTTTGAGTGTGGCAGGTTGCAGGGCGATGTTTCCGCTTGCTTTGGCAATGCGCGTCTGCTGAAGTTTGTCGCCTACATCCACCATGTTGGCCTTGCCTGATGCATCGGTATGGGATAATTTCGGCATAATTAGTTGAATTAGGATGTCAAAATTAGTAATTATTGGGATTGTGAGAGTAGAAAAAGTTGGAAGCTAAAGAGAAACCACGGAGACACTGAGGACACGAAGATACACGGAGAAAAATGTTTTTTATTAGCCCCGTCCATTTATGGCGGGGGTAAGGACGCAGCATCAATCCCCGGGCTTTAGCCCAAAGTGAAAAAGAAGAGATTAGCCACAGATTACTCACAGACATAATTTTATTTTCAATGGTGTTCGTGAGGTCGCTACGCTTCGTTCGCAGATTAAAATTTAGAAGAAATTAACACAGAGAGGTTCGAAGTAAACTTCGAACAAGGAAATAGCCCCAGAGGGGCGGCATATTGGTAGCCACGGGCATCGCCCGTGGTTAATGAGCAACCCCAAACATTAAGCCCCAGAGGGGCGACATTATAAAGGAAGTTCGGAGTTCGGAGTGCCTAGAGTTCGGAGTTGAAGAGGAAAAAAATGCCACAGATTACTCACAGGCATAATTTTATTTTCAATGGTGTTCGTGAGGTCGCTACGCTCCGTTCGCAGATTAATTTTAAAAGAAGAAATATAGCGCAGATTTTAACCGTAGCACGGCTTGAATCCGTACTACGGTTTGGGAAAGTTGCGCATGAAGCATCGACGATAACGCATAGAGGTTGTACGGTGACGCATGGAGGTGGTGCAGTTGCGCATGGAGGTGATGCATTCGCGCACAGAGGTTGTACAGTCGCGCATAGGATATGTGCAGTCGCGCAAAGGGTATCGACATGACAGCATGTCATATTTACATGACAACATGTCATAGATGCAGTCGCGCATGGAGGTGGTGCAGTCGCGCACAGAGGTGATGCAGTTGCGCACACGATACGTGCAGTCGCGCACAGAGTGTTGAAAGGATTGAGCAGATTATTAGCGTTTTACAAAAACGATTTTTTGGGACAAAAAAAATAATTGACCGAATTAAAAAAAAAGTGAAAAAAAGTATTGTAATTCACTGTTGTCCGGTAAAAATACAAAATTATTTTAGAAACTATGTAAGTTGTTG
>CAYXXU010000055.1:0-32263 GCA_964469155.1 uncultured Bacteroidales bacterium
AAGCCGGGCTTAGGCTTCGGCTTCCTTTAAACTTTTACCGGACAACAGTGATTGTAATTACAAAAAATTATCTTAGGTTTGTGCGCGAAAATAACACATTAAACAACATAAGTCATGGATAAAAGAACAGATGCAAGAATAGAAGCTCTGATTCAGAGCATAGAAACTCAACAAAGTTTTAAAAATGATTGGCTGTTGATGCAGCCATTTGTTAAAGCAAATGACAAGCTAAATGATTTCAGGCAGAAAATTATTCTGAAATGTGTTGGGACCGGATTGAAAAGTACGGGGGTATCGACGGATAAGAAAATAAAACTTATCGATATGGTTGATGCTACCTTGATTATTGCTGCTTCGGTGTTTGATTATGCTGATGACAACAATAATAATGAACTGAAAACTAATGTGAACGTGACCCGCTGGGGATTGATGAGGGGGAGCGACCTGGAAAAAGCCAATGCCTGTGACGGTATTGTGGCTTTGGCTAATGCAAATATTGCAGACATGGGTACAGATTATATTATCAAGCAATTGGATATTGATAATCTGGCTGATGCTGTGGATGCTTTCAGAATACACATACCGAAACCACGGCAGGTGATTACGGACGGGGCTACCGCAAGGGTAGAAATACAATTGCTGGTGAAAGAAGCTTATAAAGTTTTGAAAAAACTGGATAAACTGATGGAGCATTTTAAGAAAACAAACTTTGAGTTTTATGATAAATGGTTCCGTGCCAGAAATATTATTTTGAAGGGGGAACATAAGAAATCGGAACCAGATGATAATGTTCCGATTCCGCCGGAAGATGATGAATATGTAAAGGATATAGCATTTGGAAAGATAGAGAAGATTGATTTTGATATTAAACCTGAGCTTACTTATTTGATAACCCATTTAGCAGGAAATAAACTGAAATATTGGACGAGCGCTTCTGCTGTAATACCTGATTCAGTGCCTGCTGATGCAAAAATATTGGATATTGGGGCAGAAATAGAAGTGAAGGGAGTTGATTTTGATGCTGCCAATAAGCCATATTTGTTTTTTGCCAATGAGGATGGTAGTGTGAATGCACAAGTGGCGGTGGATATTTTGGAGGAATAGGAGATTTTGCCTTTTAAGTCTTAGGAATTATATGAACTAACCCTCTATTTGTTCTAGTAAAAAATAATATCACTTTAATGAAACATGATTATTAATTAAATTAAAGGAGGGCATTACGAAGATATAAAAAAAAATAACGCCAATATGAAACTTGTAAATAATGATTAGGAGTTGTTTTTAGAAATTCTAACTGTTTGAATGAATGGTCAAATAATAATAAAATAAACTAAAAAAGTAAAAGATGAAAAAATTAATTTTAGTATTGTCATTATCAATGATGATGTTTTCTTGTAACAAAAAGGATGATAAACTAATAAATTCGCAAGCGAACAATCGATCAAATCCACCAGAAGAAGAAATACAGAATCCGTATAACTGGTGTGGAGTCCTACATAATAATACACTTGATTTATTAGCAGACAATGAGAACTTTCCCAATTTGGATGAATATGAGGTTATTGCTATAATAGATGAATATTATTTTAACCAGACTGGTGATACAAATACCCTATCAATTGAGGATTATCGAGATAGTTATAATGAAAATGCTTGGCCTTTTTCAGAATCGATGCAAATATTCTTGGATAGCGGTTATATGACACAATCTCAATATGATTATGTTGTAAAGTTGGAAGAAATCTATTTGGCTGATTCTGCTATAGATTTTGCATTAGAGCAGATTCATCTATTAGAAGTTGATCTCTACAACGATGAAAATATTGATAATGACGGTAAGGCCTATGTTTGGTACATTCTGGCAATCTCTAAATATAGTTATCAATATTGGTATAATGGTTTCACTAATGAAGAAAGTCCATGGTATACTGTATTAAACGGATCAAAAATGCCATTTGGTCGCTGGTGCGCTGTTCACGCTGCAGATTTTTGGGGAGCAAATCATGGATTTTGGGTTAAAGGAAATGGGCGAGATTTCGAATCTAGAATAATATTAGGGGATCGTGAAGCAGCAAATGCTTCCTATCAGGCAGGTCTTCAATGGGATGAAAATCATTAATACTAAAACAAAATAATAGAGACTAGCTTATAAAAATCATCCCAACTAGATTTGTATATCTAAATTATCCAATAAATATATTGAATAATAAAATAATGTTAAAAGGAGGTTGTCTCTAATCTAGTGATAGCCTCTTTTTGTACATTTATGCTTATTTTAATATATTACTAAGGTTTTCTCTAAAAATTTCAATTTTATTTATGAAAAAATTACTATTTTTATCACTTCTGATATTCATGTCGATTATCAGCATTAATGCTCAGAATACGTCTACATATAGAGGTTTAATTATTGACATTGATTCAAAAGATCCAATTTCAAATGCAAACATATACCTGAAGAACTATAATACTGGCACCTGTACAAACTCAAATGGAGAGTATTCTCTGAAGGTAAAAAATATTGTGACTGATACTTTGATTATTTCACATCTAAATTATAAGACAAAAAAGATACCATTTTCACTTTTTAATAGTCCTATGACTATTCATTTAAGAAAAGCTATATTTACGTTGCCTGAGGTAAATATAGCAGATGACGATTTTGTTAAGAGCATTGTTAAAAATGCATATCTGAATATTAAAAATAATTTTAGGAATCAAGAAGCAATAATTGGTGCAAATTATTATGAGCATATAAATGAAACCAAATACGATTCAACCAATGTAAGATCTTTAATTGCAGATGTATTTATAGAAGATCCAGGCTATAAAAAAAGTGATTTTTCTTTTCTTTCTATTCAAGAGAATATTTATATACAGAACATTGAGACGACTAAGGATAATTTAGGAATTACAAAGGTACCAGCATCGAAAACGACTAATCGTCTGAAGAATTTAATTCGCAATAATCCAATAAGATATAAAACAGATTTTTGGAACACAGAAAATAATAAATATAATTATAAGTTAAAAAATATAATCAAAAACGACAGCAATAAATACAACGTCTTTGTAATAGATTTTGAAACAAAACCTGAAGTTATTGATTATCTAAGAGGAACATTGTTTATTTCGCAAAACAAATATTGTGTTGAAAAAATAATAATGATTGATTTTGAAGAAACAACAAAAAAAGGATTGTTTATTGAAAAAATAAATGATTCAACATATTCTCAAATAGGACTTAATGGAAAGTATACTATATTGTTCCGAAGTACAACATATGGACAGGATGTTGCTTATGTCGAAATGGAGGTGCCAGGAATTAAAGAAATGTGTAATAATAAAACAACATATTTTTATTTTGAAAAATTAAGACTTGAATACAATGAGTTTTATTCTGGTGAAGAGTTAAGAAATATTGACATTGACAAGATGAAATTAAAAAAGGACGTGTATAGACAATAGAAATAAACTTAGGTGGAAGATTAGATATATTCTGATTCACAAACTTAATTTACAAATTTTCTATATAACAAGTAATTTTCCTCCAATTCCAAAATTAGAATTGTAAACCATGCTGGTTTTTTTCCTTATCGCATGAGGTTTGGTGGTCTCAGACGCATTGGTTTTTGTTCAGTCACCCTGTCAGGTTCCATAGAAAGATTGATGGGCGATGTGCCGATAATAGAAAGGCAGGCTGTTTGCTCCCCGCGCAAGGGATAGGAATGGAAAGCCCGGAATGGAGCGCAGCGGAATGAGGACTTGTAATGTATAGCCCGATCCGCCGGTGGGCGGACTTGCAGCCCGGGAAGAGGCGGATGCGCCCAACATTTCGACAGGCTCAATGACCGCTTCTCGACTTCGCTCGATGAACCATTCAGAATTATGATTTCAGATTTTTGATTAGAAAACCGTATCTATCAGTAAATAGATGTTAAGGCCGGAAACCAGCGCGGCGATGGCGTAAAGCAATATTTTGAGGAAGGGCTTGTTGACATATTTTCCCATGACTTTTTTAGAGGAAGTGAGATAGACCTGCAGGAATATGGTGAAGGGCAGCACTATGCTGAGGGCCATTTGGGAATAGATGAGCGCCATGAAGGGATTGCTGATGAAGAATATGACCAGAACGGCTAAAACAATTGATATAAGCACGCCCAAACGGGAATGGTTGTCTTTGATGTCGAAAGGCTCCATAAAGATGCCCGAAAAGATGCTTCCGCCCGCCATGCCTGAGGTGACGGTTGAGGCTAAACCCGAAAACAAAAGCGCTACGGCAAATATAGCTGCAGAACTGTTGCCCAGCAGGGGTTTCAATAGACTCTCGGCCTGTTCGAGTTCGGTGACGACTGTATGGTTTTTGAAAAAAACAGCCGCCGCCAGCAGTATCATGGCGCTGTTGATGGCCCATCCGACGACCATTGATAATATGGTATCGGTGAATTCGTAATCCAACTGGCGTTTAATCACCTTTTCGTCCTGCAGGTTCCACTGCCGGCTTTGGATGACTTCGGAATGCAGGAAGAGGTTGTGAGGCATGACCACGGCTCCCAAAACCGCCATGATGATGACCATAGAATGTTCGGGGATTTTGGGAGTGACCCATGCTACGGCGGCTGTGGTCCAGTCGATATCGACCAGGTAGAGTTCGTAGATGAAGGACAGTCCGATGATGGAAACAAAGCCGATGATCCAGCGTTCGATGCGTTTGTAGGAATTGGTGAAGAGCAGTATCAATACCAGCAGGGCGGTGAGCAAGGCTCCGGCCTGAATGGGAATGCCCAACAACATTTTGAGGGCGATGGCTGCCCCAATGATTTCGGCCAGGGATGTGGCCACGGAGGCCAGCATGGCTATAGAAAGTACGGGGCGGGAAACCCATTTGGGGGTGTATTGGGTGGTGGCCTCGGAAAGGCACAAACCGCTGGCTATGCCCAGATGCGCGACATTATGCTGAAGAATGATGAGCATGACGGTGGAAAGGGTGACGACCCAAAGCAAGGTATAGCCAAATTGAGAACCTGCGGCAATGTTGGAGGCCCAGTTACCAGGGTCGATAAAACCCACGGTGACCAAAAGGCCCGGACCAATGTATTTCAGAATCTCCAGACCACCGAAGCGCGGTCTGTGGTGTTCTTTTTTGAAATAATGGTCGAGTTTTTTCATTTGTTGTAAAATTGCTATTGTTAATGTCCTACGGACAAAATATCAATGTATTGTTTTGTTTCTATTGATATTGAAGCCCTACGGGCTAAAACTAATTGAAAGGTAAAATAATTTCCATTCTGCATAATTATTGGGGCTTTATTGCCTGTAAGGCATTAATGTCAATAGACTAGCAATGACGAAATCCATCTTTTTCCCGTAGGGAATCAACAGCTTATTCAATTGGTTTAAAAATATATCGCTCATCATATTCAACTTCGTATAACTTTAAAAACTCCAGATATTCTTCCCGAAATGTGACTTTTTTATGATGTTTCTCCTGATTGTTAATATAATTGACAATTGCAGGAATCTGTGATTTACCATAAGAAAAAGCACCAAAGCCTTCCTGCCATGAAAACTTTCCGGCAACAAGCTTTTGATCATTTATCCATAAGGATGAGCTTCTTTTGACATGGTACAATAAATCTGATGGTGATTGTTTGGGACTCATACTTATTAAAAAATGCACATGATCCGGCATACCATTAATGGTAAAAGGTTTGTGTCCTTGTTGCAGGACAATGCCATTCATGTATTTGTAAAGTTCATTTTTCCATTTTTCCTGTATTAATGACAAACGGTTCTGAACAGCAAAAATGTAATGAATATACAATTGGGTGTAGGTGTTTGGCATATTGTTATTATAGATGTCCTACGGACAAAAATTTTATCTTTTAATTCAGTTTCTATTGATATTGAAGCCCTACGGGCTATATTTCAAGTAATATTTTTATGATCATTGAACCTTAAAAGTACAAATTATTTTTCAAAACTTCATCCGCCTATACTGTGAAAATGGTTGTTGTTGCTATAAGTTCCGCATTCGGGTTTGCAGGCTATGGCCTGCTGCAAGGCTTCGCGGACACCCAGTTTGCGTACATCGAATTCCAGGTCGTTGAAAAGACAGGGTTTTATCTTTCCATTGGCCGTCAGTCGCAGTCGGTTGCAATGGGTGCAATCGCCTCCTGAGCCGCCTTCCACAACAGAAAATTCTCCGTTGCCCAGGTGCATGCGATGGATGTACCTGACCTCCAACCCGGCATTTTCGCAGAATTCTTTCACCCCCAAAGCATGAGGCTCGTCGGAGGATTTGTCGATTACACAGTTTATCTTGATGGGGTCAAGGCCTGCACATTGTGCCGCAATGATTCCCTTTACAACTTTGCGGATATCGCCCCCACGGGTGATTTCGGTATATTTATCGGCATCCACGGTGTCGAGGCTGATGTTGATGCGGTGCAATCCGGCTTTGGCTAATCCGGGAGCGAATTCTTCGAGGTTCACGGCATTGGTGGTGAGCGAAAGGTCGTTGATGCCTGGGATTTGTGCGATTTGTTCTATCAAATTTACAATGCCTTTACGGACCAAAGGCTCTCCACCCGTAATCCTGACTTTGGTTATGCCCATTTCCACGGCAGTGCGGGTCACTTCGGTGATTTCTTCAAAACTCAATATGTCTTCGTGGCGCAGCAAAGTCACACCCCCTTCGGGCATGCAATAGGTGCAGCGAAGGTTGCAGCGGTCGGTTACCGAGATGCGTAAATAGTTTATGGAGCGGTTATAAGAATCTAACATCAATCATTTCTCCCTTTTGTATTGTTGTCGTACCCACAGGAATAAAGGCAAATCCCCGGGCAAAAGTAAGTGAGTGAATATGTGCCGAGCCATGATAATCGACCTGCTCAACGGTGCCGTCGGCATTTACGATGACGGGCAAAACCGATAAACGGTCGCTGCGGCGGCGGTTGTATTCCTTACCGAAAGGCATCTTACAGGTTAGTGGTTTAAAATCGTTCCCCATCATTTTATGGAGCAGGGGTTTTACCAACAGTTCGAAAAGCACATAACTGGACACAGGATTTCCGGGCAGACCGAAACAGAACTTATTCCCTTTGCGGCCAAAAACCGTGGGTTTCCCCGGTTGAATGGCAATGGAGCGGAACAGTATTTCTATGCCTGCTTTGGTCATCATATCGGGCACCATATCGAAATCGCCCATGGAAACACCTCCTGTGAGCAAGACTACATCATTTTGTTCCAGAGCTTCCAGAATCTTATTGAGGGTGGCTTCTTCGTTATCTTTTGCAATGCCAGCATAATTGGCAATGGTGTTCATTTGTTGCACCTGGGCCAGCAGTTGCCAGGAGTTGCTGTTGCGTATCTGCGAAATCAGAGGTATTTCGGAAGGTTCCACCAGTTCGTCGCCGGTGGAAATGATACCGACTTTGGGTTTGCAACTTAACACAGGAGTATGGCATCCCACCGAAGCCAAAACGGCAATGTGTTCAGGACCGAGGAGGGTTCCTTTGGATAAAACCAGAGTTCCTTTTTTAACATCTTCGGCGCGGTAGCAAATGTTGTTGGCGGTGTTTTCTTTCAGGAGTTTCACCATCTTTTCGCAAATCACCTGGGTATCTTCCACCATCAGCACACAATCAGCACCCGGGGGCAACATGGCGCCTGTCATTATTTTGGAACATTGGTTCTCTCCCAAAGCTTTTTCAGGAGCTTTGCCGGCAGCAATGGTCTCAATTACTATCAGTTTGTTGTGAATGTCCTGACGGCGACAGGCAAAGCCATCCACAGCCGATTTGTCGAAGGGAGGCATATCCATATCCGAATGTACATCCTGATAGAGAACGCGCCCGCAGGCTTCGTTCAATGGAACTTCCTCCCCGGAAGTGAAGACATTATTATCTAAAACTATTTGAAAGGCTTCGTTGAAAGATATCATGGTTGTTGTAAAGTGCAAAGTTAAGAAAGATTTAAGATTTGAGTCCGCCGCGGCAGATAAGATTTGATAATAGGCTTTGAGACTGTGAGACTATTAGGCTGTGAGGTAGAAGGTCATTGAGGGTCATTAGTTGTCATTAATTGTTCTTAGTGGCCATTCGTTGAATATTGAAAATTGTTTGTTGAGCATTGATCATTTTTTGCCACCATCCGCCGCGGCGGACACCAAAGCACCAAAATACACCAAATCAATTTTTACTTCGGACTCCTGACTTTTTTAACAATTTTTATGATTTTTTTTCAAAAACATTATTATTGTAATTAAAAATTTTTAACTTTACACTCTATTTTATAGAGCAATGATACCTATGTATACCTCCCCCCATATTTCAACGAGTATCGTGGAAGAAATTCCATTCGGGGGCCATAGAAATGAAGTAATCATTTCGCATTTGGGTTGCATACCTTCAAAAAGGCAAGGTTTTGCTCAAAAACATTTCAATATCAGTTCGTTAAGGCTAAAACAAAGTACGGGAAATGTCAGATTAACCGTGGTTAAAGTCACATTACCCATGGTTAATCTCACCTTAACCGTGGTTAACTTCACCCTAACCGTGGTTTGTCTCACCTTAACCACGGTTTGCCTCAGCCTAACCAAGGTTTATGCCACCCTAACCAGGGTTTGCCTCAGGCTAACCAAGGTTTGTTCCGGCCTAACCACGGTTTGCCTCACCTTAACCAAGGATTGTCTCGCCCTAACCAGGGGTTTACTTATACAAACTAAGGATTATCTCGTGTCAACTAAGGGTAATGTAAGATTGCCCCAACTATTTTCATTTGATTTTGTGGGTGTTTTCAGAGAATGCTCACTTCGTCCCGGGGAATTTCCCCTCAACATAAAACACTTAATAGTTTATTATTAACCAAAAAACAATGTTATTATGGCTTTAATTAAAAAATTCATTTTAACGGCCCTGCTGAAAAGTATCAGCGAGGCTTTGTTTCGTAAAAGGTCAAGAGCTATTGTTAAAGCACAGGTTGATCATCCTGTACCGGATTTAGATCCTACTCCCGCCGAGGGTCAGGCTCTGGTAGAAGAACTCGACAAGGCTTACGACAAGCGTGAGGACCTTAACGAACAACAATTGCAAAATTCGGAAGTAATCAATCAATTAAAGAAAAAACTCAATGATATGATTGTTGACGACTGGATGCCCGATATACAGAAATATTGTGCAGGCGATGTTGCCAAGGCAAAATCTTACGGATTCGGCGTAAAAGGCGAATACGATGCCGAAGCTCCCAAGCCGGTTTCTGTAAAAAGCAGTTATCCTTCTATTGTAAACACCATTAACAATTTGCACTTGCAGGTTACATTGGAACTCGAAAACAATGTAAGCAAGGAAGTGGTTGTACCTCCCGATGGCAAGGGTATTGATGTTTACGTATATTTTGGCGAAAATTTGCCCGAAGGCGATTACAAAAAGACCATGCAATATAGTGGTCGTGCTACTCGCGGCAAATATACCGTACACTTCGACAGCGATGCTGCCGGCAAATGGGTTTGGCTGCTGGCCGCCTATGTGCCCAAAAGCAAGGCTGATGCAAACGAGCTTTGCTCAAAGGTTAGGGTGATGGTTGTTTGATGATGTAACTTAACAGCAGAAGCCTTGCGCGGGAGTGAGGCTTCTGCTGTGTTAAAAAAATAAAGCCGGAGACCAGAGACCGGGGGAAAAAACGGAGCAGAACTTAAAAGCTTTATTAGTAAACAGAAAAGCATATAATATGAAAAGAGCAATTATTCACCTCATACTAATTTTTATTAGTTTTTTAGCTTACTCCCAAAATGGAAATGAATATGCTCCTTATTATAAAATAGAAGGTGAAAAACATGAAAGGAAGATTTTTTATGAAAAGATAATTGATTTTGAAGGATTATCATCACAAAATATTCTTGAAGGAGCAAAGAAATTTCTTTTAATTAATTCTGCGAAAATTACTTATGAAGGCAAAGATGAAATTTATGCAATGGGTACTTTTTCTACAAGAAGTAGATATTGGTTTCTATTTTTCTATAGTACAAAAAAATACGATGCTGTATATGATATTATTATAAAAATTAAAGAAGGTAAATTAAAATATAGATTAGAGTATTTTTATCTAATTCCTCAATGGATTAATTCAAGAACTTATAATTGGTTTAGTGGCACAAATAATTATGGATGGTCAACAACAAAGATACCTCAAACTGTGGTAAAATATCCGCTCGAAATTCATTATCCTAGAAAAACACACAAAAGAAATATACTCTTTTATGACCTTGATGAAAAAGTTAAAACTTTTGAAAATAAATTAATTTCTACAATAAAGAATGATAATGATGAATGGGGTGAAAATAAACCTGAAATTTGGGATGATAATAAATTAGACCAAGTTAAATTGAACAATGGTTCGATTATAAAATGTAAAATAATATCAGCAGATTTTGAAAACATTAAACTTAAAACCAGTGATGGGACGATTAAAACTTATAAAATGTCTGAAATTGAAACTTATAAATACTATTCTAACTAATTCGAATTGAACTATCCAATTCGGTGCTTGGCTACTTTTTCTGTTGAAATATCAAATAAGATTAAAGCTAAAAAAATAAAAAGTGGAGACCAGAGACCACGGAAAAAAAACGGGGAAATAATTTTAAAATCTAAACAAAATGAACCAAAATAGTAAAATGACAAAAATCGCTACATTTTTAGATGGTAACTTTTTTATGACAGTAACAGAATATTATAAATTTCAACATCCGAAAAAAAAATATTTATCATTCAATGGTCTTGCAGAATTTGTTCGGGAAGAAGTATCTAAACAAGAGCAAGTTGATAAAAGATACTGTCAAATAGTTGAGGCTCATTGGTTTCGTGGGCGGTATACTACTGCACAGGTTAATCAAATGGTAACCGACGATACGAAAAGGTTAGCATGGATAACTAATGAACGCTATAGGGATGATTTATTTATGTTTAATGGTATCGTTCAACATGTTTATCCAGTCCAATTTGATCATAAAACAGCCAAGACCACTGAGAAAGGAATTGATGTCTGGTTGGCATTAGAAGCATTTGAACTTGCAGTTTTGAAAAAATTCGATGTTTTGGCATTAATAGCTGGGGACACAGACTATGTGCCATTAATAAGAAAATTAAACGGGCTTGGAACACGAGTTATGGTTTTAGGTTGGGATTTTCAATTTACACGACCCGACGGTAAATGTCATATCACGCGTACAAGTCAGGCTTTACTTGATGAATGTACGTATCCAATAATGATGGATGGCGTTATTAATGATAGAGCTAACACAAATAATCCAATTGTAAAAGGACTATTTGAAGTTTAAAAAGCAACATCACTCGTTCGGCGGCAGGCTCCGCCTCCGTCGAAATATCAATTGAGGCTGCGCCTTCAATAAAAATTAACAGAAAGGCTTGCCGCAAGGCAAGCCTTTTTCATTTTATTCGATTTCTACACCACAAACTTTTTTGTATAAACAACTTCAGGAATTTGTAACTTTGTAAAAAAAAGATAATGAACGAAATATTTTTTTTAGTAGAGGAAGACATTGAAGGGGGCTATGTTGCAAAAGCAATTGGCGAGAGTATTGTAACCCAATCTGATTCACTTAGTGATTTAAAGGAAATGATAAAAGATGCTGTTAAATGTCACTTTGATATTCAACAGCTTCCAAAAATAATAAGATTGCATTTTGTAAGAGATGAAGTAATCAGTTTATGAAAATTCCACGGGATTTATCGGCCGAACAACTCATTAAATTATTAAAAAAGTATGGTTATTCTGTAAGCAGACAAACCGGCAGCCATATAAGATTAACATCTCATATAAAAGGAGAACATCACTTAACAATTCCCAATCACTCACCCTTAAAATTAGGAACATTATCAGCCATTGTTTCAGAAATTGCAACCTACCTGGGTAAAGCAAAAAATGAAGTAATGGATGAATTGTTTGACTAATAACATTGTTCGGTAGGATTTATCCCCAAGGGACTCCGGAGTAATCCTATAGATTAAAAAAATTAAAGGCTTGCCGCAAGGCAGGCCTTTATTGTTTTAACCCCAAACTTCTTATTCTTCCACCCAAATCATCTTATCGGAATTAGCCTCTTCTAAAACCCCTATTTCCGCAAAACCATTTTTGGCAGCAAACTCATCAAAAGCAGGTACATCCCTCTCAACAGCTATCAGCAGCCCACCGCTGGTTTGAGGGTCGGCCAGAACCAGCTTCTGATATTCCGTCAAGTCCCCTATTTTATGACCGTAACTTTTCCAATTGCGGTGCGTACCTCCGGGAATACTGTTTTTTGCTATGTAGAAGTCGATATTCTCCAGCTTTGGAATGGCTCCGAAATGCAAGCGGGCAGACAACTTGCTGCCTTCGCAAATTTCTAACAGATGGCCCAGCAAGCCGAAACCGGTCACATCGGTCATAGCCCTGACAGAATCCATCTTCCCCAGTTCGGCACCTGCCGAATTGAGTTGGGTCATCCATTTCACTGATCTTCTATAGTCTTCCTCTTCCAAAATATTCTTTTTGGCGGCGGTGCTGAGTATGCCAATCCCCAAAGGTTTGGTCAGGAAAAGTCTGCACCCTGCCTTTGCCGTATTGTTTTGCTTAATATTTTCTTTGCGAATAATACCTGTTACCGAAAGTCCGAAGACCGGATCAGCTATATCAATACTATGACCTCCTGCCAATGGAATACCGGCCAAGCGGCATACATCGGTAGCACCTTCAATCACCTTTCCCGCCATGGCAGCAGGTAACTTTGACAAGGGCCAACCCAATATGGAAATCGCCATGATGGGACTACCCCCCATGGCATAAATATCGCTGATGGCATTGGTGGCGGCGATTCTTCCAAAATCATAAGGATCATCAACAATAGGCGTGAAAAAATCCGTGGTGCTGATAATAGCTTGTCCATTACCCATATCGAAAACGGCTGCATCATCAGATGTATCGCAACCAACCAGCAGATTGGGAAACTGGCTTTTATCAGGAATTTGTTTGATGATCTCGCGAAGATCAGCCGGCGATATTTTGCAGCCGCATCCGGCTCCGGGACTAAATTGAGTGAGTTTTATATCGGAGGTGGTCATAAAGTTTTGGTTTTTTGTTGATTTGAAGGGTAATCAATTATAATTTTGGAGTTAGCCTGATAATTTTCTCAGCGATTTCTTTTGAGTTTTCGTGGCTTATCACTATTTCTTTTACTTCTTTTCGTTTCTCCCAATGGGCCCCATGAGCATAAATTTTATCGTAATACTTCAGAATTATCTTAACCGCCTCTTCCATTTGATTGTTATTAATGCAGTCTATAGCCCTGGCGGTATTTTCCAGCCCAAGCCTTCTTTCAATATGCTTTACACCTTCAATGAGATCATTGTTATCACCCCCTGCATAGGTTTCCACCAGGCGTTTCACCCTTTGCTCAGAAGGAACTATCAGGTTGAAGAGCGGGGCCGACGACATTTGCTCAAAAAAAGATTGAGGAATGAAAATATGACCAATGGCCAGGCTTTCATCTTCAATATAGATGGGTTCTTCCGGATTTAACTGACGGAGACGGGTGAAAAGATCGTTTTCGAATTGTTCCGTACTGTGTTGTGAGGGCAGACCAATGTTGCCAAAAGCCGATCCTTTGTGTCCGGCCAGTCCCTCCAGATCTATCACCTGTTTTCCCAGAGAGGCAATGGTTTCAATAACCTCTGTCTTGCCGGAACCGGTCATCCCTCCAATCACGATGAGTTGAAAATGCTTTGAAAAATAAGTCCTGACATATTGCCTATAGGTTTTATATCCTCCTTCAAGGGTATATGCTTTCATACCGGCAGTGTTCAGCAGCCAGGCCATACTGTTGCTTCGCATGCCACCCCTCCAGCAATGCAGCAGCAATTCTTTTCCGGGGGCCAGTTCCATTGCCTTTGCGGCGTATTCCTTCATCTTCGGGCCGGTTAGTTCCAATCCTTTCATGATGGCTTCGGAAGAACCTTTTTGAGCGTACAAAGTGCCGACTATGGAACGTTCTTCATCTGTAAAAAGCGGCAAATTCAATGCCCCGGGAATATGTCCATGTTCAAATTCCGCAGGGGAGCGGACATCGAAGACGGGCATGATTAGGCTTTTTTCGAGAAACGAATTGATGTCCAGCTTGAAGTCTTCCACTGTAAAGAATGGGATTATAAAAGCGCAAAGTTATTCCTTTTCTAACAACTCCGAACTCCAATCTTTTATGCTGAGTCCGCCGTTTGGCGGATCGAAGCACCGAAAGTCTTACTTCTTCAGTTTATCAGCTTGAGCCTGGGCATCGGCCAGTAACTTATCGGCCTTGGCAGCGGCTTCCTGTTGCAGTTTGTTCGACTTATCCTGAGCTACTTTCACCAATTGCTTGCGACTTTCTTTGGCGGCAGCTTTGGTGAATGGGTTGGTGGCCTGATCTTCCAGTGCCTTGCCTTGTTTGTCGGCTTCAGCAACCAGGGCATCGCCGGCCTTTTTGGCTTCGTCTTTCAGTTGCTGTGCTTTGGCACGGGCTTCGTCCATGATTTTCTGAGCCTGTGCACTGGCTTCTTCCTTACCTTTATTGATAACTTCTTCGGTCGTTTTTTTGATCTCTTCTTTGGCTTTATCCTTCAGGTCGTTCACCAGATCGTTGATGCTGCCTTTCAGTCCTATCTTGAAAACAGGCTTTTTGGTAGTTCCGGTTACCAGAACATCGAGGTAAACCGTTTCGCCCAGATTCACCGGCACACCGGAGGCTGATGCTTTTGAAGTAAGGTCGTTCAGCACGCCGTTGGCTTTGGTGCCGAATTCGCTGCGTGGCACTCCCAGTTTCAGCACCAGGTTGATGGTATTGTCCAAACGAATGGATCCTTCCACGTTAATTACGCTTTTGCTGAATTTAATATCCGAAGGTTTCAAAAACAGTGTTCCGTTCACAATGCTGAAAGTAAGGTTCACATCCTGTGCATGAATGGATTTGAAAAGGTTTATTTTCAAAGCATCTGACAGTTTGTTCAATATATCGGCATTGGTAATGGTGATATTGCTGGTGGTTAAACCTCCGGAAGCATTCACCGTGGCATAATCGGGTGACATGTTTTTCTTCAGATCGGAAGCATATTTCATGCTGATGGAAAAATTACCACTGGCATGTCTGAGAATTCCTGCGAATTTCGAAGCAGCACGAATGTGTTTCATCACCTGCGGTATATCCAGTCCTTTGCCATCCACCTGCAGGTCAATTTTTGGAACATCGGGGTTCTTGGTTGAGTACATTCCTCCCAGCACCATGCTTCCGCCCAGGAGGTTCATCGAAAGTTTGTCCATATTCAGGGTGCTTTCGCGAAGAGTGATACCTCCGTTGATGTTGGTCACATCCATTTTCTCGTATAACAACTTTCCTACTGTAGCCGTCAAAACAAAATCGACGTTTTTGGGAACTTCAATCACTGTCATGGTTGAAGGCGCTTCTTCGCTATCGGTTTCGGGGGCAGCCGGAGTTTCGCTGCTGCTCATGAATGAACTCACATCTATGAAGCGGGAGTTCAGTTTGAAATTTCCTTTCAGCAATTCGTTGCGGAAAAAATAGGCAAGATAATTCTCAACCATACCGCTGGCCTGGAAATCGCTTTTTCCCATGGTGGCATCCAGCCCCGTGAGTTCAAGCATGGCAGGACTGAAACGTAGTTCGGCCAGACGGATGTTAGCCGGTTGGGTGAGCGATTTGGAAGTATAAGCGAATTTCTCCACTTTCAGCAGACCTTTGGCATTGAATTTCTCGTACTGTTTTTTGTCGATATACGACATGCGGCCCTTCAGGGTGACATCTGCTGTGAAGATTCCGTTCAGACTCTGTCCTTCTTCCAAAGGATAAAAATCCTTTACCTGAGCAAGGTCCATACGGCCTTTTATCCGGGCATCCACCTGGGGATCGGAGATGGGAGTTGCCACATAAATCTGAGCATCCACAGGATTGCCGGCCATTTCGATGTGCAGTTTTTTGATGTTTACCAGGGTGTTGTCGAGGCTGCCGCCTTTGTTGGCTACATTGGCATTGATGATAATATTGGTGACCGACTTTGGCAGACCGGGATACTGGAACGAACCATTATCCACCGAAAGATTGAGGCCGAAAGCCGGATAGATCTTTTCGTTGTACTTCCCTTTGGCATAACCATCGAAACCCAATTTTCCGCCGGCTTTCACCTTGTCGAAGTCTTTCATGAATATGGCCGGGACCAGGGAAAGGAAGTTCTTGAAATCGGTTTTGGCGGCAGCAAATTTCAGGTCCATATCGTAACCGTCTTTGAGCATTGCCAGCCATCCGTCGAGTTTCAGGTAAAGTTCGTTGAAGCGGAATTCATTGTCTTTGAAAGTGTATTTCGAATTCTTGAGATCGGCTTCTATATCGGCTTTTATCTCAAGGTTCATCTTGTGCAGATATTTAATACCGCCATAAGAGAAGTTCAAAGTGTCGATGCTGGTTTTGGTCGAAAGGGAAGTGATATCTGCCGTCAGGTCGCCCGAAAGGGTATGGTTCAGATTATAGACGGAGGCATGCATGTCGGCTTGCTTATCGTCGAAACGCACATTGGCATGGCTGATGCTGAGTTTCTGAATGGAGAGTTTGAAGGCCGATGGTTTTTCGGTTTCGCCCGGTTTGGGTTTCTCGGTGGATGGTTTGGCAATATCCCAGTTGGCCTTTCCATTGTGAAGCACCAGCAGTTTAATCTTTGGGCTTTCAATGGCTATCCTTTTAATGTTATATTGATCGCCTTTTATCACACTGAACAAACCAATGGTAACCCTTACTTTTTCGATATTGGCCAGGGTATCTTTTTCAAATTCTTTCTGACCCACCACCGTCAGGTTATCCAAACCCAAAGTGAAATTGGGGAAATTGCGGAATAACGAGAGATGATAATCCTTGAAATCAACCGTAGCATTCAGGCTTTTGTTGATCTCAGTCTTCACGGCTTGTATGATCTGTTTTTTGAAGATCAAAGGAAGCACAATGGCTAAAATAATGATTACTCCTACAAGGATACCAACTATTTTAAAGATGGTTTTTACAATTTTCTTTGATTTCATGGCGTTTGGTTTTGGAACAGGGTTTAATTTCGACGCTAATATACATCTTTTTTCGGCTACCTGCCATAAAGAAAGATGAAGGTAGCCGAATAGATTTTAGAATAACTTTCTTAAATGATGGGTAGATTCGAATGCAAGCGTCGTTTTTGGTTACGGCGGGCCTGTTTATCGAGTTTCCTTTTTGTCCTCTCGAAATCGGAATCGACAACTTTGGTCGGCACCACACCCAAATTTACATAACCATTGCATCTTCTGGCATTATATTTTGCCCAGCGTGTCAGATTATGGTTATAGTTCTGAGGCTTTCCGTTGTTTCGGGCCGCCATGCAAACATGTTTCGTTTCGCATGAATTCAAAGCGATCATGCAAAGAAGTAGGAGATAATATTTCGGTATGCAGCAGCTAACCCAATGAACCACGACAGGCAATTTTCGTTTCCAAAGCAACGTACAAAACATGATCTTATTGTTTCAGGGAGCGAATTTGTTCTTCAATGATGTTGATTTTCGACTGTGCATCGGCCAGTTTCTTGCGTTCAATATCTACCACCTGTTGGGGAGCAGAACTCACGAAACGCTCGTTGCCCAGCTTTTTCATCACCGAGTCAATGAAACCATGCTGATATTTCAGTTCTTCCTGAAGTTTCAGTATCTCGGCTTCAGTGTCTATGTTCCCTTCCACAGGAATATAAAATTCAGTGGAACCGATGAGGAATGCTATGGCCTGTTCCACTTTTTCGGTGACATATCCCATCTCACTTATGTTACACAACTTTGCAGCCACTGAATCGAAGGTGGTATCAGAAGCTTCGTTGTTGTTCTTGCGAATCATCAGCTTGATGGGTTCTTTGAAAGCGATATTTTTTTCCTTACGTACCGTGCGTATCTCGGTGATGACTTCCTGCGCATAGCGGAAGTTCTCCAGGAAATCTTTATCGAATGCTCCGGCCTTAGGCATTTCAGTCATCATCACCGATTCGCCTTCTTTGCGTTCGCGGATGTGGTGCCAGAGTTCTTCGGTGATGAAAGGCATAAAAGGATGCAGTATCTGCATCAGTTTTTCGAAGATATCCAGCGTAGATTCAAAAGTAGCGCGGTCTATGGGTTGCTGGTAGGCCGGTTTAATCATCTCCAGATACCAGGAACAGAAATCGTCCCAAATCAGTTTGTAGATGCACAGTATGGCATCAGACATGCGGTATTTTTCGAAATGGTCGTTCAGCTCTATCATACTGCTGTTGAGGGTGGCGTTGAACCAATCAACGGATACTTTGCTGCTTTGCGGTTGGGGAATGCTGTCGTCAACCTGCCAGCCCTTGATGAGGCGGAAAGCATTCCATATCTTGTTGCTGAAGTTACGTCCCTGTTCGCATTGCGATTCATCGAAAGGCAAATCATTGCCGGCAGGCGAAGCCAGCAACATGCCCATACGAACGCCGTCAGCTCCGAATTTCTCCATCAGTTCGATTGGGTCGGGCGAATTGCCCAGCTGTTTCGACATCTTGCGGCCCTGTTTGTCGCGTACGATTCCCGTAAGGTAAACATTGCTGAAAGGGATAGCCTTGCGGTATTCCAAACCGGCCATAATCATGCGGGCCACCCAGAAAAACAATATCTCGGGAGCCGTGATGAGGTCCTTGGTAGGATAATAGTAGTTGATGTCTTTGTTATCGGGATGACGAATGCCGTCGAACACCGAGATGGGCCACAGCCAGGAAGAAAACCAGGTGTCCAGCACATCTTCATCCTGCGTAAGCTCATTAATGTTCAATCCTGCTTTCTTAGCTTTTTCCAGAGCTTCTTCGGCGGTCTTGGCCACAAATATGCTTCCGTCGGCAGCATAATAAGCGGGTATGCGTTGTCCCCACCAAAGCTGACGCGAAATGCACCAGTCCTTTACGTTTTCCATCCAATGCTTGTAAGTATTGATGAACTTACTGGGATAGAATTTCACTTCTTCGCTCAGCACCACATCCAGGGCGGGTTTAGCCATGTCGGCCATCTTCATGAACCATTGCATGGAGAGCTTGGGTTCAATCACCGCATCGGTGCGTTCCGAAAAGCCTACCTTGTTCACTATGTCTTCGGTTTTCACCAAATATCCATTGTCTTGAAGTTCCTGGGTGATCTTTTTGCGAACGGCAAAACGGTCTTCGCCAATGTAGAGTTCCGCTTTGGCGTTGAGGGTTCCGTTGTCGTTGAATATGTCAATGCTGGGCAGCTTGTGTTTGATGCCGAGGTTGTAGTCGTTTATGTCGTGAGCCGGGGTCACTTTCAAAGCGCCAGTTCCAAACTCACGCTCCACGTATTCGTCGAAAATCAGGGGCACCGAACGTTCCACCAGGGGGATGATGATGCGTTTGCCGCGCAGATGCTGGTAACGCTCGTCTTCGGGATGCACGCAAACAGCCGTATCGCCCAAAATGGTCTCGGGGCGGGTGGTGGCAATCGTTATCCATTCGTCTGTGGTACCTTCAATGCGATAGCGAACATAATACAGTTTGGAGTTTACTTCCTTATAAATTACTTCTTCGTCCGAAACGGCTGTCAAAGCGCTGGGGTCCCAGTTCACCATGCGCACGCCGCGGTATATCAGTCCTTTTTCGTAAAGATCAATAAACACATCGATCACCGATTCGTAGAGCGAAGGATCCATCGTGAAACAGGTGCGGTCCCAGTCGCAGGATGCGCCCAGTTTTTTCAATTGGTCAAGTATGATGCCCCCGTGTTTTTCTTTCCATTCCCAGGCATGGCTGAGGAATTCGTCGCGGCTGAGGTCTTTCTTGTCTATGCCTTCGGCTTTGAGTTTGGCCACAACCTTGGCTTCGGTGGCAATGGATGCATGATCGGTGCCGGGAACCCAGCAGGCATTGAAGCCCAGCATGCGCGCACGGCGGATGATGATGTCCTGAATGGTGTTGTTCAAAATGTGCCCCATGTGCAGCACCCCGGTCACGTTGGGCGGAGGTATCACAATGGTATAAGCCGGACGATGATCGGGTTCGGAATGGAAAAATCGGTTTTGCAGCCAATAGGCATACCATTTGTCTTCGGTGAGTTTCGGATCGTATTTGGTAGGTAGTTCCATAATTTAAGTAGGTAGTTCCATAATTTAATAAGTGATCTTGTTTTTCGAAAAATGACGGCCTTTCAGCTTTTCTTTGCCCAGCGTAACCCTGATACGGCAAAAACGACAGCGCTTTCTCACAAACACAATGTCGTTGCCCGTAAGGGTGATGCGTATGCCTTCGCTCAAACATTTGCGCAAATACGGATGACTTTCAAATTCCTGCAGCAGCCGCGCGGTCCAAATGCCTGTTTGCCTGTCTTTAGTTATAGCTTCAGCCAGCAGCATATAGTTTCGCCCGGAATTGATTCTGACAAACAAAGGATGTGCAAGCCTGTTTTCACCAAAAAGATAGGAAGCCATTTTCAGGGGTTAATTTTAAGAGTGCAAATGTAAGAAAATTTAAGAAGTTGGGAGTTGATGATTCACCACATAGGCACATAGAATCATAGAAGACTAAAGGAAACATAAGAACACAATAGAAGTTGGCAGCGCCTTAAGTTCAAATTCGGGAGTAGGGGCGTAACGGATACGCCCAGATATTTTATTGCCTCCAGTAAACCAAGACACAAGAATGATTCATCGCAAAGGTGCGGAGAATGCAGAGGAATATTCTTGTCGCGAAGCTATTGCATTGACGCAAAAATTAAATTTTTTCGAGATTTACAAATGTGCACGATGCAACTAAACGAACATTTTTGATCCATGGAAAAAAGCGGAATTCTGAAAATCAATTGATTGTATAATTGATTTGTTGGAGGGAATGAAATTGATATATTTTTTAGTCAGTGTGAAAGTACCCAGACCCTAAACAATCGATTTTTCCTTCCCTGTGAATCTACACATGGTTTAGCGAATCGATATGTTGGTCGATGGGAATTTATATATGTATTAAAAAATCGATATGAATATCGATGAGTTGCTAGATAGGTGAGGAAAAACTAAATTGGATGATGGATTGGGGAAAAAAGGAAGAAATATCGAATACCAAATACTGAACGCCGAATGTTGAAGTTTTCCCGCCCACCTCAATATTCAAAATTCCTTGTTCGATATTCATTATTTCCTAATAGTACTTTAGGCATTTAAGGCACTTTAGTTCACTTTAGGCACTTCTTCTCCTTCCGTCACCACCCCCTCATCGCTGATATTAATCATCACCTCGGGGAAATCGGTTTTGGTGAGGTTCTGCATCACCCTCAGCACGCGTTTGTCGGGGTCGATCAAAGGTGGCTGGAACTTCATCTGATAGGTGGAGGTGATCTTAGCTTTCAGGAATTTGCCTTTGCGGTCGGTGCTCAGCTGCATGATGGGGGCCAGACCACACACACCTGCAATACTGATGCGGCTGTACGTGCAGAAATTGCCCATGCTGTAAGCGATAAAACGGTGATTATACACTTCAATGCCGCGTGTCACATGGGGGCCATGGCCGAATATGATATCGGCGCCGGCTTCTATCATTTTGTGTGAAAACTCATAGACATTTCCACGGTTATATCCCAAATAGGGTTCATCCTTTCGGGGCACATGCTGGTGGTCGGGACCTTCGGCACCGCTATGGAAAGAAACGATGACCACATCGCAGACCGAATCAAGGTAGTGGACAATTTTTATGGCTTCCGGATAGTTGCGTATGTCGCAGTTGCCCGATTCGGGCGAAAAGGCGCAAAAGCCGTATTTGATGCTGTCTTTTTCATAAATGGTATAAGGATGGGTAAGCCATCCGGCATAATGCAGTCCGGCGCTGTCGAGGGCTTTGGCGGTGCTGATTTTTCCGGTGGTTCCAAAATCCTTACAATGGTTGTTGGCCACACTGATCAGGTCGAAACCGGCATCGGTGAGGCAGTGGGCAAATTTAGTCGGCATGCCGAAGGTCCAGCAATTATCGTTGTTGCAAGGTTTCTTTCCATTGGGCGTATCGGTAAATACCCCTTCGAGGTTGCAAAAGGCCACATCGGCCGCCTCAATAATATCTTTTACATTCACGAACTCTTTTGAGCAATCTTCGCCTTCCGGCAAATAAATGCGCGAAGGAATGATGGTTCCCAGCATCACATCGCCCACCCCCACAATAATTAATGTATCGTGCCTGGCTGAATCGGAAGGATTTTGGGAAAAGGAAAATGCCGGGCAAGAGGCAAGAGCAATCAATAATAGAATAAAGGAGCAGAAGTGGTTCATTGCAATAATTTTCTGCAAAGGTATCAAATTGGTGGCAAACTCCGATTTCAGCAACTCACAGTGAATCCTTTAAAACAAAATTTTTCATCTCAATACGCAAAAATATCAATGCTTAGGCTGATATAAATAAGTCATCCCGAAATAAATTTTTACCTATTTTTGAAAGCAAATTAATTCACGTTTGAAAAGATTGATATGCATAGTGATATTGCCTTTATCTCTGATACTGTCGGCAATAACATGGCATCCCTGCCTGTGCCAAAGCAAGGCTGATAGTCTGCAAAAAAAACTGTTTATCACTCAGGGTGCTGAACGAATTAAAATACTGCACGAGCTTACAACAGAATTTTGGAACTCTGAACCTCAAAAAGCCCTGCAATATTCCAGACTGGCAATCAACCTTTCGAAGCAATTAAACGATTCGCTTTTGCTGGCCAAATCACTAAAGCTGACAGGTATTGTAAATTACTTTATGGGTGAAAACAACAAAGCTATAGCTCTTTATTACCAATCGCTTTCTATTTATACAAAACTGAACGACAAAAAGGGTATTTCAGGGTGCCTGAACAACCTGGGCATTATTTTTAAGGACCTGGGACAATATAAAAAGGCACTGTCTTGTTATCAAAGATGCCTCGTTATTGATGGGGAGCAGAAAGATGAAGAAGGCATGGCCAGCACCCTCAATAATATTGGCGAGGTGTATCATTTGCAGGGCAGTTATGCGAAGGCCATTGAGTATTATTCCCGGTCTGTTGAACTGGAAGTGAAGTTTAAGGATACCCTGGGAGTGGGCGAAAGCCTTTTGAATATGGGTGTGCTTTATCAGCAATGCAATAATTATCATGAAAGTTTAAAATTCAACCTCAGGGCATTGGAACTATTTACCAAATTAGAAAATAAGAGCCGCATAGGGTTGTCGTTCCTGAATATCGGGGTGCTGTATTTTTTGATGAAAGATTATCCCAAATCGGAGGGGTACACCCAAAAAGCATTTAAAATCTTTACTGAAATTGATAATCAGCAGGGAATATCATCGGCTTATGAACAAATGGCCGATCTGGCCGACCAAAAAGGAGAAACTGAAAAGGCAAACGATTATTTGTTTAAAGCGGCCGAACTCGGTTTGCGACTCGGTAACCAGAAAAAAGTAGCCGTTATTTTACTCACCAAAGGTAACAAAGTACTTAAGGAGGGCGATACCGAACTGGCCTTGAACTTTTTTCTGAACAGTTTGGAAATTGCCCAATCTATTGATGCAAAACCTCAAATGCGCGAGGCTTACGATAAATTAGCAGAAGTATATTATCAATTGAACGACTTTGAAAAGGCCTACCTGTACTCACGGAAATGTGCAATGCTTACAGATTCCTTAACACAGGAATCAACCCGGTTGATAAATCCGGATATGGCTATTAGCGGTCCATCGGAAAACACTTCCCTGATCCAACATGACGATGAATGTCAAAAGAATGATAACACGGTTAAGAAAAATAATTTTCCTTACGTTGTCTTTTCAGGAATGTTGTTAATTTTGGTCCTTATTTCTTTTTTGCTGATCAATCAAATTCGTATCAACAGAAAATTACGCAACGAAATTCATAAACTAAAAAAATAAAAGGAGAAATTATGTCAGAACTCGAACCAACCACCAAAAGTTTGCCCGAAAATGCTTATCGCGA
Source organism: uncultured Bacteroidales bacterium (assembly GCA_964469155.1). GTDB lineage: Bacteria > Bacteroidota > Bacteroidia > Bacteroidales > CAIWKO01 > CAIWKO01. The sequence continues at coordinate 24,042 of CAYXXU010000055.1, forward strand.
ACTAAAACCAGGCGAAGAATATATACCTGTGATGCCTGCCAATCAAATATTCCCTGAAGTTACCACCTGGTCGCTGGTGATGGGATTGTTGATGGCAGTTATTTTTTCTGCAGCAGCAGCTTATTCAGGATTAAAGATTGGACAGGTTTTCGAAGCCGCTATTCCCATTTCTATCATTGCTGTGGGAGCCTCGGCTGCCGCACGCCGTAAAAATGCTTTGGGTCAGAATATCATTATTCAGTCTATTGGAGCCAGTTCGGGTGTTATTGTTGCCGGTGCAGTTTTCACCATTCCCGGATTATATATCCTCCAGGCAAAATACCCGGAAATTCAGGTCGATTTCTGGCAAATATTCTTTTCATCACTTTTGGGAGGCTTCTTAGGTATATTGTTCCTTATTCCTTTCCGTAAATACTTCGTGAAAGACATGCACGGCAAACTCCCCTTCCCGGAAGCTACGGCCACTACTGAAATTTTAATGACCGGCGAAAAAGGCGGCACACAGGCAAAACTGCTTATCGTGAGCGGACTCATTGGCGGATTGTTCGATTTCTGTTTCTCCTCTTTCAGACTCTGGAGCGAAGTGATCACCACCCGTGTGATACCCGCTGGCGAGGTTCTTGCCGATAAGGTGAAGATGGTATTTAAGTTCAATGTAAGCGCTTTAATATTCAGTTTCGGATACCTGGTCGGGCTGAGATTTTCATTTATCATAGCTGCAGGTTCATTATTATCATGGTTTGTTTTTATTCCATTGGTGAATGAAGTAGGCGACCTCATTGTGAATGGTTTTTATATAGGCAGTGTATTTATTCAGGGTAGTGGCGGAGTTAATCCATTTGCTGCTTTATCTGCAGAAGATATTTTCAGAGGTGTTGTACGTCCGATAGGTATTGGTGGAATTGCTATGGCAGGTATCATTGGCATTATTAAATCATCGGGTGTCATTGTAAGTGCTTTTAAACTTGCCGCGGGTGTTGGTGGAAAAGCAAAAGGCGAAGTTAAGGTGGAACGTACTCAAAAAGATCTGAAAATGTCGTTTGTGATGTTATTCCTGTTTCTTACCATCGCTGCTGTATTTGTATTCCTGTTGATTGGTGTGAAAATTACTCTGGTGCAGGCAGTCGTTGCTTTGGTAACCATCTTCATCATTTCTTTCCTTTTTACCACGGTTGCCGCCAACGCAATTGCCATTGTCGGCACCAATCCCGTTTCCGGAATGACGCTTATGACGCTGATATTGTCTTCTGTAGTATTGGTTGCCGTGGGTCTGAAAGGATGGCAGGGTATGGTCAGTTCATTGATCATCGGAGGCATCGTCTGTACGGCGCTTTCAATGGCCGGTGGTTTCATCACCGACCTGAAAGTGGGTTACTGGCTGGGAACCACGCCTGCAAAACAGCAAACCTTTAAATTCCTCGGAACTTTGGTTTCAGCGGCTACGGTTGGAGGTGTAATTTTTATTCTGAATAAGGCCTATGGATTTGTTCCTACAGCAGAACATACTGATCCGATGACCGCTCCGCAGGCAAATGCTATGGCTGCCATTATTGAGCCATTGATGTCGGGAACAGGAGTTAGCTGGGTGCTGCTTTCAATAGGTGCTGTAATCTCCATAATATTAAACTGGTTAAAGATTTCCCCATTGGCCTTTGCATTGGGTATGTTTATTCCTTTGGATCTGAATACACCATTGGTAGTGGGCGGTTTGCTGAATCATTGGTTTAACAAGAGTACCAAGAATGAAAAACTCAATACTGCACGTTCGAACCGTGGTATTTTAATTGCTTCAGGATTTATTGCAGGTGCTGCCATATTTGGTGTGGTAGGTGCATTCCTCTTGTTCTTCAATGTAAATCTCGATTCCCATCTGTGGGCTGAAGGCGCCAGAGGTGCACAAATTGTTGCTTTGTTGGCATTCATTGCGCTGATAGGTTATTTCATCTGGGAATCATTTAGAGCTAAAGAGAACGATTAAGAAGTATAAATTGACCACAGAGATAACGGAGGAAAGACACCGCATTCTCTGTGGTAATTAAGTAAATAATAAAATAATAATAAACACTGTGTTACTCTGTGAAAAACTCTGTGATACACTGTGGTAAAAAATGAGAAAAATGAAAGATAAAGTATTAAACCGATTCCTGAATTACATCAAAATCGACACACAATCGGATGAGAATTCCGAAACAACACCCTCAACTGAGAAACAATTCAACCTGGCCAACGTTCTCAAGCAGGAACTAACCGACCTCGGACTGGTAGATATTTCGCTCGACGAAAAATGCTACCTCATGGCTACCCTTCCGGCAAATACTGATAAAAAGATCCCGACCATCGGATTTATTTCGCACATGGATACCAGTCCCGATATGCCCGGTGCAGTCGAAAATCCAAACTTTGTTTATAATTATTCAGGTGAGGATGTAGTGATCAATAAGGATAAAAACCTGGTGCTTACTACTCAGGAATTTCCCGAACTGAAAGAATATATCGGAAAGACCCTGCTTACCACCGACGGCAACACCCTGTTGGGTGCCGACGATAAGGCAGGTATTGCTGAAATTCTCACAGCCATTGAATACCTGGTGCAGCATCCTGAAGTGAAACATGGAACCATAAAAGTAGGTTTCACTCCCGACGAAGAGATAGGCCGCGGAGTTGACCATTTTGATGTAAAGAAATTCGGTGCCGACTTTGCCTACACCCTCGATGGAGGCGCTATCGGAGAACTGGAATACGAGAATTTCAATGCGGCCGGTGCCAAGATATTCATACAGGGACGCAATATTCATCCAGGATATGCCAAAAATAAAATGGTAAATGCCATGCTGCTGGCCATGGAATTCAATGCTTTACTGCCTGCTCAGGAGCGTCCGGAACATACGGCCAACTATGAAGGTTTTTATCACTTGGTGAAAATGGAAGGCAGTGTCGAAAATGCCATGTTGCAGTATATCGTTCGCGATCATGACAAGACTAAATTCGAACAGAAGAAGAAAACCATGACCGAAGCCGTGAATTTCATGAAGGGACGTTATGGCGACGATGTTTTCCGCCTCGAACTAAAAGATCAGTATTTTAATATGAAAGAAATGGTGGTCCCGGTATTCCATGTGGTCGAAACCGCTCGTCAGGCCATGGAGGAAGTAGGAGTGGTGCCCGTGGTGGTTCCTATACGCGGAGGTACCGACGGAGCCAGGCTATCGTATATGGGCCTGCCTTGTCCGAATATATTTGCCGGCGGGCATAATTTCCATGGCAAGTTCGAATATGTGCCTGTCGAATCAATGGAAAAAGCAGCGCATGTTATCTTAAAGATCATCGAATTATATGCAAATAAATAAACCTGAAAACTAAAATTTCTTCAGTTACAAATAATAAAAAAAACTATTAATCATGTCAAAAAAAATTCTTTTGGTCGACGATGACCGTGATTTTATCAACGCAATCGAAATTATGGTGCAATCCCAGGGATACGAAACCAAAGTTGCTTATAGCGGTATGGAAGGATATATTGTGGCACAGGGTTTCGGACCTGATCTTATAATTCTCGATGTGAACATGGAAACCTACAGTGCCGGTTTTGATCTGAATAAAAAACTTAGGACCAACGAACTGTTCAAGACAACTCCCATCATCATGCTCACCGGAATAGAAACCATGGCTGCCACCAACCAGATGATAGATATGTATAACCAGATGAGCGGTATGCCCAATTTTGATAATGAAAAAGTTATGAAGGTGCTGAATGCCGACGGTACGGTTTCGGTCGATTACAAAAACGAAGAAGGAAAAAAATATTATCTCCTGCTCGACAGTTTTATCAGCAAACCTGTTGAAACGGAAGTCTTACTAAAGGAAATCAAAAGGTTCCTAAAGGAGTAAACTGCATGATCTATTTCCCGGACTCTGAGAATCTCGTCCGAAAAGTTCTGTGGTTGTGCAATATCAGATGGTTTGCTGTGGGCGGCATTTTGCTCGCTACAGGTATCTCGAGATTGTTTTTCCACCTGCAATTGAATTTTCCGGTTTTGTTCTTAATAGCAGGCTTCCTGTTCTTAAGCAACGTCGCGTATTTTCTGTTTCTGGATGCACTCATCACCAAACGTGATGAAAAAAGCCTGGGCAAGGTTCAGAATAATATCAATTTTCAGATCTTTTCCGATTTTATTTTTCTTACACTGCTGTTGCATTACTCCGGTGGTATTGAAAACCCTTTTATCATTTTCTACATCTTCCACATGGTTATCAGCAGTATCATGCTTTCGAAAAAGTGGACCTATATCCACACAACTTTCGGAATTCTGCTGTTCACTTCGCTTTCGGTAACAGAGTATCTGGGAGTTTTGCCACATTATTCCATCAATAAATACATTTCGTCATTGATTGAGAACGATCCGGCATATTTGTTTTCCGCCCTGCTTATTTTTGCCGCTACCTCTTACCTGGTAGTGTATATAACCTCGTCGCTGGCCGGACGACTTAGAAAGGTGGAACAAAAGCTAAAGGAAGCCAATCAGGATCTGGTAGAAAAGGATAACATTAAGGATGAGTATGTAAAACGCGTCACTCACGATATTAAAGGACATATTGCCGCCATAAAAAGCAATCTGGAGGTGGTGTATAAACATTATGTGGCATCCATCGATCCGCGCAACGAGGAGTTCATCGAAAAAGCCTACAACCGCACCCAAAAGATCAACGAATTTATTTACGAGCTGCTGGCCCTCACCAATATGCGGCTTAATAATAAGTTCGACCGGGAAATTATGGATATCAATGAGGTACTGCTTAACGTGGTTAACGCCAGCCGGCCCGCTGCCGAAGCTAAGAACATTGCCTTCACTACCGAATTTGTGATCCACAACCCCCAATACTCTGGTATAAAGTCCTCAACCGAAGAGGTCATCAGCAACCTGGTGCAAAATGCCATCAAATATACCCCCGAAGGAGGCACCGTCGATTTGCAGGTTTTTTCGGACGATAAGGATTTCCGTATTATTGTTACCGATTCGGGTTTTGGGATTCCGGAAGAGGACCTGCCACATATATTCGAAGAGTTCTACCGTGCCTCGAATATTAAAAATACCATCAAAGATGGAACCGGCCTGGGCCTTTCACTGGTCAAAGCCATTGTCGACCGCCACCAGGGCACCATACAGGTAGAAAGCACCCTCGACCGGGGTTCGCGCTTTACGGTGAATTTGCCGCATGGGTATTAGTGCGAGTGGAGAAAGATTAGGTCCGCATCATTTATAGTCATAGCTAACGCGTTATTGATAGTCATTAGTTGTAATTCATTGTCATTTTTTGGAAGATTTTTGACTGTGAATTATCAGAATGTTAGGATTTGTGTATGATTGGAGGGGATGGAGAGGACTATGCAACAAGTTCCGTTAGCATAGAAATCATTTCCACGGGTGTACCATTCTATTCCGCAAAAAAAGTATGTTTTCGGGGAGTTGCGAGATTGTTTCCCATGGTGATGAAGGATGTTCCATGGTCGTTTAAAGTATTTCCGTGGGCAGTGAAAGTAATTCCATAGTGTTAAAGTGTAATCCTATCCGCTTAAAGTATTTCAGCCAATGATGAAAGCATTTCCACAGTTTATGAATGAAATTCCATTGGATAAGAATGCACTTCCGTGACTATAGAAATGGATTCTACCAAGAAAAAATGAATTTCGGCTGTTGTAGAAGGTTGTTTTTGTCAGGGAACCTGTTTCCACGAAAATTAAACGCAGTTCTATTAATAATTTAGTTAGTTCGGAAGCGAAAGAAAGCAATAAGGAAATTGAATTTTTAAGCAAAAAGGCTTGTCAGCAAAAAGATTGTACTGAAAGCTGGTAAAGACAGGTAAATGAAAAACCACAGATATCAAAAAATGCGAAAAAACTGGAACAAATAGTCCTTCAATCATTGGTAACAGTTGTTAAAAATAATTATTTTACAAATCATCGATTTTAAAATAAACTTTATGAGTTTATTGAATCCTTTATTATTTCTACGTTGTAAGAATTATTTATCAATAGTTTAGAAAATAATTAAGAAAAAGCTTGCTTTTGCTTTTAGAGTGATGTATATTTGTGGCCGTAAAAATATCATACGGGAGTGCTTTCATGCTAAATTGTAAAAAAATCAGAAATGTTTTCTAAATATTAACCTTTAATTTTTTTTGATTATGGAAGACAAGTACGCTTACGCAATGTTATCAGATAGTCGTGTTATTGCAACGGGTGAAAAGTATCCGTGAGAATTAACAGCCAATACCTACATGGCAGGGCTTTTTGGCACATTAGCCACTAACCATGAGGCAGAGGAGAAAATGGCTATAAAATTAGATGTTTCGACCAAGGAATTTACCAAAGAAGGTCTTGCGATCAGAGATAAATCTGCATTTGAGTTTGGTATAGCCGCCTCGGTAGCCAGTGCTTACGGGACTACCAATCATATTACAGCCCTGATTGAACTGAACAAATATACCCAATGGTTTATACGTAAGACACTACTGGATGATCAATTGATACATTGTAAGAAAATACTGGAGGTGATTTCGGCTCATTCGGCCGCTTTGGCCGGTGCGGGTATCAATGCTGCCTTTATTACAACCTTGACGGATGATATTACACAGATGCAAGCACTGACGGTGATACCTCAGGATATGATAGATGCCCATAAGGCTACGAAAATTGAGTTTGTGGATCATATGGAAAAATCGAAAAAGTTTTTGGATAAAGAAATGGATAAGGCAATGGAATTGTACAGGATTACCAATATGTCTTTTTATTTACTTTATATAGCTTCGCGCAGGACCCGGCATCATCACATGAAGCGTAAATTGATAGCTCCTGACACAGAAACAACTACCGGTATATTGGAATTACTCATACTTTTTAAGGAAGGATTAGGACCTGCCGCCGGTACCAGCTTGGTAGTTACTGGGTTAAATATTTCGGAAATTGCGGATGAAGAAGGGGAAACCTACAACGATGGTATAGTGCCCGGAACATACCATGGAAAGCTATCGATGGAGGGCTATAAAGATATAGAGTTTGATTTTACGATTGAAGCCGGAAAAACCTGTATGCTTCAGTTTTTGATGGAGGCGGCTTAGGTTTTAAGACTTTAGGCATTTAGGCATTAAGAAAAAATAATGATTAAATAAATATAGAATAAGATTAGGAATTTGTTGTAAAAATTAAGTTTTGCCATAATGTGATGATAGGGGCAAATACTTTTTTGGAAAACGGAAATAGCATGAGCATCTAAAAGAATTTTGGGAAATTGGGCCGGCAGCTGTTGAAAAATACCGCCGTTTGGCAATGCTTTTTTTGTTACTGTAATATATTTATTTTATTCATTGATTAAAAAACTACGATGTAGTAGAATATTATTTGGATAAAATGAAATAAAATGACGACAAAAGAAAAATTATTCGTATATTAGCGGCATGAAAAATAATGCTGCGAAATATTGGAAGAATTTTGTTGCTTTTTGCTGGCTACTGATTTCAATTATGCCTGTGCAGGCCCAGAATTTGGTACCTAACGGGGATTTGGAACAATATTGTAGTTGTCCATCATATGTTGCGCAAATTGACTCATGCTCACATTGGATGAGTACTTCCTATTTTACACCCGGAGCTGATTACTTTAACAGATGCTCTACATTTTATGGAGTTAGTGTCCCAAAAAATAATTTTGGTTTTCAAGAGCCACATAGTGGAAATGGATATGCAGGTATTTCTACCTATAGTCCATCAGAATTTGAAGATTATCGCGAATATATTGAAGTGCCTTTAAAATCAGCACTAGAATCCAATACATCCTATCATATTAAGATGTATGTCAATATGTGTAATGTAAGTAAATTGTCAAGTAATGATATTGGTGCCTATTTTTCAGATAATGAAATTTCAGGAATTAATTGTTCTTGCCCATTACCGTTTTCACCTCAATTTAATAATACTGCTAATATCTCAGATACACTCAGTTGGACCTTAGTGGAAGGAAACTTTATTTCTGACGGAGGCGAAAAATATTTAATAATTGGAAATTTTAAAAATGACGCATCAACAAGTGTTATGCAAGTAAATAATTCTGGCTGGTACAACGGAATATATATATATATAGATGATGTTTCTGTTTATAAAAACGATACCCCAATTTATACTGCCAATGCGGGGGCTGATAGGGATTTGTGTAGAGGTAGTACAGCAAC